>CAZKVT010000047.1:0-2601 GCA_964556365.1 uncultured bacterium | reverse complement strand
ATAGATTCTTCGAATCTAAGTTGAATAGTTAAATTGAAAAATCGTAAAATAGGAAAAAATATGAAGGGCGGGGGGATGCCGATTTAACCATTCGACCATTTTACTATTTGACTTGTTTCTCTATCCTGGCTCCTGGATTCTGATTTAAATTTCCTTGACAATACAGTAAGATTTAATATTATGAAATTATAAGGATAATTATCGTTTTCTTAAATAAGGGGGTGAAATCTTGACCGGAAAAACTATCAAGATAAGTACTTTCTTTTTATTACTCTTTGTTTTTTGTTTTTCATTATTTGCTGAGAGCATAAAGGTTCGAACGAAAATAGAAGCTGAACTAGATTCACTTTTAATCGCCGGAGACTTCGAATCGGTAAATAATTTATTAAATAAAAGCGATAAATCGCTTTTATTTAATACCAAACAAAGTTTTCTTGAAGTTCTAAATAATATAAAAAAAATCGATACATTATCAATGAACTCAAATTATTTAAAAAAACTTTTTGAACAGTATAAAAGTACCGAGGAAAGATTTGACACAGAAAACGCAGGAGAAAAATCAAATATTGCATATTCAAAATTTTTAGAGTTTGCCGATAGTGACACTAAACAGGCAATAAAATATCATATTATAGCCGCTTATTTGAAAGAAAAATATATTCAAAATCAAATACAAAATGCCGAAGCAAAGATAAAAGAAGCTAAAGTTCTCTATGAAGACAAAAAAATTACAGAGGCTTTAAATATTCTGAACAGTATCAAATCAATACCCGAAAACAACCTTAAATTGAAAGAAGTAAAGCATAAATTCGACATACTAAACGCAAAAGTAATGAAAAGTAAATACGAAGAAGCCCAATATAAACATTTTTGGGAACAAGAAGAAAAAGCGGACTACACTTTTAAATTAGGTATAGGTGGAATAGTTGGTTCTAATTACCCTTTAGAACATGAAATTTTAGGAAGAGACCCCGGATTTAGCCTAAATAAATTAGGAATTTCAATTCCCGGAGGTTTATCACTCAACCAAAGATTTTCCTTAGGATTAGATTTAACCTTTACTTATCATTCATATTCCAGCGGTTCTCTAAATAAGTCGCCTTTCTTTTTTAGTTTCAACTCATCTTCCAGTGCTATACAGACATATTTACAATTTTTCCTTAGAGAACAGACCGGTTTACGCCCTCACATCAATTTAGGGCTTGGCTATCTTTATGTTACAAGCGAAGCTTTTACAGCTTATCACAGACCTCTTGGGGATCCGGAAGATTACACAAGAAGCACCTTTTATCCGGCAAGAACATTTAATACTTTACAGATTTTAACTGAAATGGGTGTTGAATATATTTCAAGTAATACTACAAACTTCTCAATAGGATCCAAGTTGTCGGTTTATTATAATACGAGAAACACAAAAGCATTAGACCAATTCAATATTTCACTAAACTTAAATATAGGAATAGTTCTTTAAGTAGTAGTACATTATTTTGGGATTTAGGATCTGGGGGTTGGGATTTAGTCAAAATAAACTACAGTCTCTACATGTCCTACATGTAAATATAGTCACTGGTCATTGGTCGATAGTCACTAGTCAAAAAAAAACAAAAAGCCTCTGTGTTCTCTGTGTGTTTTTTGTTTTTCTCTGTGTACTCTGTGGTTAGATTTAAGTAAATGAGTCAATGAGTATATGGGTGGATGGGTTGACTGTTTTTTACCCATTTACACATCTTCTTATACACCCTTTCACTTCTCTGTGGGCTTTGTGGTTCATATTTAGGATTTAGTTTTGACATTGGACTGAGGGCTTTGGACTAATTTGTTGGTTCGTTGGATCGCAACTTTAGTAAATCAGTAAATCAGTTTATGTTTTTTTACTAATAACACAATTTACCAATAGACTAATAACTAAGTTTTCCGCCTAACCACCTAACGATCTAACCACTAAATCTCCGTGTCTCTGTTTGAGAATTCATTCCTTGCTAAACTCTTGAATTCAATTATAATAGAAATGAAATTTCATGAAAAATAAACAAAATAATTATGCTTTTATAGATAGTCAAAATGTTAATCTATCAATACGGGATCAGAGTTGGGTTTTAGATTTCAAGAAGTTCAGGATATACCTAAAGGATAAATATAATATAAATAAAGCTTTTTTATTTATTGGTTTCGTAAATGAGTATCAGGACCTTTACACAAGTTTACAAGAATTTGGATATATTTTAGTTTTTAAACCGACTTTAAAATTACCAAATGGCAAAGTTAAGGGAAACGTGGATGCCGAATTAGTACTGCATACAATGATTGAAATAGAAAACTATGATCGAGCTTTAATTGTGACAGGCGATGGCGATTTTCATTGCCTTGTGAAATATCTTATAAAAAAGAATAAATTGTTAAAATTGATAATACCAAACCGCCAGGACTATTCTTCGCTTTTTAGAAAAATGATGCCTCACATTGTATTTATGAATGATCTAAGAGGAAAATTGGCTCATTTGGAAAAGTAAAAAAGAGGCATTCCCGCGGGACAAGACCCTTTGGATTGCCTCTCATCTTGATTCAATGTTAATTTAGTTAATAAAAATAATTTGTCAAGGG
>CAZKVT010000046.1:0-2664 GCA_964556365.1 uncultured bacterium | reverse complement strand
AAGGAGGGGTATTGAATCGCTCATTTCACATTTCAAGGTCTGACCCCGTTTATATGGGTAATATAGAAAAGGCGGAGATTTATGATTTATATACAAAAGAGTATGCTTACGACGTATTAAGCAGGAAAACTGCTTTACAGGCTTATGAGATTGATAATCCCTCCAATGTTTATATAACTCAGAGCTGGTCATACAATGATATCACCGGTAGATTACAATCTTCCACAATCGACGGTTCGACAATCGAATTGGATTATTACGATAACAACGCCTTGAAACAAATAAACTACCTTGACGTTAACCTAAAAGAAGTATACAATATCGGAAACAGGGGAGAGATATTGGATATACGATTTAAAAACAGCTCAAATACAGATTTATCGGTTATCGAATACGGATATGACAACCGCTTGAATCGTATCTCTCAGGGGATTAACCTTCCTGACGGAACAACCGAAAATATTTCTTATGAATATGATAATCTCGACAGGCTTACCGGTGTTTCATATTCTAATTTAAGTAAGACTATCGAATATTCATATGATGACCTTGGAAACCGAGAAACTAAAACCGAGGATGGAGCGACAATTAATTATAACTACAATAAGGATAACAACCATCTACAATCTATCTCAACTGGAGAGAGTTACACCTACAACGATAGGGGAGACATGATGAGTTCAGATGGAACCACCTTTGATTACGATGAAGAAGGTCGACTTATAAGTGTTGATATGGGTGATAGCACCCTCGGTTTCCTCTACAGCGCGGAAGGAAAGAGGATCAGGAAGATTGCGGATAAAGGAACTACTGCTGATACCACTTATTATATTTATGATGGAATGAACGTGGTGGTTGAACTGAATGGAAGTTTGAATAAGAAAACTTCTTATGGTTATATTGGGGCGATGTTGGTAATGGTGGAAGATGAGGCTGATAATAAACATTACTATTCACATGATGGTCTCGGTTCTATTATCGCTATCTATGATGCTTCCGGCAATTATGTGAACGTGTATATGTATGATGAATTCGGAAATTTCATTCAAAAAACAGAGAATATTTCCAATAGTTATTATTATACTGGGCAGGAATTGGATGCTATTTCCGGTCTTTACAACCTCAGAAACCGTTACTATAATGCGAGTCTGGGAAGATTTACCCAGTTAGATCCCATTGTAGACTTACTTGGTCTTGAAAACATGCAGGAATTGAACGGATATACTTATGTCGCCAACAATCCAATGGTATTGGTCGATCCTTTTGGGTTGTGTGGGGAAAGCGTATTGCCTGTGTGGATGTCTCATTTCTTAGAAGCGTATCTTGAGATGAAAAAAGAGGAAATTAGGAAATTTTTTGACACGAATGAAGGATACGGGGACATAAATATAACTGGTGGAGAAGTAATAGTCAGTACAACTGGATTTATTCGAAAAGATGGTGTATGGTATTTTTATATTGGATTTGGAGTAGGTCTTGGATCTCCGCTTTCGGTTACAATTACTAGATCAGGTGACGATGTATCTTTTGGGTGGAATGTTGCCGTAGGTGCTAGCTTCGCAGCGGCTGGTCAGATGGGTATTCATTCTTATTCCATGCAGTCTTTCTCAGAGGCGGGAGTTAATCTAATACCTATCCCTGGGGTTAATGCGGTGGCTTTTTATGTGTTTGAAAAATGGCCGTTTCCGTCAAAAGGAGGGAATGAATGAAAGGAGAAACAGATGCCGCTGAGTTCTTTGTTGAGTGGGGTATCCCTGGTATATTTATACTCCTGGGAATTTTAATAATTATTTTTAGAAAAGCTTTAGCTAAATTGCAATACTTAATAATGAAAGCCTATGGAGAGGTATTAAAGGACGAAAAGGGAGAATCCTGGGGACTTGTTAAAACATTAACCCCTGGTTGTATTAAAGATAATGATGAAATTGGACATCAAAAACTTATGCTCTGGAGTGGGGTTTTATCGATAATCATGGGCATATTTGCTTATTTTTTCTTGTAAAATATCATTGAAAAAATTTATTGAAATAGTATATTAAAAGAAGTATTAATGGGGTTAGACCTTCTTTGAAAAGTGTCAAGGGGGTGGGGTTAAATTAATCCTTTTTTTACCTCCTATTAATGGAGTCAGTATTAATGGGGTCAGCCCTTCTTTGAAAAGTGTCAAGGGGTGGGGTTAAGTTTTTCTTTTTTTACCTCCTGTTTAAATTAACATTAAAATATATCTGGGTGACTTTTTTCTGTTTTTTTCTTATTCTTCTTTTGATGCCTTTTACATATCGTATTGTATAGAAGGCCGGTCCCCTATTCTTGTTTAAGAGCGCGAGGAAATTCCTCCGCTATACCTGACAGAGGGCAACCGACCTGTTTTATTCTCAATATATGGTCTTTTTTCTTTTAATACTTTATATACTATTGTAGCTAATTTTCTCCCTGACGCAACACTTGCGGCTTGGGTTCCCGCTTTCCTTTTAACCCTGCCATAATATTCCCTGAAATAAGGAGATATCCTGACAGATGTATGAGCTCCTTCTATAAACGCCCATCTTAACCACCTGTTACCTCTTATTAATCTACCATGATAGCTGGTATTTCCTGATACATGGGTCGATGGTACGAGTCCGCTATATGAGTGCAGATGAGCAGGATCGGGAAATCTATTTA
>CAZKVT010000045.1:0-2862 GCA_964556365.1 uncultured bacterium | reverse complement strand
ATTGCTCCATAACTTCGTTTCCTATACTCCAGATAAACACACTTGGATGGTTACGATCTCGCAGTATCAAATCTTCCAGGTCCTGTTTATGCCATTTTTTGAAATACAGATGATAGTCGAATTCGCACTTGCCCTTTTCCCACACGTCGAATGCTTCGTCCATTACTATGAACCCCATTCGGTCGCATAAATCCAATAATTCAGGCGCGGGTGGATTGTGTGAAGTGCGGATGCCATTACATCCCATTTCTTTTAATATTTCAAGCTGACGTTCCAGGGCCCGGGTGTTTACAGCTGCCCCGAGGCATCCAAGGTCGTGATGGTTACATACCCCTTTAATTTTAACGTGTTTCCCGTTAAGAAAAAAACCTTTCTCTGGATCAAAATTAAAATAACGGATACCAAAGGGTGTTTCGTAGTCATCCAGGATTTCTCCCGCATATTCTATTTGAGAAATAGCTTTATATATGTAAGGATTTTCAATAGACCATAAATTCGGATTTTTTACTAATATTTTTTGTTCAATTGAAGTAATGGGATCTTTTAAAGTTATATCGGAGGAAGTAACACTTGCAACCTTTCTTCCTTCTGCGTTATAAATAGCCGTTTTTAAAGTTATCTGCTGTTTTTCTTCCGAAATTTTTCTTATATCGGTTTTAATGTTTATCTCGGCTTTTTTTTCGGTAATTTGCGGTGTTGTAATAAATGTTCCCCAATGGTCAACAAAAATATTATTTGTATGAACTAAGTAAACGTTTCTGTAAATTCCCGAGCCTGAATACCATCTTGAATTGGGTTGATGAGAGTTGTCGACCTTTACCGCAACTGTATTTTCTTTCTCGCCGTAATTAAGGTGAGGGGTTAATTCATATCTGAAAGAACTATAACCGTATGGCCTTTTCCCGAGATAATGGCCGTTTATCCATACTTTGCTGTTTTCATAAACGCCGTCAAAGTCAATGAAAATCAGTTTATCTTTTTTTGTTTCAGGGAGTGCAAATATCTTTCTATACCATCCTATTCCTCCGGGTAAAGCCCCTCCTCCTGGAGTGGCAGGATGTTCATTGCTAAATTTGCCTTCGATACTCCAATCATGCGGTAAATTTAGAGTTCGCCAGTCGGAATCGTCAAATCCGTACTTATCCGCGTTTTTTACGTCTCCTAAATGAAATTTCCAATTACGACAAAAATCTTCGGTTTTTCTTTCATGGAAAGTAGCTCTTTTGCAGTGGCTAAAAAATATAAGTAACAAGAAAGAAAAAGATATTATTTTAAAAATTGTTTTAGTTTTCATAAAAAAGACTCCTTTTATTTCATTTTAACAGATTTTTCTGTCCCGTTATATTTTAATATTTCATCCGGTTTAATATTGAAATCCAGTTTTGCTTTCTTATCTTTAGTAACCCAGACGACCTTAATAGTCCTTTCTTTAAGCATTCCTGGAAATTCACCCTGTCTTTTTCCGATTGTTAGAGTATGTGTTTTTTCATCATAAATAAAAGGTATCATTGAAAAATTCCCTTTCTCATAATTATAATTTACATTTTCATCTTCATACAGCTCAAAACTACCGTCAGAACCTGTATAAACGTATAATATTAAAGGGTCAGCGGGTTTTTCAATCGAGTACTGCATTTCGGGACCAAATGTAATAATTGAACCTTCCTTCACATAAATCGGTATATCTGTGTAGGGTGCGGGAGCAATGATTGTTTGTCCGCCAGGAAAGTATTTCCCTGTTTTTAACTCATACCAGCCGGTTCCTTCGGGTAGATAAACCGGGCGTTTTCGCATCTTATATTCGGTGGCAGGATTGATTAATAGCGCAGGACCGAACATATATTGATCACCAATATTTAAGACTTTTTCATCATATGCAAAATCCATAACCAGGGCTCGCATTATTGTATAATCCCTGTGTGTAACCATTCCGGTTAGAGAATAAATGTAAGGCATCAATCTATAACGTAATTTATCATAATATAACATAGATTGGTAAGCAGGGTGGTCCTCTGGAGCGACATGAAATATTTCGCGATATGGATATTGACCGTGTACCCTAAACAAAGGACAAAACACGGCAAACTGGAACCATCGGGTCATCAATTCTCTCCATTCAGATAGATCTTCGCCTTTTGCGTCCATATAGCGAGACTCGACAGCGAATCCTCCGACATCTGTTGTCCAATAGGGGATACCGGATAAACAGAAATTAAGCCCCGCGGAAATCTGTGCCTTAAAATCGTACCATCTTGATGCGACATCTCCGCTCCATGTGGCTGCGGAATATCGCTGCTGTCCGGCGAAAGCCGAGCGCGTTAAAATGAAAACTCGCTGGTTAGGGTTAGTTTCGCGTTGGCTTTCGTAAACTCCCTTGGAGTTAATTAAAGAATAAGTGTTTCGGTATCTTGCTGCAGTTCCTAATGCGGTAGGATGCATACGCAGGCGGGTTTCAGATTCCGAAAGATTACTTTGAATATCCGGTTCGGTACAATCCAGCCACCAGGCATCGAAACCCTTGCTGAATAGATATTCGTTAATCTGACTCCAGAACAAATCGCGCGCTTCTTTGCTGTATGGGTCGTAGAATGTTGAGACATATCCCGGGCCAACCCAGTCTTTTTGTTCTTTTTCAACGTTCCGCGTATAGAGCCATCCTTTTTCCTTGAATTCTTCATAATGTTCAGTCCCGACATAAAACTTCGGCCAGACTGATATCATAATATGAGTGTTAAGATCATCGTGAAGTTCTTCTATCATACCTTCAGGATCCGGATAGCGAGTGGAGTCAAATTCGTGAGAGCCCCACTTATCTTCTTCCCAGTAAAACCAATCCTGAACGATATTATCGAGAGGTATCTT
>CAZKVT010000044.1:0-3428 GCA_964556365.1 uncultured bacterium | reverse complement strand
TAATTTTAATATTATATCACAAAGTGTAAACCATGTGCCTTGGAACGTCTAAAAACTTTGTGTTCTCCGTGGCTTTGTGTGAGATATTAGTTTTGACATTGGACGATGGACATTGGACAAGAATCATCCGCGTCCTATTCTTAGGATTTTAGTTAAAACCTTGGACGTTGGACTAGCTCCGCTTCTTGACATAAAAAAATTTTGCACTAAATTTAATTGTTGGAAAGAAGAGGGTTTGGTTTTTAAAAGAAAAAGGAAAAAGATGAAAACAGGTAGAGGGATCGCAACGAAACCAAATCTAAAAAGGAGTAAATCAAAGTCTTAGGGAGATTCAAGGTTATAACATGGTATAGTTGTACATTCTTATCTTTCAGGGAGGAATAGTTGTGAAAGCTCTAAATCTTGCCAAAGTTTTTATTTGTATATTTATTTCTGTATTGTTTTTAAATATCAAAGGAAAAGAACATAAGGGAATCAACACTAAATTTAAGGAAGGAAAGACTCAACATACTTTAAATTTAAAAAAGGATGTAGATATTTTTTGTTCTATAAGTATTGTAAATGAATCAAGCATTTTGAAATTGGTAGGTGAAGAAAAAATATTTGCGAGCCTTATAGATAATGCCGGAAGAAAAATAAAACAGTTTAACAGTAAAGAAATTTTAATTTCCGGAGAGGATCTTCTTTCAGGTAAATACTTTCTTGCTGTTAATAACGAGAAGCCTATAAAAATAACAGTTATAGATCACTTCATACTTTGTGATGGAGCATTTGTTGAAGAAGAGGAAGAAGAGGAAGAGGAAGAGTTCGAAGGGCCTGCTTATAAAAACCCTGATCTTCCAATTGAAGAGAGAGTAAACGACCTTCTTTCGAGAATGACCCTCCAGGAAAAAATAGACCAGTTATCCGGCGATCCGAAGCTTGATGGTTTTACTACAAAATACAACGATAACCTTGAGATTCCCCAAATAAAATGTGTCGATTGTCCTCATGGGGTTAGATGGGGTAATGCAACTTTTTTCCCTGTGCCCATAGCGTTTGGAAGTACCTGGGATGTTGACTTAGTCGAGGAAGCTGCCGGTGTAATAGGGAGAGAATGCAGAGCTAAGGGAAGAAATATGGGATTGGCTCCGTGCATTAATTTAATAAGAGATCCTCGTGGGGGAAGAGTTTTTGAAACGTATAGTGAGGATTCATATATGCTTTCACAGATGGCACTGGCTTATGTAAACGGACTTCAATCCCAAAAGGTTATTGCTACTCCGAAACATTATATTTGCAACAATTCAGAGGACGTCAGATGGAACGAAGCTGCAGTACAAATAGACGAAAGAACTCTTAGAGAAGTTTATCTTCCTATTTTTAGGAGGCCAATTGTAACTGGACAAGCTTGGTCTATTATGGGGGCTTACAATGGAGTAAATGGGGAATACTGTTGCTATAATGAATGGATTCTTCGAGAAATATTAAAAGAAGAATTGGGGTTTGAAGGTTTTGTCGTTAGTGATTGGGGAGCCTGTCACAGTACAATTAGTTCTATAAAAGCGGGACTGGATTTAGAAATGCCACGTACTAATTATTACGGAGAAGCTCTTCTCCAGGCTGTAGAAGATGGAGATGTAGCTGTGGTGTATATTGACGAAGCAGTGAGAAGAATATTAAGGGCTAAATTCTGGGCGGGTCTCTTTGACGGAATAGAACCGGTAGATGAAAGTGTTGTGGAATCTCCTGAACATATCAGTGTCGCTCTGGAGTTGGCAAAAAAGTCAATAGTTTTATTGAAAAATGAAGGATCTGTCCTTCCTTTAGATGAACATAGTATAGATTCAATTGGAGTAATAGGCCCCAACGCGAATACAGATTTCAGAGGACAGGGGGGGAGTTCTGCTGTGACATCGTCTTATGCGGTAAATGTTTTAGATGGGATTATAAATAAAGTGGGCGATTCAATCGAAGTTATGTACGCTGAAGGGTGCGAAATAGGAACTGAGCATGCCCCTTCATATATTCCGGAAATCACGGATTCTGTTAAATTTCAACAAGCATTGGATGTTGCTGAGAAATCTGATGTTGTAATACTCGTAGTTGGGCTATCGGGAGCAATAGAAAGCGAAGGAAACGATAGAGCCTATCTAATTTTCCCGGGAGTTCAAGAGCAGCTGATTAAGGAAGTTATTTCAAGGAATAGCAATGCAATACTGGTTCTGAAGAATGGAAGTCCCCTTACTACCGTTCTTGAAATTGACACTATGAGTCTATTTGAAGCATGTCCTGCAATACTCGAAGCATGGTATCCGGGACAGGAAGGGGGAACTGCAGTCGCAGATGTGATTTTCGGCGACTATAATCCTGGCGGAAAACTTCCTTTAACCTTTCCAAAATCGGCTTCTGATTTGCCGACCTGGGATTTTGACTACACAAATGATTATACCGAAGGAAGAGGTTATCGGTACTTTGACAAACAGGGAATTGAACCACTATTCCCCTTTGGGCATGGACTGAGTTATACGGAATTTGAGTATAGTAATTTGCAAATAATCCCGATGGTGAGTTTGAATAGACAAATTACGGTCAGGGTTGATGTAACCAACGTCGGGGATATGGAAGGAGATGAAGTTGTACAACTTTACATCTATGATGTGGAAAGAAGTACAGATGATCAGCCCATAAAAGAACTTAAAGGATTTAGCAGGATTACTTTGGCTCCGGCAGAGAGGCAAACAGTAGAGTTTAAACTTACTCCAGAACATCTTGCCTTTCATGATGAGCAAATCAACTTCCTTGTAGAGCCGGGAAGATTTGACGTAATGGTAGGAAGTTCATCCAGAGATATAAGGCTGGAAGGCTTTTTTTATATAACGGAAGAAATAAGAATCAGATAAGATGTTCAGCCAAACCTCTTCATTGTCAGTCCTTTATATGTTTCTGTGTTTCTGTTTCTGGGGTCAAATCTAGACATTGGACAATCTTTGTATTCACAAACCCCAACAAGTCTTCTTCGGTTATTGTTAAACAGTCAAATTGTTGAATGGTTAAATAGTTTTTTAGGGTTTTGGATTTGGGATATGGGATTTAGTTTTGACATGGGACTTAGGACTTTGGACAAATAAAAGATGTTCTCATATTTGCTTTAATCTTCAGCATATTACTCTCACTAAGTAATTTATTAGGATTATTTTCTTATATAGCCATTCCTTTGAAACATTTATTAATAATTAACCTAGTATATTTTATAGAGATAATAGTTGTAACTCTTAGCCTTTATTTTATTGTATTTTCAGCCAACCTAAAGAAAGTAATTTGGCTTTCTATTCTTACTTTTTTTATTTTATTTATTACTGGAATTGTAATTCAAAATATTTTATAAAATAAGTTTTAAAACCAAAGCGGAGGGAAAGAGTCCCTCCGCTTTGGTTGGATACGGTTTA
>CAZKVT010000043.1:0-4347 GCA_964556365.1 uncultured bacterium | reverse complement strand
TCAGTAAAACGGTAAAAAAGATTAATACAACTTTAGGAAATATACGAGTCATCTGCAAAACGTGGGGTATTTCCCTAACAACTTTATGCACCAGTTGAATAAACATTAAGGCAGCGACCGCCTTAATGTAAATCACAGGCACTGCGAGTTTGTTTGAACGTTCCATATTATTCCTCCTTTTTTAGTTTATGCTTAATAACTTATATGCTACCGAAAATTTTTTTTATTTAAAAAGAGTCAGGTTTTATCGTTAGGGTATTTGCTTTTTTTAAACGCGTTTTCAATAAGTTCGTCTATTTGTTTTTTGTAGCCCTCTAAGGTTTTTGCGTCTACAAAATAGTGTACGTGAAAACCCATTCTCCTTGAATCGAGGATGCCCGCTTCCTTAAGAATTTTCAAATGCTGGGAGACCGCTGGTTGCGAAACACCTAGCCTTCTTGAGATAGCGCCTACGCAAAGATATCCTCCCTCAGACGCCAGAATTTTTATTATTCGTAACCTCGTCGGTTCACCTAACGCTTTAAAAACTTTTGCCATTCTTTTTACTTCATCTTTCATTCTTCGTGCCTTCGTTTGCATATAAGTAAATTCTTATATTCTTATAAGCAAAATCATAATAATAATTTTTCAAAAAAAGTCAAGGGAGAGTTAATAATTTTGAATTATGAATTTTGAATGTTGAATTGAAAACAGCGAAACTATAAGCGTTATGAATTTCGAATTGGAAAACGGTTAAATAGTTTTTTAGGGTTTTGGATTTGGGAATCGAGTTTATTGAGTTCGTAGAGTTCATTGGGTTTGTTGGGTTAGGGTTCTGATTTTACAATTTGACTATTTAACCATTCAGCAATTTAACTAATTTCTGGCTCATGACTTTGGACGTTGGACTGATTTGTGGGTTCGTTAGGTCGTTAGTTCGGGAAAAAGCCGAACCAACGAACCCACAGAAATTTTTAGCCGTCAGCTTTTTATCTTTACCAATTCCCCAATCAACCAATTAACTATTTCCGCTAACGAGTTAAGATGATTTTTTTCGTCTCGGTAAACATGCCGGTTTCTAATCGACAGAAATATAATCCGCCTGGTATGTTTTTGGGAGCCCATTTGGCATTATATGTTCCGGGGGCAAGTTCTTTATCTATGAGTGTTTCGACTTCTTGCCCGATGAGATTGTAAATTTTTAATGTTACAGGAGACGGGTTTTTCAAACTAAATCTAATATCGGTAGTAGAAAGGAAAGGATTCGGAATATTTTGATATAATTTATTTTTAAGTGCCGCTTCTTTTTTCTCTTCAACCGCACTGATAAATTCTGCCTTAAACCAAATAATATTGAATACTCCATCGATTATTTCTAATCTTAAGGTGAATTTTCCTGAGGGAAAATCTGCCATCTCGCTAACTGTTTGCCAATTTTGCCAACCTCCTGTTCCCGGTACAGTTACTGTGTGCAGGTCTGAACTATCTTCGCCGTCAATTAATCTAAGCTTTAGCCCTCCTCCACTCCCAGCGGAAGCTACACGGTAATCCACATTGTACGTGCCGGGAACACTGTCTGCAAACACGGTATAATTCATCCACTCTCCTGCTTCTACCCACCCTACATTGTAAACATCTGTCGTACCAGTATCCGTACAGGGTTCTATATCTACTCCATCGTTCCTATAAGACTCACCACTATTATAAAGTGTATAGTTGCCTGGTATACCGGAATAATTACCGGTATCTGTATCGAAATATGCGTGACCATTCCGCCCCAGATCAAACTCCGGGGCAAAAATCAAGCCCGGAATATGATGTTCTTTGTACGATTCTGTTTCATTGGTTTGCACCTGACGGAACATAGCATCAATAACATCCATTTGATATGTACAATTTTCAAGTTTTAACTTTTCTGTTAAATCCATTAATGCTGCTTTTGCAAACGCTGCTGTGGGTTTACTGCCGCTGCCTTCCCAATAATCCAACAATGTTTGATATTCTTCGGTTCTTGCTACGGACAATGGTCCTGAAATATTATCGATTTTTTTTAGCGGCCACCACGCCCAACCAATATCGTTATCTTCTAAAAGCTTAATGGTATTTCTAAACCATGTATTAGAATTTTCACCTGATTCTCCGCACCAAATCGGTATATTATAGTTGTTGCGCATATCTAACATCCATTGGATTGCGCTCTGATTATGAGCATTCCAATATTTATGGAAGCTATATACCATATTACTATCCCAGGGTGGGGTTAAACCTGAAAAATCATTCGCGAACCAGTTTCCTTCAATAAAAATAATATGATTAGTATCTACTGTACGTATAGAATCTGTTATTTCTACGTATAGTTCTTTTAGAAGAGTATTGCCAGGTAATTCCCAATTCGGTTCATTTATAAGGTCGTATCCGCCAATCCAGGGTTCGTCAGCATACCTCTCTGCCAATTTGCGCCATAAAGAGACTGCTTTAGCTCTGTTCTCTGCGCTTTCCCATAAACAAGGCTTTGTTGAATCATAATCCGCTATTGCGGCATCGTGGCCCTGTCCTCCGGGAGCTGCATGTAAATCGAGTATTAAGTAAATATTATTTGCTCCGCACCAGGACAAGAGACTGTCAGTTAATTCAAACCCTTTTTCTAACCACGTGTTTTCATAAGGCACAGGTTCTTCTTCAATAGGGAGAGTAAATAAATTATAATGCATTGGCAACCGAACAGAATTAAAACCCCAGGAAGCTAAAGAGTCAATATCTATTTTTCTGCAATGATTAGCCAACCATGCATTGTAAAAAGTATCGGTGTTTGCTGTACCTATTAGAGCTTTAATTGTATCTCTTAGTTCATGCTGAGTATTTCCAAAGGATGAGGTTTTGAGCATATACCCTTCTTGCAACATCCAACCTCCAAGACCCATTCCTTTTAACATAACTTCACTTCCGCCCCCGTCTACTATTTTTTTATTGTCTGCTTTTAGAAATCCTTGAGAATAAACTGTCGGAACCACGAAGAAAATTAATAAAAGCGAAAATGATATTATCCTTCTCATATTTTCCTCCTTACTGTTACTTAGAATTTTAAAGATTTTCTACTATTTAGTCAAGGCCAGCGTTAGACACCGAGTCATGCGTCGTGAGTCGAAAATTAGGGTTTTGGATTTGGGATATGGGGTATAGGATTTTCTAAACCAGTTGAATAGTTGAATTGAAAAATAGACAAATAGTTTTTTAGGGTTTTGGATTTAGTTTAAAAAAGAAACTTTATTCATGCTATTCGTGTGATTTGTTTTTCCTCTTAGTTTTACAAAATCGGTTTTTCAAGCGTAATTACTACTGTGTCAATACTTCCGTGTTTGTATGGACTTCTGCTTACCTCCGTATATCCCATTTTCTCCCAGAAGGGAAGCACGTCATCATTTGATACAAGTACACCGATTCTTATTTTATCGAAATTTCCCCAGTCTTTGATTATCTCTTCAAGTTTATTATAAACCCCCGTTCCTAATCCTTTTCTCTGATACTTCTCCGATAATACAAGAAGCCCCAGCATAACTATAGATTCATCAGGGTATCCACGACATAAATCTATACATCCTATCATACTGTCGTTTAAAAATATTCCGAATACAAATTTATCCTCATATTCTTTCCCGGGAGCTATAGTAGAGAAAACTTCTCTTCCGTCTTCAGGAGAAGGCAGGCTACCTGAAATGTTAAGAGAATAAGTGGGCGATTCTTCAAGCACTCTCTGTACTTCAGAAATATCCTCTTCACTGCCTCCCAGAATTTTTATTTCAAGCATTTCATTTCACAACAACCCAATAATAGACAACAATACCTAAAGCCATAAACATATACCACTTTCCCATATGAATCGCTTCTTTTCTACAATAATCCATTACTTTTTCATCTGGGGTAGAATCATCGGATACCCTCTTCAGAATTGTCCAGGAAACATTTTTACTCATTTCTCTAGCTATTATTGCTTCTTCATAAGCAATAATAGCAAATTTTTCTCTAAAGATAAAAAATAAAATACCTTCTATAAATAATACAATAGGAACAAAAATCCAATCGCCAAACAATTTAGCTGCTAAAAGTGAGATAAACATGGGTAATATTGAAATTAAAGCTTTTTTATATATCAATTATTCCTCTCTTTTTATAAATATTACTAAAAAAGTACCTGTTTTATTCATTTATGTCAAGATGAAACTGAGTCGTGTGTCTTGAGTCTTGTGTCAAAAAAAACAAAAACAGATTACCGAAGACGAGAGTTGGGATATAGGATTTAATCTCTTCTTCTATCTGCTAAGAGGATAATATTTTTCAACGCGTCTTTACTGCTTGCCTCAAGCCACTTTT
>CAZKVT010000042.1:0-4384 GCA_964556365.1 uncultured bacterium | reverse complement strand
ATAATTTTAATATTATATCACAAAGTGTAAACCATGTGCCTTGGAACGTCTGTTTGTTTATGAATATCCCTTGACTAATTCTTATACTTTTAATATCTTATAAAAAAGAGAGTTGGAGGAAATTATAATTATGAAAAGTTTAGAAGAATTAAAGAAAATTATAAATCAACATAAAAAGGAACTAGAGGAAAAATATAAAGTAAAAAGTATGGCAATATTTGGTTCTTATGTAAGAAATGAACAAAACGCAGAAAGCGATGTAGATATACTTGTTGAATTCAAGGAACCGGTGGGTCTGCTTTTTATCCATCTGGCAGATTATTTAGAAGAGATATTAGGCATTAAGGTTGACCTATTAACACCTGAGGCAATAAAACCTAATCGCAAAAAATACATATTAGAGAAGTTGGTCTATGTCTAAACGAGAGTGGAAACTGTTTCTTGAAGATATTTTAGAATCGATGAGCCTTATTGAGGAATATGTAAAAGGTATGAGTTTTGATGATTTCAAAGAAGATAGAAAGACAATTGATGCAGTTGTAAGAAATTTTGAAATAATAGGTGAAGCAGCAAAAAATATCCCTGAGAATGTAAGAAATAATTATAAAGATATTGATTGGATAGGCATTATTGGCTTAAGAAATAGAATTTCGCATGAGTATTTTGGAATAGATTTTTCTATTATATGGAATATTGTTGAATTTGAACTCTCAGTGTTAAAGAAAGAAATTCAAAACATACAGGAAAAAACCGAATCCTAAATCCCAAAAATTAGCCACGAAGACACGAAGTTTTTGTTTTAACTAAATCCCAATCCCCAAATCCCAAATCCTAAAGTTGGACGCAGATAAACGCCCTGGTACGGTCGTTCCCTGTTAAATATCGCTTCGCATTTCACAGGGTAAACCTCCCTACAGGGCAGGCAGATTTAAAAGGATTATTTATTTGTTGTTTTTTAGCCGGGAGCTGTGAGCTGTAGGCCGTCAGCTATTTTTTTTCTCACACAAAGCCACACCACACCCGAAAAAATTAGACAGGATTAAAAAAGATTAACAGGATTTTTGTTTTGGTGTTTCTTTAACCCGAAACACGAAACTTAAAACTCGAAACTTTAGTTATGTTGTCAAGGAATTTTTTAACCGTTGGAGATTTTTTGTTTTTTAGTTTTGACTGCTTACTGTTCTCTGCCCTCTACTCACTAATTGTATATATTCAAGAATCAAGGTCTAATTACACAAATATGTCCCGGACTAAAATGTGTAAGTTAATTTTTAACAGGAAGTAAAAAGGATTAATTTAACCCCAGAAATAAAAAAATATGTGTTTTGCTTGTGACCCAACGAACTCTATGAACACTATAAACTCAACAAACTAAGTGTTTGACACTTTTCGAAGAAGGTCTGATCCTGTTGATATGACCCCGTTGATATGGAGGTAGCCTTGGAGGTGGTCTTATGATTTTTCTTGGAAAGATGTTCGGATGGTTTTAACACAAAAGCAGTCTTTATTCTGTGAGAGAAAAAATCAATGATGCCTCTTGACAATTCTCTCATATTGATTAAATTATGATTAGATAAACCTAAAGTTAGTTTAGTTTATCTAATAAATAGATGGGAGATATATAATGAAGAAATTGAAAAATTGGATTGAGAATAGGTATAACGTGCTTTGGGAGAATTTTGAGAGGAATCCTTTTAGGGCTGATAAGGCTTTTGAGGTTTTGGCGAGATATAAGGATACGGCGGGCAGTTCAGAACAGGTGAATATTGCGTTGTCTGAGTTGAGGAAAGCAGGTTTTTTGGAAGTCGAGTTAGATCCAAAGGATGCGAGGAAACGTATTTATACTTTAAAAAGTAGGGAGGAGATAATTTCTGAGACATTGACACCAGAAAATGGTAAATTGAGCAGGGGAGATCTAGAAACCTTTTTAAAGAAAGCGGCGGATTTGATACGTACAAGAGTTGATTACACTTTTATTCTTGTTCTTCTTTTTTATAAGAGAATATGCGATAAATGGGAGGGTGAGTTCGAGGCGGAATATAAGAAAGCTCTGGATGACGGACTTAGTGAAAAAGAAGCGAAAGAGGAAGCCAAGAGTTCCGTATATCATGATTTTGATATACCGGAAAAATATTTATGGGAGGATATTAGAAAAGCCCCGGCTAAACTTCCGGAAAATTTTTCCATGGCAATGAAGGAATTGGCTAATAGAAATCCGGAATTAAAGGATGTTTTTGAAAACGCGGATTTTGTGCAGTTCACGAATAACAGAGAAAATTCGGAAATCTTGCGCCAGCTTGTTGAATTATTTAGCGCTCAAACATTACATCATGTTTCGCCGGATATTCTCGGCGACGCTTATGAATGGATATTAAGATATTTCGCGCCTCAGAAGGCGAAAGAAGGAGAAGTATATACGCCGAGAGAGGTTATAAAGTTGATTATCGAGATGCTTGACCCTAAAGCGGGAGAGAGCGTTTATGACCCTGCTGCCGGTTCGGGAGGTATGCTTATCTTATCCTATCAGCATCTTGATAAAAAAGACGCTGAAAAACTTTTTCTTTTTGGACAGGAAGCGAATTACAAAACGCTCGCTCTGGCAAAGATGAATCTTTATATTCACGATATTAGAAACGCCCAATTTGTTCTTGGAGATACTCTTTTATATCCGAAATTTAAAAAGGGTGAAAAACTGCAGAAGTTCGATGTTGTGATAGCCAATCCTCCCTGGAATCAAGATGGGTACCATGAGGAAACCCTTAAAAAAGGAGAATTCTGGAAAGATAGATTTGAATATGGGTTTACTACCAAGCAATCGGCAGATTGGGCTTGGATTCAACACATGTTAGCCTCGACAGACGATAAAAAAGGAAGAGTAGGTATTGTGATTGACAATGGTTGTCTTTTTAGGGGAGGGAAGGAGAAGGTTATAAGGACTAACGTTTTGAAAAACGACCTTCTTGAAGCTTGTATACTTTTACCAGAGAAGCTTTTTTACAATACAGGTGCTCCGGGTGCGATATTAGTTTTCAACAAAAACAAACCAAATAAAAGAAAAGAAAAAGTATTTTTTATTAACGCGAGTGAGGAATTTGAACAACATCCTGAAGTTAGAAAGTTGAATCGGTTAAGCGAAGAAAACCAGAAGAAAATCGCGGACGCTTATAAAAATTTTAAAGAGAAAGAAGGGTTTTCGAGAGCTGTTGCTATAGAAGAAATAGAAGAGAATGATTTTAATCTCAATGTTACGCTTTATGTATATCCTGAAGAAGAGATTGAAGAAATTGATATTAAAAAAGAATGGAAAGAGTTAAGTGAAATCGAGAGAAAGATTAACAAAGTAACCGAGAAAATTTCGGGTTATTTGAAAGAACTGGAATATGGAAGATAATTCTTTGATATGGGAAGCCCCCCTCAGTATTTCCTCTCCCTTGATGGGAGAGGATTAAGGTGAGGGTGTAAATACCATGTTCCAGCCTAACTTTAAATACACCCACAGAATCGTAAACCTGCTTTCCGAAATATCTGCTGCTCGCGAAGTTATCCTGAATTCGCCTTTGATCCCAAAATGGGAAGTTGCTCTGCGCCGTGAGGCAATTATCCGATCTGCTCATTCTTCGACACATATCGAGGGCAATAAGCTAAATCTTGAACAAGTGAGCGAACTTGAAAAAGGTCGCAAAATCACTGCTACACGGAAGGATAGAAATGAAGTTCTCAACTACCTATCGGTGCTTAGAAAAATAGATACCCTTGTCAAAGGTAAAAAACTTACTGTTGATGATATTTTAAGGATGCACCGCAAGGTGACAAAAGGTACTCTTGTGCTTTCGGAAGACTCCGGTGCTTTCCGTACGCGTTATGTAGTTGTTGCTAATCCGTTAACGCAAGAAGTTTACTTCAGACCGCCAAAAAACGAGGATGTTCCGAGACTGGTAAAAGGTTTAACAGAGTGGGTCAATTCCAGAGACACCGGAGATCTCGATTCTATAGTTGTAGCTGGTATTACGCATTATGAATTCGTACGTATCCATCCATTTATTGATGGCAATGGCAGGACTGCGAGAGTGCTTGCAACCTGGATATTGTACAACCGGGGGCTTGATACCAAACAATTTTTCGCGCTTGATGACTATTATAATTCAGACCGACCAGCATATTATAAAGCTCTTCAGAGTGTTAATCAAGCAACACTGAATTTAACAAAATGGCTGGAGTATTTTGTTGAGGGCGTCTATATCAGTGTTCAGGAAGTAAAAGCACGTGTAGTTCGTCTCAGCAGCGAGCGGTTGAGAAAGACCCGGAAAGGGCAAATAGCTCTGACAGAGCGGCAAATGCAGGTTGTAGAATTTATAAATGTACATGGCAGGATTACAAATCGGGA
>CAZKVT010000041.1:0-4693 GCA_964556365.1 uncultured bacterium | reverse complement strand
AGATGGAACGACACGGATTCGAGACTTGTAGCAGAAAGTATGATTTCCGAAATGTTATCCCGCCACTGGGTTATCAAATTTGAACAGGATAAATTAAAAGAACCCGTAGTCATCGTCGGCTCAGTCGTAAACAAGAGCTCTGAACATATAGATGTAGAGGTCTTCATAAAAGATATAGAAAGAGAACTGATAAACTCGGGTAAAGTTAGATTTGTTGCTTCAAAAAATGAAAGAGAAGAAATAAGAGAAGAAAGAATGGATCAACAGATGTACGCTTCCGAGGAAACAGCCAAAAAGCTCGCAGCGGAAGTAGGCGCCGATTACTTTTTAATAGGCTCCCTTTACTCGGTCGAAGATTGGTTCGAAGGAAAGAAGGCTATCCTGTACACGATAAACCTCGAATTAATCAACGTAGAAGAGAATACCAAAGACTGGATAGGAAACAAAAAGATAAAGAAACTTATTGAACAAAGCGGATATAAATGGTAGTGAATGTTTTCTAAACAGTATTTTACTGTTTTACTGTCGTTTTTAATACTGCTTGTTATAAATTGCGCCTACATACAAACACAGGTGAGGCATTATAAAGACATAGAAGAAGATTTTTCCTCCCGTTTTTACAGCAGAGCGGCAGAACGAATAGAAAAAGCCAGAAATGAGGGCAAGTATGAAGGTAAAGACAAAGTCCTGTATTACCTGGATATGGGAATTGCTCTACATTTTGCCGGAAGATACAAAGAGAGCAACGAACATCTTGATAAAGCGGAATTTGCTATCGAGGAAAATTTCACCAAGTCCATTTCAAAGATGTCGATTTCATTCTTATTAAACGATAACGCTCTCGATTATTCCGGAGAAGACTACGAGGATGTCTTTACAAACATCATAAAAACCCTCAATTATATACATTTACAAGAACAAGAAGATGCTATGGTCGAAGTAAGAAGAATAAATTTAAAATTGAACAAACTCCGGGATAAATATTCTAATATGGCAGAACAGCTGAGTGAGAACGAAAAACTTCAGGGAGATGGAACAGACGTTAGTTTCAATCCCGGAGAAACAAATCTCAGATATTCTACTACAGGTAGTTATCTATCTATGCTCGGGTATAAAAGTATGGGGAAATGGGACGACGCCGAGATCGACAGAAAAAAGCTAATTGAAGCTTCTTCAGGCGGGTTGGCAGATTTCTCTAAAGAAGTATTATCAACGACAAGCGATAGCATGATTCCCGTTTATACTCTGTGTTTCACAGGGAAAAGCCCGGTCAAGGTACAATCTACTCTGCTGCTCGATTATGACCCGGATTTAAACATGGCAAGAATTATGCTTCCCGGTAAAAAAAACAGGGAAATCCATTCTTTCAGGTACAAAGGGGATGACGAACTGCATCTAAAATTCGCGGTTCCCACAATTGTAAAAAGAAAAACCAGAATAGACGCTATCAGAACAATCATAGACGGTAAAGCTTACGGAAAAATGTATTTAATCGAAGACCTCGGTCAAATAGCGGAGGAAACTTTTAAGGTCAAAAAACCACTCATTTACCTCAGAGCCGCATTAAGAACCTTAATTAAAGCCGCGATCGACTCTGAAACAAAAGAAAAAATAGATAAGAAATATGAAGAAAAGAATAACGAAGAAAATGAAGAGGATAAAAAACGAGAACTCGAGGAGAGGGGGAAAGATAAACTTATGGCGGGTTTACTTAAATTCGCGGTAGACGCTATAACCGACATAACTGAAAATGCGGACCTGCGATGCTGGAGAACAATGCCCGGAAAAGTTTATGGAGGAAAAATCGACCTTAACCCGGGTGAATATGAAATAGCCTTTGAATATTTAGATAGACATGGCAATGTGATCGATTCGGAGAGAAAAAAACTTTTTGTAAACAAAAATGATTTGAATATAATCGAAGGGGTATCTTACAGATGATTAAAAAGATTTGTTTCATAGTCTTATTATTATCTTTGATTTTCGGGTGCGCTTCAAACACTTCAAAAATAGAATCCAGCAATTTCCCCGAATGGATTGAAAATCCCAATGCCTTATATCCAAAAAGGCTCTATCTGACTGCCGTATCTAGCGGAAGTTACCTCGATGAAGCGAAACAACGTTCGATTGGGTCTCTTTCCAATATTTTCTCAGTAAACGTAAAGCTTGACAGAAGGATTTTGGAAGCATATTCGGAGAAAAAGAAAGAGGATGAAATGGACTGGGAACATTCCGTAAATCTTGTAAACAGAAGTGTTCTTACGAGTAACAACGAACTTATAAATGTAAGAACGGCGAAAACTTATTTCGATGAAAAGACTGCGACTTTTTATGTACTTTCCACAATAAGTAAAGCGGAAACGGAAATGTTGTATCTCGAAGAAATACAAAAAAATGATAGGTCTCTCGTAAGCTTTTACAAAGAAGCGAATCTCGCCGAGAACAAAATCGCGAAACTTATCTACCTCAAAAAATGCATGGAGCTGGTTAAAATCGGGGAAGCACTGCGCTCGATTCATAGAATCCTTTCTCTAATGGGCGACACCCCATCCTTACCTGTTCCGAAAGAAGATATACAGATCGAATTACAAGAATTAAAAAACAATATAGTGGCAAAGATAGAAACTTCGGGTAGTGAAGAAGCAAAACTCTCCGCCTATTTAAGAGAAGTGGTCGATCAAATAGGTTTCAGCACTGGAGAACAAAATCCCGATATTATAGTCAAAGGAAATCTCGATATAAAACCTCTCGATTTTCCCAGAGAAGGAGAATTTATTCGCTGGGAACTTGCTATCGATGTAACAAACGCGATAACGGGCAACACCATGAATACATACACCGCAAGCGCCAGAGAGGGGCATGTTTCTCGTGAATCGGCAAAAGGAAAAGCCCTGGATAAGGTTAAAGAAGAAATCAATAATAACTTCTACGAGGACTTTACATCTTTTTTAAGCGAATCCTACGAGCAAAGATGAAAATTAATCATCTTGATAATCAAAGAAAAGGAAAGATATGTTTTCAATATGTTTAAGAAATTTTTTTATTATACTTTTAATTTTAACAATAACCTGCACAAAGAAGGAACCCAAAACATTAGAAGCTAAAGTAATCGATAAAATACATAAATTAAATGGTTCGGATAAAAACCCTGAAAGTTTTGCGGCACCAGAAGGGAAACCCCTGTATTTATATCCTCCGAAAATAAAATTAGTAAAAATATCCGCGGATACAGTATATCTTACAGTTATAAACGATTTTTATCTAACCCAATCCATGGGAACAACCGGTGCTGAAGAATACATCGTTAACTCGGGGGTTTCACTTTTAGAAATCGACGGAATAAATTATGTCGATTACAATTTTAATATGGGAGACCACGCCTACCCGGGTACTTTTTCCAAAGCCGGGTACCAGGCAAGGGAAGAATAAACCTCACCACACAACGGAATATCTTACCACAAAGAACAAAAAAGACTTTATTGTTTGTCTCCCCACAACCCATTTTTTAACAACAAATTGCACAAATATCACAAATATATTAAGAATAATCGTTTTTTTAATGTAGAAAATTAAATTTTTTTTAAATTCGTGCTATTCGTGTGATTCGTTAATTCTAATTGCTTGGGCTGTGGGATGGGTTCTAAACAACATTACATTTTCACTCTGTGTTCTCTGTGTGTAGTTTTTCCTCTGTGCTCTCTGTGGTAAAATTAGTTTTGGTGGGGAAGAGTGAACTTGACAAAGTTTTCTTGTATTATATACTCAATATATAATTTAACAATAAAACCCTATTAAAGGAGGATAAAATGAGGAAATTTTTAGTTATAGCGTTTTTACTTTTAGCCAATTACTCACTATACGCGATAGATCAGGTAGAAAAAGCCAAACAATCCGAGGATATTGTTGTAATCGAAACAGCCTTCGGGGAAATCGAATTTGGCTTGTTCCCCGATGCCGCTCCTTTGAACGTCGAAAATATAGTCAAGCTGGCCAAAAAAGACTTCTACAACGGGACAACATTCCATAGAGTTGTTCCCGATTTCGTAATTCAGGGAGGAGACCCTCTTACAAAAGATAATAATCCTGCTAATGACGGCACGGGAGGTCCGGGTTATTACATAAAGGACGAATATTCAAAAGACCTTAAACATTTAGAGGGCACAGTGGCGCTCGCTAAAGCCGCCGAGAACCAGAACGGTTCTCAGTTTTATATATGTCTAAAAACATTGAATTTCCTGGACGGAAAATATACAATTGTAGGACAAGTTACAGAGGGAATGGACGTGGTTAAAGAGATTGCGAAAGTTAAAACAGATAGAAACGATCGCCCAATCGAAAACGTAACGATGACAAAAGTATACATGAAAGAAAAAGAAGACACAGAAGAAGAATCGGCGGCGGAGGAAGAAAAGATAAAAGAAATTAAAAAGAAAAGCGGCGGTGGCTGCGGCTGCGGAAAATAAGGTAGAAAAACATAAAAGTTTTACGCAAAATTTATAGTGGGGCTATTTTAGCCCCACTTTTTTTATTTTCAAGCTCAATAGAAATAAAACGATCTATTTTTTATATGTAAAAGATATTGGAGAGGAATGGCCGATTAACTACTCAACTATTTAACCATTCAAAATACCTGCCCATTCCGTACAAACTTCGAACTCTTCGTCTGACATTTAGAAATACTATCTTTCAGACA
>CAZKVT010000040.1:0-5381 GCA_964556365.1 uncultured bacterium | reverse complement strand
AGGTTTTTGACGAAAAATAAAAAAAGGGGTTGACTTCTTCTCATAGTCGCAGATAAACGCAGATTTTCCGGATTCTTTTAAATAAATTGAACCACAAAGTACACAGGGAGCGCAAAGATTTTATTTTTTAGCTATTTAGTTTTCTCAAGATTTTTTGGTTTGGGTGTGAGTTTAAAAAACACAATTGAAAAGGTTAGGTGTGGTGTGGCTTTGTGTTCTTTGTGAGCTTTGTGGTTAATATTCTATGTTAGCGGCTTTGCCGCGCATTGACATATGTTATATTCTAATTATAATACAACTATGAATTCTATTTTGGAAAAAATCGAAGAATCCATCATATCAAAAGTTATGAAAGCCGCAGAAGAAAGTAACGCGATTAATTTCGCGGAAAATCCTATCGAGCTTTTCACCCCAAAATCCGTCATAGAAAACGCGAAGGAAGCGATAGAAGGTGGATTCAACGGCTATCTGCCAGGTGAAGGGCGGCTCACTTTAAGAAAGGTGATTTCAGAGATGATTGCCAGAGAAACTGACGTTACTTTTGATCCGGAAGAAGAAATCACTATAACTTCAGGGGCTATCGAGGCTTTTGTTTCTTCTATGTTGAGCCTTGTGGAAGGCGAAAATGGTGTTGTTATACCCGAACCATTCTTCGAAAATTATTTGCCTATTACTGAGTTGAGCCGCGGTAAGCCGATTTTTTTATCTCTGGCTGAGCCGGATTATTCTTTTCATTTTACTGATTTTAAGAAATTGCCTACTTTTAAAGTTTTTGTTTTAAATAATCCGCATAACCCGACCGGTAAAGTTTTTAATTCCGAGGAAATTAAAGCAATAGGGGAAACAGTACTTGAAAGGGAAGGTTATTTGGTCTTAGATGAAACCTGCAAGCACATTTTATATGAAAGCGAATATTTTTCGCCTTTAAAAATAGAAGAACTTGTTGATCGTACAATTGTTATTGGTAGTCTTTCTGCTATTTTTTCTGTGCGGGGATGGAGGTTGGGTTATATTGCAGCGAGAGCTCCAATTATGAAAGAAATAAGAAAAGTTCATTACTATAATTCTATTTCTGCTCCTGTTCCTTTTCAATGGGCTTGTGAAAATTTTGATATACAATCGAATTTCTTTGAAAATATCAGAGAAAAATATACCGAAAAAAGAGATTTTTTGTGTAGAGCGCTTGAAAAAGCCGGGTTTACTTTTTATACGCCCGATGGCGGACACTATATTTTTGTAAATTTCGAGGATGTTTGGGATGGTAATGATTGGGGGTTTTATAAGTATTTACTTAAAAATAAAAATGTGGCAATAGTTCCGGGTTCAGCTTTTTATTCCAGCAAAAATAAGGGAAAAAAGAAAGTACGATTAACTTTTTCTCAATCCGATTTCAATTTAAAGGAACTCAGTTCTATCCTTTCTGCTGGTATTACCTGATATTAGGTTTTAGGTCTTCGGTTTCAGGTTTTAGTTAAAAAATGCTTGTGTTATTTATGCAATTCGTTGTTCTTTTTTAGAATTTAGTTTTGACTTTGGACTCCGGACATTGGACTGAATTTTGTGTAATTTGTGGTTGATTTACGATTCGTATTTCCACATAGAATAAAAAGATTTTAGCCTTCTCCTGCTCGGGCTTTTGCGCAGTTTGTTCAGAGCGTTTTCTTCGATTTGTCTTATTCTTTCCCTTGTTACTTTAAACATTAATCCTATTTCTTCAAGAGTTTTAGTCTCACCGTCCAAAAGTCCGTAGCGAAGTTCCAATACCTTTTTTTCTCTGGGAGATAGAGCGCTTTCCAGAATTTGCCTCAGGTTTTCACATAGTAATGTTAGCAGTGCTTGTTTTTCCGGAGAGGGAGATTTGTCTTTGGCTATTATATCTCCAAGGAGTAAGTCTCCGTCTCCGGAAACAGATTCGTCTAATGATTTGGTCGAGTCACCTAATTTTTGAGCAAAACAGATTCGTTCCTTTGAAATTCCTATATCACTGGCAATTTCTTCCAGTGTGGGTTTTATGCCCATTTTTTGTAGGAATTCTCGTTTTGAACGTGTAATTTTATTGATTAGAGTTATGGTATGTGTCGGAATAGCAAAGGAGTCAGATTGTTCCGCGAGAGTTTTTATTATAGCTTGTTTTATCCACCAGATACCGTATGTGGAAAATTTATAACCTTTTCTATGGTCGAATTTTTCTACAGCTTTTATTAGCCCGGTGTTGCCCTCCTGGACTATATCCATTAAACTGATCCCACGTCTGTTGTATTTTTTTGCGATCGAAAAAACCAATCTAATATTTCCTTCGACCATCTCTCTTTTTGCCTGACAAAAAAATCTTTCCCACTTTCTAATATTTTTCCGTAAGTAGTTTATTTCTTTCCAGTCTGAATGAATTTCGAGCTGATAATTTTTTATTTCTTTAATCGCGTTTTTTAGTTCCTTTTTAATTGTCCTCTTTGTTTTGTAAGTGTTGGCGTGTTTAAATTCTTTTTTGAGTTTTCTTACATTGACTATTTTTTTGTTGAATTCGTTATATATTTCATTTTGTAAATGTATGAGGTCTTTTATATAAGGAGTCTGTATGCGGAGATTTAATATGGTTTTAATTATATTTTTTTCATATCTCTTATATTTAAATTTATAAATTCTTTTTCCTTCTTTCAGGTAAGCGTTCTTATATTTTATTAATTTTGATTTCCATTTTCCGATACGGTTCATCGATTTAAACAGATTTGCTTTTTCCCTTTTTCCAGTGTAATTTTTTCCCCATTTATGAGTATCCAAATATAAAAATTGTTTGATTAAAAATGTTGATTGTTGGATCTCTTTTTTATATGATAAAAAACTATCTATTACCGGAACAAATCTGAATAAGTATCTCGAGATCATTGCCCGGCCTTTTTCTAATTTTTTGCCAATTTCAAATTCTTCTTCTTTTGAGAGCAATGAAGTTCCATCTATGTCTCTTAGATATAGTTTCATAGGTTGGTCGACGGCTGCAGCGGATATTTGTCCGGAATTGATGTTGTAATCGTGGTATTTTTCATCTATTTCCTGGTTTTCGTTTTCCTCTCCGGTTCCTATTTCGATTAAAATTTCGTTTAGTTTATCCTCGGTTATATCGAGCTTTTCTTTTAACTCATCGAGAAAAACGTTTCCGTCTTTATCCATGGAATTTAAGACTTCTTCCCAGAGGAGGTTTCTATTTTCCAAAAGATATTTCCTTTTTAAATTTTTCCATTTTTTCGCCAAGATCTCTTATTTCTCTAAACAAAGACATGGCCTGATCGGAACTTTCTTCCTGTTCCTTGAATTTTCGGTATTCTGTCTGCTTTTCTTTTGTTATTTCATCTAATAAAATTATTATTGTAGAATTAATAGCCGATTTTACCGGTACTTCACTTTTTTTTATAAGATAGTCCACAGAGAAAGGCGGTAGAGAAGCTATAACATCCTTGGTTTTTAAGTCCGCTCCTTCTTTAATCATTCTGAAATATTTTTTAAGATGAGGGTTTTTTATATGGTTTTCTTTTAAAACGGAAAAAACAAAATCTCTTTTGTCCGGATTTTCAAGTATCGCGTATATAAGATACAATTCATGTTCTTCTCTGTTGTTTATATTATTTTTTTTGGGTGTAATAATACTCGACTGTTTCGTTTTTGTTTTGTCCAATAATTCCCTTCTTAGCGTAAGTTTTTTTGCGATAAAATCTTTATAAATTTCTTTTTTTGTGTTGTCTCTTATTGGTTCTAAAATTGAAGTAATTTCTTCTATGGCTTTTGAAAGATCCAGTGGAGTTTGAAGGTTGTATTTGTTTTTTATTTTATCCAGCATCCAATCCATAAAATCTTTTGCCTGTTCTATTAATTTTTCAAAAGCTTTTTTTCCTTCTTTGGCTATTATTTCATCGGGGTCTTTACCTTTCCCACCCTGTCTTATTTTTACATCTATTCCTTCTTCAAGTAACATACCTAAAGAACGTAGTGTGGCAATTTTGCCGGCTGTATCTTCATCGAAGAAAAGAATTACTTCTTTGGCATATCGTGAAATTAATTCAGCCTGATCGGTGGTTAGAGACGTACCGAGGCAGGCAACTGCGTTTTTTATCCCTGCCTTATAAAGTGAAAGGAAATCGAAATATCCTTCTACGAGTATAATTTTTTCCGTTTTTCTTATTTCTTCTTTTGCATGCCATAAACTGTAAAGATTTTTTCCTTTCTTATGAATTGGAGTGTCCGGAGAATTGAGATATTTAGGGCCTTTTTTACTCAACCTTCTACCTCCGAAACCTATGATTTTTCCAGAGGAAGAGAACAGCGGAAATAACAATCGCACGAAAAAAGTATCTTTTATTCTTCCATTGCTCTTTTTAACAAGTCCGCTTTTAATCAAATCTTCTATTTTAAATTCTTTTTTTGCCTTTGCTATAAAATTACTGCCGTAAGGCGCAAAACCCAATTGGAATTTCTCGATTGATTTTTTTTCGAATCCTCTTCTCTTTAGATAATCGAGTACTTTCCCGGATTTTAGAAGCTCTTTATGATAGAAATCTGCTGCAAAGTTGTGTATTGTGTATAGTATTTCGTTTTCACCTTTATATTGTCCGATTTCGATCCCGGCTTTTTCAGCTAAAATGCGCAATGCTTCAGTGAAAGGAACTTTTTCAAATTCCATGATAAAAGTAATTACATCTCCACTTTTTCCGCAGCCAAAGCAATGGAAGATGTTTAAGTCCGGAGAAACATAAAAAGAGGGAGTATCGTCTTTATGGAACGGGCAATTGGATACGTAATTTTTACCCGCTTTCTTCAAAGGGAGATATTCACCAATGAGGGTAGATATTTCTATCCTTTCTTTAATTTGATTTATAGCCCCGTCGGAAACAGGCATAACGCTAAATTTTAATTTTTTTTTGAACTTTCGCAACCCCTGAACGATATAATATTATTAAATTGCGCATTTTTTAGTTAATAGTTTTGTAGTACTTACAGTAAATTTTTTGTTTTTTCTCAAAAAAAGAATTATTAGCCACCAAGTCACAAGGCCACAAAGAACATATTATTTTTTTATAATTTTTAATTTCTTTTCAATTGTTGAATTGTAAGGATTATGTGTGTAATTAGTGTTATTTATTGTTCCTTACGTAGATTCTTCGAATCTAAGTTAAATTGGTAAATTAAAAAATGGTTAAATAGTAAAAACAACAAAAAAAATCTCCGTATACTCTGTGGTAAAATTAGTTTTTTGTTCTTTGTGTTTTAGTGTCTTTGGGGCAATTAAGCAACGGTTTTGTCGTGTTATGGTTACGGGTGGGGAAAGTTATTTTTTTTACCTAAAATGTTAAAACCAAAGCACATGGTTTACACTTTGGAGAGGGGATGGGAGT
>CAZKVT010000039.1:0-6077 GCA_964556365.1 uncultured bacterium | reverse complement strand
GTGTTGTGGGCAGTGCTGCTGAACTTTTAGTTTATGGCACAGCTGTCAAGCTCAGCTAATAAACCACCTTATGAACGGATATTTTTAGATGCAGTGCGGAGCACAGCATTAGGATTTAGGAAAAAATTTTAAAAAAGACCGAAAACCTAATATCTCTTTCTCACACGGAGACACGGAGAACACAGAGGATTTATTGTTTTAATTCAAAATTAATAATTCAAAATTCTTAACACACAACTCATGACTCGGTACTTCGCACCGCCCTTGACTTATCAGCAAAAAATCCGTAAATTCTTTGATAAGAAGGAAATTTATGAAAACACTTTTTTCAACTATAATATGTATGTTAATGCTTTCGGGTTGTGCCTCTACTAAGTTACACCTAAAACACAAACCTGATAGAGGAGAAAAGCTTTTAGATCCGATAGAATTAGAAACTGAAATCAAAGTTGATTCTATTTCAATAAGGGGTTTTAAAACCGATGTCTCTCTCTGGGAACAATTATTTGAGAGTCCCTCATATTTCCCTACGCTTAAAGAAGATATAGAAAAAGTAATCATAAAAGATTTAAGGAATGATTTATTTCCTTTAGAGGGAGATTCCGCTGAAATTTTTGTTAATGTAAAAGTGGGCTTTGGTTTTAAGAAAGAATTTCTTCAACTTGAATATATCCTTTTAGCTTCTACAGGAGCTGCAATTGTAGGAGGTTTGATTGGCTACGCATTTCAACCTTTTGAAATGACTGGTGACTATCCGGGATCATGTTTAGATTTTTCGGATGTTAGAAGGGAAATGAATACAATTCTTATCAGTGGCTGCTTCGTAGTTGGAGCTAATATAGTAATTGCTGCATTTTGGGAAAAGAATGTGGGAATTTCTTGGATATCTTGCGAAATACTGGATAAAAAAGGAGCCTTCATTTCTCAATACGAAAAAAAGATAAAAATAAAGAAGAATAATGCGTCCTTTAACTTCAGCTTTAATTTATTTGATGTGAGAACAAAAGAACAAAAAATGTTGGAAGCTACCTTGAAAGAGGTATTAAGCGACATAAAATCTCAGATAGATAGAGATAGAGAAAAGATTTTAGAAGCCGTTAAGGATTGACCAATTAAATTATGCGAAGCATCCCAGAGATTCAAAAACCAAGACCCGACCTCGCTATTTCTCTTTCAGGATATTTTCTATAAATGGTTTGATTTTAGGGATTCTTTTCTTTATTGTATTCCAGACAAGATTGTGGTCGACACCAAAGTAAAAATGAATCAACTTATCTCTCATTCCTGCCATTTCTTTCCAGGGAATTTGGGGAGTTTTGTTTTGTATTTCTTTTGGAATATTCTTTGTAGCCTCACCGATTATTTCCAATTTTCTTATTACTGCACTGGATGTCTTATCGTCATTTTTAAGGTCTTCAAGACTCATTCCTTCCACAAAACTTTCTATGCTGTTAATAGCGGAAAGTATATCCTTTAGATAAATTTGATAATTTCTCATTAAAGGAATGCGATTTCTTTTTCTATCGATTCTCTGAGTTCTTCTCGGAGAGCTTCTCTGGGAACAATATCAACTTTACGTTTAAGTTTTTCTTCCAGAAAGTCAGAAAGCCCAATAAGATCTAAAAGATCCGCGCTTTCCTCGAATTCAGTTAGCAAATCAATATCACTGTCTTTGTCTTCAGTGTGTTTGACGACTGAACCGAAAAGGCCTATTCTTCTGACTTTATATTTTTCTCTAATCTCCGAATATACTTCTTCAAGTATCTTCATAATTTTACTTTTATTCATTTCTTTATCCTTTAAGTTAAATATACAAAGCTCCTAAAATATTGTCAATAGCAATTAATTGAACAATCTCTAAATTTGCATCACACGAAGACACTAAGACACAAAAAGAGTCCAAAGTCCAATGTCCAACGTCCAAAGTCAACACTAAACCCAAAATCCTAAAAATCTATTTGACTATTTTTCAATTTTACGATTTAACTATAGCGATAGCTATTGTAAAGAGATTCAACAAAGAAGACCTGACCCCTTTATTTTTCCCTTTATTTTTATTTCTTTTTATATACTTTAATTAAATTTTCCAAACATTCATCGCATAAAATATCTTCTTTCCTATCTTGTTCTGCTAAACCATGAGGATAGGCTCTTGCGCAGGTTGGGTTCGTACATCTGGGGATTCCAATCAACATGCCTGTGGATGAAAAACTTTGCATAACGAATCTTTTAATTTGCTTTTTAAAAGGTACACCAGGGCTAACGAATCCCCAATAACTTATTACTGCTGTATTACAATCACTCCAACCGAACAGAAAACCGTAATTTTTTGCGAAAATATTATATGATGTAACTAAAAGGATTCCGTAATTATCCGGTTCTCTTATAAGGTAATCATAGTCTTTTTCTAGTTGTTTTTGTATCTCATCCGCATCGTATTGATACACCACCGCCTGTCTTATTCTTGCGTTTCTTGTTGTTGGTATAATAGTATCTTCAAGAACAACCACGCTAATTTTAAATTCTTCCATTATACGAGTTTTAACAGCTTCGGTAAAACGATAATCCACATTATCTGTTTGAAGGATATAAATTCTTTTTGAATACATGTCCGGTAATTCAATACGCTGTTTGCTATATTCGATTGTATTCAATGTATCCAGAAATTCCCGGGCTATTTTCAGAGTTCTTCTATCTTTAGAAAATTCTATTACATTTTTTAATCTCTTTTCAGCATCGTAAAATTTATGTATTTTGATCTCGACTTCGGCTAATTTTACATGAACAGCATAATCCCAGGAATTTAACCTTAAAGCTTTCATGTAGGTTTGATGAGCAGCATAGTACTGTTGTTGCGACTTATAAGCATTCCCTAATTCGACATATGTTTTATAATACTTTCTGGCAGATACATTAGTTAATTTGTCGATATCCTTTACTTTTTTCTCTAATTCTATTATTTCTTTAGGAGTATACACTTTTTTTGAATCCGCGTAGTCCTCATTAAAAGATTCAAATATTTTTCTAATATATTTCCGCGGTTCTCGCACATCTTTGGGGATTAAATCCATTTCATAGAGGACAGACAAGATTACTCCAATCGATATAAGAACAGCAAACGTAATACCTACGACACGATTCAAACGTTCTTTGTTGAATTCTACTCTATTATCATCAGGATTTTCAAAATTCATATTATTCTAAGGAGTGCGGTACCGCAATTTCTACAGTACGTCTTAGGCGTTCTGATAGAGGGGGACCATCGCCTCCCGGAACAACGTTTATTTGAATAGTTGAACCACGTGCTTTTTCGAGACGGATGTAGAAAGGAACTGTGGATTTTCCTCTAGGGACAAGGATATTTCCATCTCTAAGTCCCGCAAGGTAAAAAATTCCTTTTTTATCAAGCGAATCCAAAGTCATTACCTCAAGTTTTTTATCCCCGCACATGAAATAAGGTGAGTTGTGCGAGAATCCCAAATCACGTCTTAAGGCAGGCGCATATTTATCATAGAGTTTGTTGTCTCGGATTATTAGTAAAACAAAAAACAACACCAACACGTGCATTCCCACTATTATAGCTACGCAGATTTTTCTTAAAAGACTATACTTCTTTTTCATAATAAAACATTCCTCACTTACATACAAATATAAAGGCCAAAACAGTTATGTCAAGAAAGGATTATACACGAATTTTTTTGACGCAAGACACACGACTCATGACGCAAGACTCTTTCCCCCCCTTGACATTCCACCCCTATTATAGGTATACTATGGATATAGGAGGTTGGTATGAGGAGATTTTCCATATCTTTTTTAATAATTTTTTGCTTATCAGTGAAACTTTATCCGGGGAGTAAATACAGGGTAATCTTAGAATCAGATTCCTTGTTCCATTTTCGGGATATTAATGACGTACAGGCGCTTAAAATACAATCTGGTAATTATCTATATTTTCGAAGCTATAAAGGCGGTAGATCTTTCAATTTTAAAACCAATAGTTGGAAGATAGAGGTATACCAAAAGCCACAGAAGGAAAATATATACAAAAAATCTACTTATAATGTTACGATCAAAGATTCTTTTCCTAATTGGTATGAAGGATACGGCCCTTATAACGATATTGTTTTTCGCAAAACATCTCGGGGCGGTGATACCTACATTTTAAGTAAACATGCAGATGAAGGAGCCCAATATGGCATAGAAGATATTATCGATGTCAAAAACAAAAAAGCATACAGGATTTCTTTCCAGGACTCGAGGTTTATAGAAATAATTGAGCCCTATATTTGGCTTGGGTGTAAAAGCGGAATAACAAGAATTAATATAGAAACAAAAAAAGCGGTAGATTTTTATGTGCTTCCAAAATACAACGAAATATCCGGATGGGTAGACTATAAGGAATCTAGGTTTATAACAACAGAAGATGGTTTTCTAATGAAAATGAACATAAAGCAAGGAACCATTGACCTACTTAGTATTCCTAAAGATATTTTAAAAGAAGGAGGTATTTCAAAAGACAATCCTACCTCTTATCCAAGAATTGCAAACTTCACAAATCCTGTTATTTATCAAGATAAACTTTATATAGGTTTTTATTCCACTTTTTATAATCGGCATGCACATCCCCAGTGTATCATAGCCATATATGACATATCAAAAAACAAATGGGATTATATAAAATTGAGTAATAATATAGATTGTATTCAAAAATTAATAGTTTATGAGGATCTGATTCTGTGTATAGGGTCTCTGGTAGAAGGTTATGAAGGAGGTGATTTCGAAGAGTTTGGAGGAGTATCAATAGTTAAAGGAGGAGAAGAAATTAAGAGTTTTAAAGAATTAACTCATGTTCCGATTGGTTTATTTAAGATAAATAAAGATACTCTTTCTATATTAACTGATAAATATTTATTCTGGGTTCCAAAAAAAGATAGAAAAAATCATTTCTATCAAATATCTCTTTCAAATTTCAAAATTACTGATTCACTTGAAATTGGGGAGAAGAGTATCCTATATAATAGATTTGAAGAAGATATTTTTTCCGAAAAATATGAAGAAAAGCCAATCCTCGATAAATGGTTAATAAAACCAAAGTTAATTGAAGTTGATAAGGCTGTCGAAATAATCGATTTTTCAAAAAAAGATTCTTTAGATGACTAATATAAAAATTCTTCTTTTGAATATAAGGAGAAGGTCTGAAAAAACGTATTTATGAATTTTTAGAAAAAGCAAAAGAAGGGGATACTGCGGGGTTAATCTTCGACTGGTTTATAATGACGCTTATATCTCTGAACGTAATAGCGGTTATTATGGCAACCGTCCAGAGTATTTCCGTTCGATATAATAAATTCTTCAATGTTTTCGAAATTTTTTCCATAATCGTATTTAGCATTGAATATATATTACGAATGTGGTCGTGCACCGCTGACGAAAAATTCAGGCATCCTTTATTTGGAAGAATAAAATACTTCTTTACTCCTTTTGCAATCGTAGACTTACTCGCGATACTACCTTTTTATCTGCCGAGACTCATTTCCGTAGATTTAAGATTCTTGAGAGCTTTAAGGCTTATACGTCTCTTTAGAGTATTGAAAATGGCTAGATACAACGATGCCATAGCGACTTTAAAGAATGTGATATTAAAAAAACGTGAAGAATTAATGGTGACCGTTTTTACTGTATTTATATTTCTAATACTACTTTCAAGCGCTGTATATTTAGTGGAAAATCCCGTCCAGCCGGATGTCTTTCCCGATATTCCTACCGCAATGTGGTGGGGAGTTGTTACTATGACAACCGTAGGCTATGGTGATATTTATCCTATAACTGCTTTGGGGAGAATTTTCGCCGCAATTGTTTCCATTTTAGGAGTAGGTCTCTTTGCCCTACCTGCAGGTTTTCTTGCATCCGGTTTTTCGGAAGAGATACAAAAAAAGAATAGAAAAAAGAAAATAATCTGCCCGAAATGCGGGAAGGAGATTAAGTTAGAATGAATTATATGTTAAGAAAATTCAAAAAACAAGAAGTATAATGAAAAGTGTCTTTACCTCCCCCCAGGTGTGGGTTATTATTAA
>CAZKVT010000038.1:0-7203 GCA_964556365.1 uncultured bacterium | reverse complement strand
GAGTTTTATTACCGAGGATGGTAAGGTAGCCGATACGAGTAGTTTTTATAATGATATAGAAGAATTGAAAAACTTATTAAAAAAATTTCCTAAAGAAGAATTTTCTGCTGTTCTGGAAGCCGGATTAAACTGGGGAGTTATATACGATATGCTTGATTCTCTTCCGGAAGTAAAAAATGTTTCTCTTGCTCATCCACCCAAAGTAAAGGCAATTGCATCCGCAAAAATAAAGACTGATAAAATAGATTCAAAGATACTTGGGCAATTACTAAGAACAGATTTAATACCTGAGGTATGGATTCCCTGTAAAGAAACAAGGATATTGAAGGATATTGTAAGGTCTAGAGCTTTTATTGTAAAAATAAAGACAATGATAAAGAATAGAATCCATGATATTTTAAGAAAATCACATATTAATCCTCCGGAAGTTAAGGATATATTCGGTAAATACGGAAGGATGTGGCTGGAAGATATCGAACTTACAGATAAAAGAGCGGATAAACTACTTAGATATCATCTTAAATTAAAGGATACTTTTGAAGAGATGGAAATAGAATTAAAGAAATGGATAAATAAAGAAATGAAAACAAACGAAGATTTAAAATTAGTTAAAACGATTCCGGGAATAAGAGAGGTATTTGGACCCATTATAGTTTTAGAAATAGATGATATAAATAGATTTCCCGATCCTGCTCATCTGCATTCGTACAGCGGACTCGTACCATCGACTCATGTGTCAGGAAACACCAGTTATCATGGTAGATTAATAAAGGGGAATAGGTGGTTAAGATGGGCGTTTATAGAAGGAGCTCATACATCCGTCAGGGTATCTCCTTATTTCAGGGAATATTATGGCAGAATAAAAAGAAAAGCAGGAAGTCAAGCTGCGAGTGTCGCATCCGGAAGGAAATTAGCTACAATAGTATATAAAGTATTAAAAGAAAAAAGACCATACATAGAAGAATACAGAATAAAACAAAATATAGGTCGGTCGCCCTCTGTCAGGCCTAGCGGAGGTATTACCTCGCGCTCTTTTCAAGAATAGGGGACCGGCCTTCTATACAATACTATATGTAAAAGCCATCAAAAGAAGAATAAGAAAAAAACAGAAAAAAGTCACCCAGATATATTTTAATGTTAATTTAAACAGGAGGTAAAAAAAGAAAAACTTAACCCCACCCCTTGACACTTTTCAAAGAAGACCTGACCCCTCTATTCGGAATCTACTTTCTTATCTTTTATATGTACTTTTTAAGCCTAACTTATCCAGAAAACAACTTCTTTTTTTTCCTGTAATATCTGGACCAAAAGATATGTTACGTGGACGCCTATATGAATGCAGTAAATACAATTTTTCTTTAGCGCGAGTCATTGACACATAGAGCAGTCGGGCTTCTTCTTCCAAATCTGCTCTTGGGTTAGGGAAAATACCATCTTCAAGCCCTACTATGATTACTACGTCCGCCTCAAGACCTTTAGCTTTTCTCATTGTCATCATTTGAACAGACCCAAATCCTAAAGGCTGTCCTTTTCCAAGTAAGTTCGATATTGACAAAAGATCTTTCGATAGTTTTTTTGGATCGCACCATACGCCACTTGCTTCTGATAATAATTTGGAGAACATTCCTAGGTCTTGCTCTTTATAATTATGAAACGCTTCTAATAAAGCTTTTAAATAATCATGAACTTTTGAAATAATATTATTTTCTTTATCATTACTTGACAACACGGAGAACAAATCATGTTTTCGGTCCACAGATTCCCATAAATAAGCGACTTCCTGTTCGATTTTAATACGCTTTTCTATTGTTGCTGGCTTATAACTATTGCTTTTTTTTGCGCCTGGTACTCGAACTGCACCATGGTTTATGAAATCTTCCAATACTAGCCTTGTTAGGAAATTATCATTAGGGTTTTTAATCCATGTTAATATATTCCAGATAATATTAAATCGTTCGTTTGTATATTTAGAAAGTAAATTAATAGGACACTGGTGTGGTATTCCATATTTATTTAAAGCTTCGGATATTTTAGGAAAAAATTCTTTTTTCGGAACAAGAATCAAGACATGTTTTTTCTCTTTTACAGCATCCCTAGATTTATTTGCAACAAACTCTGCTTCTTTACCTTCATAGGAAAGTTGAAATACTTCTGGAGGTGCTCCATTTTTAACATGAAATTTTAATTCGTGAGGACCGGTCCATTTCTTATAATAGTTACTTAATACTCTTATAGCCGCATCCATAGTGTTTTTATGGCATCTCCAACTATGTTTTAAAGGTGGAATTATTGCCTCAGGAAAGTGATTGCCGAATTTTAAAATAAAGTTTGGATCAGTTCCCCTGAAGCCATAAATGCTTTGAGCATCATCGCCTACCGCGAACAAACCATTTCTGTTTCTTCTACTTAATAATTCAATCAATTTAAACTGTGCTGCATTAATATCTTGATATTCATCAACCAATAAAAACTTAGCTTTTTTCTGATATTCTTTGAGAATAACATCATCTTTTTCCAATAATCGGTTTGCGAATATTATTTGATCATCAAAATCTATTCTGTTGCATTTTGCCATAATTTCCCAGTATTTTTTGCAAATTGAGCATTGAGCGGTTTCTTTTTCTATTGTGCAGTCACCGTACTCTTTGCATTTCTTTGATTCTTTTCCCATGTCTTCCTCGAAACCATTTATTGAAGAGGCGTCTCGATACAGCAATTCTTTTACTTTAACATTATCTTGAACCTCTAGATTCCCTTTCCTTAAACCGAATAGATTTGGTTTTAGTTTCACGATCTCAAAACCTAACGCATGAAGCGTTGATATTTTTGGTAGATTTTTATAAGGTATATCAAATTTTTTTAATAGCGCATTTCGCATATTTTACATGGCGTCTACCCCGAATGTTACTACAGTAATATTTTTGTTGTCAATATTTTTATCTAATAATTTTTTTACATGGTCACAAAGTAGATGTGTTTTACCAGCCCCTGGACCCGCAAGAACTAAAGTTGGTTTATAGAAACTACTAACGATCTCTTTATAATCCATTTCTTTCATTATAGAATCAAGTTCTTTTCTTTAAAAAAAGAATGTCTTTAAATCCTAATCTTAATAATTGGCAATATCTCAATTTTCAAATTCCTTCTCCCAGATAACTTAAATTTTCCCGATATTTATGGTATGTAAAATTTAATGTACGTATCCGATATGTCAAGTAGTAACTTTAAATTATACTATAAATATCTTTAAAATCCCTTGACTAAAAAAATAATTGTTTTACAATTTATTATATAAGGAGGAATAGGATTATGCAAATGAATTTGTTAACTTTTGTTTCCTTTTTAGCTTCTTTAATAATAGGCTTAGAAATAACAGTTATTTTTAATCTCCGTCAGCTGTCAAAGAAAGGAAAAGACAATAGAATAATGCAAGATAAACATTATATAGAATTAAATCTTAAGTTTCAATATTTGCAAACTTTTCTTATATTAGCGGGTATTTTGATAGTTTTTTTGGGCTGGAATGTTAAGGATCAGATTATCGAGGGGATACGTGTCGAAATTAAATCGGATGTGGAGAAACAGGTAAAAAAAGTTGAAGATGTTAATATGAAAATAGAAAATATAAATAAGGAAATTAATAAATTAGAGAATCGTAAAGTCGAAATAGAAAAAGATATCGAATCTTTAACCGCTGAAAATGAACAATTAAAAAAACAACATAAAAAATTAAAAAATGAGCTTGAAAAACGAACGGTTGACATTAAAACGTTGTTGAGAATCTACATAGTAACTGATATCCCATACGGTTCAAAGGATATTGATACACTTTATTATAAAGATTTACCAAATCCAATCAACGCAAAAGAACTCCCTGAATTTAAGAAAACCCCGGTAGTAAATGTGCAGACGACAACGGATAAACAGGTTTTTATATTAGAATGCACGACTGATTACATGATAATTAATTTGTCAGCTGTTTCTACTAGTGAGGGAGGCATTTTAACTTTATGGATAGTTGATAGGTATTAATTAATGGCAAAGAAAAAATCTCATAAAAAATTAGAAGAAGAGGATAGTTACTTATCTGCGTTATATAAAGCTAGATATTATGCAGAAGAACAATACGATAGATTAATTGTGTACCTCGCCAGTGGGGCTTTAGTTCTTACTGTGGGCTTTATTGAAGATATTGTAGATATAGACAAAATAAACAATTTCTTTCCTTTGTATCTTTCCTGGTCTTGTTTCGTAGCCTCATTACTGATAATTTTAATTTCGCACAGAACATGTATATTTGCTATGGATTCCGAATTAAATGGAGAAACAAGTAAAAGTGATTGTTGGGATTTAATTACCAAATTCTTAAACTGGACCTCTTTGTTGGCACTAATATTTGGCATAGTTAGTTTTATTGCATTTGTAATCGCAGCTTTCCCCAAAGAAGGAGGGTAATATGGCAGGTAAGAAGAAAACCGTTTCTAAGAGTTCTAAAAAGACAATAAAAAGAAAAGGTATGACTAAACCACCGAGGCCAAAAAGGACTTCAAGGAAAAAGTAAAAGAGAATAAGAATTAATTAATCACTAGAATTTAAAAAGAATGTTAGACTATCCTTTTCTGTCGTATAGTTTAATTAGATTTTATTAATAATTTTATTAACATTAATAATGACTTTTTCTATCTTTTTCGTTTTGCTTGCGGTTTCTTCAACTCGGGCAATATTAACTACTACTATAAAAATCATCTTGTTCATAAATTCCATTTTGTTATATTTAGATTCTTTTTCTGTGCCATCAAAAATTAATTCTTTATTAATGGTATTAAAAATTAAGAGATAGCCATTAGCACTTCCGTAATCTTTAGCATACTCATAGGCTTGTCTTATTCCTTGTTTTATATGTTCTTTATTTAGCCCTTTTTCAGGATTAAATAATTTTACTTCAATTGCTAAAGGGTCAGCAGACCCTAAGTAGGTTACAAGGTCTGCGCGCCCTTTTGGCGACTTTGGTGTAGAGAAAGGGTAGTCAACGCCTTGATCAAGGAGGTATTCTTGAAAATTTTTAGTCAAGCTATCTTCGCCTTTTGAAGTATCATTGTTATATAAGGAGTATAATTTTTCTCTTTTAAACCATTCAATTTTATTCTTATACTTTAGAAGTAAATACAGGAAAACATCAACACTTACAATTTTCTCAATGATGTATTTATAAACAGGTTCCAAATAATTTTCGCAAACTAGAAGACAGACTTCATGCATATTGCTGGAAAATCCCAAAAAGTCCAGATAGTCCAATTCCTTACCTGCAAACTTCCGCATTATATAATTACAATAATAAATTTTCTCCTTATAATCAGAAGGCGTTTTAAAATTTATAAAGCGTTTCCCCTTTTTTATAAGACTTTCGACATCGCTCAAATCGAAGTTTTTAGATTCCAATTCTATTAAGATATTCTTCGTTAAGTCTTTTGAATTAACAAAATCATAGAAAATTTTAACTTCCCCGCAAAGATTTTCAGGTCTAGCACCTAAAACACTTTCAAAACGATTTGTCAATAGAATATTAAAACTATCCAAATAACTCATTTCTTTAGCTTCATTCACTTCTAAGTTTAAATCTCACCAAATCTCCCTCATTCATTTCCAAACACCCAAATCTTCGAACAGTTAAATAGGAACATATAATTTTTTTTATCATTGTATACCCAAACATCTATCTCTCTGATTCCCATTTTAATAATTGCACTTTACCTGGAACAAAACTAATTTTCCAATCTTTTTCTATTATCTCTCCTGTTGCATATATACAATAAATATCTCCCTTTTCCGAAATCTTTGGGGATATACCTGAAACACTACCCAAGGGGAGATTAACTACTGCTAATTTCTTACCTTTGCTCGAAAATTTAAAAATCTGATAAAAGGTACGCGGGCTTGGAGCCCCAACAGGGTTCTCTGAAAAAACCTCAATGTAAAAATTTCCGTATTTATCGCTTGCTATCTGCCAAGCATTCCCCAAGGAGGAACCTGGGACACCGGAAATCAAAAATCTTTTTTCCCTTAGAATCAACTCGCCCTTTTTTTTATCTATTTTACTGAAATTCTTGTAGAAATTAGGGATACCAGTCGTATTTACTAAAAATGTATCCTTCTTATCATCAAAAGAAATATTAAGCCGGTACCTTTCTTCTAAGTTTCTTTCTATAAAAAGCTCTCCATTTTCCTTTTCAATGCTAAACATACTATGAGATTTAGGTGCATTAAATTTCAAAACAGCTATTTTATTTCCTGTATTTGTATTGATTAGTATAATTCTATCATTATGAGGCCACACTGGGAATAAGATTCCATATAAGGTATCATTTTTCACTGTAAAAAATACAATTTCTTCCTCTCCCGGATTTCCCGTTTCGTCTCGCTCATTTATATGGAATGTGTTTTTTAGATTTCCCCCGGAATCATACTTATGTATTCTACGGTTCCCGCAATCATAAATATATATATTTTCTTTATCTATTACCAAGTTTAACGGACCATGTAAAACGGATAAGTCCATACCAAATTCCCCAGGTTTATCACCCCATTTCGTGTCAATTAAAACCTTTTTTGTGTACTTATGAATTTCTTCTCTCTCGATATTTGACTTGAGTTCAATCTCGGTACTTGCTGTCTCTTTAGAAGAGGAAAATCCTATTAAAAAACAAAAGGATAAAACAACTAAAAACAAATTTTTATTCATTAATTTACTCAAATTCCTTTCCTAACACCAATAAACCTTCTTCAGTTATAGTCAAACAGTCAAATCGTCGAATAGTTAAACAGGAACATATAATCATAGTATTAAATTAAAAGATTGATTGGATAAGTCAAGAGATTGAAATCAATCTTTTGTTGGATCGTTAGGTCGTTGGATGGTTAGAATAAAAAACAAAAATCAGTCAAGGCTTTTTACCGGACACCGATATTAGGTGTTAGGTCTTGGGTATTAGGTTTTAGGAAAAAGAAAATATAACGACGAGTCGAGAGTCTTGAGTCGACATTAGGATTTAGGAAAAACAAAAAATCTAAGCTACTCTGCAGTTCTTTTCTTGACATCATCGTCATCATCATCAACACCTCCGGCATACTTTGCTGGGTAGGATTGTTTACCTCTTGCAGAGAACCAGAGGATCCGGTTAAGCATATCATCATTTCCTGTATCAA
>CAZKVT010000037.1:0-8741 GCA_964556365.1 uncultured bacterium | reverse complement strand
TAGAGCCATTGCAATACTCGACTTCTTCCGCGACTTCTTCTACTGTACCCAAACCTGTGTTTACAGCGATGAATGGTTCCGCATCGATCATTTCCATTAGTTCCATATATTCATGTATGCCCACATCATTGGATTCTACTCCTGACCAGGCAGGATTCTTTCGAGGCGGACGTTTATCTCTCTCACCAATACCATCTCTCCAATTATATCCGCTTACAAAATTCCCTCCCGGCCAGCGATAAACAGGCGCGTTCAGTTCTTTTAATAACCCAACTACATCTTTTCTCCATCCTTTGATATTATCCGCGGGCATCAGTGAAATAGTTCCGATTTCAAAATTTCCTTCATTTTTAGTGAATATGTCCAATTCCGTGTTGCCGCACGATTCAGAAGCAACAAATTCCAGAGGATATTCTTTATATTCCGAAGATATATTTTTAATCTCCTCGGATAATATTTTACCTTTTTTCGGAACAAGACGTACTGTTATAGGCGCGGCTTTTTTCTCTCCGGCAAGAATTATTCTACCTATATATTTCTGACCCTTCTTCAAAGTAAGCCATGATTGTTTAATACCGGTTTTTGAAACATCCTTATTTCCATTAATAACAGGAGAATGCTTTCCCGTATAGGGATTAACAGAATCCATTGTGACTGTTCCTGCAGGGCCGATTACCTGCCAGGACGAAGCGTTTAAATATCTATAATAGTCTGTATCCCAGTAAGGTTCATTCCTGTAAGCCCATGGATCGAATTTGTCTGTAATTTCATAATAAAATTTGCGGTCCAAAAGCATTTCAGCCCAAAGGCCGCCGTATATACATTTGCCCAGGTGTTCGATGAATTGACCATAGATGTATTCAGAGATTGGCTCTCCTCTTTTTTCTGTATTTATTTTAATAGAGGCTTCCGCGGATAAAACTAACGGCAGCAAAAAGATTATTGCAGAACAAACAAAAAACAAAGATTTTTTCTTCATAATAACTCCTTTTTAATTAAATGTATTTTTTTTATACAGAACGATAAATTATCATAAAAGTAAGGAAATCGAGTTATATTGTCAAGGATTTATGATCTCTGTTTCCTATGTGGTTTAGCTTCAAGAAAATGAGTCGATGGGTGTATGGGTTAACTGTTTTTTTTACTCATTCACACATTTACTCATATACTGATCCACATGGTTAGAATTTGGGTGTAGTGGGGGTTAGTGTCTTTCCCCGAAAATTAACGAACCAATCCTTACCATATTCGAGCCTTCATCCATTGCCACCCTATAAGAATTGCTCATTCCCATCGATAAAATTTCCATTTTTGAATTGATTGTTGTTACATCTTTGAGTTTTTCGAATATTTTTCGCGTTTGAGTAAAATATTTTCGCGTGTTTTTAGGGTTGCCCTCCGCGGGACCCATTGTCATAAGTCCTCTGATCTCTATATGTTTTAACTCTTCCATTGTAATTAAAGCTTTTTTGATTTCCTTTATAACAGGCATAAAACCTGTTTTTGCTTTTTCTTTGCCGCTGTTTATTTCCAGGAGAATGGGCATAAATATCTTCCCGGCATTTTCGACCCGCTTATCGATATCTACTGCTTTCTCTACAGAATCTACCGTCTGTATTAAATCGAAAATTCGAAGGGCTTTATTTATTTTGTTGCTTTGGAGATGACCTATAAGGTGCCATTTTAATTTAATAGACATATCTCCCAATTCTTCATATTTTTCGGTGGCCTCCGGATATACATAATTTTCCCCAATATATTCAGCTCCTGCTTCTATAACTTCTCTTATTTCGTTTATACTTCTTGTCTTTGTGGCAACAACTATGTTTACATCATCTTTTATTGAGTCGCGTAATTTTTTATAATTATCACTTATTTTTCCCATTTGTTATATCCCTTTTAAAGCTCCTAAGGAAGAATTTATTTTTCCCGAAATTTACCATTTTCACTTCTCCTTTTTCTAAAAGATTTTCTACAATGTTCCAGTTTTTATTAGCTTTGTTAAGAATATTCTTTACATCTTCTTCCCGCATCGGATGAACGGCAACGATGTTTAGTATTTCTTCGCGTACGTTTTTTGTCACGGGAAATTCTAGCGGAGAGTAACCACTTAATAATTCTACATTTATATTTCTCTCCGTAAATAAATTATAAGCTATATTAATTGTTTCTTCACTAGGAATTCCAGCCGATTTACTTGCCGGTGGTCTGGTCGGTATCGAAATATAAGCTGTATTTATTTCTAAAGTGCTTATAAAATCCGCGATTTTTTTTATATTTTTTTTATCGGTGTTTATATTTTCTATTAGCATAGTTTCAGTGTAAAGGTCTCCTGAATATTTGTTTGAAAATTCTTTTATTCCTTCGAGAATATCTTTTAATAACAATTCAGGGTGCGGACGATTGACTTTTTTCCAGGTTTTTTCGTCGACCGCGTCGATTTTAACTGAAACCCAATCAGCTTTACTTAAATCTTTTCTGACATCTTCCCGGTTTATTAAAGAAGCGTTAGTTATAACCGCGATTGGTATATTCGAACTTTTTAGTATTTCTATTTCCTTTCCCAGATTAATATCAAGCGACGGTTCACCGTCGGGTACGAAGCTTAAGTAATCTATTTTTTCTTTTTGTACTTTAAGCTCATCAATTTTTCCGAAGACCTGATTCCTGATTTCTTCTATCTTATAAAATCTTTTTCTTTCATTTGAAAAATTGTAGGTTTTGCCGACCTGACAGTAAACGCAAGAATAAGTGCATATTTTGGGAGGAATGTTGTTAATGCCCAGACTCCTGCCGAGTCTTCTCGATGGTACGGGTCCGAAAGGTATTTTATTCTTCATCCTCTTCTAATCGCATATACTTTTTTCTTTTTTTCTGAAGTTTTTTTACCAGTTCATGTTCAAATATCTCTCCTGAATAAAATCCTACACCCCTTCCCAGGTAATCCATAGCAGTTACTTCGGCGATTGTAGCAATATTTTTTCCAGGTATGAGAGGGATGCTTACTTTAGGTATTGGAACGCCCAATATTTCTACTTCTTCCGTTTCGAGACCTGTTCTTGTGTAATCTTTCTTTTTTTCCCACTTTACAAGCTCTAATTGCATTTCGAGCCTTTTGTGCATTCGTATCGCTTTAATTCCAAAAAGCGCTGCTATGTTTAATATCCCTACTCCCCGAATCTCAATATTATGCATAAAAATTTCTTCTTTTCTCATTTCCTCGCCGAATAACACATCCCTTTTTCTTTTGACACAGACTATATCATCCGCGACCAGGCGATGACCTCTGAAAATTAAATCCAGAGCAAGTTCGCTTTTACCCATTCCGCTTTCTCCGGTTATGAGAAGCCCGATGCCGAAAACATCGACTAAATCTCCATGCAAACAGACAGAATCTGCGAGCTTTTCTTCAAGAAAAAATTGAATTACTTCGGATGCTTGAGATGAAGGGATTACAGTTTTCATAAGAGGTATATTTATCTTTTTGCATCCTGCAACCAAGGTTTCCGGTGCGTCATATCCGCAGGTTACTATTATTGCCGGGGGTTCAAAAGATAGAAGTTTAGATATCCTTCCTCTAAGCTCGTTTTTAGAAAGAGTAGAGAGGTAACCGATGTCTCTATTCCCTATAATTTGAACCGAACCTGTGGGAAAATCTTTTTCGTATCCCGCGAGTAAATACGCGGGTCTGCTCGCGTATTTTTTATTTATCTTACGTGAGAGTCCTTCTTTTCCGGCGATTAGTTTTACTGTGATATAACCTTTTATACCTTCAAATAAATCTTCAACGGTTAATTCAGCGTCTTCCATGATGTTCCGTTACTTTCTCCTCGAATTTCTTAACCTGTCTTTCAACTTTATTGAAAGCGTCTGCTGTAGTTTTAAAGGCATCGCTACCTTTTGCTTTAGCGTTTATTTTTTTATGGTCCATGGAAACATTGATTTCGGTATCTTCTCTATTACCTTCTCCGTCTATTATAATTTCCACATGGTTTATCCATTTTGAGAATCTAGCGAGCTTTTTCATTTTTTTTGTGATATGAGCTTCAAGGTCATCCGAAGAATCAAAGTGACGTGTTATAAGTTTGTAATCCATTATTCCTCCTTTTTTAAAAAGGTATGTTTTTTAAATTCCTTTTCCGTCTTGGGGTGGTCCTTGTTGTAATTGAGACCTCGGGATTCTTTTCTTTCCAGAGAAGATTTTGTTATAAGGTAAGCTACGGTAACCAGTGATCGAAGTTCCACAATATCTCTTGAAAGATAGCTATTTTCGAATAATTCCTCAATTTCTCCCTTATAGAGTTTAAATCTTCTGAGGGCTCTGTTTAATAGATAATCTCTGCGTACTATACCTACGTAATCCCACATTGTTTGTTTTATTTCTTTTTTTGTATGCGTAGCTAAGACACTTTCTCCTATTATAGATTTTCTTCCCTCTTTTAGTTTAAGTTTTTTATGAAGAGAACTGGAAACCGCCCAGTCTTGGGCTATACTGGCTGCTCTAGTCGAGAAAACCAGTGCTTCAAGCAAAGAGTTGCTTGCGAGTCTGTTGGCTCCGTGAACTCCCGTGAAAGAAACTTCTCCTGCCGCGAGGAGTCCTCTGAGGTCTGTTCTGCCGTAAAGATCTGTATATACCCCTCCGCACATATAGTGAGCCGCAGGTACCACAGGTATGGGTTCTTTTGTAATATCTATCGAGTGTTTCAGGCATTCTTTATAGATATTCGGAAAAGTCTTTTTTATCAATGTGGAATCTTTATGTGAAATGTCGAGGAATACATAATCGTAGCCCTTTTCTTTCAATACTGAATCGCATGCTCTTGCCACTATATCTCTCGACGCTAGTTCCATTCTCTCATCGAAATCTTTCATGAATCTGTTTCCGTCGCCATCCGATAGTATCGCTCCTTCTCCACGGACCGCTTCCGATATAAGCAGCTGTCTTTCTGTGTGTGTAGGTGTCCAGAGTGTTGTTGGATGGAATTGGAAAAATTCCATATCCGCGATTTTGCATCCCGCGTTGTACGCGAGCGCTATTCCGTCTCCTGTCGCGACCGATGGGTTTGAAGTATGCTGGTAAACCTGTCCCGCGCCTCCTGTAGCGAGAAAAGTTATTTTGGCAAGGACTCGCATGATTTCACCTGTGGAAACGTCTAAAGCCGAAACTCCATATACCGCTCCGTCCTGTTCAATAAATTCATAAGCGATATGATGTTCGAATATCCTTATGTTTGGATGTTTTTTTATTGCCGACATCAGGGTTTTTTCTATTTCTCTCCCGGTAAAATCACCTGAGTGAACAATTCTTCTTTTAGAATGCCCTCCTTCTTTCCATAGTTCGAGATCTGTAGTTTCATTTTTAGTAAATTCAATCCCCCATTCAATCAAATCCTTAATCAATTTTGGACCTTCTTTGACCATTATTTCTACGGCTTCTTTTACGCAAAGCCCCGCTCCGGCTTTGAGTGTGTCTTCGACATGGGAAGAAAATGAATCGGTTTTATCTAAAACCGCGGCTACTCCTCCCTGAGCGTAGTTTGTGTTTGTGTCGGTTCTTTCCTTTTTTGTAAGGATCAACACTTTTTTGTTTCTGGGTATTCTAAGAGCGAAATTTAGAGCAGATATTCCGCTGCCAATTATCAAATAATCGGTATTTATTCTTCTTGTCTCCATATTTGAGCGCCTAAGTCTCTCAATCTTTCTTCAATATTTTCGTATCCTCTGTCTATGTGATAAATTCTCATTATTTCTGTTGTTCCTGAAGCGGACAAGCCCGCCAGGACAAGAGCCGCGGAAGCCCGCAGGTCGGAAGCCATAACTTTTGCTCCGTAAAGGTATGGGACTCCTTTAATTATAACATAATCGTTTTCCTTTTTTATGTCCGCTCCCATTCTTACGAGTTCGAGAACATGCATAAATCTTTCTTCAAAGATTTTTTCTCTTACAATAGATACTCCATTAGAAAGGCATAATAAAGCGGTGAATTGAGCCTGCATATCTGTTGGGAAACCTGGAAAAGGCGCGGTTTCAATATCCGTACTATTAATATCTTTTTCCATTTTTACCGCGAAACCATCTTTTTCAATAGAAATATCCGCGCCGACTTCTTTCAACTTATCGATCGAAGCTGTGATATGATTCGCGTTAGCCTTTTTCAAGAAAATATCTCCTCTTGTTATTGCGGCTCCAATAGCAAATGTGCCTGTTTCAATTCTATCGGGAATAATTTCATATTTACATCCATGGAGTTTTTTTACTCCCCTTATTTCTATGCTTCTTGTTCCCTGTCCTTTGATTTTTGCCCCACATTTGTTTAAAAAATTAGCGACGTCGGTTACTTCGGGTTCCATTGCTGCTCCTTCGATAACTGTAACTCCTCTTGCTAGAGAGGCTGCCGCCATAACATTTATAGTGGCACCGACAGAAGGTCCGTTCGGCCCTTCGAGAAAAATATGGGAACCTTTTAATTTGTTTCCATAGGCATCTATATATCCGTGAGTAATCGAAATATCCGCTTGTAATTTTTTTAAACCTCTTATGTGTAGATTAATCGGTCTTGTTCCAATTGAGCAGCCTCCGGGTAGTGAGACTAATGCTCTTCCGACTCTGGCGAGGAGCGGACCGAGCACGTAATAACTTGCTCTCATCTGATTAACCAATTCGTAAGGTGCTTCATAACCTACCGCGCCTCTTGTATCCACAATTGCTTTGTTCTTATCGAATTTTACAGAAACGCCCAGAACTTCGAGCACCTTTTTCATGGTAAAAATATCTCGAAGTAGCGGAACATTGTCTATTTCAAATTCATCTTCGCAGAGTAATGTGGTGGCAAGGATTGGGAGCGCAGAATTCTTTGCGCCCTTAATTTGCACCTCTCCTTTTAAACTTTGTCCGCCTTCTATAATAAATTTATCCATTTCTTTTTAAAATTTTTAAAAGATCATTAAGCGCATAAGTGTTAATGATAGCGTTGCTATTAATCCACGCTCTTCTTGCTATACCAATACCTAAATCCATCCATCTGAACATATAGTTATTATGAGCATCGGTACTTATACAAAATTTTATACCTTTTTTATTTGCTTCTTTCGCATTAAACTCATCAAGGTCTAATCTATCATAATATGCGTTAATTTCAAGTATCTTTTTCTCTTCTTTTGCTTTTTCAATTACTCTGTCGATATCGACCGCATAACCGATTCTGCTCGATATTAATCTTCCGGTGGGATGAGCCAGTATAGTAAGATTTGGGTTTTCTAATGCTTTTTCAATTCGTTTCGTAACGTTCTTTGAGAAACCTGTATGAATCGCGCCGATCACGAAATCTAAATTTTCTAAAATTTCATCTTTAAAATCGAGATTGCCATCTGATAAAATATCACTTTCTATTCCTTTAAGTATTTTAAAATCTTTAAAGTTTTCGTTTAGTTCATCTATTTCATCTATTTGTTTTTTTAAATTTTCTTCCGAAAGCCCATTCGCGTAAGCCGCTGAAGCTGAATGATCGGTAATTCCGATATACGAGTAGCCGAGATCTTTAGCGAATGAAGCCAGTTCTTTTATGCTGTTATTTCCATCGGAATATTTTGTGTGAGTATGTAAATTTCCTTTAATCTCATCATATTCTATTATATCGGGCAGGTTTCCTTCGAGACCGAGTTCGACTTCCCCTCTGTCTTCTCTTATTTCAGGCGGTATGAAATCCATGCCCAGAAGCTTGTATATTTCTTTCTCTGTTTTTCCCGCAATAATTTTTTCTTTTTTGAAAACACCATATTCATTTATTTTCAGGGCCTTCTTTACTCCTATACCACGGATTTTGACATTGTGGTCTTTTGAACCCGTAAAATATATTAAAGCAGCTCCGTAAGACAGAGGAGGAATTAGTCTAAGATCCATCTGTATATCTATTCCTTTTAATATAACTGAAACCTTGGTTTTTCCTGATTCCATAACTTTTTTTATTTCAGGAAAAGAAGTAAACTTCTCTATTACTTTTTCAGGTTCTTCTGTTTCAACTAGAATATCTATATCTCCGACTGTTTCTTTCATTCTTCGCAGGGAACCGGCAGTAGAAACTCTTTTAGTTGATTTTAGATTTTTTAATTTTTTTACGATATCTTCTGCTAAGGGGATTACTTCCCCCAGAGTAAAGCGGCGGTTTTTACCTGTATTTTTTTCGTAGAATTCAATATTTTCAAGAATTTTCTCTGCTTTTTTGTCCCCGAGTCCTTCTATTTTAGCAAAAGAGCCGTTTTTAATTATTTTTTTTAAATCCTTTAAGTTCTCGACACCTAATTCTTTATTGAGAAGGTGAATCGTTCTGGGACCTAAGTCTCTGATGTGTAAAAGAGAAAAAAGAGATTCGGGGACTTTTTTTGAGATTTCTTCAAGTTTTGTCATTTTTCCCGTTTCCAGATATTCTTCTATTTTTTTCGCAATACCTTCTCCGACACCTTCTATATCTGTAAGGTTTCCTTCTTTGTAAATTTTTTCAATGTTTTCGGATAGATCCTTTATTGCTCTGGCTGCTCTTCTGTAAGCGCGGATTCTGAAAAATGCACCTCCCGACAAATCCAAACCATCAGCAATTTTGAATAACAAATCTGCAACTTCATGATTTCTCATTTAATATTATTATAAAAAGTCTTTAGGTAAAAGTCAAGCGGGGAAAAAGCTGTGAATACATAAAGAAAGAAATATTAAACCACAAAACACACAAAAGACACGAATTTTTTTTG
>CAZKVT010000036.1:0-9575 GCA_964556365.1 uncultured bacterium | reverse complement strand
ATGTTATACCATAATAATCAAAATCAGTTAAAGGATTAAAATCATGTTAAAAAAATCAATTATTATTACCAAATATGATAAAAAACGCTTAAAAAGTTTAATAAATTATGATATCCGTAAAGAAATAAATCGATCTAAAGTAGTCGATCCGGAAGATATTCCCAATGATGTTATTACAATGAATTCCAAGTTTAAACTTAAAGATTTGGATTCCGGTGAGGAAATGGTCTATACTTTGGTCTTTCCTGAAGAAGCAGATATTGATAAAAAGAAAATATCAATTTATGCTCCAATGGGGATTGCATTGATAGGTTATAGGGTTGGTGATATTATTGAATGGCCAGTGCTATGCGGAAAATTGAGGATAAAAGTTCTAGAGATACTGTATCAACCAGAAGCTTCAGGTGACTACCATCTATAGAAGGATAGAATATTTTTTGAAAATAAACGGTATAACCCGGGTTTCAACAGGACGCCTACTCGTTCCATTAATTCAAAAAAGAAGGCTTTGTGGAATCTCTTAATTGATTATAAAATTCGTTTGCTCGGCGCCTGTTAAACCGCAGTTATGCTTTGAAAAATAGTAAGATCAACACTTAAGAGTTTTAGGATTAGCTTATGAAAATCAACATTGATAATTTAACATCGGAGGAATTAATTGACTTGAATAATCGAATTATTGAAAGATTAAAATTCCTTGATCAAATGGATGCTCATAATGAAATGATGAAATTTAGTATTGGGGAAAAAGTAAGTTTCTTTCCTTCCGGACGTGGAGAACAAATTGGTACTGTTGTTAAATACAATAAAAAAAGCATTTCAATTGTTACTGAAAAAGGTGAAAGATGGAATGTTTCCCCTCACTTATTGTCAAAACAAAAATATCATAAAAATAATATAATTGTAGGAATAATAGGGTCAGCCTTTGAAATGTGAAAAGATTGGCATCTTGTGTGATAATAATATGTATCTATAAAGATAATTATGATATTTAATATATTGAAAGCAAAAAACTTAGTCGCCTATATTAGCGAGAACCCATGTTGGTTTAGACGGCTTTCAAAGATGGATTTGCCGAATTTGTTAGGATGTATAAACTATGTTCGGTGTTGAGAAAACATGTACTTTAAGCTAACTAGAACATTTCTCGAAGGGAGGACGAAGGACGACCTTGTAGACATGTTTGGGCATCTTGACATATCCTCCAAGCTAACAAAGACTGCTCTCGTAACTGAAATTCTGAATCACTTCTCAAAGTCGACTCAACTTGGTATGCAACCATGGGGCACGATCTGCTGCTTTTGTCGCAAAGAAGTGTACTTCGCTGGCACGGGACTCCCACGGTATTGTCCAGGATGTGCGCGAACTTCTCCAAAACTTGCACATAAAGCCCAGTTGGAGAGAGCCACTCATTTAGTCGCTCTTGCATCACAGAATATGAAAGATAAGCAACGACAGATAAAAGACGTGCTTCTTGAGCAAGCCGTTGTGGTTGTGATTACGGGATTAGAAGTGCTTATGCATGAAGCCTACTCTCTTGTTTATGACCATCAGCATGTTACGATGGGCACTTCCATATATGATGATACATATGCTAGAACCCGTAGTGAGTTTCTCAATCTTGGTATGGCTTCACGTGGCTTACGTAAGTTAACTAGTCTCAATATTAAAGAAAGACTACTGGCTAATGATTACAAATTCTTGTCAAGAATGTACAGTGCAAGACACATAATCGTGCATAACGCATCTTCAAAAGACAGAGACTTTCTAAGCCAAACTGGAGATCCCGAATCTGAACTCGGAAGACCTCTGCTGCTGTGCAATGCGGATTTACGTAGTTTAATAAAGCTTGCACGTCTTGTTGCTTGCCAAATTGATGAAGAACTATGCAAAATAATCTTTGACTGTCATCACGACAGGCTTTCGATATCTAGGTTGATTAGGAAGAAAACCGAACATCAAGAGAATAACAAGGTCAGACATTGAAATGTGATAAGGCTAACATTTTTTGTGACAATAACATGTGGAGATTTATATGTTTATTATCAAAAAAAAGTTAAAAATATTCCTTTTGATTCTTATTACTTCCGGGATCTGTCAGGCGCAGTTTTTAGATTCTTTTAACAATAAAAAAATAGAAGGATGGTTCTTTTTTACGGGTGACGGAACAGTAACAATGGATTTTATTCAAAAAGACGGTTATGCACGTATTCTTATAGATGCGACAAAAGATAAACACAATGTATGGTGGGCCATTATTAAAAGGGATGTATCGGCTTTCCTGGATTTGCAAAAATTAAAAGATCCTTCTTATGAATTGCGTGTCGAGGCAAAAGTGAAGGTCAGCAATGCGCCGCGTCGTCTTAATTTTATGGTGAATACACAACGAACAACTGATTTCCATAAACAACTAATGGAATATGATATACCTGATACAACCAATTGGCATATCATCAGCATGACTACTAAAAATTTCGACGCTGTTCCGGGTGATAATGTTTATGTGCAGTTAGATGTGACAGACTGGGGATTAGGTGAATATTATGTCGATGTGGATTATTACCGTGCCGACATTGTCAATGTAAATCATATCGAACCGGATAAAGGAGAACTTGTCCCTTATCATCCGTCTGTTCCGGAAATAGGAAGTTTTTCAAATCATCTCGATGTTACGCATGATTGTTTGATTGACTCTGATTTTCCTGATGTAAACTTTAATGATTGGCATATTAAAGAACAAAAGGGCGATATACGTATATTAACAGTTAATGCAAATCAATGGGCCATTTTGCGCTGGGATTTTGAAAAATATAAGAATTTAAAAATTGACGGCTCTAGTTTATTAGAATTAACAACCCACTCTGTTTCGAAAGGCGGCAACTATATCGACACTTATGGTAAAGATTTTGGTATGGAGTTTGGCAAAATAAGAGTGATTGAAATTATTGGCGGAGATCCTTTGTGGGGCCAGGAGAAAGTAACATACAACAATTTTATGGGGGGTAATATTTATTCTGATGTTTTCAATACTCAGATGATTTTCGATTTAGAGATGTCCGATGAACCCGGGAGTAAAAATTTTATCACTATTTCAAGATCGGTTTTACAGCGTTTGCTGGATGGAAAAACAAAAGGTTTACTCATTCGTCCTTTGGGTGCAATCGACGCTTCTTTTTATGCTTCAGAGAACCAGATGAGTGACAATGGTCCGAAGTTACATTTTAATATTATACGATAGTTAAGAATATGGAGGGTAGGATGAATTCGAATTATTTAGGAATGATTTTGGGCGGTATAATTCCCGCGATTATATTCGGTATTGGAGGTATTTTTGTCAAAGCGAGTAATCAGCAAGGTATAAGCTTTAATTATTTCACTCTGCTTTCCGGGATTGGTGTAATCGTTATTAGTATATTGTCGTTTATAGTATTTGAGGAGAAATTGATAAACATCAAGTCTGGTTTAAATGCATTTCTTGTTGGTTCGACATGGGCATGCGGAGTGCTTTTAGTTGCAATTGCTTTAACTAAATATAATACTCCAATGTCGATAATCTCACCCCTTAATGGTACCGCGTGTCTTTTTACAGTATTACTTGCACTATTTATATTCTCAGAATGGAAGGAAATTCATGCTATACGTCTTTTTATTGGTACTATTCTGATAATTGCCGGAGCAATGTTGGTGTCAACATCTTCTATAGAAAATAAAATACAAAGACTAAATTCAACTAATGATCAATTGAGTAGCGAATATTCTATTGATCAGAAGTGATTAAACAATAACAGTGTTAGACCTCTATATTAGAAAAATATAGAGAGTGAATATTTATTCATTTTTTTTCAAAAAAGCCCCTTGACAGCATAAAGAAAACTTATATATTCCAGACGGGTTAATTAGTGATCAAAAAGAAAATTAGAAAAACAAATAAAAGAATTTATGCGATGCCTGGTTCCAGGCATATTTTTTGGAATACTACTGGAGTTTTTTACCTTAAAGAATTCAATTTGCGGGAGAGGTTAACATATGTCAAATAACAGAAAGTTAGCGAAACTTGTTCTGAAAGACGGTTCTGTCTTTGAAGGTTTTTCTTTCGGTTCAGAGAAATCGGTTAACGGAGAAGTTGTTTTCAACACCGGTATGGTTGGATATCCTGAAACTTTAACCGATCCTTCTTATAAGGGGCAGATACTAGTTTTAACGTATCCTTTAATAGGAAATTATGGTGTTGCCGGTAACGAGAGGGAAAATGGACTGCTGAAGAATTTTGAATCGGAAAAGATTCAAATTCAGGCTTTGATTATATCCGATCTTTCTGAAAATTATTCTCACTGGAGCGCTGAAAAATCTTTAGAAAAGTGGCTAAAGGAAAATGATATTCCTGCCTTATATAATATTGATACTAGAATGTTGACAAAGAAATTAAGAGAAAAGGGTACGCAATTGGGTAAAATTGTTTTTAATAATGAGAAGCTTAAATTCGAGGATCCGAATAAAAGAAATTTAGTTGCTGAAGTTAGTGTAGATGAAGTAGTAGAGTATAAGAAGAGTAAGAAAAAAGTAGCTGTGGTCGATTGCGGTGTTAAAAATAATGTAATAAGGGCTTTTTTAAACAGAGATATATCTGTAATAAGATATCCCTGGGATTATGATTTTACTAAGGATAAGATTGATGGAGTTTTAGTTTCTAATGGACCCGGAGACCCTAAGAAATGTAAGGCTACAATTGAAAACGTGAAAAAAGCTATTTCAATGAACATCCCAATTCTCGGCATTTGTTTGGGTTCGCAAATACTCGGACTGGCGGCGGGAGCGGATACTTACAAATTGAAATATGGACATAGAGGACAAAATCAGCCTTGTATTGAGGTTGGAACAAAGAGATGTTACATTACTTCTCAAAATCACGGATATGTAGTTGATTCCGATACTTTAAAGGAAGACTGGAGAGAGTGGTTTTTTAATAATAATGACGAAACAAATGAAGGGATTGTTCATATTTCTAAACCTTTCTTTGGTTCGCAGTTCCATCCGGAAGCTTCTCCCGGTCCTGACGACACTGAGTTTATTTTTGATATGTTTGTGAGGTCTATATGATGAAAAAGAAAATAAAAAAGGCATTGATTTTAGGTTCCGGTGCTATACGTATAGGGCAGGCGGGTGAATTTGATTATTCCGGCAGTCAGGCAATTAAAGCTTTAAAAGAAGAGGGTATTGAAACTGTTCTGATTAATCCAAATATAGCCACAATTCAGACCTCGTCTTATCTTACTGATAAGATTTACTTTTTACCATTGGATTCGTATTTTGTTGAAAAAGTAATAGAGAAGGAAAAACCAGATGGGATATTGCTTGCCTTTGGTGGACAGACAGGTCTGAATGTCGGCGCGGAATTAGCGGAGAAGGGTATACTTGATAAACATAAAGTTAAGGTGTTAGGGACTCCGGTAGAGGTTATTTTAGATACCGAGGATAGAGACAGGTTTATAAAAAAGATTTCAGAAATAAATTTAAAAGTTCCTGTAAGTAAAGCCGTTAGTAACGTAGAAGAAGCCATAAAAATCGGTGATAAAATAGGATATCCTGTTATAGTAAGGATAGCTTACGCTTTGGGTGGTCTGGGTTCCGGAGTGGCTTACAATGAAAAAGAATTAAGAAATATAGCCCAAAAAGCTTTTTCTTTTACAAAGCAAATACTTGTCGAAGAATATCTTGGTGGTTGGAAAGAGATAGAGTATGAGGTTGTCAGAGATTGTTACAATAATTGTATTGTGGTTTGTTCTATGGAAAACCTCGATCCGATGGGTATTCACACCGGAGAAAGTATTGTCGCCGCGCCTGTTCAAACCCTTACAGCTTCTGAGAATTTTAAACTGAGAGCGTTTACGATTAAAGTAATAAGACATCTTGGAATCGTAGGGGAGTGTAATATTCAATATGCTTTAGACCCAAAATCCGGAGATTACAGAATAATTGAAGTAAACGCTCGTCTTAGCAGAAGTTCCGCTCTTGCCTCTAAAGCTACCGGTTATCCGCTGGCTTTTGTGGCGGCTAAACTCGCTTTGGGCTACGGTCTAACCGAATTAAAAAATGCCATAACAAAGGAAACTTCCGCCTGTTTCGAACCCGCTATAGATTACGTTGTTCTGAAATACCCGAGATGGGATCTGCAGAAATTCAGAAAAGTAAGCCTTAACATAGGGCCGGAAATGAAATCCGTGGGTGAGGTTATGGCTATTGCCAGGAGTTTTGAAGAAGTTTTGCAGAAGGCGATACGGATGTTGGAAGTCGGAATGAATGGTGTAGTTTGTAATGAGATAGAATTCGACGATTTGGATGAGGAGCTCGAAAAACCTACCGATAAAAGGATTTTTGCTATCGCGGAAGCGATTAAAAAAGGGTATTCCATAGATAAAATATATAAAATTTCAAATGTAGACCCCTGGTTCTTATATAAGATAAAAAATATAATTGACGTAGAGAATCGATTGAAAGGTAAAAAAATTGAAAGAATTTCTAAAGAACTTTTAAAAGAAGCAAAACAAAAAGGATTTTCAGATAAGCAAATCGCGATTTTAACTAATTCAGAGGAACTTGAGGTAAGAAGAATAAGAAAGAAGAAAAATATTGTTCCTTATGTTAAGCAAATAGATACTTTAGCCGCGGAATTTCCAGCTAAAACCAACTATTTGTATATTACCTATAATGCTTCAGAAGATGACTTAACGTTTGGAGAAAAAAATCAAGTTATTGTTCTTGGAAGTGGAGCATATAGAATCGGTTCTTCGGTGGAATTTGATTGGTGCTGTGTTAATTCAGTCACAACTCTCAGGAAATTAAAATATAAAGCGATAATGATAAATTATAATCCGGAAACAGTCAGCACAGATTATGATATTTGCGATAAACTTTATTTCGATGAAATAACTTTCGAAAGAGTTCTGGATATTTATGATAAAGAGAATCCCATTGGAGTTGTAGTCTCGATGGGTGGACAGATAGCGAACAATCTTGCCCTACCTTTGCATAAAAATGGGGTAAAGATTCTGGGTACTTCACCGGTGGATATAGATAATGCCGAGGACAGGCACAAATTTTCAAAGTTGTTGGATAAACTTGATATCGATCAGCCCGAGTGGAAAGAAGTTACTACAATTAAAGAAGCGGAGAAATTTTCCAAAGAGGTTGAATATCCGGTTCTTGTTCGTCCGAGTTATGTTCTTAGCGGTGCCGCGATGAGTATAGTATTAAGCGAAGACGAATTGGAAGGATATCTAAAAATAGCTTCAGATGTAAATAAAGAACATCCTGTTGTAATCAGCAAGTTTATTACCGGAGCTAAAGAAATAGAGATTGACGCGGTTGCGAATAAAGGTGAACTTTACTGTTATGCTATATCCGAACATGTTGAAAATGCTGGTGTTCATTCCGGAGACGCGACAATGGTTCTTCCTCCTCAGAGAACTTATCTTGAAACTATGAGAAGAATAAAAGTGATTGCCAGGAAAGTCGCGAAAGCTTTGAATATAACAGGACCCTTTAATATTCAATTCATCGCTAAAGCTAATGAAGTTAGGGTAATAGAATGTAATTTGAGGGTTTCAAGGAGTTTTCCTTTTGTTTCTAAATTCCTTAAAATAAACTTTATCGAGGCTGCCACAAGGATAATAATGGGTAAAAAAGTTCCGCCTCTTACAAATTCGGCTTTTGACCTGGATTATGTTGGTGTTAAAGCTCCTCAATTTTCATTTTCCCGTCTTAAGGGTTCAGATCCCATTTTGGGCGTGGAAATGGCTTCGACAGGTGAGGTTGGATGTCTTGGTGATGATTTTAATGAGGCTTTCCTGAAAAGTTATATATCAGTTGGTTTTAGAAGACCAAAAAAGACAATATTGCTTTCCACCGGTCCTATAGGCAGCAAAGCTGAATTTCTGGAAAGTGCTCAAATTCTTCAGGATATGGGATTTAAGCTGTATGCTACCAAAGGAACTGCTGAGTTTATGAAGGATTATAGAATAGATTCGACAATTCTTCATTGGCCTTTGGAAAGTAAAGAACCTAATACGCTGAGTTATATTTCTGACAGAAAGATAGATATGGTCATTAACATACCGAAAAATATCGAAAAAGAAGAACTTGATAATGATTATCTAATAAGACGTCAAGCAATAGATTTTAACGTTCCTCTTATAACGAACCTTCAGGTGGCGAAAAGATTGGTGGAAGCTATGCAAAAAACTTCACTCGAAGATTTAAAAATCAAAAGCTGGGATGAGTATGAGTGATTATAAGGACGCAGATGAACGCAGATAAACAGGATTTGAATTGCCACACCTCACCCAAGATTATTATCACACAAAGACACAAAGAACACAAAGTTTTTTATTGTGTTTATTTAAATCCCAACCTAACACCCTGGGATTGGCACGGATGAACACAGATAAAAAAAATTTTAATATTTACTCTTGGAGGAAGTAATGGATTTGCAAATTCCGGAAAACTATATTAATCATTTAAATTTAAAAGAGACAGAAGAAGCTATTAAATTGGTGAAAGATTACTTTGAAGTTGAACTTGCGGGTAAATTAAATTTGCAAAGAGTAAGTGCTCCTTTGTTTGTAGAATCCGGTACAGGTATAAATGACGACCTTAATGGAATCGAGCGTCCTGTTTCTTTTGACATGAAAGATATATCGAATACAGAAGCGGAAATTGTTCAGTCTCTCGCGAAATGGAAGAGGATGGCTCTTGCAAGATATGGCTTTGCGGAAGGCAGCGGTTTATATACAGATATGAATGCCATAAGAAGGGATGAGGTTTTAGACAATTTGCACTCTATTTATGTGGATCAGTGGGATTGGGAAAGAGTACTTTCAAGGGAAGAAAGAAATTTGGATTTTTTAAAAAGTATCGTAAATAAAATATATGATGTTTTGAAAGAAACGGAAATGGTCATGTATAAAAAATTTCCGGAATTGCAGCCATTCCTTCGGGATGAAATAACTTTTGTGCATAGCGAAGAATTACAGGAAAGATATCCTGGACTTACCCCGAGAGATAGGGAAGATGCTATTACTAAAGAAAAAGGAGCTGTTTTTGTTATAGGCATAGGCGGGAATTTATCAGACGGTAAACCGCACGATGGTAGAGCACCCGATTATGATGATTGGACTACTTCTACGGGGGAAAAAACAAAAGGATTAAACGGTGATATATTTGTATGGAATCCTGTTTTAGAAAAAGGTTTTGAAATTTCGTCCATGGGTATAAGAGTAGATAAGAATGCTCTAATCAAACAATTAAAAATTACAGGTACCGAGGATAGGAAAGAATTAGAATTTCATAAAATGCTTTTAGAAGATAAACTACCTCTTTCCATTGGAGGTGGGATTGGACAATCCCGTCTTTGTATGTTGTTTCTTCAGAAGGCTCATATAGGGGAAGTTCAGTGCGGTATCTGGCCGGAAGATATGGTAGAAGCCTGCGAGAAAAATAATATTTTCCTACTTTAAACTAAAAATTTAACCACAGAGGGTTTATGTTATTTGTCAAGGTCTCATCCTGATTTTCTCATT
>CAZKVT010000035.1:0-9953 GCA_964556365.1 uncultured bacterium | reverse complement strand
GGGAAAACGAGGAAAGCGGATTCGAAAGAATATCAAAAAATAAAGTTAGTTTTCCTGTCGATAAAGAAATTTTGACAATAAATAACGTTAAGTGTCTAAAACAGTAAAGAATTACTTAAGTATAGTCGACCAGATGTATTAAATACCATTAAGATATGAAAAACTCAAACGAAAAATACTCTTTAGATCATATAGTTAGGAAATTAAAAAGTAAAACCAATCCTGATAATTTGGAAGGAATGGCTCGTTACGGTATCAGCATAAAAAATAGATTAGGGGTTTCCATACCGGATTTAAGAAAACTGGCAAAGGAGATAGGCAAAGACCATAAACTTGCCTCGCAATTATGGGCAAAAGGGATTGATGAAACAAAAATTTTAGCCTCCATGATTGGGGAAGAGAATAAACTTACGGAAGAACAAGCCGAAAAATGGGTAGCCAATTTTAATTCCTGGGACGTATGCGACCAGGTTTGCATGAACCTTTTTAGAAAAATCCCTTTCGTCAGAAAGAAGATCCGGAAATGGTCGAAAAGAAAAGAAGAATTCGTTAAACGAGCGGCATTTTCATTAATCGCCTGTATTGCAGTACACAATAAAAAAATGCCGGATGATGAATTCATAAAAATTTTTTCCATAATAAAACAGGGGTCGGTAGATAAACGCAATTATGTTAAGAAAGCCGTTAGCTGGGCACTAAGAAATATAGGAAAAAAGAATAAAAACTTAAATAAAGCAGTAACAAAATTCTCGAAAGAACTGGGACAGGCGGAATCAAAATCCGCAAAATGGATAGCAAGAGATACATTAAAGGATATACAAAGGGAAACAGTTACGAAAAAATGGTCTTAACGGATTCTTCGAATCCGAGTTAAATAGTTGAATTGTTGAATGGTTGAGTAGTAAAAAAAAGAAAAGAAACATTCAGTATTTATTCATGTCAATCCGTAGCTAATTCTTTGGTTGCGAGGAGTAGCTAGAGATATTAAAAATAATTTTTAGCTATATGCGTTTAGCTCATCAAATCTGCTGTCACTATAAATAAGAAAAACTTTCTTAAAAAATTTCAACTTAAATGTAAACTCAGATACATTAAATTTTAAATTCGCTGGGTTTATTATATTTTCCATATCAGAGATTAACAACCAAGATACTCCGTCATATTTCCCGTCGTATTGTTTGATATATTTATCTTCCTTTTTATCAATTATCTCCTGCAATTTGTTCTCCAACTCTTCCCGTGTCACCCATCTCCAAAAAAATTTTTGTCTTTTTGGAGACAACGAAATCGACACCTCTTTAGACTTTCCTGTTTTTCTTATGTATAATTCTAAAACCAAATCGCCATTACGGTTACATACAGAGCTGTCATCATTAGAAGAATTAATCGAATATCTTTTAAACCACTCCGTTATACTTTGTTCGAGATTTTTTTTAAGCTCTTTATCACTTATACGGTATTTGAAATCAGGAATATATGCACGTAAGCCTTCTATATCCGTTGGACCATGACTTGTTGGGAAACAAAAGATATCATATGATCCAGGAGGTAGTTTGTCTTTATTCTTTTCAACTAAAGGAGTAAGGATGTTTTCTAACTTTTTTAAAAAAGCATTTGTCTGCTTCACTAATTCAACCGATAAAATAGTAACTTCCAAGTTTATCAACTTATTTTCTTCTAGATGGAGAAAAAAATCTGGAAATGTATTTATATTTTTGTTTCTTTTGAGTGCAACAAATTTATATTTGTCTCTTAAAACGACATTGTTGAAAAACGCATGTGCTGGTTCTATTTCCTCTGAGTATTCTTTATTGTTTTGCAACTCAATTAAATTTTTCCAGTACTCTCTATCACTAATATTATTTACATTTATCATTTTCTCTGTGTTTTCCGTGTACTCCGTGTGAGAAAAATTTAGTGTGGTCGGGTGGGGTTTAAACAACAATATTTTTTTCTTTGTGTACTTTGTGGCTCTGTGTGAGTCATTTTTTTATCTTATCTTTCCCTACTTTATACCTTATTACTCGTCCGGGAATATACAATACTCCCGTAGCTTTAAAACATCCAAATTTAATCTTTTAACGGCAACAGTATATCAACCTTAGTTTCCTTTCCGCTTTCGATTTTTATACTGCCACCATGATATTCAACAATTTTACGAGCAATAAACAAACCCAATCCACTTTGTTTCTTATCAGAATAGAAAGGCTCGAAAACTCTTCTTATTTTGTCCCTATCGATTCCCCTACCATTATTGGAAACAATTATTCTTACAATGTTTCCGGCTTTCCTTATAAGAATTCTAACTTTATTCGCATCCGCTTCAACTGCGTTTTTAATAATACTCGAAAAGGCAGTTACTAAAAGGGTACGACTTGCTTCTACTTTTAATTTTGTGACGGATTCCAACTTAATATCCACGGTATTATTCCTGTTATCTACAAGTGATATAGCTTCTCCGATTGTATTGTCTATATCGACAGGATGTTTATCAATTCCGGAAATGATTAATAACTTCAGCGAATCCACAACAAGATTCATTTTCCTGACTTCATCTCCAAGAATCCTACCCTGTCCCTCTTCCATGTCCTCGGCAAGCCTGGAAAGCGTCTTAAGATGTTTCCTTATTTCTTGCGAAAAACCGGAAGACAAAGCCCCTATCTCCTCAATATGACGAGCTTCTCTTTCTTCATCTATATCAAAATCTTTAAATCCTATAAATTTATATAAAAGCAAACTTAGTAAAACCAGAAGAATGAAGAAAATAAAAATTATCAATGATTTATTTCTTGAAATATCTCTTTTGAAAGACTCCCCTGGAAAACCCATTTCAATACTGCCTCCTTCTATTTCTTCTTCAAAACGGAATACTCCCCCCCTCTCTCCTTCGATCAGAAGAGAATCCTCATGACTGGAATTATAAACAATAGGAAATTCATTTTTATTGAGAACAGAAAAATAAACAATATCAGAAGAATTTACCAAAGAATCCAAAACAGCTGCAAGAGAACCACTTTTGCCATAATCTGACTTTAATAATAGCAAAACATTATAACCATCCTTACTAATATTAACCAGATTAAATAAATTGTCACCTATATTCATTAAAGTTTCACTATCTTCATCTTTTAATTCATCTTTATAGAGTGCAATTACATCGTTTTCTGTTGCGGTAAACGCGGTAATTCCGGTCAGTAAAGAATCTTTAAAGACCCATAAACCATCGAGCGCCTTATCTAACGGGATTTCATTGTTTTCAAGATAATATTCAAGAATATTATAACCTTTATTTTTCAAACTGTCGATCTCGATCCTGTTAAGCTCCGTCTCTCTTTTCAGGTAGCTCTCTGCTATATTGGAAAAAAAGTTAAAGGTTTCTCTATAACCATCTTTGTAAGCTCTTTCAATATATCCATTTGTTATACTGACTGTAAAAAAAGCCAGTATTATTATAACCACAAATATGGAAGAAACTGCTCCTGTTTTCGATTTCATTACTACAATCTAATAAACTTTCCCGGAAAATCAATGCACTTCTTTAAACCACCCACCTCCCATTTTTCAACACAGAGCACACAGAGAAAACAAACAACTCGCCGAGCTCACAGAGAAAAAATGTTTTGTTATTTAAAACCCCACCCCACACCAAAATTATCTCACACAAAGAACACAAAGACACAAAGGAACAACGAATCACACGAATAGCACGAATTGTTCTGGAACCTGGGACCCAGTAACTGGTATCTAGATTAGGACATAGATAAACATAAATTAACAGGATTTATTCTTGTTGTTTAAAACTCACACCACCACATATCAAATACTCATAGGATTCTTATTTAAGGAATAAATTACATAATCGAATAAAAAAAACAGAATCTTTGCCCCTTTGTGACTTAGTGGCTATTGTTTTTCAATCTTATATTTTTTCATCTTATATCTGATAGTTCTTTCTGAAATGCCTAACTCTTTTGCCGCTTTACTCTGATTCCAATCATGTTTTTTAAGCGCTTCCTTAATCATACCTTGTTCAAGATTCTTGAGTTCGTCTTTTAACTTGCCACTATATTTTAATTTTCTATTGACAGGCACAGAAATATCCTCATCGGTAAGATAAACTCCCCTCGAAAAAACAATCGCCCTTTTAATTATATTCTCCAGTTCCCTGATATTACCCGGAAAATCATATTTAAGAAGTTTTTTAAGCGCCTCATCTATAATTCCTTTAACATCTTTTTTCTCCTTTTGAGCCTGGGTCTTTATAAAATGTGAAACAAGTAAAGGAATATCTTCTTTTCTCTTCCTGAGAGGCGGGACATGTATTCTTATTACATTCAAACGATAATACAAATCTTCTCTAAAATTCTCTTTTTCCACTTCTTTCTCTATATCTCTATTTGTGGCACAAATCAATCTTATATCGATGGGTATTTCTTTATTGGAACCTACCCTAATTATTTTTTTCTCCTCTATTACCCGTAATAGTTTAACCTGTATGGATTTTGGTAATTCTCCTATTTCATCGAGAAATAATGTTCCCCCGGATGCAAATTCGAATTTACCTATACGTCTTTTATCCGCTCCTGTAAAAGCGCCCTTCTCATGTCCAAATAACTCCGACTCTACAAGAGTTTCTGCAAGAGACGCGATATGCGCCGTAACAAAAAGTTTTTCACTTCTTAGAGAAAGATTATGTATAGCTCCGGCAATAAGTTCCTTTCCCGTTCCGCTCTCACCCGTCACAAGAACATTCGCGTCACTCCCGGACGCCCTGAAAATAAGAGACATCAAATCTTCCATAATCCCGGAATTATAGATAATTTTATCATACTGAAACTTTTCCCTTAAAGATTCTTTAAGTTCTATATTTTCTCTTTTTAAATTTAAATTATCGAGCGCTTTTTTAATAAGTAATATAAGCTCATCCGGATCGATAGGCTTGTTCAAATAATGAAAAGCTCCTTCTTTCATAGCTTCCACAGCATTGGACACATTGGCAAAAGCTGTAATAATTATAACCGGGACTATAGGATTTATTTTTTTTATTTCTCTTAAAACCTCGATTCCTTCCTTATCCGGCAATTTCCTATCCAGAAGAACAAGATCAAAATTATCCTTAAAAAAAATATCTATTCCTTCTCCCCCACTTCCGGCTTCGGAAACAGCATAGCCTTCTTTTGAAAGCACTTTCCTCAGTAATTTTCGCTGATTTACTTCATCTTCCACAATTAAAATGTTCAACTTTGCTCCTTTAAAGGTAAAAATATATCTACAGCCGTTTCTTTTCCGCTTTCAAGTTTTATGCTGCCACCATGATAATCTATAATCTTACGAACCAAATATAGACCGAGTCCGCTCTGTTTTTTATTCGAATAAAAAGGTTCAAAAACTCTACCTGTTTTATCCTTATCTATTCCTTTTCCGTTATCGACAATTTTAATCCTTATACCATTTCCGGTTTTTCTCTCTAATATTCTTATTTTATTCGCGCTCGCTTCGATCGCGTTTTTGATAATGTTTGAAAAAGCAGTCACTAGCAGAGACCTGTTTGCCTGTATTTTTAATTTTTCCACTGATTCAAACTCAATCTCTACAAAATTACCTCTATTATCAACAAGCGAAATAGCTTCATCAATCGTGCTATGGATATCGACAGGTTTTTTAACTACTTCGGATAGTATTAATAACTTTATCGAATCCATAACAAGATTCATTCTCTTTACTTCTTCTTTAAGAATACCCCTTTCTTCTTCTTCTATATTTCCTGTAAGCAGCGAAAGTGTGTTAAGAGAATTTCTTATTTCATGGGAAAAACCCGAAGATAAAGCTCCAATTTCTTCAAGGTGACTAATTTCCCTTTCTTTGTCAATTCTATATCTCTCGGATTTTGACAAATTAAATAAAAGAAAACCCAAAAAAACAGCAAAACCAGCTATAATAATTACCAGAAATAAACCGTTAACCGCAACAATACGCTCAAAAGGTTCCATGGAAAAACCTGCTACAATAATATCTCCGTTCCTTTTCGTCTCAAGCTGAAATATCTTCCCCCGTGGAGTTGCAATAACATATCCCCCCTCCTCCCCCTTAACCGGCAAAAAACCTTCATAAAGAGAACTATAAACAAGAGGAGAACCACTCTCGTCGATTATGGCAAAATAGACCAGATTAGAAGATGAGATAAGAGAATCTAGAACTCGTGTAATTCCAACTGTCTCGCCGTAAGTGCTTTCAGATAACAAAAGAGCATTATGATTTTTATCGGTTACGTTAACCAAATAAAATGGTTTACCTTCTAAACTTATCAAGGTTCCGTAATTTTTACCTTTCAACTCATTTTGATAGAAATTCAGGATAATATCCTCCTGTTCTTCGAATTTGGTTGAACTTTTCAAAATAGAATCACGCAAAATCCAAACACCTTTAAAATCTTTATTCAAGGAAATATTACCATTTTTAATATAATTTCTAAGAATTTCCTTACCCGATTCCTTAATATTATTGATTTCTATTCTATTGAGCTCCAAATCTCTTTTAACATAATTATCAGAAATTTCAGATAACAACTGAAAAGCTGTTCTGGAACCATTCTTATACATACGTTCGATATTCCTATTGGTTATTTTAACTGCAAGAACAATCAATATTCCTATAACAATAAATATAGAAAACATTATCAACGATTTAAATTTCATTATTATAATTTAACAAACTTTTTCAGAAAATCAATTGAATTCCTCCGCCAATATTATTCTTTGTATAATCTAAATTTTCTATATTTGAATTGTTGAGTTCCGAACTAAAACTAACAAAGAATGATATGTTATTATCTATTATTTTAGTATATTGTAAACCCACTGAAATTCCCGAATCATTCCGCAGTATATCTCCGATTTCAAAGAAATCCTTTTCAAAAAGATTCAAATATAAACTCACATAAGATTTGTACTTGATGAAAGATTTATTTATTGAAAGATTTATATTGATATTTCTTTTTATCCCTTCTTCCTCAAAAAAAGGATCTAAAAGAAGAGAATCCGGGAGAAGATAATTGTTCTCGGGTTCCGACAACCGAAAGTAATTACCCGAAACATATATCGTAAAATCTCCCGTAAGGGGAAAGTTTAAAGAAAGCGAAAGATTATAATAAGGCAAACGTTCATTTTCATAAAACATTAAACCGGCATCGACACCCGGAATAAAGTAAAAATAGGGCATCGGTATAGACAAATATGTTTTAACCTCCGGTTTAACGTAATCTTCGATAGAATCGTGACTAAAGTTCATATAACCGAATTCCACTCCTGTAGATAATAAAACATTTCCAATATACAAAGATATCGAATCTCCTCCATATATTTCATTCAACCCATAATTCCGGTAATTAAGAGAGCTGAAATTATAACCACTTAGATAGAAATAATTCTTGTTCCCAAAACCGGGCAGGTTAAATATCTTTTGTATACCAGCTCGATTTCCAAAAAACATATCTTCTTCATCGAAATCGATTACAGAAACATTTCCCGAATAATCAAAATCCAGAAATCCCGAATAGCTAAAAAACGGGGAGACATTGGTTGTATTACCGCCTCTTTCTATCTCACCGATAAAATACAAATTGTCTGTATAAGAATCCGAAAGTGAAAAACCGACATGACTATTCGAAAACAAGAGAAAGGGGAGGAGCAAAATAATTGCCCCTCCGGCTATCTCTAAATTTCTAACTTCAACCATTTACCTGCCTTTACCTTGATCCGGTTCTTCATTTATTCTTTTCTGCTGCATTTCGCCTGTATGGCTTCCATCTCTTTTTTCCTTCTGTATTCTCTTTTGAAGTTGTTCTCCTTCTTTTCCTGCCCACTGCGGAAAACCCTGCCTGTTTCTAAGAGTAACTTCTTCTTTGTTTCTTAGATTCCTCATCTCACGTAAGAGCAACATCTGTCCGCCATCAAAATCGATATCAGACCCTCTAAACTCTATCTCATCACCAATTCTAACCCTGTTTCGGAGGAACCATTCCGGACCAAGCTGAATTCTCACTCTTTCATTTTCTTTAACTCGCACCTGAGCCTCTAAATTTAGAGATTCTCCGGTCACATATAACTCCTCGATTTTACCCTTCATCGTTTTCTCTTTAACAGGATTATAGATACATTTCTTTTCTTGAAGTCTCGTTCTTACCCAGAGGGGTTCGCCTTTCGCATCTCTAAGAGTATATTGGTTTTCATTTCTTTCCAATACTCTTACCTTTAACTTGTTTTCTTTAAGAAGTCCCTGAAGTTTCAACTTGTCTCCCACCTTAATCTCGTCATCCAAAAACCACTTAGGTCCAAGATGCGCCTGCGTCATTTCCTGATTTTGCGTTTTGATTCTTGCCTGAACGATGTTAACTTCACCATTAGGCGGTAAGACCTCCTCTACTTCGACCACTTCTCCTTCGACAGTAACTTCTTCATCGGTAACAACTGCGTCAGTTTCGGCCAAGATGAACAACGGAACAATCAACATAAGTAAGGTTAACGGCTTTTTCATTTTTGCCTCCTTTTTTATTTTAACCTTTTCTTTTACAATTTCAACCTTTTTCATTTTTAAATCTCTCATTTTTAACTCCGATTATATTAAATACAATTTTCGTTCCAATTTTGATTTTTGTTTCCCAAAACAAGTTCTTATAGCATAGAAGATTTTGATTATCAAACACATAAAACAGAAAATATAACCACAGAAGAATCTTCCTATAAACTGCATTCTTCGACAATTTTGTTATATTCGACAATTTTGTCGAACAATTACCCCCTACCCCAGTATTTGTACCACAGAGTACACAGAGAAAAAAATAACTCACAGAGACCACAGAGATTCTTTTGTTGTTACTATTCAACTGATTTGAAGAATCAATTAGACGGGATAAGAATTAGATGGACAGGATTTTCGTTTAAGGAATAAATTATATAATTAAAAAAAACTCCGTGCTCTTTGTGTACTTTGTGGTTCAAATTTTTTCAAAAAAACTAAAAAGGCTCTTGAAGTTTTCAAAAAACTCGATAAGTTATACACCGAGGCAAATGATGTTAGAAGCTGTAATTTTTGATATGGATGGAGTTCTTATAGATAGCGAACCGTTTCACCTGGTCGTTAACGAGAAAATCTTCGCTAATTTAGGAATAAATTTAAGCGAAGATGAATATCATAGCTTCATAGGAACTACCCATAAAGATATGTGGACGACAATAAAAAAACGATACAATTTACCCCAACCGGTTCCCGAACTTGTAAATATGCAGGTCAGTGGAAATATCAACTATATCAAAAATGAAGAGATCAAACAAATAAAAGGTATTACAGATTTACTTTCCAGAATTGCCCGCGAGAATATCAAGATAGGGATCGCTTCTTCCTCACCAACCGAAGTAATAGAGTTAGTAATAAACAAGCTTGGCATCGGCGAATATTTCTCATCGATTGTTGGAGGAGAAGAAATTAAGAAAGGCAAACCCGCGCCGGATATTTTTCTTAAAGCCGCAAAACGCCTGAAAGCAAAACCATCTGCATGCATTGTAATAGAAGATTCAAAAAATGGTGTTTTAGCAGCAAAAGCTGCTGAAATGAAATGCGTAGGCTTCAAAAACCCAAACAGCGGCAACCAGGACTTAACAAAAGCCGATTTAATAGTCGATAAATACAATTCTTTAAACGTTAGCACTTTAAGAAACTTATTCTAAGTAAAATATAGTTTTGGGTTAAAAAACAATAAAAACTCATTTTAAATCTACGTTTATCTGCGTGCTAATTGTGAGGGTTAAAATTTCGTATATAGGATTTAGAAAAAAAATCTTAGTGTTCTTTGTGTCTTTGTGTGAGAACATCGTGGTGTTGTGGGTTTGGTTTTAAAGAATTACAAAAAAAATTCGTGTCTTTTGTGTGTTTTGTGGTTTAATATTTCTTTCTTTATG
>CAZKVT010000034.1:0-13408 GCA_964556365.1 uncultured bacterium | reverse complement strand
TTAAATGTGGCTTCGTCCTCTCAAATTTTCCCTTTGCCATTGTTTACCTCCTATAACTAACTTTTTAACTTTTACCAATAAAAAACAACTCTATACCTTTTATCATATATAGCCCATGATCGGGCTTGAACCGATGACCTCATCCTTACCAAGGATGTGCTCTACCCCTGAGCTACATGGGCACGAGCGGGAGACGGGATTCGAACCCGCGACAAACGGCTTGGAAGGCCGTTACTCTTCCAACTGAGTTACTCCCGCTTAATGGGGAGGGGCGGATTCGAACCACCGAAGGCTTTGCCAACGGATTTACAGTCCGTCCCCTTTGGCCACTCGGGAACCTCCCCATCAAACCATTTTTCACAGCTGGTGGAGGGAATTGAACCCCCGACAAACTGATTACAAATCAGTCACTCTACCCCTGAGTTACACCAGCACAAAAAAAATAAACAATATAAAGTAAAATCCCCCACTCTCAATCCTTTCAGAGGATTTCCTCATTTAATCTACCAAATTTCTATGTATCCTAAAACCTATTATAATTTGGAGCAGAGCGGATTCGAACCGCCTACCTCCTCCGTGCGAGGGAGGCGCTCTCCCAAGTGAGCTACTGCCCTTTTTTAATATATTAAGATACCTTTCTTTGTCAAGCCCCATAATAAATTAAAATATATAAAAGAATTTAGGAGCCGGAAGCCGGAATTCAGAATCCCTTCCACACCCAAAAACAAAGAAACAACGAATAAAACAAATAACTCGCGTTTTTCACGCTATTGGCTTCCTAATTCTCTATTACCATTTTGATATATGACTTCCATATCATTTTGCCTCCTTAAGAAAAACAAAAAACGAATTTTGTAAAATAATTTTTACTTAATTCCACTTTTTCGGCTGCTTTAAAAAGTTAAACAACTGATAATCAAGTCCTTATATTTTGGAATAATACTTGCACGATTATAAAAAGGATTAGTTATGTTTAAAAGAATGGTATATATAATTATTTTATTTTCGCTCACGAGCGCTTATGCGAACAAACCGGAAATCGAGTTCACACATCTCCGAGTAGCGGATGGGCTGTCACAAAGCTGGGTAAAATCTATATGCCATGATCAATATGGATTTATGTGGTTCGGTACTAATGATGGATTAAATAAGTATGATGGTTATAGCTTCACCGTTTATAAAAATAACCCTGAAGACGAAAATAGTATAAGTAACAATAGCATCGAATATATATATGAAGATAAAAGCGGAAAATTATGGATAGGCACAGAAAACGGGTTAAACCTTTACGATAGGGATAATGACTGTTTCATCTATAATATTACTTTTTCTCGAATAAGAACCAGCGGTTTTGTCGAGCTGGAAGACGGAAGAATGTTTATCGCCAGTCCTAACAATGGTTTATATTTATATAATCCAAAAAATGACAGTGTTATTTCTTTTTTACCAGATGAAAATGATAAAAACAGTTTAAGCCGCTTCGAACTAACTAGTATTTTAATGGACAATAATGGTAATATTTGGCTTGGAACTTTAGAGGGATTGAATTTACTGGATACTTTAACCTACAAGTTTACCCGTTTCAGAAACAACGAAAACGACAAAAACAGCATAGCTCACAGTAATATTCAAGCGTTATGTATGGACAGTAAAAACAGAATATGGATAGGGACTCAAGCCGGATTAAGTTTACTTAAATATAACAAAGACGCGCCCGAAAAAAGCACTTTCATCAACTATACGAATAACCCGGACAACCAGGCAAGTATAAGCAGCGGTTTTGTTTTAAGTCTTATAGAGGATAAAGAAAACCATCTATGGATCGGCATTCAGAACGGAGGAGTAAACATCATCGACTTAAATGCCTTTGAAGAAAATAATTGTGTTTTTTATCACTATGTAAATAATCCTGATGATAATTCCAGCCTCTCATATAATTCTATTTATTCTCTTTACGAAGACCGTAATGGCAGTATATGGGTAGGCTCTTATGGCGACGGCGTAAACATGTACAATAAATTAACAAAAAAATTCAAACATTACAACCGAAAACAAAATGAACCCAACAGCTTAACCAACAATTTCGTTAATGCAATCATTGATGAAAACGATCATCTATGGATTGGCACCGATTACGGCTTGAATTTGTTCGACAAAAAGAATAAAACATTCAAACATTTCCTCAATAATCCGAACGACAATAAGAGTTTAGGATCCAATTCTGTCTGCGCTCTTGAAAAAGACAGTAAGGACAGGATCTGGGTAGGAACCTGGGCCGGAGGACTAAATTTGTTCAATAGAAAAACCAATACATTTACCCGTTACATGAACGACCCAAATGATAGTACCAGCATCGGAAGCAACAATATGTTCGGTATACTCGAAGACCGGGATGGCAATTTATGGATAGGCACAATGGGTGGGGGATTGAATTTATTCGATCGTAAAAACAAAATTTTTAAAAGGTACGTGCATGTCGATGCCGACACAAATACTATAATAGATGACTGGGTAAGAACGCTATACGAAACAAGCTACGGTGAAATCTGGCTATCCTCAAGTATGACATCCGAGTTGTTTGATAAAAAGTCAGAAAGATTTACATATTTTTCACATGATAGAAACGATATCAAGAGTATTAGTTATGACGGCGCCAATATGTTTTTTGAAGACAGTAAAAAAAACTTATGGATAGGCACTGTTGGGGGACTGAATGTTTTTAACCGGGAAGACAGTACTTTTAGCTATTACAATCAGGAACACGGTCTACCAAACAATGTAATTAACGGCATACTGGAGGACGATCATGGAAATCTCTGGATAAGCACCAACAAAGGAATATCGAAATTTGTGAACGGAATAAATCGTCCCGAAAATCCTACTTTCAAGAATTACGACGTAGGTGATGGGCTTCAGGGAGACGAATTTAGACCACGTTCCTACTGTAAAGACAAGCAAGGCAGAATGTATTTCGGAGGGAAAAACGGATTTAATGTCTTCCACCCGGACAGTTTAACGGAAAATTCTTACATACCGCCAGTGATGATTACCAGATTTTTCCTCTTTAACAAGGATGTCAAAATAGGAACAAAAGACTCACCTCTAAAAAAACATATTAACCTAACTGAAAAAGTCGTTTTATCATACAAATATTCGACTATTGGCTTTGAATACGCGGCATTGAATTTTATCGTTCCGGAAAAGAATCAATATGCCATTATGTTAGACGGGTTTGATAAAGAATGGAATTATGTGGGAAACAAAAGAGAGGTAACCTACAATAACTTAAACCCGGGAATGTATATACTAAGGATAAAAGCTTCTAATAACGATGGTTTATGGAATGAAGAAGGAGCTTCCCTTAAAATTATTATAACTCCTCCCTTCTGGAAAACTATATGGTTCAGGTTGCTTATGTTGATTGGTATATTATTAGCAATTTACTCGATTTACTCCATCCGAGTCAGGAATATCGTCGAGTACGGACGTAAGCTTGAAGATGAAGTCAAAAGGAGAACAAAAGATTTGGAAGATTTCGCCTATATAGTATCACACGATTTAAAAGCACCTCTCAGAGGTATAAACGAATTATCAGAGTGGATATCGGAAGACTACTCCGATAAACTCGACAAAGAAGGAAAAGAAGATCTAAATATGCTCAGAGAAAGAACTTCAAAAATGAACGACATGATTCAAGGCATATTGGAATATTCAAGAGTAGGAAGAACCGAAGAAAAAGCAGAACAAATCGATTTAAATGAGTTGGTTAAAGACCTAATCGAGTTATTGGCTCCTCCCGATAATATAGAAATTCTAGTAGAAAATAAACTACCAAAATATATGGCCGATCAAACCCGCTTGACCCAGGTTTTTCAGAACCTTTTAAGCAATTCTATAAAGTATATAGACAAGCCCAAAGGCATCATAAAAATAGCCTGCACAGAAAAAGAAAACGAATGGAAATTCAGTGTATCCGATAATGGTCCGGGTATCGAAGCAAAATATTTCGAGAAAATATTTAAAATATTCCATACTTTAGAAACAGACTTGGAAAATAAAAGTACAGGCATTGGTCTTACGATAGTCAAAAAGATAATAGATTTATACGAGGGCAAAATATGGGTCGAATCCGAAATAGGAAAGGGTACTACTTTTTATTTTACCCTGCCTAAACAATAAAGAGAAAATATAGATTATGTTTAAAAGGTTATTATTAGCCATAATATTATTACAATGCATACAGATTTTCGCGAAACGACCAGAAATCGAGTTCACGCATCTCCGAGTGGCGGATGGGCTGTCGCAAAGCTGGGTAAAATCTATATGCCAGGACCAATACGGATTTATGTGGTTCGGTACTAATGATGGATTAAATAAGTATGACGGCTACAACTTTACTGTCTATAAAAATAGTCCAAAAAACAAAAATAGCCTTAGTGACAATTCAATCGAATCTTTATATGAAGATAAAAATGGAAATTTATGGATAGGTACCGGGAACGGATTAAACTTCTACGACAGGAACGATGACCGGTTTATGCATAATGACTCCTGGCCTCAGGGAAAGATTACCGATTTTTTGGAGTTAGAAGACGGCAGGTTTTATATAGGAAGCAATACTGGTTTACACCTGTTTGACCCTAAAAATGATAAGACCATTTCTTTTTTGCATAAGGAAGAAGACACCCTTACTCTGAGTGACAACTATATTAATAGCATAATAATTGATAATAAGGGAAATATTTGGATTGGGACTTTAAACGGATTGGAACTATTAGACACGCTAAAGCACCGATTCATACATTTCAGACACAGCAACAAGAAAAACAGCATAAGTGATAATGAAATAAGATCATTATTTCTGGATAGAAAAGATAGAATATGGATAGGAAGCAGAGGAGGCTTAGACTTATTAACATATGAAAAAGGACATCCTGAAAAATTTAAGTTTGTCAATTACCGGAATAATCCCAAAAACCAATCCAGCATAACCAATGGAACAATACGGGCATTGACGGAAGACCAATCGGGAAACCTTTGGATTGGAATAGAAAACGGGGGATTGGATATTCTCGATTTAAAAGATTTCCAGAAAGACAATTGTATTTTTTACCATTATAGTAATAATCCCGATAAGAATACAAGTCTCTCATATAACTCTATCTACTCGATTTACGAAGATATAATTGGTAGTATATGGGTGGGAACCTTTGGAAATGGTATAAACATTTATACCAAATTGACAAGAAAATTCGACCATTACAAACAAGAAAAAGACAACACCAATAGCCTAAATAACAATTACGTTAATGCGCTCTTTGAAGAAGAAGATTATTTATGGATCGGTACCGATTTGGGCTTGAATTTGTTTGACAAAAAGACCAAAACATTTAAACATTTTGTTCATGACCCGAACAACAACAAAAGCTTAGGAGCAAGTGGTGTATGGGCTATTGAAAAAGACAGCAAGGGTAACCTCTGGATCGGAACCTGGGCCGGCGGATTAAATTTATTTAACACTAAAACCAATACCTTCACCCGTTTCAAACATGACGCAAATGACGATAATAGCATTGGAAGCGACAATGTGTTTTCTATACTCGCAGACCGGAATAAAAATTTATGGATAGCCACCATGGGAGGCGGACTGAATTTATTTGATTATAAGAACAGAATATTTAGAAGATACATAAATGACAATCGCGATGAATATAGTATTTCCAACGACTGGGTAAATACAGTTTTCGAAAGCAGCTATGGTGAAATTTGGCTGGCAACAAGTTCGGCAATTGATTTATTCGATAAAGAAAAAGGTAAATTTATACATTATATGCATAATAACAGCGGTAATAAGAGTATTAGTACAAACGGCGCAACTTTATTCTTTGAAGATAGCAAAAAAAACTTATGGATAGGAACCAGACAAGGTTTAAATGTATTCAATAGAAAAGACAGTACTTTTAGCTATTATCTTGAAGAAGATGGCCTCCCTAACAACCAAATTAACGGTATGTTAGAAGATGACCGTGGAAACCTCTGGATAAGCACAAACAAAGGAATATCAAAATTTATAAATGGAATAGACCGTCCCGAAAATCCTGTTTTCAAGAATTACGATGTTAGTGATGGGCTTCAGGGGAACGAATTTAATAAAAGAGTATTTTGTAAAGGCAAAGACGGTAGAATGTATTTCGGAGGCAAGAATGGATTTAATGTTTTTCACCCGGACAGCCTAAAGGAAAATCCATACAAACCTCCAGTGATAATAACTCAACTTTTACTCTTTAATAAGGATGTACCTATTGGAACGGAGGATTCACCTCTGAAAAAAAACATCAGCGTTACTAAAGAGATCACTTTATCTTATAAACATTCGGTAATCACCTTTAAATATACAGCATTGAACTTTATAGCACCGGAGAAAAATCAATACGCTTATATGTTAGAAGGATTCGAAGAAGAATGGAATTATGTAGGGAACAAAAGAGAAGCAACCTATACAAATCTTGACCCGGGAACATATGTATTCCGTGTAAAAGGTTCAAATAACGACGGTTTATGGAACGAAGAAGGAACCTCGCTTAAAATCATCATAACTCCTCCCTTCTGGCAAACAATATGGTTCAGATTATTAATGATATTATTGATGGTTTCAATCGTTTACGCAGTACATTTAATTAAAGTCAGAAATATCGTAGCATACGGACGCGAACTTGAAGCTAAAGTTGCAGAAAGGACAGAAGATTTAAATAAATCAAACAAAGAATTAGAAGATTTCGCCTACATAGTATCTCACGATTTAAAAGCACCTCTCAGGGGCATCAACGAATTATCAGAGTGGATATCGGAAGACTACTCCGATAAACTCGACAAAGAAGGAAAAGAAAATTTAAATATGCTTCAAGAAAGAACTTCAAAAATGAACGACATGATTCAAGGTATATTGGAATACTCCAGAGTCGGAAGAACCGAAGAAAAAGCAGAACAAGTCGATTTAAATGAGTTGGTTAAAACCCTAATCGAGTTATTGACCCCTCCCGATAATATAAAAATTACAATCGAAAACGAATTACCGGAATACACAGCAGATAAGACTCGCTTAACACAACTCTTTGAAAATCTAATAAGCAACGCTATAAAATACATAGACAAACCCGGGGGACTTATTAAAATAGGATGCGCTGAAGAAGGGAACGAATGGAAATTCAGTGTATCCGATAATGGTCCGGGTATCGAAGCAAAATATTTCGATAAAATATTTAAGATATTCCATGTGTTAGGCTCAACACCAAAAGACGGAAGCACAGGCATTGGTCTTACGATAGTCAAAAAGATAATAGATTTATACGAAGGCAAAATATGGGTAGAATCCGAAATCGGAAAGGGTACTATTTTTTATTTTACCCTTCCTAAACAATAAAAATGTTTAACACACTTAAAAGGTTATTATTTGCAATTATATTATTTCAATACAGCAGTATATATGCACAGCCAAGACGTTTGCAATTCAAACATCTGACACCTGATGAAGGCCTTTCCTCATCCTCAGCGATTAGTATTTTACAGGACCATAAAGGTTTCATGTGGATTGGTACATATGATGGCCTCAATCGATATGATGGTTTCGATTTCGTTGTATACAAAAACAATCCTTCTGACTCAACCAGTCTTGCAGACAACATTGTAAGAACCATCTTTGAAGATCATCGTAAGAATCTATTAATTGGCACCCAAAATGGTTTAAGCTTATATGACCGGGAAAAGGACCATTTTTTCAATTATATGCTTGAACATTCATCTCCATTGAATGGTTTAAGTTGCATTGTATTAAATATAATTGAGGATTCCATAGGCAACTTGTGGCTTGGTACAGACATCGGGCTTCTGTATTTTGATCGTAAAAACAACAAAATCAATCAATATACGCACGATCCTGAAAACCCTAAAAGTCTGAGTGATGACAATGTAGAATCTGTAAATGTCGATACAAGGAATCGATTGTGGATAACCACACGCAGAGGTTTAAACCTGTTTCAACCTGAAACCAATACGTTTGAGCAGATGACAAGGGGTGAAACTGATAAGGATGATATATCGAACACATTTTTTCTTGATATCACAGAAGACCGGAAAGGAAATCTCTGGTTTGGAAGTACAGAGGGACTTTATTGTCTCACTAACGACATGCGATTCATTCATTATCAACACAATCCTCAGGATAAATACAGTCTTTCAAACAACCGTGTTAAATCTCTCTATGTTGATGATATGGGAAATTTATGGATTGGTACTGAGAATGGGGGGATTAATCTATTTGACAGCAAAAATCAAAGATTCTGGCATTACCGAATGGATGAATACGATCCAAAGAGTTTGAATAACGAATCGATCAAAACAATCTGTCAGGATAATACGGGCAACTTATGGTTTGGAACATTTACAGGTGGGATTAATATTTCTATGAAAAACAGTAATGCCATTACTCATTATAAAAAATTGCCGGGAGCACCCTTGGGCTTAAGTCATAATACGATCACCTGTTTTTTGGAAGACCACCTTGGCCAGATATGGGTAGGAACAGATGGCGGAGGATTGAATCAATTTCATGAAGAAACGAACCGTTTTACACGCTTCAATATGGAAAATTCCAATTTAGGCAGCGAGGCCATTCTATGCATCATCGAAGATTCGAATCATCATATCTGGCTTGGGACCTGGGCCGGTGGACTCATCCAATTTAACAGCAAAACCAAATCATTTAAATCATTTACAACCAAAAATAGCGGAATACACGATAACAATATCTATGCAATTGCAGAAGGTGAAAATGGGGATTTGTGGTTGGGAAGTTTTGAAAATGGTTTAATTTATTTCCAGATCAAAGAAAACAAATTCACAAATTATACGCCAGATAACAGCAATTTAGTCAACAAAATGAATATCATCATAAGAAAAGACTCTAAAGGACGGTTATTTCTTGGTTCTACTAACTGTTTCCAAATTTTTTTCCCTGATGATGATCATTTTATAACTTACACGTATGATCCAAATAATCCCAATAGCCTGAGCCATTCAACCACTACCGATATCCTGGTTGAAAACGATTCTTGTGTCTGGATCGGTACGCTAAATGGCCTGAATCTCTTTAATCCAAAAACAAAATCTTTTCAGAGATATTATGAGGAAGATGGGTTGCCCAATAATGTAATTAAAGGACTTGTGTTGGATAATTTAGGAACACTTTGGGTGACCACAAATAACGGTGTTAGTCAGTTTGATTATAAACAGGGGAAATTTAAAAACTTTACAAAAGCCGATGGTCTGCAAAGCAATGAATTCAATCAAAGAAGTACTTTGAGAACAAGAAAAGGCGCCCTTTTATTAGGAGGTACAAATGGCTTTAATATGATTTTTCCTGAAAAAATAGCAGAGAACTTAAATATCCCAGATATTGTAATTACTGATTTTCGTATTTTTAATAAACCAGTTGAAATTAATGGTGATAACTCTCCTTTAAAGAGACATATCTCCGAAACAGATGAACTAATATTATCCTATAAACAATCTGTTTTTACATTTAATTTTGCGGTTTTGGACTTCACCATGCCGGAGAAGAATCAATATGCCTATATGATGGAGGGTTTTGATAGGGAGTGGAATTATGTAGGAAACAAAAGAGAGGCAACCTATACGAACTTAGATCCGGGAAAATATATATTCCGTGTAAAAGGTTCAAATAACGATGGAATATGGAATGAAGAAGGAACTTCACTTAAAATCATCATCACCCCTCCTTTCTGGAAGACAATATGGTTCAGGTTGTCTATGATAATTTTGATAGTCTTAGCCGTTTATACAATTCATTTCGTTAAAGTAAGGAATATCGTTGCACACGGACTTGAACTTGAGATCAAAGTCGCAGAAAGAACAGAAGATTTAAAAAAAGCAAACAAACAAATAGCCGAGAAGGCAAACGAATTAAGCAAATCCAACAAAGAGTTAGAAGACTTTGCCTATATAGTATCTCACGATTTAAAGGCACCTCTGCGGGGTATCAACGAATTGTCGGAGTGGATATCGGAAGACTACTCCGATGTGCTCGATAAAGAAGGAAAAGAAGATTTAAATATGCTTCAAGAAAGAGTTTCAAAAATGAACGATATGATTCAAGGGATACTGGAATATTCAAGAGTAGGAAGGACCGAAGAAAAAGCAGAAAAAGTTGATTTAAATAAGTTACTGAAAGATGTGATTGATTTGTTATCACCTCCTGACAATATAAAAATTACGATTGAGAATAAACTACCAAAATATAAAGCAGATAGAACACGTTTAACCCAGCTCTTTGCAAACCTTCTGAGTAATGCCATAAAGTATATTGATAAACCCCAGGGCATTATAAAGATAGGTTGCGTGAAAGTAGCAAACGAATGGAAATTCAATATCTCCGATAATGGTCCCGGTATCGAAGAAAAACATTATGAGAAAATATTTAAGATATTCCAGATGTTAGGCTCAGCACCAAAAGACCAAAGCACAGGCATTGGTCTTACGATAGTCAAAAAGATAATAGACTTATACGAAGGAAGAATATGGATCGAATCCGAAATTGGCAAGGGGACTACATTCTATTTCACCCTACCAAAACAATAAATGGATTTGATATGATAAATTTTTCAATTAAAAAAGGAAATAACAATATTAAAAAAGTTAATAGTTTAATTAAAATAACCTATCTTTTATCTATACTCATTTTGTTAACTCCCGAAAAAACAAAAGCCAAGAAAATATATAAACCGGAAATAGGCGACCCAATAACAGAACTCTGGCGCTGGCATTCTTATCCCGAAACAAAAGGTGAAGGGATATGGATGATCTCAGAGGGGAAAGAGGGGGCAGTATGGCTTAGTGGGGACCATAACTTATTTGTTTATGATGGTTTAAAACGGACCCTTTACAATTCGAAAAATAGTATCTTATCTTTTGGAGGTGAATTTAGTCTTTCACCTGTATGTATTACAGAAAGTGGCGAAGTTTATGTTGGTGATAATGATGGGGTTTGCAGACTTATGGGGGAAAGCTGGAAGAGAGTATTTCCTCCGGAAGAGGATTTTAAGTGGTCTGCCTATTGGATAACAGAGACTTCCGATGGTGCTATCTGGGTAGGCATGGAAATCGGAGCCTTGCAAATTAAAGACAGCACTTATATTCTTTATACTTCAGAGAAAATTAAGGAACGGCTCAAGGATAAAGCTCCCTTTTTACAGATAAAAGTTTTCCTTAAGTTACCTATACCAATAGAAAATTCGGAAACTTTTGATGATGTAAGAGTTTTTGAAGCTAACAATAAGCTATGGCTTTTCATTCAAGACAATGAGGAGAATCACTGCTTTCTCCATTCCAAATATCCTCCTGATAAAATAGAGAATAAATCATCATGGGAGTTAATCACAGAGGAAGATGGTTTAGAGATGGGTTTTAACATGAGAGTGTTTGAAGCAAAAGATGGGACCATATGGTTTACCTCAGAAGAAGATCAAAAAGGGATCTATCTTTATGATCCTGTAAGTAAGAAATTTTCCCGCGTAAGGGAACTGGATAAATTTGACATAAACTACAGGACTTATTCAATAGCAGAGAGTAATGACGGCTCAATATGGATTGGTGGTTGGGGAAAGGTTCTTAGATACAAAGAGGGCAAATGGAAAATTTATACATCAGAGGAACTACCAATTCCCAAAGCTGACATTATAATATGTCCCACTAAAGACGGCAGTATCTGGGTGTATGGAAGGAATGAGGAGGTTTTCAAAATAGATTATACTGATAAACAATGGCTGACTTATGATGGTTTGAATTTCCAGTGCCAGATGGATAATGGTACTCGATGGTTTTTAACCCCGGAGGGGAAAGGCGTAACGAAGAAAGACAATAAGTGGCTGGAGTATGGTCCAGAGGATGGATTAATCAACACTCCTGTAGTTTTAAAGTATACCAGTAGTGGAAGATTATGGGCAGCGGGAAGTCATAATGGCAAGGCAGCGACTGCTTATCTTAAGAACGATAGGTGGATTAAGCAGATCCATCCTGAATTAAGCTGGGGTGTAGGACATCTTGCGGTTTGCGAGCTGCTCGACGGTTCAATACTGTTTGGTTCAGGCACAGAATGTCGAGGTTACGAAGGCGGCATAAAGCGATATAGAGTCACAGAAAACGGGGAAGAATGGATCCGTTATACCCAGCCCGAACTGACACATTTCATTAATTACACTATAGAACAGACACCGGATTGTACAATATGGATCGGGGGCTTGAACCTTTCTCGATTCAACGGAGAAAGGGCGGAAGTGGTTAGTGAGCCAGAAAGACTTGGTGTGCCCTGGATTAGTTACTTATATGTGACGTCAAAGGGCGACCTCTGGGTTTCAAAACACGGTGCAGGTTTATACCGTTTTGATGGTCGGAAGTGGAATCGTTACACGGTTGATGATGGTCTTGCATCCAATACTATTTCAAGTATAGTAAGTTTAGACACAAATGTTATTTTAGCTTCTACCGATAAGGGTGTAAGTGCGTTTGACGGTAAGAGCTGGAATAGGAACTTTTCTCAGTATTTCCCTATTCCTCTGGAGGCTGGAATATTAAAGAAAGACTCTGATGGTTATTTATGGATCAACCTCACGTCCAGGGAATGGTATTTTCGGGGTTTATCCGGTAAGAAATTTAATAAGAAATCCTTCCCAAGATTCAAAACCATACGCTACATAAAAGATACTTCACCACCGGAAACAGAAATAACCTTCGGATTAAAAAAAGTGGGATTCGAAGGAAACACCAATATTTCCTGGACGGGAAAAGATTCCTGGAATGATACTCCTCAAGAAGAACTCGAGTTTTCCTATCGTTTAAATAATGAACCATGGCCGGCATTTAGTCGGGACAAAAGAAAGCAATTCTTAGGATTAGCACGTGGTAGCCACACCTTTGAAGTTCGAGCCAGAGATACGGATTTCAACATCGATTCTACTCCAGCCGTTCTAATCTTCACCGTAAAAAACCCCTTCTGGAAACAACCCTGGTTTATTATACTAATAAGCAGTTTGTTAGGCATAGCTATCTACCAAACCATTCGAGTGATAAAACGAAATGAACAACTCAAAAAAACCGCAGAAGCACTTAAAAAATCCAACAAAGAATTGAAAGAATTCGCCTATATAGTATCACACGATTTAAAAGAACCACTTAGAGGTATCGTCCAGCTTACAGAGTGGACATTAGAAGATTCCCATAATGAACTGAATAAAAAAAGTAAAGAGAATTTAAATATGCTCAAAGAAAGAACCACCCACATGGACAACATGATTCAAGGTATATTAGAATACTCAAGAATCGGAAGAATGGAAGAGAA
>CAZKVT010000033.1:0-15262 GCA_964556365.1 uncultured bacterium | reverse complement strand
ATTTAGATGTCGAAAGCGGACAAATGGCAAAGAAAAAGCCGGAAAAAGGCGAATTGTACCCGATTAATCTTTATTTGATTTTTATATTGGTAAAAATATGCTCATCTTTCAGGAAAAATCGGAATACATTTAAATATGCGAATTGATCTTACCTTTCGGCAACACGCCCATTGGACTTTGGACTAATAAAAATCTCTGTGGCTCTGTGTGAGAACTTTACGGTTTTCTTTCCAAAAACTTTCTTTTACATTCCTTCGCGAATTTCTGGAAAATATCGGTTTGATAATCGGAATAAGTCCATTTTTGGGGTTGAAACCCATCTCCTATGTAAATAAGAGTCACTTCTCCGAATATACCCTTCCCCAGATAGATTCTATGCGAAAAGTTTTTAGTGGTTACCAGCACTACCCGGTTATCGCATATTCCTCCCGGGTCACAATTTACGGTTCTTCCCCCTTCGAAAGTTTTTTCTTTTTCCCAGCTTATAGCTCTGTGTTTTAAATCTACTAATTCGTTTTCCGGGATTGTTTTATCGATAGAAACCCATTTTCTAAGTAAATTAGTACCCATTTCTTCTTTATAGTAATCTGTAAAATCGAATGGGATCTCCGGAGTTTGAACGTCGATATTGCCGATTCGCTTGATCTTATCCAGTATGTACTCGAGTCCCTCGGAATCTTTATAAATAAGACCGAAAAAAACTTTTGTTAAGGCAGGAATAAATTTACTATTATCCATTTTCCGTAAAGAAATGCTAAGACACCGCCAATCGCCAGATAAGGACCAAAGGGTATTTGCGATTCCATTGTAAGTTTACCACGTTTTATTTGAATCAAACCGTAAACGGCACCCAGAAAGGAACCTATCATTATTGTGAGCAGCAAACCCGCCCATCCCACAAAAGCGCCGATTAAAGCGGCAAGTTTAATATCTCCGTATCCCATAACATCCTTTTTATAAACTTTTTTTCCTACTATAATAATTGCCAGTATTACAACTGCCCCGACTACAGCGCCAATTAAGGACACTACAGCTAAGCCTCTAAATATAGAAAGAATTAAACCGATTATAATTCCGGCAATAGAAATAGAATCCGGTATATAAGTCGTTTTCAGGTCGATAAACGATATCGGAATAAGTAAAGAGACAAAAATAAGAAAAGTTAATAATTCAAAAGTAAATCCGAGGTGAAGGTACGAATAAAGAAAAAGAAAAGCGCTTAGCGTCTCCACCACAAGGTATGTTATCGGTATATGAAAATCGCAATTTCTGCATTTACCGTTTAAAACAATATAACTTAAAATGGGTATATTATCCTGCCATCTTATCTTCTCTTCACATCCGGGACAATGAGAAGGAGGTCTTACTATCGAAATACTTTCGGGTAACCGATATATAATCACGTTAAAAAAACTTCCCATAACGGCGCCCAGAAGAAAAAATAATATTCCGAGAACGATAATCATTTATCCCTCCACTCTCTGCTTACTTGTTTTTCTTCGTTTTCGAGATTCTCTGCTTCCGCATATATAGGACATTAAAGCCTGCATATCGGTTGGTTTAACACCGGAAACTCTGGAAGCCTGACCAAAAGTTTCAGGCTTAATATCATTCAATTTCTCGATGCTCTCGGTGCATATTCCTTTAATTTCAGAATAATCCGTATTGGGTGGAATTTTAACATTTTCCATCTTTTTTAGTTCCTTTATCTTCCTTTTAGCTCTCTCGGTATATCCGTCGTAACGAATATTTACTTTTACCGTTTCTCTTACTTCTTCGTCGATTTTTATTCCGGTTACCTGTTCCACATCTTCGAGATTAAAATCGGCTCTTTTGGCAAGATTGAAAGCGCTTACGGGTTTTTTTAGCACGGGAAGTTTTCCGGGAGTAACAATTGTTTTCTTAAGAAGTTTTTCCGATTCTTCCGCTTTTTTTCTTCTCTCAACTACCATCATTTGCCTTTCTTCGCTTATAAGTCCGTATTTATAACCATATCCGGTAAGTCTTATATCCGCGTTATCCTGCCGAAGAAGGAGCCGGTACTCCGCCCTCGAGGTAAACACACGGTAAGGTTCCTGCGTGCCTCTTGTAACGAGATCATCTATCAAAACACCAATATAAGCTTCATCTCTTCGTAAGATTAAAGGCTTTCTTTTTTCTATTTTTAGTGTCGCGTTTATTCCCGCGATAATTCCCTGAGCCGCGGCTTCTTCATAGCCCGACGTACCGTTTATCTGACCGGCAAGAAACAATCCCTCTATCGCTTTAGTTTCCAATGAAACTTTAAGCTGTGTGGGAGGGACGAAATCATATTCGACCGCGTATCCCGGTTTAAAAATCTCTACTTTTTCGAGTCCCGGAATGGTCTTTAAGAACTCCATTTGTATCTCTTCCGGCAGGGAAGAAGATACTCCGTTCAGATATACCTCATCAGTGTCCATTCCGTCAGGCTCTATGAAAACGTGATGGTGATCTTTTTCTGAAAATTTAATAACTTTTGTCTCGAGAGACGGACAGTATCTCGGTTCGATTCCGGTTATTTTCCCCCGCACGAGAGGAGAATATTTTAAATTTTCATTTATAATCCTGTGGGTTATTTTATTTGTCCAGGTAAGATAACAGGGAACGTTAGGAGGGTCAAATTTCTCTGTCCTGTAAGAAAAATTAACAGGCTCTTCATCTCCGGGTTGAATTGTCATCACCGATGTGTCTATCGTTTTCATATCCGCCCGGGCTGAAGTTCCGGTTTTGAGACGCCCAAGTTCAAGACCGTTCTTTTTTAAAGATTCTGACAAATCTTGTGCAGGAGGTTCCCCGAGTCTGCCGGAAGGAAAGGACTCCATACCTATATGAATAAGCCCGGACAGGAAAGTTCCTGTTGTAAGGATAACCGTATCGGAGAAGAACTCTTCTCCCCCGGCTATTTTTACCCCTTTTATCTTTTTTCCCTCCAAAATCAATTCACTTACTTCGCCTTCCAATATTTTCACTTCACCGGTTAAAACTTTTTTAATTTCATCCCTGTATTTTTTTCTGTCGGACTGAACGCGAAGAGCCCACATCGCGGGTCCTTTTTTTTCGTTTAGCATTTTGAACTGTATTCCGGTTTTATCGGTATTGTAACCTATCTCTCCCCCCAACGCGTCCACTTCAAATACAAGCTGAGATTTCGCCCCACCTCCGACCGAAGGATTACAGGACATCTGACCTATGAATTCCGGACTTATTGTGATTAAAAGTGTGGAAAACCCTCTTCTTTTTGAGGCAAGCGCTGCTTCTATTCCCGCGTGTCCTCCGCCTACCACTATTACGTCGAATTTTTTGGTTGTTCTCTTCATTTTTCTCTGCTTAATATTAGAATGGAAACAACAATAGTCAAGGGAGTTAAAAACACGAAGTGTTTTTAGGATTAGTAGAAGAGCATGAAGAGAAGCTATGATTAAGGATTAGATAAAGAGTTTTAAAAAGGAGCAAGGATTAAGAAAAGACTAGTACCACTTGATCTATAACCTTTATACTTCTAACAGGAACTGTTTCTAATCCTATTAGATTCTCTGTGACCTCTTTGAGAGATTATTATGGGGTTGTCTGTCGGGATTCCGGGTCCTGACTTCTTGCTTCCGATTTCTTATTATTCTTCTTCGATCAAGTTTTTTACAGTCTCGGCGAGCTCATGGTATTCGTAAGGTTTTTTAATTATCGCGTCGAAACCGAACTTTACGTGATCGGACATTACAGGATCATCGGAATAGCCGCTGGACACTATTGCTTTAACCTTAGGATCGAATTCACGCAATTCTTGCAGGGCTCTAAGTCCTCCCATGGCACCCGGAATTGTTAAATCGAGAATAACAACATCGAAAGGCTTATCGCTATTTTTAGCTTCCTTATATAAACTTATTGCTTCTTCCCCATCCTCAGCCCCATGAACATCATAACCGAATAAATCGAGCGCTCTCTGAGCAGCCTTTCTAATAAAAGATTTATCATCCATAATTAAAATTTTACCTTTAGCTTTTAAAATTTTTTCTTTTCCTCCTTTAATTTTATTTTTTTTCTTCGCTTCTAGGGAAGCAGGCAAATATATATGAAAAGCGGTCCCTTTTCCGAGTCCGGATTCGACGTATATAAAACCTTTATGTTTCTTTATTATAGAAAATACGGTAGATAATCCAAGACCGCTTCCTTTTTGCTTCGTTGTAAAAAAGGGATCGAAAATCTTAGATATATTACTATCCGCTATACCCACTCCTGTATCCCGGATAGTAATCTTCACATATTCGCCTTTTTTAAGCGGTATTTTTTTTGTTCCCGATAATTCAGTGTTTTCGGTTTTTATTGCTATCGCTCCTCCCTGAGGCATCGCTTCCAAAGCGTTTAATACCATATTGTTTACAACCTGGTTCATCTGGCCCTTATCTATAACAACTTCCCATAAATTTTCCTCGAAATCAAATTCACATTTAACATTGGACCCCACAAGAACAAAATTAGCCGATTCTCTCAGCAAATCTTTAATATCCGCTTTCTCTTTTATCGGTACACCACCCTTCGAAAAAGTTAAGAGCTGTTGAGTAAGGCTTTTAGCACTCTGAGCCGCTTTTTCCGATTCTGTTAAGATTTCATAAGCTTCATCTTCCGGTTCAATCTTTAATTTCGCGAGCGAAATATTACCTATAATCCCAGTCAAAAAATTGTTGAAATCATGAGCAATACCTCCGGCAAGTATACCGATCGCCTCCAATTTTTGAGCTTTTGCTATTTCTTCTTCCATTATTTTCTTATCAGATATATCGATTGTTTGTAAAACCATTCCCTGAAAATCGCCTTTCTCGTTTATAATAGGTTCCCATGAACTCGAAGCGTACCAGACTTTACCGTCTTTTCTTACAGCTTTATATTCGAAATTTCTTCCATGTATATGCTCCTCAAATGCTTTCTCAAAAACTTTCCTTGCTCTGTCCATATCATCTTCATGAACCCACCAAATGAAATTTCCGACCAGTTCATCTACAGTATAACCTGTTATTTCCTCACAATTCGGACTTACATAAATATTATCACCTTCCTTGCCGGTTATCACAAGCAAGCTCGGTATAGTCTCTTCGATCAAACGGAATCTCTGTTCATTTTGTTTTAACGCTTTTTCCACTCTTTTTCGCTCGGTTATATCCTGTGAAATTATTATTGCTCCTTCGGAAAAAGGCGCGATACTTATCGAAAGATATTTATCCTCATATTTCATTTCGGGAAATTCTTTATTTTTAACGGTTTCTATACATTTCATCAATTCTTCAAACATATCGTTTTCGTGTTTGGAGCCATAATCCTTATACATAACATCACCGATTTTCGGAACTCTATCGCCGGACTGCCTTTTTGCCAGATTGCTTTTTATTACTTTTCCCTCTCTATCGACCACCACAGTTTCTACAGGGCTATAATTGAATAACGCGAAATTATAAGCTTCTTTTTCCTTAAGCTTTCTTTCGCTTTCCTTTCTTTCGGTTATGTCTCTTGTAGTGGCTACAAAAGCCTGCGGCTGTCCTTTCGCATCTTTTATTAAACAGACGCTAAGTTCACCTGTAAAAGTCGACCCGTCTTTTCTCATTAAATTATATTCGAGTTCTTTTATACATCCTTCGTTTAATGTCTTATTAAGATTTTCTTCTGCTTTTTTATGGTCGGAAGGATCGATTAAAACAACAGCACTTTTCCCAAGTAATTCTTCCGAACTTTCGTATCCGTGCAATTGAAGAGTTCTCCCTGACACGTATGTAATCTCTCCTTTTAGATCCGTTACCGTAACGGCATCGGGTGAAATATCCATCAGAGTTCTGTAAAGTTCTTCTGAATCTCTTAACGCCTGCTCTAACTTCCTCTTTTTTGTTATGTCAGTAACCACTTCGAGCAACCTGAAAACCTTTCCTTCGTAATCCTTTACGGGATAACCCGTAATCAAATATCCACTGCCGTCCTTTCGTGTAATTTCCTGTTCTTCTATTTTTCCGGTTTCACGGGCTTTTGCTAAAGGGCAACCTTCACAAACTTTATTATCATCAGTCCATACTTCGTAACAATACTGTCCCTTGATTTCAGCGGTTCCCGACATTACGCATTCATAAACAGAATAAGCGGCTCTATTTGCCCACAATATCTTATGCTCGAGGTCCTGTAAGATAACCAATTCCGCCATGTTGTTAAGAATTAATTCTTTTTGTTTATTAGATTCTTTTAGATCTTCTATGATTTTCGATAAATCTTTCTCTTCATTATTATTCAAAGATAATTTCCTCGTATTTACTCTTTTATTAAAATGTCGAACATATATAGATAATAGATATAAAAAAGCTTTTGTCAAGTAGAATTAAAGTTGACAAATGTCACTTTTTTTATAACCTAATAAATAGTTATAATTATTAAATCTTAAAGGATGTTTTTGATATGGAAGCAGTGATTGTTGTACCTACATACCAACGAAGAGTAAAGCCCGAAAAGGATGATCTGGTTTATGACCATCCCACTCCCCTTAACGAAAAAGGGACACTGGGTCACTTGTTGAAGAGTTTGTTTGTTTTAAGGAAAAATAGCATCAAAGTAATTATAATAAGCTGTCCCACAACTCCTTTAATAGCGAATGAAGTAAAAGAAAAAGTCGAACAAATAATCGAACCCTTCAGGAAAAATTATGATATACTGCATTTTTCTTACCCGGATTTATTAAAAACGCGCGAACTGGCAAAAGAAAACGGGGGAGAAGAATATATCTCATATCTCAGCATAGAAGGTTATTCCAACATAAGAAACATGTGTCTAATACTTCCGCATATTTTAAATAAAGACGTCGCCATACTTATAGATGACGATGAGGTTTTTGAAGACCCGGATTTTATAAAAAAGGCTCTTGAATTTATCGGTAAAAATGAAGTTTACGGGATTGCGGGTTTTTATCTCCAATCACATGGGGAATATAAATTCCCTGCTAAGAAAGAATGGTGGAAAATATTTTGGAATAATACCGGCGCGATGAACGAAGCATTTAAGATCATCGATGAACCTCCGCGGTTAAAGGACACTCCATTTGTATTTGGTGGGAACATGATAATTCATAAAAATATGTTCACGAGAATTTCTTTTGATCCATATATATCACGGGGAGAAGATATAGATTTTCTATGTAACGCGAAATCGAAGGGTTTCAAATTCTTATTGGACAGAGAACTTTCGATAAAACACCGTCCGCCTCCCGGACAAAACCCGTTATGGCTTAAAATGAGAGAAGATATCAAGCGATTTATATACATGAAAGTCAAATTAAAAAAAATTGATTTTCCAATAGAAAAAACAATGCCATACCCCGGATATTTTTTAACGGGCAGTTTATACTTTAAAATAGTGATTACAAATACTCTTTTATTTTTCCGTACTCTTTTTAAGGGAAGAATAAGAGAAGCCCCGCATTTTTTAAAAAATATCATTCTCATATTTAAATACAGAAAGAAAGCATCCTGCAATTTCCTTAAGTTTAAAGAAATCGATAATAAATGGAAAGACTTTATGAACTGGCTCGAAAAAAACAGGGACGCTTTTAAAATAATTTTAGGGTAATTATCTTGTCTATATTAAGTTTTCTTCTTCAAACAGTTTTTATATCTTTTTCCGGGGTCCTGGCTCCGGGACCTATAACAGCGGTAACAGTCGGCAAGGGCAGCAAAAATCCGCATGCCGGCGCGTTAATTTCTTTAGGACACGGCATTGTTGAATTTCCCTTGATTATCCTGATTTTTCTCGGGTTCGACTCTCTCATAAAAATACAATACGTTCGTGAAAGTATAGGTATAGCGGGAGGTTTATTTTTATTATGGATGGGAATAGATATACTACGCAGTTTAAAAATCGATAACATAAAAGAGAAAACGGAAAAACATAAACCCATAACAGCAGGAATTTTACTCAGTATCGGCAACCCGTACTTTATTATATGGTGGGCAACCCTAGGAGCCGCTCTAATTATGCGTTCGGCAGAATTCGGGCTGCTCTGGTTCGCGGTTTTTGCCCTGGTCCACTGGCTTTGCGATTTTTTATGGTTATATTTTCTTTCGATAATGTCTTATAAGGGAGGCGTTTTTTTCGGCAAAAAATTTCAGAAAGGAATTTTCTTGATTTGCGGTATCTTTCTTTTCTTTCTGGGAGGAAAATTTATTTTAGACGCCATAATCAGTTTCCAGCGTTAGATTTTCTTAAAAAGGGTTGGGAAGATGATTCAACTATTCAACCATTTAACTTTTCCGGGCTTCTTTCTTGTTCTGTACCTCAATATTCTTTGGGGTAGAGGGTTGGGATTCTGGCTTCTGACTTCTGAATTCTTTGTTATATTCTTTAAATATCCAGGTTTTCGACAAATTGAGCGTTTGTTAAAATAAATTCTTTCCTGGGTTCTACCGCGTTTCCCATCAGGATATCAAACATTCGGTCTGCCTCTACCGCGTCCTCGATCGATACTCTCCTCAAAATTCTATTTTCAGGATCCATCGTTGTTTCCCAGAGTTGACTTGGATTCATCTCTCCCAGACCTTTAAACCTTTGCACTTTGGCTTTACCATCTCCGAATTCTTTCAGGTATTGCTTTCGTTCCCTCTCGCTATACGCCCATCTTTTTTTCTTACCGTCTGTAACCTGATAAAGGGGCGGATGAGCTATGTACAAATTCCCTTTCTCTATAAGCTCTTTCGAGTATCTGAAGAAATAAGTCAGGAGTAAAGTTCTTATGTGAGCGCCATCTATGTCGGCATCCGTCATTATGATAACCTTATGATATCTTAATTTACTATAATCATAATCTTCTTTGCCGACCCCAACTCCGAGTGAAGTTATCAAAGTGGTAATTGTATTATTCGCGAGAACTTTGTTTAAACGCGTTTTCTCCACATTCAACAGTTTACCTCTTAAGGGAAGGACTGCCTGCGTAGTTCTATCTCTACCCTGCTTTGCTGAACCACCGGCTGAATCACCCTCGACTATAAATATTTCGGATTTACTCGGTTCCCTGGTCGAACAATCGGCCAGTTTCCCCGGGAGACTGGCTGAATCAAGAGCGCTTTTCCTTCGAGTTATATCTCTTGCTTTCTTGGCAGCCATCCTGGACCTTGCCGCAATAATAGACTGATTTATTATCTTCTTAGCTGCTTGTGGATCTCTTTCAAGATATTCGGAAATACCGTCACCTACCACAGACGCAACCAATCCTTCTACTTCCCTATCACCTAATTTTGTTTTCGTTTGCCCTTCGAATTGGGGCTGCGGCAGCTTTACGGAAACAACCGCCGTCAAACCTTCTCTTATATCATCACCTGTAAGATTAGGGTCTTTAGAAGAAATTATATTTTGTGACTTAGCATATTGATTTATACTCCTGGTAAGAGCGCTTTTGAACCCGGAAAGATGAGTTCCTCCTTCGCTTGTTTTAATATTATTCGCGAACGTAAATATGTTCTCCGTATAAGAATCGTTAAATTGGAGAGCGACTTCTATAACGCAGGAACCGACCGCCTTATTTATATAAAACGGATGGCGGTGGATGGGATTTTTGTTCTTATCGAGATATTCTATGAATTCTTTTATTCCGCCTTTGTATTGGAAGCTTTCGACCTTCCCTTCGGGCTTAAAATCCAATTCTATCTTTACCCCTTTATTCAGGAAAGCCAATTCTCTAAGGCGTTCGTCAAGATATTGTCGATTAAATACGATTTCATCGAAAATTTCAGGATCGGGATAGAATGAGACTTTGGTTCCCGTTGTTTTTCTCTGACTTCCCCTCTCTAACTTTGTGACTGCTTTTCCTTTTTCGTAACTCTGGGTCCAAAGATATCCGTCTCTGGCAATTTCAACTTTCATCCATGAGCTAAGAGCATTAACAACCGAAACCCCTATACCGTGAAGTCCACCCGACACTTTATATGCATTAGAGTCAAACTTACCTCCCGCGTGCAAAGTGGTCATCACCACTTCTAAAGCAGATTTATTTTCTTCTTTGTGTAGATCTATGGGGATCCCGCGACCATTATCGGATATCATGACGGAATTGTCCTCCATAATTGTCACATTGATTTTTTCACAGTATCCTGCCATAGCTTCATCGATTGAGTTGTCGACAACTTCAAATATGAGGTGATGAAGTCCTCTTTTTCCCGTATCGCCGATATACATAGCGGGCCTTTTTCTTACCCCTTCCAAATCTTTAAGAACTTTAATACTTGAAGCCGTATAGTCGTTTCTTTCCATCATGCCTCCTTGAGATAGAATCGTATTTCTTTTATCACTTCTTTGCCTGCTTTTTCGTTTAAAACATCTATAAGATCTTTCTTGAAAAAAGAAAGTTCATTCATCCACGCGGAAGAATTAACGGCTAAGGTCAATTTCCTACCCCTTAATCCAGTCGGTCTCGCGTGCTTCGCTATTTCTGTAGGGCAAATTTCATCCCATTGGCTTAAGACCTCGATTTTAAGCAAACTTTCTCCGAGTTCTTTAGAATGTATATATTTTTTCAGTACATTTCCTAACAAATGGGGATTCATTTCCCTCCTCTATCATATATACATTATAATCTTTATCGTTTACAAGATTCTCGCTAGTAGTTGTTATTAAAACCTGTCTTGTTTTCGTTAAAAATCCCGATAAAGAATTAGCGTTTCTTTTGTCTAAACCACCTAACATTTCATCTATAAGCAATATAGGTTCTTCTCCTCTTATCTCGGTTAACATCCTTGAGATTGCAATTTTTAAAGATGTTACGAGTAATTTTTTTATCCCAAAAGAAGATGATGTTTTAGCACAATGACGATCCACTTTAAACCTAATATTATCTCTATGAGGTCCCAATATTGTATAACCTATTTCTATTTCCTGTTGTCTTTTTTTATTAAATTCTTCTTCAATATTATCATAATCGGCTCCCGGGATGTATTCTATCTCGACGGTTTTGCCGGTAAGTTCTCCGAATATTTCCCGCGCATAAAGAGAAAGTTTCTTTATAAAAGCCTTTCTTGCTTCCACAATCGGATACATCAATCCAATCAATTGTTTTTCCCATAATTCAAAGGTGCCTGCCGGACCTCCTTTTTTCGCGTTAAGAAGAAGTTTATTCCTATGCTTTTTTACTTTTCTATATTCATATAAACAATTCAGATATTTTCTATCATACATAGAAATACTTATATTCATAAGATAACGCCTTTTCGAAGGTTCTCCGTTTATTATCTCCACATCCTCATTAGTTAAGGCTATAACGGGAATTGTCCCGAAAGCTTCTTTCATACTATTTTGCTTCAAATCATTAATGAAAATTTCTTTTTTTCCGGAATATTTAATCTTTACTTCAGTGTCTCCATAAGTTCCGGAAAGAATAAAGAAATTTTCTCCAAAACAAAGCAAATTTTCCGCCCTTTGCGTCCTAAAGGAACTAAAAGTAGAAAGAAAATAAACCATTTCTATGAGATTAGTCTTCCCGATACCGTTGTTGCCCACGATTAAATTTCTTCCTTCAAGGAGTCCTAAATCTAAATCTCTAAAATTTCTAAAATTCTTGCAATATATGCTTTCAAGGAACATTATCTATATGCAAATATATATAAAATCACTAATTAGTCAAGGGAAATTCCGTCGCAAAATTGTGGAAAATTGTGAGAAGAGTTGGTTCGTTGGATCGTTGGTTCGGATTTTTCAATCTAAGTCAAATGGTCAAATTAAAAAACAGTTATTTTAGGATTTTGGATTTAGTAAAAACAAAATAAAACTTTTTCTTTATTCGTGTAATTTGTGTGATTTGTTGTTTAAATTTAAGTGAATGAGTTGATGCGTATATGGGTGGATGGGTTGACTGTTTTCTTTACCCATTTACACGTCTACTCATCTACCTGTTTATCTGTGTTCTTTGTGTGCTTTGTGGTTCAATATTATTGGGTTGAACGTGATTAACGGCTGTGGAATTCCACCACATCCCCTTCCATTAAAACTTCCTCAGGGCCAACCTGCCTGGGGTTTTTACCTCCCCTCCATAATTTTGAATATTTCATTTTATTCGCAAAATCTTTGTGTATATGGTAAGCCGCGTCTTCCACGGTAGCGCCTTTGATTAAAACTACAGGTTCGCTAAAATCGGCATCTTTCCCCGGTGGTTTTGTATAAATCCTTATTCGGTTAAGAAAATTATAAATGTTTTTCTTTAAACCTTCCACGTCTGAATTGAGTTTGAATTCATAAAAATCGAGCCTATCACCGTATTTTCCACGCAATAACTGCAGTTTTTTCTCTGTACTCTTCGAGATTATTATAAATCCGTTTTTTTTCATTAATTCATCGTCTTTATAGTAGTCTCTAGACTCCAGAAAAATCGAACCCGTTTCCAATCTTTTTAAAAGCGAATTAAGCTCTCTTTCGGGATTAGCCCTACCTCCATCTATCATCCCTATAACAACATCACAACTTCGCCCAAGAGCAAGAAGCCAGGGAGGATGAAATTTTTCGTAAAGAGGCGGAGTATCGACCAATTGTATTTGTACATTTTCGAATTCAATCATTCCCACATCCGGTTTTTGAGTCGTAAAAGGATAACTGGCTACCTCCGGACTGGCGTTCGTCAGTGCCTCAAGAAATGCCGATTTACCGGAATTCGGAGCTCCCATAAGTACAACCTGGGCTATACCCATTTTGGGGACATGAGTCAAATCCAGACGCCGCGCCTGGGGTTTTTTCTTTGCTTCTTTTTTTAGCTTAGAAATCCTGCTGTTTAATTCCGCTCTTAGCCCGTCGGTCCCTTTATGCTTGGGCATGACCGCAAGCATTTCTCTTAAAATAGATATTTTTTCTTCCGAAGTATCGGCGAACTTAAGTCGTGCTTCTATTTTATGGTAAATTTGAGGTAAATTTGCCGGCATAATTTATAAATTAACTAATCAAGGGATTAACTAACTTACTATTCGCCCGCGGGTCTAGCCCATACAGCCATATCTTCACCACTTTTCAGATAAATATCCCGCAGGATTAACTGCCCGTTTAAAAGTTCTATCTCCTTATCACTTGAAAACTCACCTAACCATGTATCATAGTATTCCATAAGATACGAAGTAAAGATGGTTTCCGGAATATTGAGAACAAGGTCTTTCTTCTCTTCCTTATTCGGATTTCTTAACCACAAAAAAATATCATTTCCGGATTTAAGTCCCATAACTTCCATATCTCCATCTACACTTACAACGGAAATTTCTTCGAGCACATCTCCGTTATCTTTTAACATCGGCGAAATAAAATCCGAAGCTGCTTTGAAATGAAAATAATGTTCTTTGTGATAATGCCATTCCCACCACCACGGAAGAGGTAATATAGGAGTAGGAGAAAACATCCCGCGCCATAATCCATTATGCATTTCGCCCTCATACAACTCAGCAGGATGATCTTTATCCGGGCCTTTCCATCCCAGAGCAAATTCTCCTACAACATCCGGCTTTTTAAACCTCTCAACATAATTCTCAATACTTTTTTTCATATCATTCGTGGGACCATAGTTATGATGCTGAGAGAATTCGATGTTTTCAATATCCCATAAACCGGGTATTTCTCTATACGTCACACTCGTAGTAACAATATGCTTATAAGGATCGATTTTCTTTAAATAATCTGCCATTTCCCTGTGCCAGCTCACGATATCCAAAGGAGGCAAATCTACCATACCTATTACATTATCAACCTCATTAAAAAATTCCCAGCAGGCAATGTTTGTCGAGTATCCCCACCTGGCGACGATATATCTCAATTTGTTTTTATATATTCTCTTTGCCTCTTCATTAGTGAAGAAATCAACCTGGTTTTCACAGGGACCACCATTAGCGGCATTATAAGGACTCGTTCTCCATTCGGCATTGGATGCCCAGCGATCTACAAAGTCTTTGAAAATTCCGTGATAATCAAATGTTAACATCATGTATACACCCTTTTCTTCAGAAAACATAAGAATGTCATCTAACCTCTTTGCCGTTTTCTGATAATATCTGCCAAGACCGGGCGCGTCCAGAACATCTTCCTCCTCTCCGCATTCAATTTCAATGTTTCCAAGATAGAGCAAACCTTGTAGACCTTCTAAAAATTCTATCCTCAAATAGTTCGTATTTTCCGGAAGTTCATCTATATATACAATAAACCTTCGTTTCCAATCTTCCGCGGTATCCCAGCTTTGACCGAACTCAATCTTTATGGGATTGTATGTAATATTATCAGGGGAAGAATAACATTTTATATTACCCGTAGAAAGATTTCTGTGGTAGAATACTTTCATTTTGAATCTTCTTATATTTTTTAGATTATAAACAATAGTCTCTTTAGTATCGGATTCTATTACAACCCTGTTAGTATCATCTTCGGTAAACTCCGTCTTCCCTGAAACAATCTTCAAACCCGATGAGTACGAAAAAACTTTACCCCAATTTTCGAATTCATCCGTTATCGTACTGTCATACGCCATAACCATCCTCGTCCATTCCAGTGGAAGATTCCAGGTACACATCCAGGTTCTAAATATATTGGCATTGTTTTTCGCGAGTTCTTCTATATAAGTCTCATAAGAATGTTTCCATTCGGTTTGAAGTTCCCATCCTACATTAAGTCCGACACCACGAAAACGCTTACCCGAATCGAAAACAAAAGAATAAAGAGATTTTTCATTTATTCGCAAAAACCCATCATTATAAGAATCTTTTACCGATAGATAAAATTCTTTAGAATTAGAGGTATCGTTTTTATTTATCACCTGAATATGGAAAGAGTGTGTTCCTGTTTGCATGGCTGTAAACCTTGCCTCCCAATCCGATTTCCCGGAAGGTCCATCTTTATAGAAACAGGGAAGCGTTATTTCATTACCATCAGGTGGTCTTATAATAGCATCCACTCTTATATCTTCTGGATCATAAGGGTTTTTAAACTTTTTTGTTAATTTGATGTCTATATACAGGGGCTTGAATTTCTCTACACTGGTCACTGTCGGTTTTACTAAAATACCAGACGAACCACCCCTCATGCACGAAAACAAGCAAATTAATACTACAGCAACAAAACAACTCAAAACACTTAACTTTAATTTATTCATAAATCCCTCCAAGTTGGGGTATATTTTCTTATTTAAAAACTAATTTTTATTATATTTCCGCCTAAGTTATTCATTTTACATATTATGTCAAGCGAACCTTCCCTACTCATCCTTTTTTTTACCACAGAG
>CAZKVT010000032.1:0-18203 GCA_964556365.1 uncultured bacterium | reverse complement strand
TCAGTTATATTCTTATTTTCCTTTCCATTACTTGTAGAGGGTAAATCCACTGAAGGAAAGAGTTTTATCCAGGAAATTAAAGAAAAGATTATAAAAGAGAAAGAAAAAGTAGAAGAGAAAAGTAAAGAACAAAAAAATGACACGTATGAACATAAAGATAAAAAGGAAGAAAAAGAATCCCCTGAAGACAAAAGCCGTATTGAAAAAATTAAAAAAATAATCGTAAAGGAAAAGAAAAAAATAGAAGATAAGACCGAAGAAAAAAAGAAAGAGAAAGTAAAAGAAAAGAAAAACGAAAAAGATAAGTATAATAAAGATTATGACTATGGAAATAAAAATAAAAAGGGGAATGACTATGTTCATGATTATAACAGAAGACCCTATAAGAAGAAATATAAAGATAACGATTACCGCCATGATAATCCACGTTATTATATTTACGATGATGTTTATTTTGATGATTCCCCCGGTTACGTAACCGATGTAAGATATTACGATTACACTTATATAGATGAATCAGAATTAATTTCTCCCAACCCGTTACACGAGTATAAACATCCTAGAAAAATTGCATTCCTCACTTCCTCAGTAGAAGCTGCCTATCTCGGTAAGGACATCCGGGATACATACGGAATCACGGGGAAAATTTCCGCGAATCTTTATTACCTGCATTTTAATTGTTTCTATCAGAATATTTTTTCAAGTGAGGAGAAACTAAGGCTTTACTCTATAAACGGAGGATTTTCTTTTGCAACGCAGAGTTTTACTTTAACACCTTTCATAGGAGCTTTTTATATCGAACCTCTCGAGGAAGCTCGATTCTCTTATGGCGCTAATTTACAGGTTTTCCTTCCTACTAATTATATTTTGGATTTATATACCTTAAATTCATCATACGGTTCGCTTAATTTTCATAATTTTTCCGCTTCTTTAAATCACACATTTTATAGATTTAATTTTGGTCTGGGTTATACCTACAATAGTTACGCGGGAATCAACTTTTCGGGTCCGTTTGCAAAGTTTTCCTTCTGGTTGTAGATTGAATTTTGTTAGTGTGTTAGTGCGTGGATGCGTTGGCGCGTCAAAAAAATAAAATTTAACAAGTGTCTAGTTTTTTAGTGATGTGTTTGGTTTAGCGGAAAGCCGACAGCGGTTAGCCTATTTTTTCTATATCCTCTGTGGTTAAGTTAATTTGTTTTTTAGTGTTTTAATATTTATTCCGTATAATAATTCTCCCTCCGGTGGCTGACAAACGCAGCAAGGGGGACTTCCTTTTCTTCCACGTAATGTTTAAGCAATTCCACGAACTTCCGCATCTTTTCTTTATCTCTCAAATACTCATAACTTTCCGGAAACCTGCCTTTTAAAATCTTTTTCAAATTTTCTCCTCCGAGCCGGGTATTCAAAACTTCAATTAGATAATAATTTACTATTCCTTTAGTCTCCCTCAATACTTTTCTCGCTTCTGTAAGCTCCGGTATAACGGGACTTATAAAGCAAAAGGTTTTTATTCCTTCTTTATTTAATTTCTTAAGCGCTTCAATCCTTCGCTCGTTGGACGGCGCGTGTGGTTCGAGAATTTTTCTCACTTTCTCCGGAAAACAATTTACAGTTAACCCAACACTTACGTTTTTAAATTTTTTGATAATATCGATATCTCTTAAAACCAGATCGGACTTGGTAAGAACCGATAGTTTAGTATCTTTGTTCATATTCTCAAGAATTTTTCTGGTAAGCATAATCTCTTTTTCCACAGGTTGATAGGGGTCGGAAACCGAACTCATCGATACTTCTCCTTTAACTCTCTGCTTCGCAAGTTCCGGGGCATTTGTTTTTACCTCTATCCACGTCCCCCAATGTCCGTACTCTTTCCACCTGCTCATATAACGGGCGTAACAGTAAACACATCTGTGTCCACACCCCACGTACTGATTAATTGTATACTTTATGCCCGGAAGTTTTGACCTTGTGTATATGGATTTTGCTTCCCGTTTAATAATTTTCATAATTGATTAACGCTGCTTCAATAAAACAAATTATAAACGCTAAGATTCATTTATAATTACTCATATCTTTAATTTTAAATTAAAAAACTTTTGCCTGATTTCCATAGTACCATCATATCTTTCAATGTTTATCTGTCAATCCTCTTTAATGCTGTCTAAATATGGGATCTTGGATCCATGACAATGAGAAATATACACCAGGCATTCATACAACCACGTGGAATGGCATGGATAATAACGGTAATCCCCTTCCGAGCGGAAATTACTTCTATAAGCTTAATACCGGAAAATTAAGCGTCGGGGATAAATTTATCCTGATTAAATAGATTTTATTCAGGATTAGTAGCTAAGCAGGAAGATAAGCGGAGGTCAAGGATTAGTATTAAAGCAAGAAGAATTAGAAAAGAAAATCATAAAACAAAATTCAACTTATTGGGTGAACCCCTTTTGTCCATTTTTCGTTGAACCAATACAGTATCTGCTACCTGGTATATAACGCCCAAGACTTAAGACCTAACATTAAACAGTTACTCTCTTGCGAAGTCTCAATAAATCCTTATCATTCATTATAAACATTAAACTTAAAAAAGAAGGGGGGCATATGTTTTGCAGAGTATTTAATAAATTTACAAGATTTTTATTGATAGTACTATCTGTTATATCATTGTTGTCGTTTGAGATTAAAGCAAATACATGGGATAAAGGTTTTAAAGAATATGCTACCCTAACGGGGCATAAGCAGGGAGCACTCAAAGCTGTATTCAGTCCGGATAGTAAATACTTATCTCTAAGTAACAAAGATTTTCATGTGAATATCTGGGATGTCTCAACAGGGAAGTCTCTTGTGATGATGAATGGTTTTAACGAGTGGCCGAAACAAGTTGATTATAGTCCGGATGCTAAACTCTTATTAACCACGGATTATCAAAAAATAAGGATATGGGAAGTACCTTCAGGTAAATCCTATAAAATAATTGAAGGAGTAGAGGCGCCTTTTGCTTTAAGTCCTGATGGAAAATATCTTGCAGGTAAATTCAAGCCTTTCAAGGGTGCTTTTCAATTAAAACTTTATTCGTTTCCTTCAGGTGAACTGAAAAATAATATCGATAGCGTTCATAAAAAGATGATTAGATATGTGAAATGGAATGCTAATGGTTCTCTGTTTGCTTCTTCAAGTGATGATGGCACACTTAAGTTATGGGATGGTAAAACCGGAAATCTTGTAAAGTCCTTATCTGCAGGTAAAAAAGTAGGTTTGTTTAAATTTAATCCGGACGGGAAATACATTGCCGCCATTGTTGGGGAAGACCCCCGTAGTTTCCTTAAACCTGCGGAGGTTATTATCTGGGAAGTTAAGACCGGTAATTTAATTAAAAAAATAGAAGGTTTTAACAATGGGCTTGAGGCTTTATCCTTTAGTCCTGACGGAAAGTATCTCGTAACCGGCACACGGGACACAAAGGCGTCACTCTGGGAAATTCCTTCAGGGAATCTTGTAAAGACGTTTGAAGGACACAAATACTGGGTTTCGCATGCCTCTTTCAGTCCGGATGGTAAATATTTGTTAACCGGAACAGCTGATGAATTTATATTATGGGATATTTCTACAGGAGGAAAGATTAAATCTGCAATTGCTGCGGGGCAGGGTTTAACCTCGGCAGTTTTCAGTCCCGACGGAAAAGTTATAGCCACAACCAGCACGGATAATACTGTAAAACTCTGGAAACCTTTAGGAAAATAAGTATACAATTAATTGGTTAGATAGTTAGTTGACAAATAACACAACATCGTAGACTATTTCTTGTAGGAAAGAGCATATGTGTATCTGGGGTCAATTCTAAATAACTTAGTCATTAGTCTCTGGTCACTAGTCACAAGTCAAAAAATAGGATTTAGGATTTGGGGATTGGGATTTAGTAAAAACAAATAAAAAATGGGTGGTGTGGAGTGGCTTTGTGCTCTTTGTGCACTTTGTGGTTCAACTAATTTTTGGGGTGGTGATGGGATTCTGACTTCTGACTCCCGGCTTCTGACTTCTCTTCAGTATCCTCTTATAGCATCGAGTTCCTTTTCCATGACTTTCTCGGGTACCGGCTGATATTTTTCAAACTGCATAAAATGCACACCTCTCCCCCCCGTAAGAGAACGTAAGGAAGTAGCGTAACCAAATAAATTCGCGAGAGGAACATCCGCTTCGATTATAGCAAGATCTTCGATATGATTAACGTGTTTTACATCACCTCTCCTCGTATTGATATCATCCAAAATGGTTCCAAAGTATGTATTCGGAACAGTAACCTCCACTTCCATAAGAGGCTCCAAAAGCACAGGATTTGCCTTTTTATACGCGCTCTTAAAAGCTCTCGAAGCAGCTATCTTGTATGCGATATCAGATGAATCGATTTCGTGAAAAGATCCACCGGTTATAGTAACTCGCCCTCCTAAAATTTCAAAACCACCGAGACTTCCGGAACACATTGCTTCCCTTATTCCTTCTTCGATTGGCTTTAAAAATTCCTTCGGTAAATCATTAGCTTTAGCCTTGTTTATAAATTCAAACTCCTCGGACGGCTCTATAGATAATATAACATGACCGTATTGCCCTTTACCTCCGCTTTGCTTAATAAATTTACCCTCGGCGCTAGCGTTCTGAGTTATAGTTTCCTTATAAGCAACTCTTGGGGTTCTGACTCTTGCCTCGACACTGGATTCTCTTTTAAGCCGCTCCATAATAACTTCAAGATGCAGTTCACCCATACCATAAATCAAAGTTTCTCCGGTATCCGGATCTTTTTTTATCTGAAAGGTGGGATCTTCCTCATGAATTTTATTTAGAGCTACAAAAAGTTTTTCCTGATCCGCATTGGTCTTCGGTGAAACACTGGTAAAAATTACAGGCTCCGGCATCTCAGGAGGCTCGAAAAGGATAGGCTTTCTCGGATCGGCCAAAGTATGACCCGTAGCAGCCTGTGAAAGCCCGACAAAAGCGGCAATCTCTCCGGCTTCTATAGAATCCACCTCTTTTCTCTTGTCCGCATGCATGAGAATAATTTTAGAAATTCTTTCCAATTTATCAGTATTTACGTTTAATACTCTATCTCCCTGTTTAATTCTTCCCGAATAAATTCTTACAAAAGATAATTTACCATGGGGATCAGATATTATTTTAAAAACAAGTCCGCTAAAAGGTCCGTTCGGATCGGTTTCTCTTATTTCCTCTTCACCCGTTTTCAGATTTTTACCGCGGGGAGGGGGAACATCCAAGGGGGAGGGAAGATAATCCACAATAGCATCCATAACTTTTTGCACGCCAATATTCCTAAGAGCGGTACCGGCAACAACCGGGAAAAAATCAGTTTTGATTGTCCCTATTCTGATTGCCCTTTTCACAACAGATGCGTCTATCTCTTCCTCATTAAGAAATTGTTCCACAACCTCATCATCATGAAAACTTACCTTATCCAGAAGTTCTTCTCTATATTTCTTTACCGAATCAGAATACTCATCGGGTATTGGTATTTCTTTAAAATCGAGTCCCTTCTCGTCTTCCCATATCCAGGCTTTCATTCCCACAATATCGATGGTTCCTTTTACTTGCTCTCCGGCATAAAGAGGTAAACTCAAAACGAGGGGCGTTACTTTAAGTCTATCTTCCATCATTTTAACAGTCCGGAAAAAATCCGCGCCTTTTCTATCTAATTTGTTTATAAATGTAATTCTCGGAAGATTATATTTATCCGCTTGCCTCCAGACCGTTTCGGATTGTGCTTCGACACCTTCTACCCCGCTAAATATGACTACTCCACCATCGAGCACTCTGAGGCTTCTCTCGACTTCCACTGTAAAATCTACATGCCCGGGTGTATCTATCAAATTTATTCTTTTACCCTTCCAGAAAATAGTAGTAGAAGCAGAAGAAATAGTAATACCTCTTTCTTTCTCCTGATCCATATAATCCATAACAGTAGAGCCCTCATCGACTTCTCCTATCCGATGAACTCTTCCGCTGTAAAAAAGAATTCTTTCAGTTAAAGTGGTCTTACCCGCGTCTATATGGGCTATGATCCCGATATTTCTAACATCAGGGATATCAAACCTTTTTTCTGAATTAGGTTCACGTGCCATTAAAAATTCCTAAACTATACTATCCCAAATATATAAAGATTACCAACCAAAATGGGCAAAGGCTTTATTAGCTTCTGCCATTCTATGAGTATCTTCTTTCTTCTTGTACGCGGAACCTTCTTTTCTGGATGCGGCTATTAGCTCGTTACAGAGCTTTTCTTTCATTAGATACTCACCTCTACTTCTGGCAGCTTTCACCAGCCATTTAATAGCAAGAGAAAGTTTTCTTCCCGCCCTTACTTCCATCGGAACCTGATAAGTTTGTCCGCCTATCCTTTTTGGTCTGACTTCAACCATCGGCTTAACATTATTAATAGCCTGATTAAAAACATCGATACCTTCTTTACCTGTACGTTCAGTAATAAGATCGATAGCACCGTAGAAAATATCCTCTGCTACGCTTTTTTTACCTTCGTACATTATATTATTTACGAACTTCGATACAAGTTCTGAACGATATTTGTAATCAGCGGGTATTTCTCTTACTGGAGCTCTTCTCCTTCTCATTTTCCCTCTCCCGTACTATCTTTAGGCCTCTTCGTTCCATAACAAGAACGGCTGTTTTTCCTACCCTCTACTCCTACCGAATCATATACCCCTCTTACAATATGATATCTAACTCCGGGCAAATCTTTAACTCTACCTCCTCTAACCAGAACTATGGAGTGTTCCTGCAGGGCGTGTCCTTCCCCGGGGATATAAGCACTAACGACTTTCCCATTAGAAAGCCTAACTCTTGCCACCTTACGTAGAGCTGAGTTGGGTTTTTTGGGAGTAGTCGTATATACCCTTAAACACACACCTCTTTTCTGAGGACAACCGTCGAGCGCCGGGGACTTATTTTTTTTCTTAACTTTTGATCTTCCTTTTCTTATTAACTGATTTATTGTCGGCATATTAACCTCCTATGCTCTTTTTGCTTCCTCTGTTGCTTCTTCTTCATCATATTTTAATTGTATATTATTAAAATCTTTAAATCCTGTACCTGCGGGAATTTTTCCTCCTATGATAACATTCTCTTTCAAACCTTTAAGATAATCAACTTTACCTTCTAAAGCAGCATTTAAAAGTACCTTAGTAGTATGCTGAAAAGATGCCGCGGCTATAACAGAATCATGAGACAAAGAAGAATGTGTAATACCAAGCAACAGCGGTTCGAAAGTCGCGGGTTGCCCACCTTCTTTTGCAATCTGCATATTTATTTCTTTTACTTCTTTAGCATCCATAACCTGTCCTTCTAAAAATGTGGTATCTCCGCTTTCGGCGATTTTAACCTTTCTGAACATCTGGCGAACGATTATTCCGATATGCTTATCATCTATATTGACTCCCTGCATTCTGTATACCTCTTGAATTTCATTAAGCAAGTACTGCTGCGCCGCTATCACACCTTTTACTCTTAATATATCATGCGGGTCGACAAACCCCTCGCATAACTTATCCCCGGCATTTACTTTTTCTCCCTCGTGAACCATAAAATACTTGCCATAAGGAACTTTATACTTTTTCTTATCCTTATCCGATTCCACATAAATAATTCTTTTCCCCCTCGAAACTTTACCAAAACCGATAATCCCGTCTATTTCGGAAATTATGGCCTTATCCTTGGGCGATCTGGCTTCAACCAGAGCTTCGACTCTCGGAAGACCCCCTGTAATATCCTGCGTACGAGCGATATCACGCGGTTTTTTAGCGAGAAGAGAACCAACTTCCACTTTGGCTCCGTCTTCAATAAATAAATAAGAACCTCTGGGAATCGGATATTCGGCCATTTTTTTCTTTTTATCTCTAATCTCAATAGTAGGCAGATATTTACTCTTAGAACCATAAACCACCATTCTCTGTCTCTTTCCCGATTCATCTACCATCTCTTTAAGAGTAACTCCCTCTTTAATATCGATAAACTTAACTTTACCATCTTTTTCTGCTATTATCAAATTAGAATAAGGTTGATATTCAAACAGAACATCTCCCTTCTTAACCTCATCCCCATCTCTGACTTTTAAAACCGATCCATAGGGGATCTTATATTTTAATTTACCCTCACCATAAGTTAAATAAAGTGCGGAATTTCTCGAAAGAACTACCATTGGTTTCTCTTTAACATCTTTATAATCCAAATCTTTTGCAAAAGTGATTTTTCCGTCTTTAGGTGATTTTTGATAAGACTCGGCTGCCGCACCCGACGCAATTCCACCAACATGAAAAGTCCTTAAAGTCAACTGTGTACCAGGTTCTCCTATAGATTGAGCAGCAATAACCCCAACCGCAGTTCCTATTTGTACCAATTTTCTGGTTGACAGATCTCTACCATAACATCTCTGGCACATACCCGTCTCAGATTCGCAGGTAAGAACCGAACGATTTCTGACAGATTCTACACCCGCCTCTTCAATTTCCCTGCCTATTTTTTCATCTATCCACTCACCTGCCTGAACAATAATTTCACCCGTTAGCGGATGAATGACATCATCAGCAGTATAAGAACCTTCGATTCTGTCAACTAGAGACTCAACAACTTTCCCTCCTTCGACAAGTGCCGATACATCCACACCCATAACCGTACCACAATCCTCTTCAACAACAACGACTGCTTGAGCCACATCAACCAATCTTCTGGTTAAGTAACCCGCTTCAGCAGTCTTTAACGCCGTATCTGTAAGACCTTTTCTGGCTCCGTGGGAAGAAATAAAATATTCCATCTCATTTAAACCTTCTTTAAAGGAATGAAGAATAGGAGTTTCAATTATCGCCTGGGAAGAAAGTTTCTTTTGAGGCTTTGCCATCAAACCTCTGAGACCGCAAAGCTGCCTTATTTGGTCCATATTACCCCTTGCTCCGGACTTGCTCATCATATGAATAGGATTAAATCCGTCTCTATCCAGCATTAGAGATTTTTCTATCTCTTTCTCGATTATCTCTGTGGCTCTGGTCCATGTATCTATGACTTTATTGTATCTTTCTCCTTCTGTAATGATACCCTGTACCTTATGCTGCCTTTCCGCTTCCTGAACTTTTTTCTGAGCGTCTTCTATAATTCCTTCTCTTGCTTCGGGAATAATCATATCTGTCAGCCCTATAGTGAGCCCCGAACGACTCGCGTATTCAAAACCAAGTTCTTTAATTTCATCCAGAAATTCTGCAGTTTTATCCATACCGAGTTCCTTATAACACCTCAAGATTAACTTCTTTAATCCCTTGCTCTCCAGAGGTTCATTTACCCATCTAAGAGACTCTGGAACTATTTCATTAAAGATAACTCTACCTACAGTAATCTCTACCCATTCTCCTTTATGCATAAATTTGATCCAATCATGAAGTTTTATTACTTTCTCTTCATAATTACAAACTACTTCTTCTATACTGTCAAAGAAACCTTCTATCTTCTTTTCTCCATGTCGTTCCTGTGTAAGGTAATAAACTCCGATAACTATATCCTGAGTAGGAACCATTAAAGGACTTCCATTAGCAGGAGACAGTATATTTCTTGAAGAAATCATAAGGAAATAACACTCCAATTGAGCGTAAGCAGACAGAGGAACATGTACTGCCATCTGGTCACCATCAAAATCAGCGTTAAAGGGAGGACAAACCATAGGATGAATACGTATTGCGTTACCTTCAACCAGCTTAGGCAAAAATGCCTGAATGGAAACCCTGTGCAGGGTAGGAGCACGGTTTAATAAAATAGGATATCCATCTACAACTTCCTCTAACAAATCCCATGCCTTTGGATCATTTGCGTCTAAAACTCTTCTTGCCTGTCTTATTGAATCGACGACCCCGGACTCTTCAAGTTTCCTAATAATAAAAGGTTTAAAAAGTTCTTTTGCCATTTTCTTAGGAAGACCGCATTCATATAATTTCAGAGTTGGATCCACAGTAATAACGGACCTTCCGGAATAATCGACCCTCTTACCTAAAAGATTCCTTCTGAATCTTCCTTTTTTACCTTTAAGAGAATCGGTTATAGATTTAAGCGGTCTATTACCTCTGCCGGTAATAGACCGACTCAATCTGGAATTATCCAGCAACGCATCTACAGATTCCTGAAGCATTCTCATTTCATTTCTAAGTATGGTAGGAGGAGCATCTATCTCTATCAGATTTTTAAGCCTGTTATTTCTTGTAATAACTCTCCGGTAAAGATCGTTGACATCAGAAGTGGCAAAAACCCCACCTTCAAGAGGAACCAGAGGTCTAACATCAGGAGGGATTACCGGTAAGACCCGTAAGACCATCCATTCCGGCTTATTACCGGACTTAAGGAATGACTCCACTATAGACAGTTTCTGTAATAATTTTTTCTTTTTATGTTTTGAACCAACGGATTTTATTCCGGATTTTAGTTCTTTAGATATTTCACCGAGATCTAACTCTTTTAAAAGCTCATAGATACCTTCACCACCCATTTTAGCTGTAAAAGCCCCTTTATATTTATCCTTTAATTCCGCGTACTCTTCATTAGAAATAACCTGCCCTTTCTTAAGGGGAGCATCTCCCGGATCGAGGACAATATAAGATTCATAATATAGAATTCTCTGAAGCTGTATCTTTTTTAATTCAAGCAATTTACCGATAACACTCGGATTAACTTTGTAATACCAAATATGAACCACAGGAACTGCCAGTTCGATATGTCCCATCCTTTCCCTTCTTACGCTGGACTTCGTCACTTCGACCTTACATCTTTCACAAATGTGTCCCTTATACTTTGGTCCTTTATATTTACCGCAGTTACATTCATAGTCCTTAACCGGGCCAAAAATCCTCTCGCAGAACAACCCTCCCATTTCAGGTTTCTGAGTTCTATAATTTATAGTCTCAGCCTTCTTTACTTCACCGTGGGACCAGGACAATATTTTTTCAGGATAAGCAAGAGAAAATCTTATAAGGTTAAAATGTTTAGGCAACCCTTCCTTGAATCTTCCTTCGTTAAATTTCATATTTATCCTCCTCCCCATCCTTGAGGAGTTCAACATTTAAAGCCAGTCCCCTGAGTTCTTTAACAAGCACATCGAATGAAGTCGGCAATCCGGGCTCCGGTGGGGGATCTCCCTTAACTATCGCCTCGTAAGCCTTATTCCTTCCTTCAACATCATCGGACTTTATAGTAAGCATTTCCTGTAGTGTATGCGCAGCCCCATAACCCTCTAAGGCCCATACTTCCATTTCTCCGAATCTCTGTCCTCCATACTGAGCCTTTCCTCCAAGCGGCTGTTGGGTTATCAAAGAATAAGGTCCGGTCGCTCTGGCATGATGTTTGTCTTCAATCATGTGATAAAGTTTCATTAAATACATATAGCCGACCGTTATTTTCTGATCGAAAGGTTCCCCGGTTCGGCCATCGTAAAGATCTACTTTACCGTCTTCCGGAAGACCCGCTTCTTTCAATAGTTTTTTAATCTCGTCAATAGAAACCCCTTCGAAAATAGGACTTCCAACATTTACATTTAACTTTTCGGCAGCCCAGCCAAGATGTGTTTCCAAAATTTGCCCAACATTCATTCTGGAAGGAACACCCAAAGGATTAAGAACAACATCCACAGGGGTACCGTCTTCCATGAAAGGCATATCTTCTTCCGGCACTATAGCCGCGATAACACCTTTATTACCATGTCTTCCGGAAACCTTATCCCCTATCGATGCTCTTCTTCGTTGACCTATATAAACTTTAATCATCTTATTAACACCCGCAGACAACTCATCTCCTCTTTCAGCAACCTTAACGGCATTTGCCATTTCCTTCTCAATCTTTTTAATCTTTTGATCTATCTTCTCGAGGAAATCCTGTAACTTAGAATAACCTTTTAAATCTGTCCACTGCTCCAATTTTGCCAAGTGTTTTTCTTGAATCATTTGACTTTTTCTAACTAATAATTTTTGCCTTTTTCCTTTTTTGGGATTTATATAAATTGAATCCTTAGCTTTTTTATCGAGAAGTTCCGCTTTAACAACCGCCTCTTTTCTTGCTTTCAACTGTTCTATCATATCACGATACTTCTCTATAACTTTATCTATGTTGACCTTACGAGCACTCCTCTCCAGGATAATCGTCCCAATAACAACTCCGTGTACATCAGAAGGCACTCTTAAGGATGTATCCTTAACATCTTCAGCCTTTTTTCCAAAAATCGCCCTCAAAAGCTTTTCTTCGGGTGTTAATTCTGTTTCTCCCTTGGGAGAAATTTTTCCTACAAGAATATCACCTTCTTTAATTTTCGCGCCAAGTCTAACTATACCCTCATTATCAAGATTTGCCGCGCTTTCTTCTGAAACATTCGGGATTTCTCGGGTTGTTTCTTCCGAACCCAATTTCGTATCTCTAACTTCACAAGTATACTCTTCTATATGATAAGATGAAAATATGTCATCTTTTAAAAGTTTCTCTGAAATGACGATGGCATCCTCATAATTCCAACCAAAAAACGGAACTAAAGCCACCAAAACATTTTGTCCGAGCGCGAGCTCACCATTACTGGTCGCTCCTCCATCGGCTATCACATCTCCGGCTTTAACTTTATCTCCCTTTTTAACGATTGGTCTCTGATTAACACAGGTATCTTGATTTGTCCTTTCAAATTTCCTGAGATAATAAACATCAAAAGGATCTATCAAATAAGACCCCTCTGTCTCTATCCATATCTCATCGGCTGAGACTTTTTTAACAAATCCATCTCTTTTAGCAAGGATAACCGTTCCGGAATCTCTTGCTACCTTACCCTCTATACCGGTCCCAACACGAGGGGCATCGGGTTTTATCAGGGGAACCGCCTGACGTTGCATGTTAGAACCCATTAAAGCTCTATTGGCGTCATCGTGTTCTAAAAAAGGAATAAGAGAAGAAGAAACAGAAACAAGCTGTTGCGGAACAAGGTCCAGGTAATCAACTTCTCCACGTTTTATGGTAGGATAAGTATCTCTCTTCCGCGCCATAACATAATCATCTACAATTCTTCCTTTTTTATCCACTTTTAAATTAGCGGGAGCTATAGTATACTTGTCTTCCTCATTTACGTCAAGATAATCGACCTTATCAGTTAATATACCGTTCTCTACTTTTCTATAAGGAGTTTCAATAAACCCGTCCTCATTGATACGCGAAATAGAAGCAAGAGACATTATAAGTCCAATGTTCGGCCCTTCGGGCGTTTCAATAGGACAAATACGACCGTAATGAGAATAATGCACATCTCTCACTGCGAACCCTGCGGTATCTCTGGTAAGTCCACCCGGACCAAGAGCGGATAATCGTCTCTTATTTGTAAGCTCAGCCAGAGGATTCGTTTGATCGAGGAACTGAGAAAGCTGACCCGTAGCAAAAAATGAATTCAGAACTCCTTTAATTTGCCTCGAATTTATAAGTTCCTGAGGAGTTATCTCGCTATTGTCCGACACAACCATTCTCTCGGTAATAGTTTTAGACATTCTTCTTAAGGCCACACGAAACTGATTTTCCAATTGTTCCCCGACAGTCCTGATTCTTCTATTTCCGAGATGATCTATATCATCCTCTTCTTTCTTTCCGCTTGCCAAATCGATCAATCCTTTAACAACATTTATAAAATCTTCGGCAACAAGACAAAGTATGTTCTCGTCCACATCTTGATTTAACTTTCTATTTAGAACATGCCTTCCTACTCTGGATAAATTAAACCTTGTTGGGTCAAAAAAGGATGAATTGAAATAATCTTTAGCAATACTTAAATTAGGAGCATCCGTACCTCTAAGATAACGGTAAATCTCAAGCATTGCCTCTCTTCCATTTTTCGTTTTATCTTTCTTAAACGCATTTAATATATAATCGATTGACTTTTGCTCAGAACTCAAAAAAACCTTAAATGTTTTAAATCCAGCTTTTTTAATCTCTGTTAAATCTTCTTCTTTGACCTTATGCCCTACCTCGAATATAACTTCTCCGGTATCTTCTGAAAAAATATCCTGTGCGAGAATTCTACTCTGGGCTTTTTTACCCGTTTTAATTTCCTCGATTTCAAAGAAAAGGGGTAACATTTCTTCTAAACTATTCCATTTCCCTTCAACGGTTTCAAGTAACTTATTAATCTCTTTTATTCGATCTATATATTTCTTGTCATACTTCTTTTCGCTTAAAAGATTTATTAGTTCTTTCTTTTCTTCATCTAAAGATTTAATATCCTTAAGATAACCCAGGGCCTTAATAAGAACTGTTATTGAAAAATTGCGTCTCCCATTCAGATTTACCTTAATCGCCTCAGTTAGTTTTATGTTGAATTTTAGCCATGAACCCCTATCGGGTATTATCTGCGCACTGTATTTACTACGAACTTCATCAACCTGTTCTTCCTCAAAGTAAACTCCGGGAGCTCGATGCAGCTGGGAGATTATAACTCTTTCTACACCATTAACGATAAAATCTCCCCTCTCGGTCATTAAAGGAAAACTAGCCAGAAAAACATCCTGTTCGATCGACTGCTTTACTTCTCTGGGAGGTTCAAAATCTCCTATCTCGTCCGCAAACTCGACTTCTTCCGGCTCTTCATACTCAATCAACCTAAACCTGCCATGAAGAGGCGCAGAATAAGTAAGCTCCTTTTCCTTCACCTGTTCAGGAGTATATCTGGGATCCTCAAAAAAATAATACAAATATTCAATTTTATATCTACCATGAATATCTTCTATCGGAAACACTTCCCTGAAAACAGATTCCAAACCAAAATCAGGACGGCTTTCCGGATTATCATTATATTCCTGCAGAATAAACCTTTCAAAAGAATCCCTCTGCACAGACAAAAAATTAGGCGGAGTAAAATCCAGTTTTTCTAAACTGGCTATTCTGCTACTACTAGCAAAAAATTTCCTTTTAGGAGTCAAACGCTTACCTCCTTTTGTAACATTTTACTTCTTATATAAATAAGAAGCGCCACTTTCTTGCAATACCCTATAAGAAATCTTCGAATTATATACCTATCTATTATAGATAAAACTTTCAAATGCCGATTATTTAATTTCTACTTCGCCGCCTGCTTTCTCAATTGTAGATTTCATAGATTCCGCTTCTTCCTTGGAAGCACCTTCCTTCAATTCCGAAGGAGCAGATTCTACAACTTCCTTAGCCTCTTTAAGACCGAGGGAAAGCAAAGACCTGACTTCTTTTATTACGGCAAGTTTACTATCTCCAAAAGATTTCAGCACAACACTGAATTCACTCTTTTCCTCTGCCGCTCCAGATTCTCCTGCCACTCCTCCAGCCACCTGAACAACCGGAGCTACAGCAGTAACACCAAATTTTTCTTCCATAGCTTCTACAAGACTATTTAGCTCAAGAATCGTCATATCTCCAATTAAATCAATAACTTTTTCAGCATTTTTAGATAATTTTGTTACTTCTGCCATCATTCCTCCTTTTGTTTTGCTATCTCAGATAAAGCAAATACCAACTTTCTTGTTATCCCTGACAAAATAAAAGCGAACTTGTTCAACGGAGAATTTAAGGAAGCCAACAACTTTCCATAAAGCTCTTCCTTAGAAGGTATAGACGTCAACTTGCCAAAAGTTTCAAAATCAAAATACTTACCTTCAATAAAACCTCCGGTAACAATCAACTCTTCATTCTCCCCTTTAAAATCAGAAATTATTTTAAGAGGTCGCAGGGGATCTTCGTAACCAAAAACTAAAGCTGTCGGACCTTCAACCAACTCATCAATATTACTTCCATTAGATTCATCAGCCAGCGCTTTTTTTATAAGAGTATTCTTAAACACCTTCAATTCGGCGTCTTCTCTCTTAAGTTGCCTTCTTAGAGTATTAAGCTGAGCAGATTTTATCCGCAGAAAGCTTGTAAAACAAAGAGAATTAGCTCTCTCACACCTTTCACTAATCTCTTTTACAATTTCTTTGTTTTCTCTTATTCCCATTTTAACTCCCTACTATTATATCCTTTTTAACATGATTTATATCTATCTTAAGTCCGGGACCCATAGTCGATGACAGGGTAATTCCTTTTAGATACTGTCCACCAACAGATGAAGGTTTTAAACTCCAGATTTTCTTAATTAAATCAACAAAATTTTCATATAAATCATTTTCCTTGAAAGAAGCTTTCCCTATCGGAACCTGGATATTGCCTCCCTGATCAACCTTAAAATTAACCTTACCCTGTTTTATTTCCTTGACAGCCTGACCGATATCTTTCGTTACTGTACCATTTTTAGGAGTAGGCATCAAACCTCTTGGTCCCAATACTTTTCCGAGTTTACCGATTTTAGGCATCATCTCGGGAACCGCCACAATAGCATCACATTCCAGCCAGCCTTTTTCGATTTTATCGACAAAATCCTGACTTCCGACCCAATCGGCTCCGGCTTCCTCCGCCTTAACTTGAGATTCTCCTTCCGCAAAAGCAAGAACTTTTTTCTCCTTACCGCTGCCGTGAGGAAGCAGAATCGAACCCCTAATCATCTGATCAGCTTTTTTTGGATCAACATCAAGTTTGATTGCAGCTTCTACGGTTTCGTCAAATTTCGCGGAAGCCATTTCTTTTATCTTATTTAAAGAATCTTTAACTTCAAACATTGTCTCTTTAGAATAAGAAGAACTTAATTTTTGATATCTCTTGCTTCCCTTCATTACTTACCTTCCTCGACAAGCATGCCCATTGAATGCGCGGTGCCTTCTACAACCTTCATCGCAGTCTCTATATCATCCGTGTTAAAACTGTCTTTTTTCGCCTCCGCGATTTCTCTGACTTGTTTTTTTGTTACAGTCGCGACTTTCTCCCTGTTAGGCTCCCCGGAACCTTTGACTATCCCGGCTGCCCTCTTCAACAAAAATGAAGTAGGAGGAGATTTCATAATGAAATCGAAAGAATTATCCCTGTAAACCGTTATAATAACAGGAATCAAATCGCTACCTCTACTCTTGCTTTGCTGATTAAATTTAGTGCAAAAATCCATTATATTTACGCCATATTGACCAAGTGCCGGGCCAACGGGAGGCGCGGGAGTAGCCTGCCCTGCCTGAATCATTAACTTAATCTGTCCTTTTTCTTTTTTTGGTGCCATCTTTAACTTCTCCTAAATTAGTTCGACTTGGCTATAACTTAACTCAACAGGTGTCGACCTTCCGAAAACCGTAACCATTACAACCAATCTTTCCTTTTCTCTGTTTAACTCTTTTATAGTTCCATTAAAATCCGTAAAAGGTCCGTCGATTATTCTAATTGTCTGTCCATCTAAAAACCTTGTATCGTTTATCTCTTCTACTGTTTCCATAAGACCTAAAATTTTTTCCGCCTCTTCGTCCGTTATAGGTTGAGCGGCTTTTTTACCCAAAAACCCCATAACCTTCGGAGATTCCGCTATAAGCTGTGTCACAGCATCGTCCTCTACAGCATGTACTAAAATATAACCAGGATACAATCTCTTTTCTTTGCTTTTGATCTCACCTTTTCTATTCCTAACTTTAATCATTCTTTCCGGAACAACAATTTGATCTATAAGATCATCCATTTTTTTTCTTTTCTTCTGTTCTTCAAGATATTTACAGATGTTTTTTTCCTGTCCGGTAAAAACATGAATTATAAACCATCTATACATTGTATCAACACCCATAAAAACCTAGCTTACCAAATAAATAAAGATTCTTGAAAAGAGAAGATCTAATACCCAAATAGTCACACATAGAATCACCGAAAAAATTATCACAACACTCGTAGATGAGACAACTTCTTTACCTTTCGGCCAAGAAACCTTAAATAATTCCTGTTTTACTTCCTTAAAAAAAGTTAATATCTTCTCTAACATTATATCTCCTAAATGCAGGCCTGGGAGGACTTGAACCCCCAACCCCCGGATTTGGAGTCCGGTGCTCTAGCCAGTTGAGCCACAGGCCTATTTTTCTTTATGAAGCGTATGCTTCTTACAATGCGGGCAATATTTTTTTAGCTGCAACTTACCTCTTTGATTTTTTGCCCTGCGTGTCGTGTAATTATGAACATTACATTCACTACAATTTAAACGTACAATTATATGCAAATTTTACTCCTGTATTCCGGTAACGACGCCGGCGCCGACAGTTCTTCCGCCTTCTCTT
>CAZKVT010000031.1:0-19627 GCA_964556365.1 uncultured bacterium | reverse complement strand
ACTATAGATATAGAGGATGGCGGAAAAAGACTTATAAGCGTTTCTGATAATGGTACAGGAATCCATCCCGATGACTTGAGCCTGGTTGTGAAGCGGTACTCTACAAGTAAAATAAAAAGTTTAGAAGACCTGGATTCAATATATTCCCTTGGTTTTAGGGGTGAAGCGCTGGCTTCTATCGGTATAATTTCCGAATTAGAAATACTTTCCAAATCTTCGCGTAGTGATACCGGCAGATATATCAAAGTTTTTAACGGAGAAATAAAAGAAGAAAAAGCAAGACAGCGTCAGAGAGGTACATCCGTTATAGTGAAATTTCTATTTAATAATTATCCGGCAAGGAGAAAATTTTTACATTCTTCCAACGCCGAGTTCAGAAAAATCCTCGGAGAAGTTTTTCCTAAATGTATATGTTATCCCGGAATTTCTTTTCTTTTAACTCATAATGGAAAAAAGGTTGTCAGTGTGCCTTCAACCACTTCAAGTGATAGACTTATTTCGATTTTGGATGAGAGCTTTATTTCATCACTTGTGCCTATCGAATTCGATAATGTAGAAGATAATATTAAAATTAGTGGTTGGATACAGCGTCCCGAATTGCCTTCTCAGAAAAAATACTATCTTTTTGTAAATAAAAGAAATGTCTGGGATGGTAAGATTTTTAAATTGATAAAAGATTTTTACACTCCGTTTACGGATGAGAATCCTTCTTTTATTTTATTTATCGATATTTCTGCTGATTTAGTCGACATAAATGTGCACCCGACAAAAAAAGAAGTTAAATTTCATAGAGAAAATATTGTTATGTCGACATTAAAGAGAGCGTTAAATGAAACAGTTGGGGTCGATAGCGACTACAGAGCCGAACTTTTTTCGTTTCAAAAAGATTTTCTTTTTGAAGGGGATAACAAAAGTAAATTTTGGCAGTTGCACAATTCTTATATTGTGGCCCAGACAAATAACGGTCTTGTTATAATAGACCAGCATGCTGCTCATGAAAGAATTCTCTATGATAATTTTAAAACAAACGAAACTTTTAGTACCCAGAGTTTGTTGTTTCCAATACAGGTTAAGCATACTCCTCTTGAAATGTTAAAACTGGAAGAGTTGAAAGAGGAACTTAAGAGACTGGGATTTATTTTTAGAGTTTTTTCCGGGAATACTGTTATGTGGGAAGGAGTTCCTTCTGTGCTAACAGAAATAAACGAAGAAAAAATCAGAGGTATCTTAGAAGACCTTTCGCAAGAAAAAGAAACAACGATCGATTCTTTGTTAAAATCTATAAGTTGTCATCTCGCGATAAAAGCCGGAGACCCTTTGTCGATCGAGGAAATGGAAAATCTTGTAAATCATTTATTTTCTACAGATAAACCTTTCAGGTGTCCCCACGGTAGACCAGTCCTTTTCGAGATATCTCTTAATGATATAGAAAAGAAACTGCTGCGATGAAAGAAGTTTTGACCATAATTGGACCAACAGCCTCGGGAAAAACTTCTATCTGCCTTGAATTGGGCGAAGATTTTCCGATAGAAGTAATTTCGGCTGATTCCAGGCAAATTTATAAGGGAATGGATATAGGAACCGCTAAGGTGAGTATCGAGGAACGAAAAAGTGTTCCTCACCATTTGGTAGATATAAAAGACCCGGATGAACTTTATTCGGCTTACGATTTCTTATGCGATTGCAAAACAAAAGTGCAGGAGATAAGGAAAAAGGGAGATATTCCTCTAATTTGCGGCGGTACTATATTTTATATTAAGTCTCTTCTCGAAGGTATGTTTGAAGAACCGAAAATTTCTAAAAAAATACGTACTGACGTCAGAAACGAAATAAGAAAAAAGGGTTCTACCCGGATGCATAAAGAATTGAAGGAAATCGATCCTGAGTCCGGAGTGAGAATTCATCCAAATGATGGACAACGAATCGGAAGAGCAATAGAAGTTTATAGGGCAAGTGGAATTACTTTAACTGAATTTTGGGAAAAAGGAAATAAAAACAAAATACCGCTGAATATATTTTCTATTTTGTTAGATAAAAAAGAGTTAAAGAAAAGAATTAAGAACAGAGTCGAGCGAATGTTTGAAGATGGCTTTATTGAAGAAGTGAAAGCTTTGCTCGAAAAGGGATATAAGCCTTCTCTTTATTCTTTTACTTCTATCGGATATGAGCAAGTCTCAAAATTTATTTTGAAAAAAAACGGTACCACCTTGCAGGAAGTCAAAGACGAAGTTATAAAAGAAACAAAAAAATACGCGGATAGACAAATTACTTTTATAAAGGGTCTCAGACCGGCAAAGGTTTATAAAAATAAGGAAAATCTAAAGGCGGAAATAATTGAAAAAATACAAAAGAAAAAAAACTAAAGTAGTAAATATCGAACAGGTTAAAATTGGCGGCAATAATCCGATTACCATACAGTCTATGACTAATACGGATACCCGTAAAATAAAGGACACGATTAAACAAATCAAAAAGTTAGAAAGAGAAGGCTGTGAAATTGTAAGGGTTGCAGTTCCGGATGATAAAGCAGTTAAAAATATTAAAGAGATAAAAGACAATATAAATATTCCTTTGATTGCGGATATTCATTACGATTATGCGCTTGCCATAGAAGCTGTCAAAGAGGGAGCTGATAAGATAAGAATAAATCCGGGAAATATAGGGGAAAGGTGGAAAGTAGAAGAAATCGTCAAAATTTGTAAGGAGAGAAAAGTTCCCATAAGAGTCGGCGCTAACGCGGGTTCCCTGAAGGGAAAATATATAAAAAAATTCGGAGGGATAACGCCCAGAGCTCTCGTGGAGTCGGTAATAGATGAGATAAATATACTCGAAGGTTTAAATTTTGATTTTATTGTAGTTTCTATTAAATCTTCCGATGTGAAAACTATGGTCGATTCTAATCGTTTATTTTCGGATATGTATGATTACCCGCTTCATATAGGTGTTACAGAGGCAGGTCCGCCCGGAGGTAGGGGAGAAGTATATTCTGCTGTTGGTATTGGTATTTTATTGGAAGAAGGTATTGGTGACACAGTTCGAGTTTCTCTAACGGGAAATCCGTCAAACGAAGTTCAAACAGCAAAGAATATCTTATCTTCTCTTGGAATAAGGAAAATCGGGCCAAGAATAATTTCCTGTCCAACCTGTGGAAGATTAGAATATGACTTAGATGCTTTATTAAAGAAGATAGAAAAAGAAGTAAAAAGTATAAAAGTTCCTATTACTATCGCGGTTATGGGATGTTCTGTAAACGGACCCGGAGAAGCAAAAGAAGCGGATATAGGAATTGCCGGAGGGAAAAAATCTGCGGTTATATTCAAAAAAGGTAAAAAAGTTGCTGTGGTAAAGGAAAAAGAGATAATGAAAGTTTTTCTAAATGAACTTAATCATTTGTTGAAGGAGAAATATAATGGCGATGAAAATTGAAAAAGAAAAAAAGAGTGTTGATCTTTATACTAATCATTTTAAAATATCCGGAGATGTTCATATTCCGGTTCACGCAAGACTAACCGACTCTCTTCAAGCTTTGTCAAAACAATCAGGTTTTCTACCCATGACCGATGTGGTTATCCAATTTCGAAATGGGGCAACCAGGAAAGAAAAGTTTATTCTTATTAAAATTAAAGAAATTGAGATGATTTGCTTGAAAGATAAGGAATAAAAAGAATACTTGACAACAACGTAAAACGATGTAATATTATTTTACAATGTTACTTTTAATAGGAAGTTTAATTTTAGGGATACCACAAACCCAATTTTTATCAGAAAGTAGTTCTATAAGAGTGCAGGTATGGGGTGAAGTTAAAAGTCCGGGCATTTATTACGTTACTCCTTCTACTAATATTGTCGAGGCTATATCTTGTGCGAATGGACCCACTACGAGTTCCGATCTTTCACACGTAAAATTGATCAGAGCTATTAGAGGAAAGGAAGTTTCATATTTTAATGTTAGCGCTTATCTGAGTGGTGAAATTAAAAACCCTCCTCTTCTCGAGTCTGGCGATTTAGTCTATGTGAATAAATCTTTTTCGTCGAAAGTATGGGATTTTACGAAATTTTTAGGAGTTGTCGGAGCAGTAGCTTATTACTTTTATCGTCTTGATTAAGTAAAGGGGGGATTATGTTCAAAAAGGGTTTTATTTTCGGGTTGTTAGGTTTTCTTGTTTCTCTCCTGGTAATTCATTTAACCTCGGCTGAAAAAAGTTCTTCACAAGAATTTGTTTCATTTTCTTACGCGGACGGTGTAGATGGTTGGGTTTCTTTTGGTAACATTTTAGAAGAAAATTTTAGAGATCCTTTTTTAAACAAAGATCCCATATTTGTTGAAATGTTTATGTTTAAGATAATGAATCCCATAAACATACCGAATAAGCCCGAGATAACAATCACCGAAAATAATAATTCGATATTTTGGACGAATGGGCCGAACAGGAAGGGAACAATATATGGAGAATGGAAAGGAAAAGAGGAAAATGGGAATGTTTTTGTTTCTGATTCTACATCTATTGTAAGGATTGGAATTATTTCGGAAAATCGCAGAGTAGCCGGATATTTATACCTTAAAGTTAAAAATAGACCAAACCCTAAAGATTTTGCTATTAATGGTTGGAAATATTACGGTTCAATGCTTGCAGCGTCTAATACTCTTCGAGGTGATATTGCCATTAATAACAGATCTGGGATAAGAGATTACATTAATAAAGTTACAATAAAAGACAAGTTTATTCATTTAACGATTCTCGGAAATGATAACATATTAATTTGGGATAAAGATGATAATTCGGCAGTTGGAAAAAGATTACAGAACGGTGGTTGGATAAGTCAGGAAAGCAATAAAAATGAACCGTATAAATTTTATTACACATCGTCCGTGAGGCAGCAGGATACTAAAATCGCGGATATATATTTCTTAGTTAATTTACCTTTTTCCGGAAAAGGGGGTTTCATTTCTTCCCTGCTTGCTAAAGCGAAAATTTCGTTGACACCGAAACACTTAATACCTTCGCTAATTGCATTTTTTGTTTTCTTTTTAGCGGGTGCAGTATTAAGCAAAGGAGCCGGAAGTCAAACTACGACAGTTAGAAGAAGTACTCAAGGAACTCCCGGATTAGAAAACCAGATCGAGCAGTTAAAAGAAGAAATTAATCGCTTAGAAGAAACTAAAGCAGATGTAACAGAAACAGTAGCTAAGGAACAAAAAACACAAAAGGACCTGGAAAAAGAGATCGCACTCCTCGAAGAAAAAAAGGGCAATGTTTCTACCGGGGCAACCGCTGATGTAACTGAAGAAGTAGCTGAGAAACAAAAAATGAAAGAGGATCTGGAAAAAGAAATCGAGCTTCTCAAGCAGAAAAAAGAAAATATTTCAGAAGAATTGGAAGCAGGTAAAAAAGCTGCGGCAACTGCCGGAGCTACTGCGGAAGATGAATCAGAAGAAGAACTTCTTTTCAATAATCTTCTGGGGGAAAGCAGTAAAACAAGCGCTCAGAAAAAAGAAGAGATTGAGTTGACCCAGCGCATAGTCGCAAAAAGAAGAGAAGAAATTGACCTTTCGGGTAAGATTGAATCGAGAAGAAAAGAGCTTTTGAATCTACAACAAAAGATAGAAAAGCTAAAAGAAGAATAGCGAAAGCAAAATTCACTTTTAATCATTTCGATTATGTATCCTTTTAAAGAAATAGAGAATAAATGGCGAACCAAATGGGAAGAGTCCGGGTTTTTTGATACCCCCCAAGATCCTGATAATAAGTATTTTATTATGGAAATGTGGCCGTACACTTCCGGTAACATACATATGGGACATTTTAGAAACTACTGTTTTGGAGATTTGAAATGGCGTTGGGAAAAAATGAGAAAAAAAGATTTGCTTCATCCTTTCGGTTGGGACGCGTTCGGACTTCCCGCGGAAGAAGCCGCTATAAAAAAGAACTTAGATCCTAAAGAATGGACATACAACAATATGAAAACCGCCAGAAAAACAATAAAAAAATTAGGCCTCAGTTATGATTGGAAAAGAGAAGTCGCGACTTCCGACCCGGAATACTACAAATGGACTCAATGGCTGCTTGTCCAATTATATAAAAACGGTCTTTTATACCGGGATGAATCATATGTAAACTGGTGCCCCGGCTGTAAAACCGTACTGGCAAACGAACAGGTTGAAAGCGGTAAATGCTGGAGATGCGAGTCCGAAATCGAAAAAAGAAAGCTTAAACAATGGTTTGTACGTATAACAGAGTACGCGGAAGAACTTTACCAGGATATCGAAACCTTAAAATACTGGCCGCAAAACATCAAAGAAATGCAAAGAAACTGGATAGGGAGGAGAGAAGGAGCTGAGATAAAGTTTAGCCTGGAAAGCGCTGAAGAATTTAATATTTTTACTACCAGACCGGATACAATTTACGGTGTTACTTTTATGTGTATTTCCCCTGAGAGCGAATTAGCGGAAAAAATAGCAGAAACCAACGAAAATGTCAAGAAATACATACATGATTCTTTGCTTTTAAGCAATATAGAGCGTACGAGAGAAGATAGAGAGAAAACCGGAGCGGATACCGGGCTCAAGGTTATACATCCTCTTACAGGCGACAAATTGCCCGTATATGTGGCAGATTTCGTGCTTGGCTCCTACGGTACGGGGCTTATTATGTGCGTCCCCGCGCATGACCAGAGAGACTACGAATTTGCTCAAAAATATAATCTACCAATAAAAGAAGTTATAAGAGGAGAAAATCCTCTTGGCGACGTGGCCTACACTGAAGCCGGGACAATGGTCAACTCAGGAGAGTTCGACGGAATGCCCTCTGATAAAGCTTTAATCAAGATAGTTGAATATATTGATGGTAAGGGACTTGGTGGTACTGCGGTAAACTATCGCTTAAATGACTGGCTTATTTCCAGGCAGCGTTACTGGGGCGCTCCGATACCCATGATTCATTGCGATAAATGCGGAGAAGTTCCCGTTCTTGAGAGCGATCTGCCGGTTCTTCTGCCTCCTCCAGACGAGGTAGATTTCATTCCTAAAGCCCGTTCGCCTTTGGCGACTCATCCGAGTTTTGCGAAGGTAGAATGTCCTGAATGTGGGGGAGAAGCAAGAAGGGATGCTGATACAGTCGATACTTTTGTCGATTCCGCATGGTATCATTTTCGATATCTCGACCCTAAGAACGATAATGAAATTTTTAACAGGAAAGAAGCGGAAAAATGGCTTCCGATCGATTTATATATCGGCGGAGCTGAACATGCTACCGGACACTTAATCTATATGCGTTTCTTCACAAAATTTTTAAATAAAATAGGTTATTCTCCTGTCAAAGAGCCTGTTGTGCGTCTTTTTAACCAGGGAATGGTCAGAGATGAAAAAGGCGACGTTATGTCTAAATCCAAGGGTAATGTCGTTGATCCCGAAGTTTTAATAGAAAAAGTAGGAATCGATGCTGCCCGGGTTGCGATGTTCTTCTTTGGTCCTCCGGATAACGATATCGATTGGAAAGAAGAAAATATAAAAGGTTCTACGCGTTTCTTAACCCGTTTATACGAACTCGGGGCGGAACAACTTAATAAGGAAGATATAAAATTAGATGATTCCGATAGGGAAGAAGCACTTTATAAAGAAACTGAAAAAACCACTAAAAAAGTAACAGAAGACATCGAACGATTCAGCTATAACACAGCAATTGCAGCAATGATGGAGTTTTTAAACAGTATTTCCGATTATAATAAGAAGGACAATCTTTCACAGTACGCCTTAAGGCGTCTATTTATGCTTCTCGCGCCCATTGCTCCTTTTATGTCCGAGGAAATGTATAGCAAGTACGGCGATAAAGAGTCTGTATTCCTCGAAGACTGGCCAAAATATGACTCTGAAGGTATTGTAGAAGAGAAATATACCCTTATCGTGCAGATAAACGGTAAACTAAGAGCAAAAATAGAGGTAAATAAGGGCATCGAAAAGGAAGAAGCCTTCTCTCTTGCTAAAGATATAAAGAATGTAAGCCGTTTTTTGGATACAACTGAACCCAAAAAGATCATATTCGTTAAGGATCGACTGTTAAATATAGTTATTTAAGAGTAATAGGACGCAGATAAACGCAGATTTAAAAGGATTTTTTCTTTTTGTTTTTTTAACATTCTGCCAATATGAGGCGTAGGCGTTGCATTGTATTGTTTTTAATTAGCAAGATAAGAAAAAGCGTATTACGTTCATGGCCACCGTGCCACAAACTAGCCTATGACTTATATTGGCTGTTAGCTGCTGCCATTTCATGTTACTCCTTCTTTTTATTGTTCCATTCAATAGTTTCTTGGTTACTTTTGTAATGATAGTTTCACTTTAATAAAAGCATCTTAGCGATGCGTGAATCCTGACCTGCCTGAACTTTACAAAAATACACGCCACTCGGAACAACATCTCCAGAAAAATCGGTTCCATCCCATATGAAAGTAAAATGGCCAGCTTCCACTATTCTATTCCCTATTGTATTAATTTTTTGTCCGTTAATGTTAAAGATGTGAATTGTTAACGTACTCTTCTTGAGTATTGAAATGAAAATTGTAGTCTCTTGATTAAAGGGGTTTGGATAATTGTTAAAGTGTATTATGTTTGAAGATGATCCCTCGCGACCAAGCGAATCATTTATGTAATCAGGTAATAATATACCAGCGGCTAGATACATATTGGATTGTTGTTCAGCCACAACATATTCGGTGCCTTCTGCCCAGTTAAAAGCATCACACATGCGACGATAGAAGCCCATAGTTGATTTATCAGGGTACATTATATTTTTCTCACCGTTATAATCCTCTATTGGGCCATAGATGACAATACCAGGATATGGTTCTTCTACGCCATCATATTTACAATTTAAATTTCGTGGATCCATTGGATAGACGGTGCCAGCACCTGTCATCCAACTGCATTCAGAAGGATTCATGCCAAGGACAAAATCAACACAAGTCGCAATGGCGTCTAAATATTTTTGCTCTTTCGTTAAAAGATAAGCACGATAAACTGGATTTAAATTTACGGTATGCAATGGTGAGGCTTGCCCCGAATGCCCTTTATTGGAACAGGCTGCCTGGTAGCCGGTTTCTCCATTACTATTGATCCAGGATACTATGTTATCTGCTTCTTGGAGAAGCTCATGCTGAAGTGAATTTATATATCCACTGGTAAATTCTTCTTGTTTTGTCGAAATCATGGGCCACAATACAATCCATTGATCAAAATTCCAAAAGGGAACAGCCCATGGAAATTCCGGATAATTGAGTACAAAATGATCCCAATACAACTTTTTGCCAGTGGTTGAAAACAGTTGCCCTGAAGCCCAACAGCAGGCACTTTCTAAGAGATAATCATTATAATACTCATCCATAGAATACTCTTCCTGGCCGATATATTCATTTTCCGAATGCCATGATTCATCTCTATGTGTATAAGCATATTGATAAGCTGCTTCAGCGCGCTCTAAATATTTATCTGCGCGGGTACTATCAAAAGGCCTGAAAACCCGGGCTGCTTGTGCAAATAATCCTGCACCGGCAAATGATGAATAAGGTGTAACTTTGCGCATCCAATACGGCAAAGGATCCTTATCTCCTGTTCCCTTTACCATAGGCGGATGTCGATAAGATTCCATGCCAGGAGCTACGCCACCATCCAACCCACGGATTTCTCCCGCATAGTCTTGACAGTATTCCCATTGCTTCAAACTCCAGGCTACTTCATCCAAAATATCCGGTATCCCATTTCCTGCTTCAGGAATATTCACCTGTCCGTCATAAAATCGTTCGGGAAAATTTTCATACAAAGCCATTAACCTTTCACCCACCCCTACATGAGTGATTCTCAAATCATAATCACCGGCATCATAATGTCCTCCATAAATCTCACGAGGGCCTTCAGGAACATACCAATCGCCAGCAGAAGGACTATTCGGGTCATACTCTATGGCACCCCACACTCCATCATGGATGCCTTCCGTCCATGGATGAACAATATTTTTCGTTGTGACATATATTTGGTTATGAGCCATCGGACGTGGCCATTGTTCTGCATAAGGTTGCTCAATGGCAGTACCACAGCGTTGATAGTACATACCCTTGGCAATTATCCGATATATTTCCCGAGCAACTATATTTCCATTCTTGAAATTATAAGACCGGCCTAAACCATCAATCCATACGTAAAATTCACCTTCTTCATTAAGTGCTGAGATATCAAGTTTAAATAATTTATCACATCCCTGAGGATCGCTATCAGATACATGTTCAATTGAACCCTGGAAAACCACACTTCCATCTGTTGAACGACACACCTTAAAAGTTGTATATGTTGATAAATCTAAAGGTTGGCCATCTCCGAGATATGATGATAGGTAAATAAGTTTTATGTTTGCTCGTTTGCTATAACCAACCTGATTTAGCTTGAAACTGGGATTTGGTGTAAAATCTAAGCTGAATTCCATACTTTGTTTAAATTGAGATGGGATTAAACCGTTACTGAGCGTCATTGTATACTTCTTGCCAGGTTTTAGAGGAATTGGCAATGTGCAATGCATAAGATTATCCATTAGCTCAGGTTCTGACCATCCGCCTACTGAATAGGATGCCTTAGCAAATCTAGAGATGGATATCGGTTGAAGGCCTTCTGAATAATCATGATCATCTGAGCTGGCTATGGTATAAAATGCAGTATTTTTTAATGAATTCATATTAGTGATGGAATTATAGCCTAACCATACTGTTACGACTTCATCTGAGCGTATTTGAATGTCACGAAATCCTCCTAAATCACCAACGGCAAAACTAAAGGGTGTAAAAGCGCACAGTGAGAACAGGAATAGATAAAAGAACTTTGTTTTATATATACAGTTAGGCATGCTGTGTGTCAAGGCATTGTATTCATTGTCAGGTGAACTTGGGAATATTTCATTTTTACTGAATATTTTTCTTACCATTATTATCAACAAACTTAATTTGTATACGATCAATCATAATTTCAGCTGCATGGTTGCAGCTAATGTTTGAGTATATTCAGTATTCTTATACTGCCAAATTGATGGGATAAACACAATTGCTTATATTTTTCTTTTACCATTATTTCATCCATTGTCTATTATAATTTATAAAAAAATACTTTCCTGTCAACAAATTTTTTTCAAAATCAAATGAGTATTGAAACTCTTCAGCAGCAAAAAGAGGGATTACCTCCGATAGCCGTAGATTTAAAGAAGGTCTTGACTCTGTTATTGCTGATGGCAGTAGCCAGAATCCCTTCACAACCCCCAAAAAAGCCTATTGAACCACAAAGACCACCCCAATACAGTCATTCTTCCCTACGGGGCAGGCAAAGGACACAAAGCCCCACCCCACTATTTTTTTTAACAACAAATCACACGAATAGACACGAAACCCGTAATTATAAATTATATATCCAAGGAGTAGGGGATAGGTATAGCAATCCAATCTCTTGCTTTAGTTTCCTTTCCTTTCCCAATTAACAAATCTACTATTCGAAGAATCTCTGTTACTAATTAACTATTGACCAATATGCTAATCCAGGGATTGATTTTCGTGTTTTAATGATTAAATTAAATTGAAATGAGTAAAAATAATACAGTTGAAGCCTATAATAAGCTTGCAAAGTACTACGATGCATATGTAAACGATTTTAAGGACGACCTCAATTTATACAGGTCTTTTTGCGATAAAAATGATAAAATCCTGGAAGTGGGGTGTGGGACGGGGAGAGTTATCAAATACCTGCTAGAAAAGGGCTTAAGTGGTATTACAGGGGTTGATATCTCCGAGGAAATGCTTGCCCTTGCACGGAAAAAGATGGATAAGCACCTAATCGAAAATACCTTAACTCTAGAAAACCACAATTTTGCGGCGGAATCCCTAAAAAGGGACTTCGATAAGGTTTTCGTAACTTACTATACGTTCAATTATTTTATCGATAACCCGAATAAAGCCTTGGACAACATCTACTTATCTATGAAAAGCGACTCCTTGATTGTCATTGACTTATTCTATCCTAGATTGTTCCTGGATCCGGAATCGGATAACGTCTGGATGGAATGGGAAATCAATTTCGAAGAAAACAAACCGATCGTTTTACGTGAAAAACGGTCATTCGACGGGCATATTGAGCATAGAATTCTGGTTTTTGTAGAAGATGGCAAAACGACTACGGTTGAGACTTCGAGAAGATTTTACTCAAGAGAAGAAATGGAGGAGCTACTCCACAAAGCGGGCTTCGGAAACATTAAAGTCATATATGGTTATTCGTTAGGGGATTCAAGTAAATCAATCGAAGATTATCCTCTTCACGGTTTCAACGAATTTAATGTCGATTTAAAAGAATACGAAAGCAGGGAAGAGCTCAAAAACAACTTTGTTATTTACGCTCATAAACTACAGTAAAGGCAAATTCAACAGCTACCAACAATCCTAATCAGATATACAATATATAAGTTTACATAATATATATTATCAGACATTGTATATAACGTAAAAAGAACTCAGAATAGTTATGCGTATCGTTATTTGGTAATTGTCTAAGCTAAATAAGTGGTCCTACCAGCCGCCACCGCCGCCACCGCCTCCTCCACCACCGGAGAAGCCACCACCTCCACCACCACCGGAAAATCCGCTGGAACTTCCTCTTGGAACGCTTGAAGCGGCACTAAAAGCACTGATAGAGTCTCCTATAGATGAAGAAATTTGGTTTGCCATGATGGGCCCATGAATACCGTGGACATTATACCAATCAGGAGGCTCGATTTGGAGGCCGCTAAAACGATCCGCCCACTCGTCAACAACGCCCAGAGCTATTGCATATGATAGAAAATCAAAGAATATGTTGGGATTTTGCTCAAGCATTTTTTTCAGTCTTTCCTTCTCCACCCTCATTAGAAATTCTTTAAATCCAAGGATATCCGTTAAAGCTTCTCTCCCCTTGTATGTTCGTTTTGGCATAGCCGAGGCAAAACAGAGCGTTATTATGCCGCTTAAAACAATTCCAAACATAATCCCCCCAACAATTAGACCCGCAACAGTCGATACAATAGCCGAAAGCATGCCAATCGTAAACGGAGTTGCCCACATACCGATAAACAATGCGGCAAAGCCAAAACCGTAATACTTCTTTCTTATCGTATCCGGGTTGCCGTAAAAATATTTCTTTTTCTTTATTGATTTATAAATCTCTTCCGTAACATCCTTAACATACTTGTAAAATTCACCCTTTAAATCCGAAATGAGAAATTTTTTGCCACCCTTTACTTTTAAACCTCGCAAGAACTCCCTTAAATGTTTCTCCTGACCTAAGTCCATATCTTTCAACATCTTAATCTTAAAATCCTTCTTTTTAAGGAAGAAAAATTTTTCGGTTTGGACTTCCTCTATACTCAAATACCCTAATCGCGCCAGGTCAAACAGTATTGACGTTATATCGACAGAATCTACCTTCTGGTCGAGAATAGTTCCTGCTTCGGCGGCGGTTAAATCTTTGGGCGGACTATATTTCACGGTAATTGTCCCAACGGGAAGGTCTTTGCCATCTCTCTGCCAGCGTTTAAAGAGAATAATAAAGGTAAATAACGGCACTAAAACTGCAAATAGAAGCCCTAAATAGCTTTTAAGCTTAAGCCAGAAAGTTGTCAAGAACGGAGGTTTGGTAAGATAGTCTTTCGGAAATCTTATGTCTACTGTAGATCCATATCCGGGATATAGAGTCCCTGTACCGAAAGAAAGTTTATTTTTGGTTAAGGTGTATTTTTCGGTTCTTCTATCTGAACCGTATGTGCCAACAAATATTTTTATATCTTCATTCGACAGTTGTATTGTAGAAGGGAAGGTAACTACGCAATAAGAAGAATCAATCCTGTCTTCCCAGCGGTTTCCTGTTACATTCCAGTATAATTCATCCCATTCTTTAAAGTATCTGGCGCCGAGGACTGCTGAATATTTTATTTTATAAACATGAATGCCAGTAATAGTTTTATTGGCATCTCCTATACGTATTCTTAAATCTTTTCCTCCCCCGTAGCGCCTTGTGCTCTTTTTTACAGGTACCTCTTCCCCATCCATCAAAACTTCATTTACTTTAAAACCCAACGAAAAATTACCTGTTTTGCTGCTTAATTCAAGCGGAATATCGCGATAAATGCCGTGATGATATCCGCCGTCAAAGTTAACTGTTATTTCTTCTTTGATATTTAAAGAACCGTTACTATTTAAGTTAATTTCACTGTCGAATAATTGTATGTATAAGCTTAAAAGTAGGAATATCATTATTAAAACTCAACTTTCGGTACAGCCCTCTCCCCTTCTGCCATTTCGAAGAATTCACGTTTTTTGAATCCGAATATAGTAGCAATTATGTTTGAGGGAATGGATTCAACCTTAATATTATTATCCCGCACGACTGCATTATAATACCTTCTTGCGTTTTGTATATCGCCTTCAATTTGTGACAGGTTGTTCTGCAAATCAAGAAAATTGGTATTTGCCTTTAATTCCGGATAGTTTTCTGCTACGGCAAAGAGTTGTCTGAGAGCTCCTGTTAACATATTCTCGGCTTTCGACTGTTCGCCGGGAGTTTTTGCCGTAGTTGCTTCCGCTCTTGCTTTTGTAACATTTTCGAATAACTCTTTTTCGTGCTTTGCGTAACCTTTTACCGTGTTAATAAGATTAGGTATTAGATCATATCTTCTTTTCAATTGAACGTCGACATCACTCCAGGCATTGGCGCAAAGATTTTTCAGTTTTATAAACCCATTGTAAGTAGCTATTACAAATCCTACTACAATAACAATAGCCGCAATTAATACTATATTTAACACTATTTACCTCCTTTGTTTTATTAAAGTATTCATCTCTTCAATTATTTAATATTTAAAATACTCTTTTTTCTCGCAGAAGTCAACATTCCAATAAGAATCAATAGAAAACCTATCCATTGAATTTCAGAAGACAGGTTATATCTTTCAGAAATTACTGACAGCAATACTCCTATTATCATAAAACTCCAAGGTGAAATTACTTTTATTCTTTGTTTTAACTCATTTCTTGTCGTTGTTGAAATAGATTTATTACTATTCCTAAGCAATTTTGGTTTTTCTACTCTCTTAAAGAATTCTTTAAAACCTAGAAATTCCTTTAAAGCTTTTAATCCTCTTTTAGTCCTTTTGGGCATTAACGGAGTAAAAATCATTACAACAAAACCGCTAGCAATTATGCCCAATGAAGGATAAAAAAGCCATTTAAAAAAAGACACATAATGAAAAATCACACAGGTAAAACTGGTTAAAAAACAACCTAAGAGTACTAATCCCCAACCTAATTGAAAATATTTGTCTTTGGTTCTCAAGATATTATCACAGAAGTAATTTTTTCTTTCTAATTCTTTATAAAGAGACTCTTGTACTTTATAAATATCAGAGTAATCATAATATTTCCATGTGGATGTTAGTTCGGATTTAAGAAACTCTGTTTCTTGATGCATTTTTAAAAGACGCAAATAGATTTTTAAGTATTCCGGTAAGTTGTCTTTCGTATCTTTTACAATTCTAATTTTGAAATCTTCCAGGGAAGATTTGTTTCCAACTTTTTCAAAAGACAAATACCCTAGATGTTCTAATTCTATTAGAATAGAGGATATAATATTTATAGGGGTTTTTTGTTTCTGTATTATTGACTTTTCAACATCTGTAAGCTTGGAAAAGTCTTCGTCAACCTTGTAAGTGACAGGAATAATACCTACAGATAAATCTTTCCCATGTCGGTACCAATATATTAAGAGGGCAATAAAGGTTAATAAAGGTAATAAAATACCTAATGCAAGGCTAAAAGTATTATTAAATATTTCAAATATCATATTTACCTCTCTTGGTTTTTATAAATATTACTACTTTTAACCTTAAATATTCACTAAATTAAATCCACAAGTGGGGGCAAATTAAACCATTCGGCAGCCGTTACGACTCTTTTACGATTTTCGTAAACAGTATCGTAAAAATTCCCCATATGTTCCCTGAATCTCCTTTCTCTGAGTAAATGATGATCATAAATCATAACATCGAAATCTACCTCTTTTACTATTCTTGAAACGTTTTCTATGCACCTGTCCAGGTTTACTTGATTAAACATATAACCTAAAAGATAAGTAGATGGACCGTCGAGTATTATTACATTTGGGTTTTCATCTATTATCCATTGCGCATAATCTTCAATGTTCGGACCCATAATATCCGAGGAGAAAAATACTTTTTTTCCACCTCTCTTTATAATAACCGGTTCTACCCAACCGGTCTTGGCATACTCGATTCCATGAAAACGAGTACCGGGAAAACAAAGAGTTGTTTTTCCGAAATTTATTTCTCCTTCTTTTATGAAATTTATGCTGGTTTTTGCTACTTTAATTTCGGTCAGCCATTTTTCTTTGAGCCAGCCTTCAACGCTTTTATACATATTGGCTTTCCACATTTTCAATAACTCACTGTGTCTTTCTGTGTAATCACCAAAATCTTTTTGTCGCGTTAAAATTAGCTTATTATAGGGATCCTCGTAGTTCTTATCTTCCGGTTCTTTTTTAAAATCTTCTATTTTGAAAATATCCTCAAATAATATTATAATATCCTGATATAATATTCTGGTTCTTTTCCACTGCGAATAATTTATCCATTCGTTAGGATTTTTCATATATACAATTTTATCAATATAACTTTCAGGAAACTCGACGGGGCGTTTATGATGGTCATAATGAAAATGAGATATTATCGTTACATCGGCTTTTTTAGTATATTCTTTTACCCTTTCTTCTGCTGCATTTAAAAAATCTAATTTCGCTTCATCTCTTAACGGATAAGAATGCTGCATTATCGCGTATCCAGGATCTATAATGATTTTTATTTCCGGCGTTTCTATATATGTACACATAGATTTCGCGCCCATAGAATCAAACCAGACCGGCAATACTTTTATTTCACCGGTTTCTATTGTTTTTGTAAGGTCTTTATTTATATATTCTTCTGATTTCATGTTTTTAAATGATTACTCAGAAAGTAAAGCTTCTACAAAATCTTCCGCGCAAAAGGGAATTAAGTCCTCTTTTTCTTCTCCGATGCCGATATATTCTACCGGTATTCCAATTTCATTGACAATTGAAATTATAATTCCGCCTTTCGCGGTTCCATCAAGCTTTGTTAAAGCGATTCCCGTTATCCCAATTGCTTCATTAAACTGTCTTGCCTGTGCAAGAGCGTTTTGTCCTGTTGTTCCGTCAACCACCAGAATGGTTTTCTGGGGTAAATCTTCCCGTTTTTTCTGCAGAACTTTTTTAATTTTTTTCATTTCTTCCATTAAATCATCACGAGTATGCAGTCTCCCTGCTGTATCTATTAAAACATAATCGGCCTCTCTTGCTATCGCGGCATCGACAGCGTCGAAACATACAGCTGCCGGATCAGCTCCGTAATCGGATTGAATAACTTCCGAATTAATCCTTTCACCCCACTTGACTAATTGTTCCACGGCACCCGTCCTAAAAGTATCTCCGGATGCTAAAAGTACTTGATTTCTATCGTTATTAAGCTTCCATCCCCTTTTTCCGAGAGTAGTGGTCTTCCCCACTCCGTTTACACCTACATATAACTCGACTATGGGTTTAGTATAAGAATTTTCAACAATCGGCTTTTTGAGTATATTTACTAATTCATCTTTTAAAGTTGAAAAGTATTTATCGGGAGAAACTTTCTCAAGAGCTTCGATTAAAGAAACAGCAGTATCGATGCCGAAATCCGACTCTATTAATAGATTTTCGATATCTACTAAAGCTTCAGGATCTCTTTTCCCAAAAAGATTTCGTAGTTTTTTGCTAAATTTATCTCTGGTTTTTTGTAGAGTTTTCTTTAGATTCACGTTCGGAGATTTCCCTTTCCAGTCTTTTTACATTTTCGGATAGGGCTGCGACTGCCTCTGTTATAAAACCTACCGTAAAAAGAACCAGACCCGAAACAACCATAAGAATAACCAGGTACGCGAGAGGTCTATAACCATGTTGAAAAACAAAACGCTGAATAATCCCATAAACTCCAATAATTGCACCCAAAATAATAAGAATAGCTCCCGAAGTGCCAAAAAACAAAAAAGGCTTCCTCAAAAGAGAAATTTGCATTTTTACGGCTAATAGATCCATTACCCCTATCACCACCCTTCCCTTACCCGTATATTTAGATTCTCCAAATTTCCTTTCTCTAAGCTTGACCTTTACCTCGGAGACTCTAAACCCTTTACTTGCAGCCAGGGCTACTATGTAGCGATGCCAATCTTTTCTTAAATTTATCTCTTCTAATACATTGCTTCGTAAAACCTTAATCGCATTCTGGTCATGTATTGGCAGACGAAAAAGCTGCCTCGATAAGAAATTGTAAACCCCGGATACAAATTTTTTCTGATAGTCACCCTGTTTCCACCCCGCGACTATATCGTAGCCTTTTTCCAACTCATCTATCATTTTGGGTATGTCGTTTGGGTCGAATTGAAGATCGGCATCCATAATCGCGAGTATTTGAGCTGTTGAGTGTCTGAATCCAGTCAAAATTGCTTCTGTTTTGCCAAGATTAGCGCGGTGACTATAAACTTTTAAATATTTATATTTCTTTTTTAATTTTTTACTCGCTTCGAAGGTCCCGTCATCGCTTCCGTCATCTACGATAATTACTTCGTATGATCTTTTTTCCTTTTTGACGACAGAATTAATTTCCTTCATTAAAGGTTCAATATTTTCTTTTTCGTTAAAAGCCGGAACCAAAATCGCTATCTTTTTCTTTGTCATATATTTACTCAGGTTTAATTTTTACAAATCTTAGTTTTCCCACTCGTATAACGGTATCTTTATCAAAGGAAATATTCAGTTTAAAATCGGTGACCTTCTTCCCGTCTATTTTAAGGGCTCCGCTTGTTATTAGTCTTCTGGCTTCGCCCCTTGACTTAACAAAACCCGCTCTCTCTAGCAATTCGACTATCCAGATTTTTTCTCCTTTATCAATTTTCATTTCTTTTATATCTTCAGGTTCTTTGTTTTTTGAAAAAACTTTTATAAATTCATTTTTTGCTTCTTCTGCTTTTTTCTTATTATGATATATTGAAACAATTTTCTCGGCAAGTTCCATTTTTATATCTCTGGGATTCTCCCCCGCTTTCATTTTCTTCTCTATCTCTTTAATAGAATTTTCGTCATAATCGAGGCATAACTTATAATATCTTAATATCAAATCATCAGGTATGGACATCAATTTGCCGAACTGTTCCTTCGGAAGTTCGTTTACACCGACATAATTTCCGTATGATTTACTCATCTTTCTAACGCCGTCTAAACCTTCGAGTATTGGCATTAATATGACAACCTGGGGTTCCTGTTCGAAACTTCTCTGCATATCTCTGCCGAGAAGGTGATTCCAGTGTTGATCCGTGCCTCCGAGCTCTATATCCGCCTTAACTGCTACGGAATCGTATGCCTGGAAAACCGGATAAAGAAATTCATGTAGGGCTATCGGCTGTTCTTCCTTGAATCTCTTCGCAAAATCATCTCTTTCCATCATTTTTGCCATAGTAATTC
>CAZKVT010000030.1:0-20247 GCA_964556365.1 uncultured bacterium | reverse complement strand
AGGATATCTCCACCTCCCGGATAATCAAGACTTTTTCTCATTATAAACGTCCCATTCCTTGGAAGACCTTGACAAATTTAAAACTTTTGGTAGTATCAAACTATTAAAAAAACGGAGAAAATATGTTAAAAGAAAAAATAATATTAATTTTTGTTTTTATAGTTTTACCATTTGCTTGTTTCAATCAAGGAATAGATCCAAGCATTTTGCAAAATCTACAGGGGCAGAATAAAACAATTCCGTATCAATTGAGCTTACCTGATAGCTTAGCGCAAGAAGAGAAACCTTCTGTAGAAGAACCTGAATCTCTTTCAACAATTGAAAAAATGTTTAACGAAAAATATATGATTACGCCCCGTAGAATGGAAATTGAGCTTTTAAGAGATTCTCTCGAAGAACTGGTAAAAGCAGAATCTTTAAAAATACAACTTAGAAAGTCCTATCTGGTAAGCGACAGCTTACAGGATATATATTTGATACCTGCAGATACAACGTATTTCAATCTAAGAAAAAAATTAAACAAAGCAAATAGACAGCTTGATTCTCTTTCAGTAACATTAAAACAGTTTGGATATAACATGTTCCAAACATCGTTACAGGAAATACCGGCTTTTGCTCCAGTTGCGTATGATTATATCTTAGGTCCGGGAGATGAGCTATACATCGACATCTCGGGAGAACTAAACAACTCATGGACAATAAGTATAAACCGCGACGGCTCAATCGTTTTACCATATATAGGAAGTGTAAATCTCTGGGGAAAAACATACGGCGCAAGCAAAAAAATAATAAGTGAAGAATTCCAAAAAGAGTTTTCTAATATAGAGGTTAGCGTAAGTTTGGGCTACTTAAAAAGTGTCAATGTATTTGTCATGGGTGAATTCAATAAACCCGGGGTTTACAATATTACAGTACTTTCAAATCCCTTAAGCCCTCTCTTCCAAGCAGATGGTCCAAAAAAATCAGGAAGCCTCCGAAAAATAAAATACATTTCTAATAGTGGAACCACGAAACTTGTCGACTTATACAAACTCCTAATAGAAGGAAAACCTTTACCTTCGCTTCAATTTTCAGCCGGCGATATTATACTTGTACCTCCGATAGGAAAAGTAGTAGGAATAAATGGCGCTGTAAACAGAACCGGTATATACGAACTGAATAGTGGAGAGCAACTCTCAGAACTAATAGAAATGGCAGGCGGATTCCTCCCTACAGCCGGAACAAAGAGAATTCGGATCGAGAGAATATCTCCGGACAATAAAAAAATTATCGAGAATCTGGAATTCGAGGACCAAAATACTTTTAATAGGTTTTCTAAAAATACAAAAATAGAAAACGGAGATCTTGTTACCGTAATCGAAATACCTCCCTATCTGCACAACTACGTTGAGATAAGCGGAAATATTAATAGCAAAGGAACTTACCAGCTAAAAAACGGTATGACCGTTCTCGACCTCTTAGAAGAAGCCGGAGGACTACGAAAAGGGACATATATGGAGAGAGCTGAAATTCAGCGCTTTACAGGGGCAGAATTACCGGAAATAATTGAAATTAATTTAGAAAAGTTACTTGAAGGTAACGCTGAGGAAAACATTAAATTAGAAGAATGGGATAAACTAAAAGTTTTCACAAAAAAAGAAATAGAAGAACAATTCTATGCAAGTATTGCCGGAGAAGTTGAAAAACCTGGCAATTATATCCTTCATCCTGAAATGACGGTGGGAGACCTCATATTCGCCGCGCGAAAATGGGTTTCCGCCAGAAATGAGGCGGAACTCTTCAGACTCGATCCCGAGAAAGGATTTTTTTTAGAAAAAATAAATCTCGACGATCCCAACGATTTACAAATCAAACTCAAACCCCTCGATTATTTATCAATAAAAAGAAAACCTTACTATAGTGAATTAGGAAATGCTACTTTGGTTGGAGAGTTCAAGAATCCCGGAACGTATCCAATACAAGTCGGAACAACACTTAGGGAAGCAATTGACAGAGCCGGAGGTTTTACTGAAAACGCCTATCTTGAAGCAGCAATATTCACAAAGAAATCAGTTCAAAAGCTGCAAAAAGAAGCGCTGGAGAATTTAATAAGAGAAACACGTCTCCGATTACTCGCCGAACAAAGAGCCATTATGGGAAGCATTACATCCGAAAACGACAAACTCGCGCAAATGCAGTATATCAAAATTCAGGAACAACAGTTAGAAAGCATAAAAAAGATTCAGGATCCGGGCAGGGTTGTAATAAATCTACATGATCCAAATCAATTAAATATGCCTCTTGAGAGCGGAGATAAAATAGAAGTACCGAGATTGACAGGAACCGTTCAAGTAATAGGAGAAGTTTACAATGCAACGGGAATAGCTTACGAAGAAGGATTATCCTTAAAAGATTATCTGGAAATAGCAGGAGGTCCAAAACCAACAGCGAATACAAAAGAAATATACATCAGAAGAGCTTCAGGCAGAGTCGAGAAAGGCGATATCAGAAGTGCCTCAGGCAAAACCGGAGGCTCGGTTCAAATGAAACCGGGAGATACAATTATCGTTCCGGAAAAAGTAAAAATAGGGAGATCCGGTTGGGAAGTTTTAGCATTTACAGTTGACATTTTATACAAAATAGGCATCGCCGTAGCCGCTGTAGCTGCCATTTCAAATTAAACTCATCTCTTAATACTTGACTAATCAAATAAATCCTTTATTATTTTACAAAACTATATGGCTTTAAAAAATAAAATTAAAAGACATTTTATAACCGGTCTCGTTGCCATACTCCCTGTAGTTTTAACAGTTGGAGTAATATGGTTTCTTATACAAAAAATTGGTGGTTTCTTTGGTAAATATTTCACTCAAATTTCTTTATTCAAAAATATATCAACCCCCCTATCTTCATTAATCGGCTTCATAGCCGTAATAATCGGGATTTATTTAATAGGGTTTATTACTTCAAGTTTTTTTGGCAGATGGGCTTTAAATACCCTCCATAAGATAATGACGAGACTCCCTTTAGTAAAAGGGCTCTACAACGCGACCAGACAATTGGTGAACGCGATAATGATAGATCATTCTGCGTTCAGCAAAGTGGTTATCATAAAATATCCATGGGAAAAAACATACACTCTCGCTTTTTTAACAAGCGAGAAAAAATGGGAAATAGGAGGAAAAGAATACTTTAATATATTTCTTCCGACTTCACCCAACCCTACTTCCGGGTACTATCTCATTTATCCTGCTTCCGAGATTATAGAAACCGACATTTCAATACAGGACGGATTTAAAATTATAACATCAGGAGGAGTAATACTCCCAAACAAGAGAAAATACTAGTGTTTAATTGGTTCAAGAAGTCAACAATTAAAAGCGAAAAAGGACTGAAGGATTTAATCGCCGAAGTAGAAGATAAAGGGGTAATATCCGAAGATGAAGAGGAATTATTAACCGCTATCTTTGCACTCGACAGAACGGTTGCCGAAGAAGTAATGGTTCCCCGAACCAATATGGAATGTATTTCTATAGATAAAGATATAAAAGCTTTAATTGACCATTATAAAAAAGAAAGACATACAAAAATACCGGTTTATGATGATTCTATGGACAACATCGTTGGTATTATCTATATGACAGAAATTTTAAGATTATGGGGAGAAGACAGCAAAATACTTGTGGGAGACCTAATGCGTTTACCCTATTTCATACCTTATACAAAAAACGTGCTTTCTACACTGAGAGAATTTCAAAAAAAACATATTTCTATCGCAATTGTCATGGATGAGTTTGGCGGAGTCGCCGGTCTTCTTACAACTGAAGATTTAATCGAAGAAATAGTCGGAGAACTACAGGATGAATTAGATAAAGAAAAAACAATTTATAAAGAATTGGACGACGGATCCGTAATTGTTCCCGGAACATTCGAACTAGACCAGCTTGAAGAAATTCTTCCGGTAAGCCATGAAAACCCGGATATAAGAACAGTAGGAGGATTGATTCTTACAAAACTCAATCATATACCCAACGAAGGGGAATCAGTAATTATAGAAAAAACAAAATTCACCGTACTTCAAGCAACAAGACAAAGAATAAGCAAAGTCAAGGTAAAAGTAATATGAGTTTTACCCATCTCCATGTACATAGTCACTACTCTATATTAGACGGGGGAATTAAAATCCCCGATTTAATAGCCCTGGTAAAAAACTTAGGGATGGACGCAGTGGCTCTTACCGACCACGGAAATCTTTTCGGAGCATTTGAATTCTACCAGGAAGCAGTAAAAAACCAGATAAAACCAATTATAGGAATGGAAGGATATTTTTCGCTTGAGGGAAGGAAAAAGAAATCTCACAATTACCACATAACTCTCTGGGCAAAAAACTCAAAAGGCTATCATAACCTTATGAAAATTTCCTCATTAGCCTATATAGAAGGTTTTTACAGAAAACCGAGATTAGACAAGGAAATTCTCTTAAAATATAAAGAGGGAATAATCGTCGGTACTGCCTGCAGAAACGGAATAATTCCCGCTCTCATTTTCAATGATAATTTAGAAGAAGCAGAGAAACAAATGAATTTCTTTAAGGATGAGTTTGGTGAGGATTTCTACACAGAAATAATGAGAGTCGGAATCAAAAAAGAAGTCGAAGTCAATGAAAAACTAATAGAACTTTCAAAAAAAATCGATGTACCGATAATAGCAACCAATGACGTTCATTATTTGAAACAAGAAGATGCCAGAAGTCATGAAATTCTTCTTTTACTACAAACAAAAAAAACTATAAACGAAGAAAACACACTTAAGCTACCCACAAATAATTTCTACTTATGTTCACCGGAAGAAATGGAAGAACTTTTTAAAGATATACCCGAAGCTATAGAAAACACCCAAGAGATCAAAGAAAAATGTATACCCGTCTCGTTCGAAACAGATAGGACACTCTTACCTTCAATAGGAATACCGAAAGGATTCGAAGGAATAGAAGATTATCTCGGACACCTCGCGAGAAAAGGACTCGAAGGAAGATTAAAAAGAGTTACTCCGGGCGAAGAAGAACGTCTTGTTTACGAACTATCGGTAATCAAAGAACTGGGGTTAGCGGGATATTTTCTGATAATAAAAGACATCGTCGATTTCGCTAAGGAACAAGAAATACCCGTAGGACCGGGAAGAGGTTCAGCAACAAGCAGTCTCGTTCTTTACAGTCTCGGAATAACAAATGTAAACCCTTTAAAGCATGGATTGATTTTTGAACGTTTTTTAAATCCCCAAAGAGTTTCCATGGCAGACGTGGATATAGATTTTTCGGATGTCAGAAGAGAAGAAGTCGTTCAACATATCAAGGAAAAATACGGAGAAAGAAATGTTGCCCAAATAGTAACTTTTAGTATTTTGAAAGCCAGATCGGTTGTCCGTGATGTCGGAAGAGTACTCGAGATACCCTACAACGACTGCGACGAATTAGCAAAAGAAATAGAAAGAGAACAATCGATAGAAGAAGCGTTAAACGGCTCTAAAGAATTAAGAGAAAAAATACAAAGCAGAGCAGATTTAAAAGAACTGATAGAACTCGCTAAAAGCCTCGAGGGATTAATCAGACAAACTTCTACCCATGCGGCCGGAGTCGTAATCGCCCCCGGAGACATTACCGATTTTATTCCTCTTTTTGTAAGCACCAGCGGAAAAGAAAAAATAATCACAACCCAATTTGCTATGGAGACATTAGAAAAACTAGGCCTTTTGAAGGTGGACATACTGGGCTTAAAAACATTAACAGTTATACAGGAAACTCTTAAAAACATTAAACATAAACTGAATATTTATGATTTAGATAAAGATGACAAAAAAACTTTTGAACTAATAAGAAGAGGCGATACAACAGGCGTATTCCAACTTGAATCGGATGGAATGAGAAAAATGTTGAGAAAAATTCAACCAACAGACTTCTCCGATCTCGTAGCTTCCGTCGCCCTCTATCGACCCGGTCCGCTTCAAAACATTAATCAGGATGAATTTGCTTTAAAAAAACAGGGTAAGATGGATCCGGAATATCCCCATCCAAAATTAAAGGCTGTGTTGGAAGAAACGTACGGAATAATGCTTTACCAGGAACAGGTAATGAAAATTGCGAATATACTCGCGGGTTTTTCTTTAGGCGAAGCGGATATTTTAAGAAAAGCGATGGGAAAGAAGAAAATGGACGTCATGCAATCGATGGGAGAGAAATTTATTGAAGGTTGCGTCAAAAATAAGATTTCTAAAACTCAAGCGGAAGATATATTCGAAAGAATGAGCGCGTTTGCCAAGTACGGCTTCAATAAAGCTCATTCGGTATCCTATGCCGAAATAGCCTATGAAACCGCATATCTCAAAGCGCACTACCCAACCGAATTCTACGCCGCTGCTCTGACAAGTAATATCAGCGCAGAGGTGGAAGACATCAGGAAATTTATTAAAGACGCGAGAAAACATGGAATAGAGGTAAAAGCTCCGGATATAAATATATCAGGCTACGAATTTATTCCGGAAGATAAAGCTATTCGTTATGGGTTGGGGGGTATAAAAAATGTTGGAAAAAATGCCGTACTGGAAATTATTAAAGAAAGAAAAAGTAAAAAATTTAAAAATTTCTTTGATTTCGTGGAGAGGGCCGGTGGAAGATTGGTAAATAAGAAAGTCATTGAAAACCTTATTAAAGCAGGAGCTTTTGATTCTCTCGAGGTAAACCGCCATTCCTTGCTCTCCTCTCTTAAAAACGCTATGGATTATGCTAAAACAAAAGAAACAAGAAAGATGGAAACATTATTTGGTGATAAAAAGAGAGAATTGATTCCTACATCCCCCTTCGATGAAAACGAAAAACTAAGATACGAACAGGAAGCTTACGGTTTTTTCTTTTCCAATCATCCTTTATCTCAATACGAAAAGCTTTCAGAAGCATTATTTACTCCTTCCACAAAACTAAAAGAATTTCCGGTTAATAAATTAATAATAACCGGCGGAGCCATAACAAAAGTCGACAAAAAGACATCGAAGAAAAACCGTAGATGGGCGAAGTTAAGGGTCGAAGACGAAAATGGGTCTTTCGATGTATTGGTATTTCCAAAATTATTTGAAGAATACGGAAGCAAATTAGATTCTCTAGGATCTGTAGTAATAAAAGGAAGAATTAAGGCCGACTCAATGAGTAACCAGATTCAAATAAGCGCGGAAAAAATAATGCCTCTGGATCAAATAGAAGACCATCTTAAGTGCGCTTATTTAATACTTAATCTCGGAGGAGTTGGTGAAGAGGATATAACCGGAGTAAAAAAGGTTTTATCTGAACACTCAGGTAAAATACCTCTCATGATTCTTTGCAGAGATGAATATGAAGAAATACGCTTAAAATCCAAGGATATGAAGATAAAACCGGATGAAAAAATGATACAAAAAGTTCATAACATAATCGGCGAAGGAAGCCTTCGCTTTAGTATTTAAAGGAGGTAAAATGATTCTTGTTCTCTTATCTATGATTTCAACCTATTACGAACCGATAACGGGAATAGATAACCCATTACCGGTTCTTCTTTATCACGGAGAAGTTCTTATCCATATAAAAGAAGAACCCATTAATAAATTAAGAGCTAAAATCGGAGTTGGTATATGGAATGGAATTATTCTGGGTATAAGCTTCGGCGGCACAAATTTAGTAGGATACGGAGATGTCGACTGGGAAGACCAACCGGGAGTGGATATTCGGTCAAGGTTATTCGGAAACGGAATAATAGAAAGTGTTATAGGATACAATAATGAACCAATTGAAGAGTACAATGAAAGCATTGAAGGATATGCCGAAAAACATTTATTCGCTTGTATAGGTACAAGATTAATGCCCGGAATAATACTCTCGGGCGGAGCAAACTATAACCATGATGAAGATAATGGAATCGATATATTTGGAAACGCGGCTTTAACCTTAGCAGAAGCACATACTTTCCACCTCGAATACATAATGGGAGCAAACGATGAAGATGAATATAAAAACAGATTTAATCTCGGCTATAAATTGCAATCGGGAAGCATGGGAATTCAGTTCGATTTAAAAAATATCCTGGGGGAATCAGTAGGAAGACAATTGCAGATATTTTACAGGGAAAGTTTTTAAAGAGGTTCATTATGAAAGAAGGAAATGCCGTAGTATTAGGTCTTCAATGGGGAGACGAAGGAAAAGGAAAAATAATAGATAACCTCGCGGACTCTTTCGATGTAGTATGTCGTTATCAGGGAGGGGCAAACGCGGGACATACAATTTTTTACCAAAACGAAAAAATATCTCTCCATCTTATACCATCGGGTATTCTTAGAACTGATAAAATATCGATAATAGGAAACGGAGTGGTAATAGATTTAGAACAATTAACGAAAGAGATTGAAGGTTTAAAAGAAAAAGGAATAGAGATAAAAAATAATTTAAAAATAAGCAAAAGAAGCCATTTGATACTTCCATCATACTTTGAAGAAGAAAAAGAAATGAAAGACAAAATAGGCACTACAGGAAGAGCGATAGGACCTGCATACTCAAATAAAATACTAAGAAAAGGAATTCGAATGGGAGATATTTTTTCTTCCTCTTACTTGGACAAATTCAATTTACCAGCCGAATATTTGCAAAAGATAGAGTCCTTTAAGAATAGCTATGGTTATATGGTAGTAGATACGGTAGAGCTTTTGAGAGATTTAATAAAAGAAAATAAGAGAATAATATTCGAAGGGGCCCAGGGCGTACTTTTAGACATCGATTTTGGAACTTATCCCTATGTTACTTCATCCAATCCTACACCCGGAGGAATTTTAACCGGCACCGGCACCCCTCCAAACTCAGTTGCCAATATCATTGGAATCACAAAAGCATACACTACAAGAGTAGGTAAAGGTCCTTTCCCAAGCAGAATAGAAAAGAAAACAGAAGAAGATATTCGCAAAAAAGGTAACGAATTCGGCGCGACCACCGGAAGACCGAGGAATTGCGGCTGGTTAGACCTCGTGGCATTAAAATATGCCTGCTGGATATCGGGGACCACCGAAATTGTTCTAACAAAAATCGACGTATTGGATGGTCTTCCGGAAGTAAAAGTAGCAACATCCTATAAAATAAACGACGAAGAAAAAAAATGGTTCCCTTCCGAGGTCTGGAAACTGGAAAAAGCCGAGCCGGTTTACAGAAGTTTTCCCGGATGGAATAACACCAAGTCTATCACAAAATATAATGATTTGCCAAAAGAAGCTTGTAACTTTATAAAATTTATAGAAGATTCCCTGGGGGTTAAAGTGAGTTATATATCAACAGGCAAAGAAAGGGGTGATTTAATCTGTGTTTAAACTCTTAAAAAAGATTATCCCATCCCACAATGAAAGGATTTTAAAGAAAATCCATCCTATTGTCGAAGAAATCAATAATAAATTAACGGATTACGAAAAACTATCGATAGATGACCTACCTAAGATCACAGAAGAATTCAAATTGAGATTAAAGAAAGGGGAAACAGTCGATGATTTAATGGTAGAAAGTTTTGCTCTGGTTAAAAAAACCTGTCAATTATTATTGGGTAAAAAATGGAGTGTCACAGATCTCGAATGGGAATGGAACATGGTACCCTACGATGTACAATTGGTAGGAGCCATTGTCATGCATCAAGGAAATATTGCTGAAATGAAAACAGGTGAAGGAAAAACACTTGTCGCTACAATGCCCCTGTATCTTAACGCTCTTTCCGGAAAAGGGGCGCATCTTGTAACAGTTAATGATTACCTCGCTAAGAGAGATAAAGAATGGATGAGTAAGATTTATGAAAGTCTCGGGCTTTCTGTCGGAGTAATAATTTCAAATATGAGACCGGAAGAACGAATAAAGGAATACAACTGCGATATCACTTACGGAACCAATAATGAATTCGGTTTCGATTATCTTCGTGATAATATGGCAGTAACTCCGGAACACAGAGTTCAGAGAGGTCATCACTTCGCGATAGTAGATGAAGTGGACTCGGTTCTGGTAGACGAAGCGAGAACCCCTCTTATTATATCCGGTCCCGTGCAACATTCAGTCACAAAACAATACGGAGAAATTAAACCAGCTATTGCTAATCTTGTACATAGACAAACCTTGCTTGTAAATAGTACAATCGCGGAAGCAAAAAATTTGCTCGACGAGAAGAAAAGAGAAGAAGCCGGAGAAAAACTGCTCACGGCTAAAAGAGGAAATCCTAAAAACAAACAATTAATTAAGTTAATGCAAAATGGTGAAATCGAACATTTAATACAGGAAACCGAATCACGCTTTATGAAAGACAAAAAACTTCACGAAATAGATGAAAATTTATACTTCGCGATCGACGAAAAAGAACACTCTACAAATATTTCCGAAATGGGGCAGGATTTAATCATAAAAAAAGAATCGGAAAATTTCTTTCAGCTACCCGATCTTTCAATTAAACTGCACAAAATCGAACAGGACGATTCTTTATCGAGCAGGGAAAAAATGGTTCAAAAAGAATCTATCGAAAGGGATTATGCCGAAAAATCAGAACGAATACACGCGGCAAACCAATTAGTAAAAGCTTATACTCTTTTTGAGAAAGATGTAGAATATATAGTTAAGCAAAACAGGGTTATCATAGTAGATGAATTCACCGGACGGTTGATGCCCGGAAGGAGATTCTCCGACGGGCTTCATCAAGCATTGGAAGCAAAAGAAAACGTCGAGGTAGAAAAAGAAACTCAAACTTTCGCGACAATAACCCTTCAAAATTATTTTAAAATGTACAATAAACTTGCCGGGATGACGGGAACAGCCGCGACAGAAGCGGAAGAGTTCATGCAGATATACGATTTAGACGTGGTTCAAATACCAACGAATAAACCGGTTAGAAGAATAGACTACGATGATTTAATATATAGAACAAAAAGAGAAAAATATAGCGCGATAGTTTCAAGAATTAAAGAACTTCATAATAAAAGCTTACCTGTACTCGTCGGCACAGTATCCGTCGATGTATCCGAATTGATATCGAGAATGCTCGGGAGGGAAAGCATCCCTCACCAGGTGTTAAACGCGAAACAACATGAAAAAGAATCAAAAATAATATTACACGCGGGCGAAAAAGGACAGGTTACAATCGCCACAAATATGGCAGGCAGAGGTACGGATATAAAGCCGGCAAGAGATATAATCCAATGCGAAGAATGTGCTGTAGTCACTGAAAAAGGACAAGAAATACCCAAAGAAATTGATATAGATAAATGCAGAGAAGACGTCCCCTGTGGTTTTCACGTTATTGGAACAGCAAGACACGAAGCGAGAAGAATAGATAATCAGCTCAGAGGGAGATCCGGACGTCAGGGAGATCCCGGCGCGTCCCGTTTTTATATTTCACTCGAAGACGATTTGATGAGAGTATTCGCGACGGAACGAATAGCCAGTGCTATGGATCGAATGGGTGTCGAGGACGGGGATTCCGTTAAACATCCTCTAATCTCCAGGGCGATAGAAAATGCTCAGAGAAGAGTTGAAAGAATGAACTTCGACATCAGAAAAAGGCTCTTAGAATACGATGATGTAATGAACAAACAACGCGAAGTAATCTACGATATCAGAAACGATATTTTAGACGGAGAGAATTTAAGAGACAGGGTAATGGAATGGACAGATGACACACTCTACGCGATATTCGACTCCTATCTAACTGCCAGATATCCCGAAGAATGGGATTGGGACGCTCTACAGGCAGATTTAATCGGACTTTTCTTAGTAGATTTCGAGAAAGGAAAAAGCGACATAAAAGAAATTAAGAGAAAAGAATTCGAAGACAATATAAGAAAAATGGTAAAATTTAAATACGATTCGAAAGAAAAAATTGTAGGGCAAGAAATAATGAGGCACTTCGAGAGAATGGTAATATTAAAAGTAATCGACGATGAATGGAGAAATCACTTATACGAACTGGATGCCCTACGGGAAGGTATAAACCTAAGAAGTTTCGCCCAAAAAGATCCGCTTATTGAATACAAAAGAGAATCTTTTGGAATGTTTGAAGAATTACTTTATAACATCGGTAAAAATGCAACTAGATTATTATATAGATTTAGACCTGAAGCAGTTCAAGCACCCGAAGAAGTTGAAGGAGAAGAAGTAAAAGAACAATTTAAAGGTATCGAAAATGCCCCCCAACAGGCTAAAAGAAAAAAAGTACAAACACCTACAGAAAAGATACCTGCTATAGGTAACGCTAAACTTGATAGAAAATTCAATGAGGAGGTTACCAAATTGAAAAAAGAAGGAAAAAAAATAAAGGATATCGGAAGAAATGATCAATGTCCCTGTGGAAGTGGAAAAAAGTTTAAGAAGTGTCATGGAAAGTGGTTGACATGATGGATAAACAAAAAATCTGGAAAGAGGTAAGGTCCTGGTTAATAGCTATAGGCATAATACTTTTCCTACGGGGTTTCATAGTTCAGACATTCCATGTGCCAACCGGTTCTATGAAAGATACGATTTCAATAGGTGATTTCTTAATAGTAAATAGGCTTAAATACGGAATAAAATTACCTTTTACTGACAAATATTTACTCAGAATAAAAGAACCAAAAAAGGGAGAAATAATCGTATTCCGTTACCCTCTGGGAGGTAAAGGTTTATTCAAAGACACGAATTTTGTAAAAAGATGTATGGGTATAGCCGGAGATACTATTTATATTAAACATAAAGAAGTTTTTATAAACGGAGAAAATATTAACTCGGATTATACTTCACACAGAGATTCGAGAGAATATCCTCCTCTAAATTTAGGAAATGAGCAACTACAACATTTATGGCGGAACGGAAAGTTGCATAAATATCCTCACATGAGAGATAATTTCGGACCAATAATAGTACCGGAAGGTCATGTATTCGCGATGGGTGATAACAGGGACGAATCCGACGATTCGAGATTCTGGGGTCCGGTACCAATCGACAACATATCCGGAACACCTTTACTAATTTACTGGTCATGGAAACCTGAAGTCTCTATAATAGCTTTTTTCAAGAAAGTACGCTGGAAAAGAATAGGAAAAATGCTCACTAAAGACCAATCATTTGAAACAAATCTGAAAGATGAAAAAAAATGAGGAAAAATATTCTATTTTTTAATTGCCGTGAACTTTTTTACAACGCCAAAGCACCTTTTAATTGTTGAGTTTTAAAGGAGGCTTAATGAAAAAAAGCATAAAAATTCTTCTCTGGATTAGCGGAATATTAACTTTATACACATCAATTTGCATTTTTTTTGGAACAAGTATAAAACTACCTCATATCGTTCCATACGCTATCGTTATGTGTTTTTTATGCGACAATTTTCCTCGTTCTTTAAATTTATTGTCTTTCTTTACACTCTTTTTATTCACTCCGGTATTAACAGCTACCGATTTTCTTTGTGCTTATTATATAGATAAAAACAATAAAACTGTGGAAAGAATAGCCGCTTATCGTTCATTAATTACATGTCTATTAGGAGTATTCCCTATTCTTACCGGATTGCTCGTTTTTAAACCACTTAATGTAACATCAAAGACAACAATTATTGAAGGGGCTTTCTATTTCCTCTTTTACGGAATTCTCTACTCTCTTTTAATGATAAGTGAAAGGAGAGCTAAATAATCAATAATACCATAGCGCGCTAATTCTTATATTACCATTACCTAAATAAAAATTATACGGACTGCTTGCTTCTTCAGGCAATTCTTCACCATAGGAAGTAACAGTATATGAAGATAAAGCGCTTAAATCGATAGAGAAATAATCACTGATAAAATGCTCGATTCCAAAGCCAAAAGCAAAACCCCAAAAAGTATTAGCTCTGGCTGTAGGAGGATTATCTACCTCTAATGATAAACCACCCTTAAAATAAACATTTGTTTTTTCATGTTCTTTCATGATAAAGTCGAGCAATAAGGACAACCCATATTCCGTATAAGCATTGCCAGATGTACCTCTTACGGCACTTAAATATAATTCTGGTTCAAGAGCAAAAGTAGGCGAGATACCTATCTTAGTGATATACGTGTTAGGATTGAGCAAAGAAGAACCATTAGTCCATCCTATTCCCATGCCCAAACTTCCTTCCATAGATCTCGCGAAAGACGATAGTGAAAATAACATAACTACTACAAAAAATAACTTTTTCATAAAAACCTCCTGTTTTTATTTTATATTATAATAATTTTCCTGTATAACGTCAAGGTAAAAATACAGGAAGGAAGATGTAGTTAATATAACCGTTAGCTTTTACTTTATGAAGAATCTCCCGATATATCGATGTTAAGAGGACGTTTTTCATCTCCCTCTAGATATAAAGTCTGTGTCGGAAAAGCAAAATCGATACCTTCGGAATTAAACCTATTTAGGATTTCCAAATTAACCTTTTCGCTGAATCTCATAAAATCCCAATAATCTGGCGGGTGGTACCAATATATAACAATAATATTAAGTGAAGAGCTGTTAAATTCATTAAAGAAAACTCTCGGGGGAAAATCGTTATTCATACCCTCATGGTCTTTTAGTATATCTCTTATTATTTCCAAAGCCCTTTCAACTTTCTCCGGTGGGGTATCGTAAGTAATTCCTATATTAAAAAGCCTGCGTATGTATGGTCTTTTGCCTATGTTCTGAACAGTCATCCTGGCCAATTCACCATTAGGGATAGTAACGAGATGTCCTTCCAATGTCCTTATACGCGTCGAACGAAGACCCACATCTTCGACAGGACCGTCTTGACCATCGATAACAACTCGTTCTCCAATTTGGAATGGTTTATCGGTAAAAAGAGCCAGAGACCCAAAGAAATTCTTTAGTGTGTCCTGAGCGGCAAGAGCGAAAGCTAAACCGCCAATACCCAATCCGGCAATAACAGAAGTTAACGGTTTGTCGACAAGAATAGTGGCTATCTGCAAAAGAATTAGTATAACGATTACAATTTTCAGCATCCTACTTACCAAAAAAGCCAACATTTCACTTACGGAACTTCTTTGATCAGCGGCAAGATCACGCATTCGGCTATCCAGAACATCTACCATAGCATAGCCCAAACGCCCAATTGCAATTACAAATAAAACGGCTATGGCAGTATGCAATGCACCTGCAATTGATTCACTCATTGACAAAGAAGTTATACCAATCTTTAAACCTATAATAAAACAAAAAAACAAAATAGATCGAACTATTCCCTTAATTGTAATACTAACCAGTTTCCTTCCCTTCCTCTCAATTCTTCCAGCACTTTTACTCAGTAAAAACCGAGCAATCCAACCTAAAATCAGAAAAACAATAACTGTAATAAATAAAATCATATATTGCCAGATAGTATTTCCAAATATCGATTTAGTAATTAAAAACTCCCATGTTTTCATCATTGTTTTCCTCCTAAATCAAATAACAAAACAGCATATTTTTTAAACAGTTGTGGGTGAAATCCCGTTAAAAACATTTGCCGAATAAAATCATTTCACCAATATAGTTTTTATATTACGAGCGTTACCCGCGAATTCAAGCCGAAAGAAGTATATACCACTGGGCAGTGAACTTCCGTCAAAATCGAATTCATAATATCTCCCATCGAGATATCCGTCTAAAATTGTCTCTACTTTCTGCCCGAGATTATTATATACGCTCAGGTTAACATTTCCCGAGATATGAATATGAAAAATAATAAAGCAAAAAGATACAAAAATCTACGCATAATTCCCTCCAAATATTTATTTATGAAATGTAAAGAATAAATCCAAATAGTCAACCACCCCAACATAAATCAAAAATTAAAAAGTAAAATTCAATATACAGATCTCTCTAATTTAAGTTAAATGGTTGAATCGTTAAATAGTTGAATTATAAAACAGAAAATAAATCTTTTAAATCTGCGTTTATCTGCGCCCTCTTATTATGAGATCCACTTGACTTAAAACACCTCACTCTTATACTTAAACTAATGAAAGAAAAAAATAAAAGATATCTTTCACCCGTTGAAAAACAAGTTTTAAAACAAACTGGCAGAAAATCTATTTATCCCCCTACAGAAAAAATCCCGTGTATAGTCGTGGATAATTTTCCAATACTGGGTAAAATTACTGCTCTACGTTTTATCGAATGGGTTAAAGAAAATCCCGGTGGGGTTATTTCTTTACCAACGGGAAAAACACCCGAGTTTTTCATAAAATGGGCAAATTATTATTTTAATAACTGGGATAAGAAAGAGGTGAAAGAAGAACTCGAAACTTACAAAATAGATAACAAAATCCGACCCGTAACTAAGAACCTTCGTTTTGTACAGATGGATGAGTTTTACCCGATGGAACCGCAGGAACAGATTAGTTTTTATCAATACATAAATAATTACTATATTAAAAATTTGGGATTAGACAAAAATAAAGCCCTACTAATGGATACCTCGGAAATAAAAATACCACATATTTTAGAGGCTAAAGAAATATTTCTTGATGAAGGTGTAGACTTGTCGTTACGCAACAGATATCCCCATAACCACAAAGAAGAAATACAGAAAAAAATAATCCATGAAGTCGATCAATTTTGCACTAACTACGAAGAAAAAATAAGAGAAATGGGCGGAATCGGTTTTTTCCTGGGAGGAATCGGACCGGACGGGCACATAGCTTTCAATGTCAGAGGTTCCGATTTTTATTCTACTACACGTCTTACCTCAACCAATTACGAAACACAGGCTGCTGCCGCAATAGATCTCGGAGGAATAGAAGCCACATCTAAAAGATGTGTAACTACTGTAGGTTTATCCACCATAATTTATAACAAGGATGTTGTAGCAATAATTTTTGCCGCGGGTACAAGCAAATCTAAAATAGTAGCAGACGCCATACAAAAAGAAATGAGTAATCTTTACCCAGCCACAATTCTACAAAAAATACCTAATTCGCGATTTTACGTAACACGAGGTGCAGCCTCGGGGCTTACTGAACGGAACTATGAAGAATTAACTTCTACCAAAAAACTTATCCAAGAAAATATATCGAGAGTCATAATAGATTTATCACTTCAAAGAAGAAAAAGTATAAGCGAACTCAAACAAAAAGACTATAAAGAAAATCGCTTTTCAAAAATAGTCCTGGAAAAAGAGTCAGCGAGTTTCAATACAATAAATAAAAAAGTAGAACAGAAACTGCTCTCATATATCGAAGACGGTTTAAAAGAACCGGAAAATTTAGTCTTTCTCCATACCGCGCCTCATCATGATGATATACTACTGGGATATCTCCCCTACTTCATACATCTAATCAGAACTCCAAAAAACTCTCATCATTTTACTTACATGACAAGCGGTTTTGTTTCTGTGACTAATAAATATATGTTAATCTTAATTAATAAACTTCTAAAATATATCAAAACTCCTCATTTTGAAGAGTTAATAGAAAAAGGTTATTTCGATCCGGACAATAGAAAAGGAATGAATAAAGATATTCATTCCTACCTGGATGGCATAGCAGGTCAAAATGAAAAACTAAAGAATGAAGCTGAGAGCAGACGTTTACTGAGAAATATAATAAGAATATATGAAGAAAAAAATCTGCCACAGATTAAAAACAGAATTGACGAACTTATAAATTATTTCGAAACTCAATATCCGGGAAAAAAAGACCTCGATCATATTCAGAATTTAAAAGGTTCTGTAAGAGAATGGGAAGCCGAACTTCTCTGGAGATATACGGGCTTTGCATCTGAATCGGTTCACCATTTGAGACTCGGTTTTTACAAAGGAGATATGTTTACGGAATCTCCTGAATTTTATCGTGATGTAAAACCTATTGTTAATTTGCTCGATAACATTAAACCGAATATTGTAACTGTAGCGCTCGATCCCGAATCGAGCGGACCGGATACTCATTATAAAGTACTTCAGGCGATCGCGGAAGCTCTTAAAAAGTACAACAACAAAGATATAGAAATATGGGGTTATAGGAATGTTTGGGAAAATTTTCATCCTTCGGAAATAAATTCGATGGTACCGGTTTCTCTAAACTCTATATCTATCTTAAATAATGCATTTATGAGTTGTTTCGGCTCTCAAAGAGAAGCATCTTTTCCCTCTTATAAACACGAAGGGCCTTTCTCTGAGCTAAGTCAAAAAATCTGGGTCAAGCAATATAGAGACATAAAGGTTTGTCTCGGACATAATTATTTTTCCCAAAATCCTCACCCACGGCTAAGAGCCACACATGGAATGCTCTATCTTAAGAAAATAAGTCTCGACGAATTCTATGAACATTCCGTCAAAATAAAAGAGTATACTGAAGGCACATCAAACAAAGAATTACGCTATCCCGACAAAAATCCAGAGAACAACTGACCAATCGTTCCAAAAAACTAAAAATCTCTACGACTCAGTGGTTTTAAAAATCAACTACTTGACATAAAGCAATATTTATCCTATAAATTTAAAAAAGGGAGGGGAAAAATGAAAAAATTGATTTTAGTTTTATTCGCAATAATGTTAACCTTATTTTGCACAGCCAAAGATAAATCATACATACCCGGAATAGGACCCGTGAGTGAGATTAACAAAATCCAGGGTGATTTTCAATTTACGGAAGGACCTGCCGCGGATATGCAGGGAAATTTATATTTTACCGATGTATCTGCAAATAAAATCTATAAACTGAACGCGGACGGAAAAATTTCCGTATTTATCGAATCTTCAGCTCATGCTAACGGTCTCATGTTTGAAAGTAAAAATAAACTTATTGCCTGCCAGATGGACGGACAATTAATATCGATAAATACTGAAACAAAGAAAACAACAATTTTATCTGATAAATACGAAGGAAATCGCTTTAATGCGCCTAACGATATTGTAGTCGACAAAAATGGAGGAATATACTTCACAGATCCCAGGTTTAGAGCTCCACAGCCCTTACCTCAGGGTAAAGAGGCAGTTTACTACAGAAATACCGATGCTAAAACAACACGACTTCGGGATAACTCAAAAGGACCCAATGGAATAATATTATCACCGGATGAAAAAATGCTCTATGTAATACCCACGATGCAGAAAGATATACGGGCATATCCCGTTATGTCTCCGGGAAAATTGGGAGAGGGAAGAGTCTTCTGTGAACTTTCCCAAACAGAAGGGAAAGATAATTCCGGAGGAGACGGAGTAACGATAGACACAAAAGGAAATCTGTATATAACCTCGGAACTCGGAATTCAGGTATTTAATCCTGAGGGAAAACTCTTAGGGACCATACAATTTCCGGAACAACCCGCAAACGTAACATTTGGCGGCCCCAAAATGAAAACGCTCTACGTTACAGCCAGAACTTCGCTCTATTCAGTAGAGATGGAAATTGCGGGACACAGTTTCTTTCATAAGGAATAAGACACAGAAGCAAAGAATAAAAACTTTATCGTCTTTGCATCTTTTGTTTTTTTTATAAAATAACAATTAAATGGGTGGGGTGTGGCTTTGTGCTCTCTGTGGCTTTGTGTGAGATTAAAAATAATAAAAAGGAGTAACATATGCCTCATGTAATAATTAAAATGTATCCGGGACGCAGCGCGGAACAAAAAAATAAGCTCGCCGAAGCTATTACTAAATCGGTAGTTGATATTGCTAACACAGCGGAAGAACATGTCTCTATTGACATTCAAGAGATTGCCCCCGAAGATTGGGCGGAAACAGTTTACAGACATGAAATTTTAGGTAGACTTGATAAACTCCAGAAAAAACCAGGATACAATCCGTTTGCTTAGGCGTTAAGTCTTTGGTCTTAGGTTTTAGATAAAAATATAAAACAACACAAACGTAGTTCTTGCATTTATCATTTCCAGTGGTTATAATGCTATTATTACGGGGGTAATATGAAAATTGCTAAATTATATTTAATCTTATTAATTTCTTTTATAGCATCCTGCACTTCGAAGAATGTAAGCAAAAATAATAGAAAAGTTCATTTTAAATCACTGGCTAATGATTTCGCCGCAGTCGATATGGCATTATACAATAACAATAAATTTGAATTAAAAACCGCGACACTAGAAATACATAAAAAAAAGGAGTCTTTAACGGAAATTGAAGGAAGCTGGATTACCGCGGACAGCAATTATATTCTAATAATTGAAGAACCAGAAAAAGAACAACTGATAGAATATTTTTTCAGTGGATGGGAAAACGAGGAAAGCGGATTCGAAAGAATATCAAAAAATAAAGTTAGTTTTCC
>CAZKVT010000029.1:0-20381 GCA_964556365.1 uncultured bacterium | reverse complement strand
TTTACTCCCATCCCCTCTCCAAAGTGTAAACCATGTGCTTTGGTTTTAACATATTCATAAACAAACAACCTCTCTAGGCTTCAGCTCACAGCTTACGGCTGACACGGATCAAGAATTATAAACGTCGAGAGTTTTGAATTATGAATTTTGAATTGAAATAATAAAGTCCTCTGTGCCTCCATGTGAGAAAAAAAATAGCTGACGGCCTACAGCTCACAGCTCCCGGCTAAAAAACAACAAATAAATAATCCTTTTAAATCTGCCTGCCCTGTAGGGAGGAACGACCGTACCAGGGCGTTTATCCGCGTCCAACTTTAGGATTTGGGATTTGGGGATTGGGATTTAGTTAAAACAAAAACTTCGTGTCTTTGTGTCTCCGTGTGATAATTATTTGTTTTTTCGTGTTTTTAGTTTGTTTCGTGTTTAAATAAATGTTTTTTCTCTGTAGGCTTTGTGGTTCAAATTTATGTTCTGGCTATGACAAGTTTTTCGCTAAATAAACAAGAAACGGTTTTATCATTCGTAGAGACTGAACAGGAAAAGGGTTTTTCCCCAACATATAATCAAAAATTTTGGCAGAGTAAAACATCGGATACATATTCTTTTTTATTAAATTCTGATAACTTTTAAGCGATTTACCTTCTTTTAAATTTAAGTCTATCACATTCGCAGCGAGGTGAGCGGACTGCACCGCGTTGTAAATGCCTCCGCCGGTTGCCGGATTCACAAGAGAAGCCGCATCACCGATCAAAAGCGTATTCCTCCATACCAATAATTCCGGAGAAGTAAATAAAGGATAAGTCCATTTATAAACATTCAGAGGTTCCGGGAAATTATAATCTTCTAAAATCTTAGATAATATAATTTCCCCATCTTTAAAATCACCGGGTAACGTCCCAAAACCAACATTCGATTTATTTCCTTTTGGAAAAATCCAGGCATAACCGCCTTTAGTATAAGAAAAATCAAAAACAAATTTTTTTGGGGATCGAACAGGAATATCCGCGCAAATGGTTTTCATCATGCTTTTAAACTTTCTGTACCTGCCATATCTTCTGACCACACTACTCACACCTTCGGCACCCACTATTACCTTACCTTTAAACCTACCCAGCGTGGAGTAAACTATTCCTTCCTCTACCTTAAGAACTTTGCATTCTTCTATAAACTCAACACCGGAATCGATAGCCTTTCTTAATAAAAAATCATCGAATTTTTTCCTATCCACTACATATGAAATGGGGGCTTCTAATAAAACATCACACGAGTGCTTGTTCTTCCGAAAAGAAAAACCCGAGACTTTATCTTCTGCAACCGATTCCAACGAAAACGGGAAAAAATCAGCTAAGGAAATCTGAAAAGCTCCGGCACAGGGCTTGGTTCTCGGAAATTTCGCTTTATCGAGAAGCAATACATCATATCCTTTTTTAGACAAAAAATAGGCAAGAGAAGAACCAGCCGGCCCCGCCCCACAAATTATAACATCTCTTTTATTCATTTACTATATTCCAACCTTTTAATTTTAGTATTTGGAAAGAGAATAAGAGAAACACACGCGATGTCAAGCTTTTTTAAATACAGGATTTGGGATTTGGGATATAGGATTTAGCAAAAAAATAAATGATTTTTTTTATTCGTGTTATCTGTGTAATTCGTTGTTCCTTTTTAGGATTTAGTTTTGACTTTGGACTCCGGACATTGGACTTTGGACTAAATTTTGTGTCTACGTGACGAAAAAAATTTCTATCTTGACATTATAGTGAAAATCTCTTATATATATATTAAACAATTTACAAAAAGGAGGTGCTTTTATGGATTATGGTGATTACCCTTCGGCGGGGGCTGCGGCAGGAATGGGTATAGGTATGATAATTTATTTGATAATCGGCATCCTTATGATTGTCGCTATGTGGAAAATTTTTACAAAAGCGGGAAAACCCGGTTGGGCTGCTATAATACCTATTTACAACGCAATAATCTTACTGGAGATAGTTGATAAGCCATTATGGTGGATTATACTTATGTTAATACCAATTGTTAACATAATAATATCTATCATAGTTACTGTTGAGCTTGCAAAAAAATTCGGCCAGAGTGTAGGTTTCGCGATCGGATTAATACTATTAGCGCCAATATTTTATCCGATATTAGGCTTTGGGGGTGCTAAATATCAGGGATAGCATAATTTCTCTTTAGATTCATCCGAATCTATAAAAACCACGGAAATATAACATTTCTGTGGTTTTTTATTAAACAAAGCTTTTCGCACTTAGTCTTAAGCTGTTAGCTTAAAAAACTTTGTGTTCTTTGTGCCAAATATCAGGTACCAGATACCGGGTACCAGGTCCCAGTCAAAGAAAACAACAAATAAATAATCCTTTTAAATCTGCGTTTATCTGCATCCTATATTTAGGATTTGGGGGTTAGGGATTGGGATTTAGTAAAACAAAAAATTTTTCCTCTGTGTTCTCTGTGTGTTTTTTGTTCCCCTGTGTCCTCTGTGGTTAAGTTTTTTTTGTATCGGAAACGAGTTTCAAAAACTCATCTTCCCCGATAATCTTAACACCCAACTCTTTCGCCTTATCAAATTTCGAACCGGGATTCTCCCCCACTACAACATAATCGGTATTTTTAGAAACTGAATTCACAGCTCTTGCTCCTAATTTTTCAACTAAATCTTGAGCTTCTCGTCTGGTACACTTTTCTAATTCTCCGGTAAAAACAAACTTTTTACCACTCAAAGGAAGTTCTTTTTCCTTTTCAATCTTTCCTTCCATTGTAACCCCGGCTTCCTTTAATTTTTCTATAACATCAAGATTCTTTTTATTTTTGAAGAAGGATACAACCGAAGTTGCCGTATTCTCCCCTATTCCTTTTATTTCAAGTAACTCTTCGTATGTTGCGTCTTTCAATTTTTCTATCGAAGGAAATTCGGTTGAGATTAACTTTGCGTTATAAGTACCAACAAATGGAATACCAAGAGAAAATATTAAACGGTCGAAAGGTCTTCCTTTACTTTTATCTATCCCATCTAATAAATTTTCCGCTGATTTTTCCCCCATACGCTCAAGATTTTCTATGCTACTTTTATTCAAATAATAAAGGTCAGCATAATTGGAAACCCAATTTTTTTCTACCAATTGATCGACAAGAACTTCTCCCAAACCATCTATATTCATACCATCCCTGCATCCGTAATGCAGTATACGCTTCTTTACCTGCGAAGGACACCCGATATTTATACATCGATAATAGACTTCACCTTCGGGGCGTACCAGTTTTTCGCCGCAAACAGGACACTCTTCAGGAAATTTAAATTTTTTCTCACTCCCGGCTCTCGAATCTTTATCTACCCCCACCACATGAGGTATTATATCTCCGCCTTTCTCAATAAATACTTTATCCCCCACTCTTATATCCTTTCGTTCTATTTCATCCTTGTTAAATAAAGACGCGCGCGATACAGTCGTACCAGCGACAAAAACAGGTTCGAGTATGGCAACCGGAGTGGCAATACCGGTTCTGCCAATGGACACTTCTATATTATTTAAACGGGTAACTTTTCTCTCGGCAGGAAATTTGAATGCTACAGCCCACCTGGGAGATTTCGATGTCGAACCTAACATTTCTCTTACATGAAGGTCATTAATCTTAAAAACAAGACCATCCGTTTGATAAGGAAGTCTAAATCTTTTGGTATTCCATTCCTTTATTAAATCTTTAGATTCTTCTATACTGTTTCGAATCTCACGAAGAGGACTAACTTTAAATCCGATTCCCTCCAAAAAATCCAGTGCTTCCTTGTGCGTCCCGAAACTATCCGGTAAGTTTCCATAAGAATGAATATAAATATCAAGATTTCTCTCTGCAACAACTTTAGAATCAAGGCTTTTCAATGTACCCGCGGCAGCGTTTCTCGGATTCGCGAATAATTGCTCTTCTTTTTCTTCTTTTTCCTTATTTAATTTTAAAAAAGAAGAATTGGGCATAAAAACTTCGCCTCTAACATCAAGCTTACTATAATTTTTTCTCTTATTAAATAATTTAAGCGGTACACTCTTAATGGTTTTTAAATTCTGTGTTATATCATCACCAACAACTCCGTCTCCTCTGGTGGAACCACGAATGAAATTCCCATTCTCATATTCAAGTGAAACAGCCACTCCGTCTATTTTTTGTTCAACTACCCACTCGATTGTGTCGACTTCATCTTTTAAATGCTTGAAGACTCTTTTTTCAAAATCTTCGAGTTCTTTTTGATCATAAGTATTACTAAGCGACAGCATAGGAGGTTCATGAGTAACATTGGAAAAACCTTCCAGTGGTTCTCCCCCTACTCGCTGTGTCGGAGAATACGGATCCCTTAACTCAGGATATTGATTTTCAATATTCTGAAGTTCCTTCATTAATGAATCATATTCGAAATCTGATATATCAGGCTGATTTAAGACATAGTACTTGTAATTATGACGCCTTATTTTGTTTCGAAGTTCTTCAACTTCCTTTTTTACTTCTTTAGAGGCTTTTTTGTCCGACATAAGACTATTAAGCTTTTAGCAATTAGCTATTCGCTTTTCGCCTTTATTATCTGATTTAATAAGAACTAGTCCATTTGTTTTCTTAAAAAAGTAGGTACATCGAGATCTTCAACGGATTTTCTATCTTTTATAAACGCGGGGCTGTCAAAAATTTCCAGATTTTCCTTCAATTTATTCAACTCTCTAAGTCCGTCATATTCTTTCGCGGTTGAAATTCCCCTAAAATCTATCTTATCGATTTCGTCTTTTTCGGGTTCCCCTATACCTGTAGCAATAAGTGTAATTTCTGCCTCGCTTAAATTTTCCTCAAAAACGACTCCCATAAATATATCATTTTCCTCGTCATCAGCCGCAACGGCTTCCCTTATAACCTCCATAGCTTCTTTCATTTCTTTAAGTGTAAAATTATCCTTATCCACCGTAAAATTGACAAGAACCGCTTTTGATTGTGATATATCGGTATCTTCGAGTAAAGGCGAATTTATAGCTCCCTGAGCAGCTTCTAAAGCCTTATTCTCTCCTCCGGCTCTACCCATCCCCATCAGAGCTTTACCTCTCTTAGACATTACAGTTTTGACATCAGCAAAATCCAAACTCCAATAAGCATCCTTCAGCAGCAATCCACTGATACTTTTAACTGCCTTCATCAAAACATCCATTGAGACTTCACTCAAAGCCTGTGCAAGAGACATATTACCCATACTCATAAGTCTATCATTGGGAACCACCAATAACGTGTCAACAACCGGAGAAAGAGCTTTTATGCCTTTTTTCGCTTTTTTTATTCTGCTCGATTCGTAATAGAAAGGTGTAGTAACGACACCAACAGTCAAAACGCCTTTTTCCTTTGCCAGGGAAGCAATAACAGGCGATGCTCCGGTTCCTGTACCCCCACCCATTCCTGCTGTAATGAACAACATATCAATATCTTCGGTCAACACCTGCAAGTCATCGACACTTTCCTCCGCAGCCATTCTTCCGAGTTCGGGATCTCCTCCTGTACCTCTACCCCTTGTAAGTTCTTTTCCGATTTGAATTTTATCACTCGTAGGCACCAGATTTATATCCTGAACATCCGTATTGATTGCCCAGAAATCGACACCTGTCATTCCTGATTCTACCATTGTAGTTACAGCGTTTCCACCACAACCACCAACTCCGACAACTCTAATCTTAGCTGGACTATTAGTTTTACCTTTAGATTTAAACATTAAACCTCCTTTTTAAAAAAATTCTTCAAACCACTGATTCATTCTTTTTAAAACGGAATCAAACATGCTCTTTCCCTGGATTTTCCTTAAATTTAATCCGGAATTCTCAGCTCCGTATTTTATAAGTCCAACCGATGTAGCAAAGGACGGGTCCGAAACCGCGTCGCGCAGACCGACTATTTCTTCAGAAGGTAAACCCACCCTAACCGGTAAACCGAATATATCCTCGGAAAGTCCTCTGATGCCATCTAATTTAGAAGTTCCGCCGGTCAGAACTACTCCCGCGGAAAGCATTTCATACAGCGGATCTCCGCTAAGCTCTCTGTGAGCTAAAGTCATTATCTCTTCCACTCGCGGTTTTATAATTTGTTCCAGTAAATCAAGAGTCACCTGCTTATCCCTCAATCCTGAAATTCCCTTTACGGAAATCATTTCTTTCCTTCTTTCTTGCGAAAGTTCCTTAACCGTACCATGTTCAAGTTTTACTCTTTCGGCTTCAGTATAAGAACACCGGAGTCCTACTCCAATATCATTGGTAATATTTTCTCCGCCCAAACCAATAACAGAAGTTTTTCTTAAACTTCCATTATAAAAAACGGCTAAATCTGTTGTACCACCCCCTACGTCGATTAGTATAACACCCGCTTCTTTCTCATCATTAGATAAAACAGCGTACGAAGATGCAAGCGGCTGAAGGACTATATCGTTAACTTCGTACCCGGCTTTATTAACACATTTACAAATATTCTTAGCAGAAGTAACCGCGCCTGTTACAATCACTACACTTGCTTCCAATCTCTGAGCGAACATCCCCACAGGATCGTCGATACCTCCCTGTCCATCCAAAACAAAATCCGTAGGAATAATATGAATAACTTCCCTATCCACAGGCAAAGCCATCGATTTTGCGCCTTCTAAAACTCTCTCGACATCCTCTCGGGTAACCTCATTATCCGGTCCTGTTACTGCCACAACACCCCTACCCTGAATATTTCTTATGTGATCCCCCGCAATTCCTGTAAAAACGCCATTAGCCTCTTTACCTGCCATCATCTCTGCTTCCCTTGTTGCTTTAAGAATGGACTGTACCGTCTTATCTATATTAATAACGATACCCTTACGTAATCCTTCCGAGGGATACTTCCCAACACCAATAATATTAACCTTATCGTCCTCAACCTCAGCAATAACAGAAGCAATTTTTGTTGTACCGAGATCTAACCCAACTACAATCCCCTTTTCATCACTCAATTATTACCTCCTTAGAATCACCATATTCTTGAATCTAAAGTCGAGACGTCCTTTAAATTCATTTTTGTTTTTTTTCAAAATACGTTTCAATATTCCATATTTCCTTTCAAATTCATCACTTCCCCAAACAACTTCTAAGTTTTTATATCTGGTTAGTAATCCTCCGGTTCCAATCTCCATTTTATCAATTTCAGATAAAGGTACAATTTCAAAAAGTTCGATTGCTCGACTTATCCCTTCTTTTCCAACTTCCGAGGTAAGTTCAACAACAGGCAGCGAATCAGATTCACCCGAATCAAATATAAAACCTTGTCTGTCAATAACCTTTCCCTTACTCCCCTCAATCCTCGCCACGGGGACTCTCGAAATTACCTCTATCTTTAATCTTCTTGAAATATTTCTATGTAAATTAACCGATTCCACCCAGGAAAGAGCTTCTATAGATTTTTTTAATTCTTTTAAATCTTCAAGGCCTATTCTTTTCACTGTTTTGCCTATTTCCTCTTTCCTGACTTCCGAAACTTCTCGCGCATAACTTATATAAGCTTTATCAACAGGTAGAGAAGCTATAATTATTTTGTATAAAAAATAAATCAAAAAAACTATCAATATATAGCGTATCTTAAATCCAGATTTCTTTTTCTTTGCCAATTACCTTAACCTCCAATTCTAAAGTAATACCAAAAATTTTTTTAACTTTGTCTCTAATACGTTTAACTAATTCCATAAAATCCTCAGAAGTTGCACCAGAATCTGTCAGGAAGTAATTACAATGCTTCTTTGATACCCTCACACCTCCGATATTCGTTCCTCTAAACCCGGATTTCTCAATTAATTCTCCAGCGGAATAACCCTCCGGGTTTTTAAAAACCGAACCACAAGTTCCTTTTTTCTTAGAAAATAGCGGTTGTTTTTTTCTTCTCATTTCGATTGTTTCTGAAATCTTTTCTTCAATGTATTTTTTTTCTTTTTTCTTCATTAAAAACTCAAGTCCGAGGACAATTTCATCCGAAAGACTGGATTCTCTGTAGCCAAATCGCATATCTTCTATTTTAATTTCCATTCCATTTCTTAAAACGATTGCAGTCTCGATATATTCTCCTATTTCGCAACCAAATGCACCAGCGTTCATAACAGAAGCTCCACCAACACTTCCGGGAATTCCAACAAGAGGCTCCAAGCCCGAAAGAGAAAATTCTTTAGCGAATTCTATCAATTCAGACAAACTTACTCCCGCTTGAGCAACCATTTTAGTATCTTCAATGTTAATCTTTTTCATATTTCCGGTACTTATTACTATACCGGAAAAACCTTCATCAGAAAAAAGCATATTCGAACCTTTACCCATAATTAAAAAAGGAAAACCTTCTTCTTCCGCAAACACTTTAGCGTTAAAAACATCGTCCTTATCAGCTGCATTAAGAAAATATTTCGCTTTCCCTCCGATATGTAGCGAATTATGAAAAGACAATGGCTCATTCATCATAAGTTTACCTTTTGTTCCTAATTCCATCTAAAATATCCTCAGCAGTTTGATATATATTTCCGGCACCCAGCAAAATTACCATATCTCCCTTTGAAAGTTGCGGGAGCAAAAACGCGGGAATATCTTCTTTATTCTCGATATACTCTACATCCTTATGCCCGAAATTTTCGCATTGCTCCTTAATAATTTCACCGGTAACACCAGGTATAGGCTCCTCGCGAGCCGGATAAATATCGGTAACAATAACTTTATCCGCCTGGAAAAAAGCTTTTCCGAATTCTTTCTTCAGCAATATTGTTCTCGAAAATAAATGCGGCTGAAATATCGCTACTATTCTTCCATCCCAACCTTCTCTCGCCCCGGAAAGTGTGGACTCTATTTCCTTTGGATGATGAGCGTAATCGTCTACAACAAGAATACCTTTTTCAAAACCCCTCTTTTCAAATCTCCTCGCGATCCCCGTACATTTATTTATTCCCTTCTTAATATTATCCGCGTCGATTCCCAATTCTAAAGCAACAGAACAAGCAGCTATGGCGTTAATCACATTATGTCTGCCAGGAAGATTTATATGAATGTTATCTATTTGGATACCATTCGAAACAAGGTCAAAGCAATGAGAGAAACCTTCTCTCCTTATATTCATACCTTTGACATCAGCATTAGGTGAAATACCAAAGGTTATAACTTTTCTCTCGATTTCTGTCATAATAGAGAGAGAGACCGTATCATCCATTGAGAGATGTACCGCTCCATAAAAAGGAACCGAATTGGCAAACTTCTTAAATGTATCTTTTATATCATCTATATCTTTATAAACATCTAAATGCTCGAGGTCTATATTTGTAATAACCGAAACGGTAGGAAATAGTTTTAAAAACGAGCGGTCACTTTCATCCGCTTCAGCAACAAGATATTCGCTTTCTCCTAATCTTGAGTTATTCCCTGTGCTTCTAAGTATACCGCCAACTATTATAGTAGGATCAAGTTTTTTCTCTCTTAATATAGACGCTATAAGTGAAGTCGTTGTAGATTTGCCGTGAGTTCCCGCAACAGCTATTGAAAATTTCAATCTCATCAATTCTGCCAACATTTCCGCTCGTCTACTAATAGGGATATTCATCTTTTTAGCTTGTACTAATTCTACGTTATCCTTAGATAAAGCAGAGGTAAATACAACAACATCAGCGTTTTTAACATTATTTTTATTATGCGGGATGGAAATCTTTATTCCTGCTTTTTCGAGTCTTTTGGTATTCTCAGATTCTTTAATATCACTACCTGTAATTTCAAACCCCATATTATAAAGCAGTTCGGCAATTCCACTCATACCGATACCACCTATACCTACGAAATGAACTTTATTAAACCGCCCGAACATACCCCAAAATCCTTTCCGCTATATTCTCTGCCGCAGCATTTGCTTCGACGGAACTTTTCTTTCCATATAGCTCTTCTATTAGTTTAGGAAATTTTTTCACTTTAACTTCTTTTTCTCTCCGTATTATTATATTATTTCTCTTAAAAGCAAGTCTCTTTGCGTTAAAAAATTGATGGTCTCTGAAAGCAAAAGGATAGGGAATTAGAATGGCGGGAACACCAAGATTTTCAATCTCCGCGGTAGTCATAGCACCAGACCTGGATATAATTACATCGCTTAAGGAATAGGCAAGGTCCATTCTATCTATGAACGTAAACTGTTTGACAAATTCGCAAGGGGAATCTATCTCAAAATCCCCTCTCTGAATAATAAACTGCCAGTTATCCTTCATTAATGGAATCAATTGCAGAGAGAGATCCGCCAAAAACTTGGCACCCCGGCTGCCCCCAATCACCAATAAAGTTTTTTTATTTCTCTTAAGAGAAAAATAATCGATAGCCTTTTCATAATTACTTTGAGTTAAATTTTCTCTTACCGGAATACCCGTTATAATTTTCTTTTTGTACCCTAAAGAAGGAAAATCTCCCTCGTAAGGCAAAAATATTTCTTTAGAAAATCGAGAAAGTAAATTGACCGCTTTCCCCGGTCTTGAATCGAGAACAAGAGTAAAAATAGGAATCCCCAACACAACACCTGCTACTCCAACAGGAATAGAAGCAAAAGCCCCTGTATGAAATATAGCACAAACTTTCTTGCGGTAAATTATCCATATGGACATGAAAAAACCTGGAATAAAACGAAGAAAAGAAAAGATTTTCCCCATTAGATTCTTATTCACCCAACCTACAGTCGGAAAAAGAAACATATCTTTCATCTTCACAATTTCTTTTTCAAGCCCAGAACTGCTTCCTATATAAACCACTCCGGCTCCTCTTTTTTTTAGTTCGGAAGCTACTGCGAGAACCGGATAGATGTGGCCTCCTGTTCCGCCGCCCGATAGAATTATGTTTTTTTTCGATAGAGACAATAACACCTCCTGCCATATATGCCATTATTAAAGCCGTACCTCCACTGGATATAAAAGGTAGCGGTATCCCGGTCACCGGAATAATACCCAGAGACACATAAATATGAATCAGAGCATAAATACCTATAAAAGAAACCAGCCCTAAACCCAACAAAGAAGAATATTCATCCTTTGCCCTTAAACTCGATCTTATAGCACTTATAAAATAGATAAGAAATAAGGCAATGACAACCAGACAACCTGTAAATCCCAATTCCTCGCCAATTATCGAGAAAATAAAATCAGAATCCGGCAAAGGTATATAAAAAAACTTTTCCATTCCGCTACCCAAACCCAATCCGGAAAACCCTCCGTGTGAAATAGCCTGCACGGTAATTATTGCGGACTCATTATTAATATGGTTTGTTATTCTATTTACAGCATATCCCTCGCGTGTAATAAATATTATTCCAATCAATACCATTACGGTAAAAAAAGCCGCCACTTTTCCATTTTTAGAACCATTCAAGCACAACATTATAGTTCCTATAATTAAAGTGAGAAAAGCCATAGAATAATCCGGTTGAATAACAATTAATCCCATAATAGCCGAAATAACAAAAACGGACAAACCGAAATCTCTTTTTTTTGCAAAAAAAGCAATAATAGCGAATTGGGCAAAGATTGAAGGCTGAAAAGAAAATCTTGTACCAAATAAACGAATTGCCAGCCATCTTTTTGCACCATTTATTTCTAAACCATGGAAATATGTTAATATAAGTAAAAATACCGCAAGTCCGATAAAAAACAAATTAAATTCTTCCCAAAATTTCAACTTTATCTTTGAAGTAATAAAAAATACAATAACTCCTATAACGAATACAATTAACTGCTTAACAAAAGGAATCGGCACCGCGCTTTTATAAACTGCTATACCTGAACTCGCGGAAAAAACCATAATGACCCCAAAAGCTCCAAGTAATAGAGGAACAACCTCCACTAATCCTATTTTTATTCCTTTCCAATTATACATATTTATTTCTCACTATCTTTTTAAAAATATCTCCTCTCTCCCTAAAATCTCTGTACCAGTCAAAACTCGAGGCTCCCGGAGAAAGAATTATTCTATCACATCTTGAATCGAAAGCTTTTTCCACGGCATCTTCCATTGAAAAAGCAAATACCCAATCCTTAAAACCTTCTTCTTTCAGTTTAGCGGCTATCGATTTGCTGGATTCTCCAATCAGGACCGCAAATTTTGCTAATTTTTTTAATGCCTTAACTATAGGACTGATATCAGTAACTTTTGTCCTTCCACCCGCAATAACACATGAATTCGGAAAACATTCGAGCGATTCTTCAAAAGCAACAGGATTAGTACACATAGAATTATTTATAACCCAAATATTCTCTCTTTTTACTACGGTTTCCATCCTGTGTTCAACCCCTTTGAAAGATTGAATACGTTTCCTGATTAAATCCCATTCTAATCCTACAATATTACAAATAAGCGCGGCAGTCATTCCGTCTTCAACAAACGCTTTTCCCGGCATAAATAAATCTTCTTTACTGAAAATAAAATTATCATCTTTATCCTTTACAAACATCGAACCGTTAAAATAAATATCTCTTTTTTCTTGGAAAGAAAAAAACAACCTCTGCGAAGGCAATTCAAGCGAAGCCAACAGAGGACTATCTCCGTTGATTATCGCGTAATCTTCGGGTCCCTGGTTTTCAAAAATTCTCAGTTTAGCGTCTAAATATTCCTGGAAATCCGAATGCCTATCTAAATGGTCAGGAGAAATATTAACTATCGCCGCAATCCAGGGATGGAATTCTTTAATTCTTTCTAATTGATAGGAAGAGACTTCTACAACCGTTATAGTTTTATTATCACTATTATAAACCAAATTACTTAATGGTTTTCCCGGATATATGTTTCCGCCCAGAAGAACTTTTTCGCCAAAAGATCCTTTTAATATATGATGAATCATCGCAGCCGTTGTAGTTTTACCATTTGTTCCGGTTATAGCAATAAGTCTTCCTTTTAAATATCTTGAAGCAAACTCTATTTCCCCAATAACAGGAATTTCTTTTTCTCTGGCTTTTATAAGAATAGGAATATCCATGGGTACCCCCGGAGAAACAACTAACAATTCCATCTCAAGCAATTTATCCGTATGCCTGCCCCACTCACTTTGATATGGTAGATCTGAAAGATCACGGGTTAAATCACTTATGAATGGTTCTTTACCCAACTTTTCAATTAATTTTGAAACTGCCTTACCACTTCTTCCGTAACCAATAACACCAATCATTCTCATACCCCTATCTTATCTTAAGTGTACTGAGTCCCAACAAAGCAAACATAATACCCCAAATCCAGAATCGAACCACAACCTTTGATTCAGTCCAACCTTTCAGTTGAAAATGGTGGTGGATGGGCGCCATCTTAAAAATTCGTTTACCCGTCAATTTAAACGAAGCAACTTGAAGGACAACAGATAGTGTTTCCAAAACAAAAACACCCCCAATCACAAGCAACAAAAACTCATGCTTCAAAAGAATCGCCATCAACCCCAGAATTCCACCGATAGCAAGAGACCCTGTATCACCCATAAAAATCTCGGCGGGATGTGAATTGAACCATAAAAAACCTATGGCAGAACCAACAAGTGCGGAACAAAATACTGTTATCTCACCACTTCCAGGAATATAAAGAAGATTAAGATACTCCGCGAATTTAATATTACCCGTAACGTAAGCAATAACAGCAAAAGCTACGGCTATAATACCGGAAAGGCCAATCGCGAGTCCATCCATGCCATCTGTTATATTAACCGCGTTGGTCGTACCTATTATTACCAAAATGATAAAAGGTATATAAAAATAACTTAGATCAATAAAAACGTTCTTAAGGAATGGGGCTATTGTCAATGTTTCATAGCCACTTTTGATAGGAAAAAGCACAAACATAACACCTAAAAAAACGGCTGGGATAATCTGTATTATAATTTTGCTTAAAATACTAAAACCATCTCCTCTCTTACCTTTTATATAATCATCAAATACTCCAAAGACACCCATCCATACGGTAATCCCAATAAGATAAAGGATAAAAGGATTTCTTATATCAGTCCAGAGCAGAACCGAAACAAGAAGAGAAATTATAATCAAGAATCCTCCCATAGTCGGAGTACCACTCTTCTCTTTATGTGTATCCTTAATCCATTTGGAAATAGATTCAGTTAGGGATCTATTTTTAAGGAACGCAATAAATCTCCTTCCAAATATTAATGAAATTAAAAGCGAAGTAATTGCGGCATAAGCCGAACGAAAAGTTATATAACGCAACAAATTAAAAACAATAAAATCTTCTCTTAAAGGATAGAGTAAGTATAACAATATTCCTCCTTTAACTGCTCAACAAGAGTTTCAAGTCTTAATCCCCGGGAAGATTTAAACAATATTGTATCTCCCTTTTCAAGTATTTTATGAAGTATACGAAGAGCTTCTTTTTTATCGGAAGCCAAATACCCACCACCAAAGCCTTCAACAAAACCTTTTGATCCATCACCAACTGCAAGTAAATCATGAATTTTAAACTTGAGCTTTTCACCAGTCTCCTTATGCATCGAATGGCTGCTTTCTCCTAATTCCAGCATTGGTCCCAGAACAACAATTTTTCTACCCGGCATAAGGGACAAAAAAGAAACTGCATTCAAAACAGAATCAGGATTACTGTTATAAGTGTCGTCAATAATATTGATTGCCTCCGCTCTTATTATTTCCATCCTGTGAGAATCGCTTTCGATATTTTTCAAACCCTCCTGTATTTTCAGAGGAGAAATCCCATAATATAGAGCGACCGAAACGGCCAACATTGCGCATCTTAACATACCGACAGTAGGCAGTTTAATCCAAAAATCCATCCCCTCAGCAGAAAAAATGGTACCGTCGATAGATTCCTGCAAAATTTCAAAAACAATATCATTATCTCTCGAAAAACCTATCTTAATAATCTTATTCCCCTCGATAGTTCGAAGAAAAGGATCATCTCCATCGATAAAAAGAGTACCTTTAAGTTTAGATAAAATATCGGATTTCTCCTTTAAAACACCCTGTTTATCCTTAAAAGTTTCCAGGTGAACCGAACCGATACCTGTAATAATTCCAATATCAGGCTCCGTTATTTCCGTCAATCTCTTTATTTCTCCGAATTTATTAGTTCCCAACTCTAAAACTGCTATACCTTCATCTTCCAAACGAAACAAATTCAAAGGTACTCCAATAAGATTATTATAATTTTTATAGCTAACCAACGTAGAATAACTGGTACTAAAAATCGAACCTATAAACTCTTTTGTCGTGGTCTTTCCGTATGAACCTGTAATCGCAATAGTAAAAACATTAGATTCTTTCTTGTAATAATTAGCTAAATCTCCCAAACTCTTAAGAGAATCTCCGACAACTATGAATTCATCACATTTTATCTTTTTTGAAACGACAGCAGGGAGCTTCGATTCACAAACAGCATCGGAAGCAAAATCTTTACCGTCAAAATTTTCACCTTCAAGAGCAAAAAAAAGCTCATTTTCTTTAATTGTCCTGGAATCCACCGATACTCCGACCAGAGATCTATCGGACAATCCCCTTTTTCCAAAGTATCGACCTCTCAATACTTCAACAGCTTTTTTAAGCTTTATTTCTTTCATATTTATAAAACTCCAAAACGCATTCCTTATCGGAAAAAGGCATCTTTTCACCCTTTATTTCCTGGTAATCCTCATGTCCTTTACCCGCAATCAGGACAAAATCTCCTTCCTCCGCAATGGATAGCGCCTTGAATATAGCTTCTTTTCTGTCTTTTAACCTGATAGTATTTTTGTTATCTATACCTTCGAAAATATCGTCGATTATATCATCCGGGTCTTCATCCCTGGGATTATCCGAAGTAACTATAGTAACATCGGAAAGCTTCGATACAACGGCACCCATCAACCCTCTCTTCCCTTTATCTCTATGTCCTCCCGCCCCAAAAACAGTGATTATTTTCTTAGGGCCAAATTCCCTAAGAGAAGAAATAACAGAAGACAGGGCATCCGGAGTATGAGCGTAATCGACAAAAACAGATAATTTTTCAGGAGATGGCATTTTCTCCAACCTGCCCGGCGGTTTAGGAGCCGAAGCTATACGATTTTTAATTTCAGAATCACTTAAAGATTCAAGCAACCCCACAGATACCGCTGCCAGAACGTTCAATGCATTAAAACTACCCACGAGAGGGCTATAAACCTCCAGACTTCTTCCCAATCCTTCAACTTTTAAATTAAACCCTTTTTCCGAATTCTGCAGTAATTGCCCTTTAATATTACCTATTTTAAATCCATAAGTAATAACTTTAGAATTCGCATTTTTAATGAAATACGGAGCATTAGGATCATCAGCATTTATCAAAGCCATTTTATCCTCTTTCAGGTCTTTAAAAAATCTCGCTTTAGCCGAGCGATAATTTTCAAAATCCTTATGGTAATCTAAATGGTCTCTCGTAATATTCATAAATAGAGCATAATCGAAATCAATACCCGAAACTCTACTCTGCTCAAGACCGATAGAAGAAACCTCAAGAATAGCTTTTCTAACGCCCATTTCATAAGCTCCGGCAATTTCCCTTTGAAGTACAAGAGCCGAAGGAGTAGTATTAACAGCTTTAATATTACTCTTTATGCCAAAATATTTCACCGTGCTAAAACAAACAGAATTCGGAAAAAGAGAAGAAAGGAGGTAAGAGGTTGTTGTTTTTCCATTAGTCCCTGTAACACCAATAACTTTCATTTTATGGGTAACATTCCCATAGTAATTGGAAGCAATTAGAGAAAAAGCCTTTCTTGAATTGGGAACAAGTATATACGGTATATCTTCGGAAATTTCTCTTTCCAGCAAAATAACACAAGCCCCATTATCAAAAGCTTCCCTACAAAAATTATGTCCGTCGAAGTTCTCGCCTTTTATCGCGGCAAAAAGATAACCTTCTTTGATATTACGCGAATCGTCGGAAATACCGGCAATCTCATTTACATTATCCGTCCTTTTCGTAATTTCAACCCCTTTAAGCAAATCATCTATTTTCGTAATTATAAGAACCTCTCTCTGTAACCACTATGCGTTACGATTCTCCTAATTATTTCTTTGAAAGCGGGGCAAGCAGTTTCGGAAGCGTAATAAGGTGATTCGATATTATCTACAAAAATACCTAAAATATATTCCGGTTCAGGATAAGGAAAAGCTCCTATAAAGGAAGAAACATACTTTCCTTTAACATATCTACCATCTTTAACTTTCCACGCGGTTCCGGTTTTACCTGCTATAGAAACAAGCGAAATGGAAGCAGAAGCGCCTGTACCCTCTACCGCCGTACTATGTAAAATATCAAGCAAAATATCACAAGATTTCGAATCACCAACTCTGCGAATAACTTCTTTTTGACTTCTTCTTACAATCTTATTATTCTTAGATATACTTTTCATAACTCTTGGCCTTAATAAAACACCATCATTGGCTACAGCCTGATATGCCATAACCATCTGAAGAGGAGTCACAGAAACACCCTGACCAAAGGAAACGGTCGCAAGCCTTATATCTCTCCCCCTGGGAAGATGCGGTAACTTACCCGAATATTCCACAGGCAAATCTATACCACTTTCACAACCTATTCCAAAAAGCCTGGCAGTATTATATAGACCCCTTTTGCCGATTTTCTCCCCAACGGCAATAAACCCAACATTAGAAGAATAAACCATAGCTTCTTTAAAAGTATACGCAGGATGAGGGTGCCCATCCTTAAACAATTTTCCTCCGAATTCTATAGAGGTCGAATCAACCAGAATATCAGAAATAGAAAAACCTTTATTTATATAAGCAAAAGCGGGAATTAATTTAAAAACAGAACCGGGCTCGAACTCCCAGGAAGTACAGGCGTTAAGCCTCCAACCTTTATTTGGATCAAATTCTGGAAAATTGACCATCGCAAGAACTTCTCCCGTCTTAACAGAAACACATATACCCATAACTTGATCAGCCCCCGTTTTATTCCTCACGGATTCCAGTTCCTCATGCATAATAGATTGAACATCGATATCGATAGAAATACAAACATCATAACCTTCCGAAGGATCCTTATGTTCGTTTTCTGAACGCTTAAGAAGACTTATCCCCGAATATCTGGGAACCTCCAAAAAGTGCGCCCACCCATCTTCTCCTTTTAACATCTCATCATATTCTTTTTCAACACCTAATATACCACCCCTCTTCCAATCCAGAGAACCCAAGACCGTTCTCCCCAGAATACCCGATGGATAAAACCTATACCATTCTTTTACCGCATATACACCGTCCACCTTTATTCTATCTACGACAGAATCAGAAATTCCGCGCGCTATCCTTATAAATTCGGCATCATCCTTAAGGAGCTCAAATAATCTTTTTTCACTACCCAGAGAATAAACAGAAAGTTTCTTTGCAATTGTTTTGGGGTCTTTAATTAAACTTTTTCTGGCATAGAGAGTAAACATCTTCAAATCTATAGCGAGAATTTTTCCGTTCCTATCCAATATGTTTCCCCTTCGAGATTCTATCGGGAGCAAACGCACCTGTTTCTCGTGCGTTTTTTTACTAATTTCTTCAGTTCTTAAAACCTGCAGATAAAATAGCCTGCCAAAAATCAACAACCACAAAAACAAAAAGAGCAGGATTAGCGTCTTTGCTTTTCCCGTAAACAATTTACCCTTCATTTTCTTTACTCCGGGTACCAAAATATTCTATCTTAAAAATTTCTCCTTTCTCAGGATATCTCATCTTAAGTTTTTCTTGAGCTCTTTCTTCGATGTAACCCGAACTAACTTTTTCTCTCCATTTAGAATCGAGCATCATAACATTCCTTTCTATATTTTGAACTTCTCTGGTTAAATTAGAAATTTTTATATTAATAGCATTAACCATATTTTTCTTCCAAACATGTAAAATAAACGGCGAAATAAAAATCAGAATTAAAAATAGAATCTTTAACGCTCTCATTTTTCAAAAACCCTTAAATGCGCGCTTCTGCACCGGGGATTACGTTCAAACTCATCCTTTGTAGGTTTAACTGGTTTGCCGGTAAGCGCTTTCAATTTTTCTTCTCGCGTTTTCCTGCAAATTAATTTTTCTTCTTCCTTATGATAAGCAATCGTAACTAATCTACCTTTTTCTTTTAAAACTTTCGAGGCGGACTCAATACCTTTTTCGATATTATCAAATTCATCATTAACCACTATTCTAAAAGCCTGGAAAATTTTACCAAGATGCTTGTGAGCTTTGTTTCTTGGAACAGTCTTTCTAACTAAAAGAGTAAGTTCTCCTGTAGTTTTGGGTTTTTCTCTTTTTATTTTTTTCGCAATTTTTCTCGAAGCTCTTTCTCCACCATAATAATAAAGAATATCCGCAATCTCCTCTTCACTGCTTTCTTCCACTATATCAGCTACAGTACTACCCTTTTCTCCGAATCTCATATCAAGCGGCCCTTCTTTTCTATAAGAAAAACCTCTTTTTGCGTTACCTAATTGATAAGAAGATAAACCGAAATCAAAAAGCACTCCGTCCACCCTGGCATCTAAAAACTTATCCATATTCGTATAATTTCCGTGCACAAACAAACTTCTTCCCCTGAATTTGTCCAATCTCTGCCCGGTTAATTTAATTTGCCTCAAATCAAGCTCGAAACCAATGACGAAAGCATCTGTGTTTTCGAGTATCGCGAGAGTATGCCCCCCACACCCAAGAGTAGCATCCACATAAATACCTTTTTTATTTGTAATCAAAAAATCGAGAACCTCATCTACCATAACGGGAAGATGAATCGAAATGTCTTCCATCACACCCTCATCAAATACCAAGCTTTGAATACAATTCATTTATATCACTATCCCCCCCGGAATATTTTCCATAAATAGCAGGCGACCACAACTCGATTTTATCGATTGCCCCGAGAAAGAAAACTTCGTCTTCAATTTCCGAATAATCACGAAGTTCTTTAGGAAGAACAACACGACCCTGAGAATCCATAGAAAGCCGTTCAGCTCCATAAGAAAAAGCCCTGATAGCCTCTCTTATACTTTTTTGAGAATACCTCTTATCAGAAAGCTCCTTTATAAATTCATTCCACCTTGAAGGAGGAAAAAGCAAAAGAGAAGCCTCAAACCCTCTGGCTATATAAAAAGCGCTTTCGTCTTCTTCTGTTAAAACAGAGCGAAATTTAGCAGGTATGAAAACTCTGCCTTTATGGTCAACGGAATGCACCTCATTCCCTATAAAATACAATCTTCCCTCCTTTAACTTTAAAATATTCCCCACTCTCCACCACCACTACCCACAATTATAATCAATTTCTCCATCTTGTCAAGTGTTTTTAGGTAAAAAAAAAGACGTTCCAAGGCACATGGTTTACACTTTGTGATATAATATTAAAATTATT
>CAZKVT010000028.1:0-20560 GCA_964556365.1 uncultured bacterium | reverse complement strand
GATGATTGCGTTTCCTTTTTCATATGCAGTTAAATTTTCAAGCGTTTGTGAGGAATTTGCATTCAAGTTTATAGTTAATAAAAGCAACAAACAAACTAAAACTATTAAAAGTTTTTTCAAAACAAACCTCCTTAGTTTATAATATAATATCGAAAGAAGAACTAAATGTCAATGTTGAATTTTTCAAAAATAAATTCAACAGTCATTAGTCACGAGTCTTTAGGGCGTGTTGCCCAAACCCGATAAAGTGAAATTTACAGTCTAGCCAGGTCATTGCGAACGCTTCTTCTTTGCTCTGCCAAAGTGAAGCAATCTTTTCGTATATGATGAAATCGCGACGTTTGAGTCTAACAATTGAGATTGCTTCGCCGGGGTTAGGCAAGAAGATTGACTCGCAAAGACATTTCCCAGGATGAGAAAAAGCCTTTCGGCAACACGCCCTTTAGTCATTAGTCAAAGTTAGGTACCAGGTATTAGGTTTTAGTAAAAAATACCTCCCAACCTCTTAACTAAAGAAAGAACAACAAATCATACCCCGATACAGTCATTCTTCCTTACGGGGCAGGCAAATAGCACGAATAGTTTTTGTTTTTTACTAAATCCTATACCCCAAATCCTAAATCCCAAAAACAGACGAAGATTTACAGGATTTTTGTTTGTTTTTCTGACCAGTGACCAGAGGCTAACGACAAGTGACAATATCCTCCTTTTCAAAGAAGGTCTGACCCCGTTGATACATGACCCCAGAAACGCTTTAATTGTTATGATTGACAAATTAAAAAAAATCATTACAATAATTATTATAATGATTTTTTTTATTAATATTTACCAAAAGGAGGTTGTTATGAAAAGGTTTGGTTGTCTGTTTGTTTTGTTGCTTATTTTTTTGTCCTGGATTAGTGGTTGTGGAGGAAAAGGAGGAGGAGGGGTAGGGGATAAGGAACCTAACAATTCAATTGAAGAAGCTGGAGAAATAACTCTGGATGAGTCTTTTCCCATGAAAATTAATCCTAAAGGGGATGTTGATTGGTTTAAAGTGGGGCTATCGGAGCAGGGTTATTTGAAGGTCCAGGCGGGAGAATGTCCCGAGGAGTTAAATCTGGAAATCTCTTTTGCCCTGTATAAGGAATGGGAAGGAGAAAAAGAAAACAAGATAAGGGGATGGAACCGTTTACCGGATGCCATGTTTATACCTGAAGGAGGTACCTATTATTTCGTGGTTAAAGATGACTATGATGATGCTTCATCAGAAAAAGCCATTCAAATTAAGGCAAGTTTCTTAAAAGAATTTGATCCTTTTGAACCAAACAATACACCGGAAGAAGCTAAATTAGTAGAATCGGGGTCAATAGTAAAGCCAGCGGTATATCCCATCGGAGATGTGGATTGGCTAAAGGTTAAACTCGAAGGGCAGGGGTATCTGGTTTTGAAAACGAACAATGTTCCTGAAGAAATAATTCCTGAAGCTTCTTATATGCTTTATAATGAGTGGGCAGATCCTAAAGTTAAGGAAATAAGAAGTTGGGGAAAATTTCCTAATGCCTGCTTTATTTCTGATTCCGGGGAATATTTCATTAAACTTCACGACGATTATGATGATGCTTTATCTGAAACTCCATATGATTTGAAGATTGAATTTCTTGAAGAAATGGATAAAAATGAGCCGAATGATAAATTCGGTAATGCCAAAAGTATAAATCGCGGTGACACTTTGACATTGGCTATTCTCCCGGTAGGTGATAGAGATTATTATAAAATTAAAACCACTGAGTCGGAAAATCTTAAGTTTATGGCAAAAGGTTTTTCTGAAATCGTACCGGAGATCAAGTTGATGGTTTTAGACGAAAATAATCCGAACGCGCTGAGGGAGGCAAGTGCATGGAAGAGATTGCCTGCGGATTTCGAGGTCGAAGGAGATAAGGAATATTTTGTTTTACTCCATGACGATTATGATGATGCTGGTTCACCCGAGGTTTTCCAATTAATAGTTGAGTAGATTAAATCAAATTTATTGAATTACAGGGTCACACCCGGGAACTGCCGAGGCGGTTATTGATTAATTTCTCATTGTTTCTTTGGTTGATAGATTAGTTTAGGGGTTCGAATTACCCATTTAACTTAGATTTAAAGAATCTAAGTATTCAAAAAGCAAGACCTGCCCCCTCTGCTTTATGCAGGATTTTCGTTTGTTTTTCTGACCAGTGACCAGAGGCTAACGACAAGTGACAATATCCTCCTTTTCAAAGAAGTTCTGATACTGTTGATACGCCAACTGACGAACCATAAGCTTACATAAACATAAGAAGGAATATGATACCTGCATCTATGGCGCAACCACCTAAGCAAGAATTTAAAATACTATGTTTTCCAGGCTTTATTTGTATCTGATCGATATCATTTATATCGATAAACTTTTTGCCAATTGTGCTAACTTTCCTTTTCTTCAATTTATATTCCTCTACAGCAATTCTTGATAAAAGCAAAGGTGAAAGCTTACCTTCGGATATTAGCTTTTGTATTTCTTCCCTTTCGGTTTCCTTTCCGTGTTTGTCTATGATTTTTTCAAATTTTTCTAATTTTAAATTCACAATGTCATCATCGTGAATTTTGCTTAGTAGTATATTGTCATAACCAAAACCCAAGAATTTCAATGGATTTTGATATACAATTTCCGATATTACTGTTATAGTATCACCTTTTGAAGGAAGGAAACTTCCCTCCGGCATTTGTTTTTGGAGTTCTGCGTACTCTTCATCGAAATTTTCGATTAGAATAGTGTTAGTCCCAATGTACTTTCCGTTTACTGTAGTTCCATCCTTCAAATTAATAATTACCTGGGTTCCTGATTCGACATTTTCGTTTTTTAGTGATTGGATAATGCCGCTTTTTGACGGCCCTCTCTGTCCGTCTTCTAAGTCATTTATATTAATAAATCTTTTTCTTTTGTTAAATTTCCGCAATCCATCTTCATTCGGAATATATTCCTCAATGATAATTTCCGATAAAAGAAAAGGTGGAAACTTACCTTCGGATATTAGTTTTTGTATTTCTGCGCCTTCAGTTTCTCTTCCATGTTTATCTACGATCTTTTCGATGCTTTTCAATCTTACTCTCAGCATGTAATCATAATCAATTCCGCCTAGAAGTATGTTGCCATATCCAAAACTCAAGAATTTCACAGGATTTTGATCTACAAATTCCGATATTACTGTTATAGTATCACCTTTTGAAGGAAGGAAACTTCCTTCAGGTATTTGTTTTTGGAGTTCCGCGTACTCCTCATCGAAATTTTCGTTTGGAATACTGTCAATCCCAAGGTAGTTTCCTTTTACTGTAGTCCCATCCTTCAAATTAATAATTGCCTGAGTTCCCGATTCGATATTTTCGGTTTTTAGTGATTGGATGATAAAGGTACTTTGCGGCTCTTCCTGCGTGCTTACTGCACTAGCTAGACCAAAGATACATGAACAATTGTTTAAGTATAGTATTGTACCAATGCTGACCAGAAGAGATATTATAGAAGAAACCTTCCTCCTCATTTTTATACCCCCTTGATTGTATAGATAATATGAAAAAAAGAATTAAATGTCAATGGTTTTTAAAGGTTAGGACGTTAGGTGGTTAGGTCGTTAGGTCGTTTTAAAATTTCCGAACCAACGAACCAACGAACCAACGATCCAACTAAAAAAATATTGTCAAATGTTGAGATTTGACCCCAATTATCTTTACTAATTTACGAATTCACTGATTCTTGATCCGAAGGATCTGTATTGCTAAATCCCAACTCCCAAATCCAAAATCTTAATATAACGGTTTGACTTAGATTATTTGAATATACGTATTCAAATAACAAGACCTGACCCCTCTGTTCCATGGAAAATCTTTCTTTTTCGTAGACTTCAATCCTCCATCTTTGTCAGTTTTTTTTCTCCGATGAGAAATCAAAATCATAGCCCCCGTTTTCCGGGTCGCTGAAGATATCTTTGAATTTCTCAGAATTGGGATCAAAATCCTCCGGCACGAGTATAGTCCAGTCAAAAGATTCCTTTATGTATTGATTGAGCATTCCATAGCTATGGTCTGCCGCTTGAAAATTGCGCAGTACCTCATTGCATGTGAGGTTTGCTTCACGAAACCACGTCGCATATTCAGGTCGTGTATCCGTGCGCTCATACGGAAAAATTAATCCGAAAGGTTCTTTATATATTGTGTGAATCCTTACATGCATGATTTCGATACAGAATGGTGGAGGATTCTTTTCTGCATAATTAATGAATTCCTTGTAATATGTTTCTGAGTCATTTTTATCAGCAAAAAGAAATAACCTGACATTATACTCGTCGTCCGTCTGTGTGAGCCGCTTCTTATTTCCCAAAGGGCGCAGGCCTTTTTCCGAAATGAGTTCTTGAATTCTTTTATGCGTACTTTGTACGTTACTATTTTGAGTATTCTTTTCTTTTCCGAACAATCCACTGAAAAATCCCATGGTTTTACCTCCTTAATTTGTTATGTCCAAGTGTCTAAGTTATAACATTTGTCTTTCCTGTCAAGCAGGATTTTGAAGAGAAGACAGAAGCCAAAAAACAAGTCAAATAGTCAAATTGTTGAATGGTTAAATCGTCCTCCCCACACCTTTTTTATTCTAACTATTTGACTATTTTTTTAATTTGACAATTTTCCCGAACAGTCGGGGCATAAAGTTATAGAATCTGCGTTTTTCTGATTGAATTTTATATACAATTTTGTCAGGATCATATTTGGAAATCCGTAATGTTTAGTAAAGTCGCCCATTGTTGGAAATGGAGACATTATATTTAGCATTTCCGCGTGTGTAAATATTTTTCCGTCATTATTTAGTGGTGCATCGCAAAAATCACAATTACTCATTTTCTCCTCCTATTATTCCGGTTGTTATAGTTTATATGTAATGTTGATATATAATAAGAAAAGAAGGGATGTCAAGGAATTTAATCGTTAGATTGTTAGGACGTTAGGTAGTTTGAAAATCCCGATCCAACGGACCCACGATCTAACGAACCAATCATATACTAATTAACTAATTCACTGATTTACTGATATGCTAACCGCTTTGGCGGTTAGCATATTTAGCCCCGTTGATATTGTTTTTTATTTCTTTATCTTTAACTTAATTTGCGTGAATGAGTGTGCCGGGAAAGAATAGGAAAACTTATTCCCTGCAACTTCCAGTTCTTTATTTACGGGGATGTAACTTTGTCGTTTATCATAGGTGAATGGGGCGTGGATATCTTTGCTGTTTACCTCTCTTATCGATGCTTTTCCGGTGAATGGCCTGGAGTTATTTATAATCTCGGTGTGGATGGCGTCATCTTTATGACGGTTCACCACATTTATAAAAAGTGTATTTGTTTCTTTAGAGTACACTGATGTAACATCGAGATAAGGTATATCTTTATAATCGCCCGCATCGAATGTTTCACAGTCTAGGTATACATCGACGGAAGTGCCCAGACAGTTATTAGAAAATAATTTGAATGTATGGAAAAGGGGTGTTTTATATGTTCCTTTATCCTTGTCATTTGCCAAAAGGAATGTTAGAAGCGTGTAGTTTGCCATTTTAACAACATCGGCATGACGTATAAAGGAGTTGAAAAACTGAGCCACTGCTAAAACAGATAAGATATCCCTGCCGAAAGGAGCCCACTCATCAAACGATATGTATATTTGTTTCTCCGGCTTATATTTTGTTTTAATAATTTCAATCTGTGCGGCAGTTGTATTAATTTTTTCTTCGATATCCATTGCCCAATGTCCCATATACAAGTTGTAATCCTCAGTGTATTCCCAGTAACGGTGTATGGAAATATAATCGGCAACGTCTCTTAATTCAGTTATTATTTTCCGGTTCCAATCCACCCATTTTCCCGAAGGTTCGTAGTATGACGAGCCACAAGCTATAAACTTTATTGTTTTATCCGTTTGTCTCATTGCCTTGGCAGCTTCTTTTGCAATTTTACAATAATCTTCGGCATTCTTATATCCAATTATCCAGGGTTCTCCGTCAACTTCGTTTCCCAGACACCAGTATCTTATATTATAAGGTTTTTCGTTCCCGTATTTTGCGCGTAAATCTGCATAGTAACTTCCTGCCTCCGAGTTGCAATATTCAACCCAGTATCGGGCGTCATTTATAGTACCGGTTCCAAGATTTATACATAAAATATTTTCAGTTCCCATAGACTTATTTAATTTAACCCATTCGTCTGTACCAACGTGATTATTATCGATCGCCCCCCATGCCATGTCTTTGCGAACCGGGCGTTCATCTTTCGGACCGATACCATCCTGCCAGTTATATCCTGCAGTATAATTCCCCCCCGGCCAGCGCATATTGGTTATTTTTAGTTCCTTTACAGCCTCGATAAAATTAGTTTTAAATCCGTTTTCATCGGCGAGGGGAGAGGTAGGATCATACAGAATACCGTACATGGTATTGTGTACAGATTTATCATCCATTCCGAATCTCTCCGGGTCAAATTCTATGGGTTCCATGAATACTCCATAGATTTTCGGATCGATTTCGTCTATTATCCTTTCACAATCGATTTTAATTTTTGCTGTCTCGGCAGGCAAAGTTACGGGAAGCATGAACAAAACGGTAAAGATTATTAAGTAAAAAACTTTTTTAACTCTCTTCATCATAATTTAAATTGTAGGAATTTTTGGGAGTTTGTCAAGGATGTGATTGTGGGATGGTTGGATAGTTAGTCTGTTTTTTTACACGAAACTTTAAACACGAAACACTAGTTATCGGACGCAGATGGACGCAGATTTACAGGATTATTTTTTTGTTTTTTATTCTAACTACTAACTTCCAACTTCTAACTTCTGAAAAAATTGTCAAGTGTTGAGATTTGACCCCAATTATACCAATTATACGTGCATAATAATTGCGGTATTCATATTCAAGAAAACAGAGATTATTATAATAATGTAGAAAAGCCCGATTATGAACCTTATACTTATCCACATCCATTAATCGAAGAATGGGAAGGTAATTAGTTGAGAAAATTGTTAATACTATCTATACTTTTTATATTAAATGCGACATGTACTCAACCACTCAACTGATCCGAAGGATCTGTATTGCTAAATCCTATATCCTAAATCCTATTTATCGACTTGTGACTAGCGACTGATGACTGGTGACTAAGTTATTTAACATTGTCCAATGTCTAGATTTGACCCCAGATACATTGTCCAATGTCTAGATTTGACCCCAGATACATTGACCCCAGATACACAGAGATTTGACCCCAGATACATGACCCCACATGATTGGTTATCAGGTTGATCCCTGTTAGTACTCAGTTAATACGTGGTTTTTGATGTTAATTATTTTATGCAGTCTTTGTTTTTAAGCCTTTCTTTCATGTCTTTTAAAGCTTTCTTTTTTGCTTCTATAGCTTTCTTAAAAGCCTTAATTTCTGCCGCTGCAGCGGCAGAAGGAGTATCTTTATTTTTGCCTGCCTTGTAGTCTTCGAGATGAGACTTTTCATGATAGTTGTAAAATATGTCAAACATAATATCACCTAAATACGGATTTCCATAAGAATCCCGAAGGAATCTCTTTGCCAGATCTATATTGGTGGGTATTTCATTTCCGTTTTTATCCATCAATGTAAGTTCATATCTGTTTCCGTTTCCGTCGGGAGGTGTAATAAACACGATTTCACCGGATGGTTTTGTTATAAAGGTAAAAGGTGTGCTATTAACTGGTCCCAGACCTTTTTGCGATGCAATAAGATTAAATAGAGCATCTATAAAGTTTCGCCAATCCGCTCCGTTTTCGCAGAGTCCGATAGCTTCAGGGTGATCTTCTACAACTTGAATCCACAATTCCTGCCTTTTTATTTCTCGCTCCAGTTTCCCAATGGCATCTTCAAGGTCGGAACAAAGCACGGGTTTATTGGAATTACCATTCAGCTGTTTTCCGCTAATTGCAGGAGCCGAACCAGGTGAATCGGATCCGTCTTTATCGTCTTTTCCGTCTTTACTTTTTTTCTTCCTTTTTTTCTTGTCCGAATCAGTACCGCTTTTTGCGGCGGGTTCGGATTCTACGCTAACAGAACTCGTATTTCCGGACATACCGGAAAGTTCCGCGTAAAGTCCATCTAAGACATAATTTTCTCTAATTATTCCTGTCTCTGATTTACACAGGAGTGATTGCCATGCTCTTTGAATCAATAAACAGGTTTCGAGAGCCCAGGGGTTTTTTCCTGTCAGCTCATGTCCTTTAATAGATTCATTTATTGCCTGATAATACATCGCAAGATTAAGAAGTTCCGGTATAGGGGCTTTACCTTTAAATTGTTTATCGAGTTTTTCTATTTGTTTTTTATGTTCAATCGACCATTTTAATCTTTCTTTGAGTTCCTGCTCTTGTGTTACGCTTGTTTCCGTGTTCGGTTGGCCGGATGGGTTACCTTGTAGTGTCCAACCGGTGTTGGTATATTCCAGATCGGAAAAGTCCATATAATTGAAGAAGCCATCTCTTATTCTACTGAATCTGATTGTTTTAAAGGCATATATATTTAGTTTGTTTTCATTTGGTGTGTAATTTCTAATGATTGAATCTTTATATTCGGTTTCTATTGTATTGCCCCATGTGTCTTCTATTCTGATTATACGATTATATTTATCTTTCTCGATTTCGAATCTCTCCGGGACGTAAATTTGGAGCAAAGTTCTTGTGTATCCTGAAGGGAAAAACCGGACGAAATATCCTTCAGGATGCAGAGACCAGCGTCCTTCCGGAATATTCCGTTTAGATTCGCTATCACCCGGTTCTCCAAAAAGTACGGCTACTTTCTCGATTTCTTCATAAGTTGCATCACTCTTGCTGATAAGCCCTCTTATTTTTGATTCCGTTTCAATAAGTGACTGCAGCGGTTCGGGAAGTCCGGACAAGAACTTTTCAAATAAATCATCCGGTATAAGACTAATAGCACCCCCGTTTATTTCTATAATTTCTTTCGGAGTCAACATTTTTATAGCGGCCATGCGAGCATTCGGAGAAATATCTTCTACTTTTGAACGGGCTATAATAGCCCATATTAAAAGTTGTTTGTCTCTTTGCTCGATATCGGGGTGATTGACACTCTGTCTTAGTATTTTTTTTATGACCTCTGCCCGGGGTCCTTTTAAGGGGGCATAAATATAGCCATCTCCTTCTGTGGGTCCATATGTTCCGGGTTTAAGACAGTAGCTTTCGCAGTGCATTTCAAAAAGTCCTGGTTGTAGTAAGTAAGAGCCTGACGATGTTCTGGAAAGCACCGTCATGTAAGCCAAATTATTAGGATTGAAATTATCCAGGAAAGGTATATCGGTTTTAGCATCGTCTATTCCTGTTTGCAGGGCTCTTTCTTTAACCGACAAAAAGTTTTCGAATCCTGGTATGGGTAGATGCGAACATCCCAGGAAAGATGTTATAATTAATATGGTTAACAATAATAATCTTGAAACTGTTTTATTCATATTTCCTCCATTTAAGTGATCGTTAACGGTTGGATATATCCATTTTCATTTTTTTAATTGTAGATATTTCCGGTAAAATGTCAAGGAATTTTAATGCTACGAAGACACTAAGATACTTCTTAGTATCTAATTGTAAATTGCAAGTTGTAAATTGCAAATTGAAAATTTAAAAACAGAATAGGGCACTGATTTACAGGATTTTTTTGTTATTGTTTTTTTGACCAGTGACCAGGGGCTAACGACAAGTGACGATATCCTTCTTTTCACATTTCAAGGTCTGACCCCGTTTATACAAGACCTAGTTAAAGGACCTGATCCCTCTATTTTGATTTTCGTCTTTTCAATTGAGGCTTAAAAATTGCAAATCCAATACATGTAAGATATCCAATGAGCATAATTAATGGTATCGGTCCAAGCGTAGTTTGCCGTGAAAGGAATAAATTTTTTAATTCGCTTGTAATAGGAATATCAGGATTAAATAAGATTGCAAACTTAATATCAAGAAACATTGTATATATATCAATTGGTAGCCAACCGTAGAATAATAGAAAACATACTAAGAACCATCTGTGCTCTTTAAATTTGTATGGCCCTGTTCGCCAGAAGACCAATCCTGAAATAAAAATTATTGAATACGCAATGATAAGTATAATAGAACCACGGGACATTAAGGCGTAGCCAAATTGTTCCATGGTAGAGTCAGAGATAAGCATCGTCGAAATTCCTATTAACATCTGAAATGCAATTCCGCCGAGTAAAAGAAAGCCCCCGACAATAATAAAGTAAAGCGATATTTTTGCTGTTTTTTTCATTATTTAACCTCCTTAAGGATAGTATCAAAAAGAGGAGTGAATGTCAATGTTGAATTTCCTCTTTAGTAAATTCAACAGTCATGAGTTACGAGTCTTGTGTCATGAGTCGAAAAAAAATGACGTAAGAACTTAGTCGGCAAAGTGTAAACGAAAAAGGCGGGGAATACCCGCCTTTTTTATTCTCCTTAAACTTCCTCTTGTTACTTTAACTCGTTTGCTATTTTGTATTCTGCTTTATATTGTCCGAATCTTTTGTTTGTTAATTTCATTTTTAACCTCCGTTTGGTTATAAGTTAGACGAATATGGGGGGAAATTGTTTCAAATTTCTTTATTGTTTAACCTAAAACCCAGGACCTAAGACTTATTTTCCCACATGTAGAGTCTGTAGTAATAGTAGTTTCTTTTTACTGGAACCTGAGACCCGATACCTGGTAGCTAAGTTGCCCCACCCCTTGACACTTTTCAAAGAAGGGCTGACCCTGTTGATACAGGTAAGAATTATCCCTTCTTACTTTCGATTTCCATTACAAAGAGTTTATCCAGAACTACAATAACTTTGTTTTTGGTTTTTCCGTCAATAAATTTGAAAGTTTTATTATTTGTGCCTTCATCTAAAATCTTTTCCAAATTTTCAGCGTCTTTAGGCTGCATATCATGATAGGACTGTCCGCCATTACCTGTTAAACACACCGGAATCTTTTTATCTTTTTCCATTATCCCTACCTTTTTAATTTAAAAATAAAAAATCTTTCTTTATTGTAGATGTTTGTAGGAGTTTGTCAAGACGAAAATAGTACGAGGATGAACGCAAGTTCTTTTTGTTTTAACTGGAACCCAGGACCCGGTACCTGGTAGCTAAGTTGCCCCACCCCTTGACACTTTTCAAAGAAGGTCTGACCCTGTTGATATGTTAAGATTTTGTACGTTTTAAAATTCTGTTAACTCTAACAACAACCGATTCTTCAGATTTTTCAATTCTGATTGAATAAGGAAGGCTTAATTTAAGTTCTATACTATTAACTTTATTTAGATGTTTTCTTGACGTTTTTAGAACTTTTACTATAGCTTTTTGTTCTATTGTTTCATTTGCTTTTATTTTAAATTCTACATTATGTTCGTTCTCTAATTCCCCAAATTTTATTTCTTGATCATTTTTTTTAAAATGGAAAACTCCTTTTTTACGAGGTTTCACCGTAATATTGTCTGAAGATTTATTTTGCCATATTATTTTAGCTGGTATGGATGCGTCTTTAGTTGATTTAATATCATTTAGAAGTTCTACACGTATATTTAGTAGATTGTTAGTCATATAAGTCATTTTGCCTCCTTCCTTATATTATATAGTATATAAAAAAAGACTAAATGTCAATGGTGGTATTCAAAAAATACTACAATTATCCCCTTGACTATATGCTCGAAATTCTTACAATTCTTATGTAAGGTGAAAGCTTAAGGTTGTCCGTCGCTGTGGTTGAAAAACATTCGACTTTCCTTGACAATAACTGTAGAAGCATCTATAATTATAGTGAAAATTTTATGAACAATCAATTTAGAGAACAGAAAATAGCAATTAAAGATTTGTCTTTATGGGATGAGAATGCACGATTCCCTGATGAGTACTTTAATAAAACGGAAATGGAATTGATTGAGTATTTCCTTTCAATTGAGAAAAGTTACAAAATACAAATATTTGCTAGAGAAGTCATTAATGATTTTGATTTACCCCAATTGGAAAAAATAGTAGTATTCGATAACGGTGAAAAGTTTATAGTTTTAGAGGGTAATAGACGGCTGACAGTTTATAAATTACTTAATAATCCAAACTTAACAACAGATTCAAAAATAAAGAAGTTTTTTAGAGATTTAAACTCAAAGATCTCTATTGATGAGACTTACAGATTAGAATGTTTGGTTACCGAAAACTTAGAACAAGGTTTGCGATATATTGATAGGAAACATGAAAAAGGTAATAACGAGGTAGGTTGGGGAGATGCAGAAAGAGCTCATCATAGGGAAAGGAGAGGAAGAGCAAAGAAGAATGATCTCCTGAAAATAGGAATTAACAAAATTGTTAGAGAACTTGACCTTCCGGAGGAAATTATAGAAAGTGTGCTCGGTAAGGGATATGTAACTACTTTTTACCGTTTGCTAACAAGTCGTCAGGCATGTAATGTTTTTGGTTTTAAATTAGATGATAAGGGTAATTTAACAGTCGAAGACAAGGATTTTGAAGGCAAATTAAAAGTTATTATCCTAAATGTCTTGAAAAAGAAAAATTTTAATGGCTATAAATTAGATTCACGTTCGTTAAATAAATCCGAACAAATAGAAGCGTATTTAAAATCTATTAAGAAAGAAGATATTAAAAAGGCGAAAGAGGAAATAAAAAGGAGTTCGCAGGAAACCCTTTGGGGAGAAAAAATAACTACAATTAGAACTGGCACAAAAAAAAGTTTCCCGAAATCTTCAACAAGAAAATATTTAATTCCACGGACCTGTATTTTGCAAATAACGGAAACAAAAATTAATAATATTTACAAAGAATTAAGGGAAGATTTGATTATTGATGATTCCAAGAACGCTGTTCCTAATGCAGTTGGTGTCTTATTTAGAGTCTTTTTAGAAATAAGTATTGATTTCTTTTTAGAAAGAGAAGGAGAAAATCCAAAACCAGATACAAAACTTTCTGGGAAAATCACAAAAGCCACCGAACTTCTAGAATCTAAAGGAATCGCTACGCCAAAGCAGTTAAAAAATATTAGAAAAGTGGCAACTGATAAAAATAATCTTTTATCAATAAGATATTTTCATGATTATGTTCATTCTTATAAAGCTCAACCAACATCAAGTGATTTGAAGTTAAAATGGGACAATCTCGAAGAATTTTTTGAGATTCTGTGGGAATATCTTTTTAATAAGAAGTTATCTAAGAAAAGCTCATAATATGTTTTATTCTCCTTTAAGATATCCCGGAGGTAAGAATAGACTGTCGAAGTTCATAGCTAAAATTTGTATAGAAAATGAAATTACGGGGCATTACATTGAACCGTATGCTGGTGGAGCATCGGTTGCTTTATTTTTACTTTTCGAAGGGATTATAAAAAAAATCACGATAAACGATAAAGATAGGTCAATCTATGCGTTTTGGTATTCAGTTCTAAATTATCCGAATGAATTAAGTAAACTTGTTGAAAATACTAATGTTTGCATTGGAAACTGGAAAAAACAAAGAGAAGTTCAAAAAAATAAAAATAAATCAAATTTATTAAAACTAGGATTTTCAACCTTGTTTTTAAATCGTACTAATTTTTCTGGTATAATGAGTGGAGGAGTTATAGGGGGTTTGGAACAGAAAGGTAAATTTAAAATGGATTGTCGCTTTAATAAAAAAGAGCTAGTTTCCCGAATATTTAGGATTTCAGAAAAAAGTAAGGATATTCGGTTATATAATAAGGATGCGTTAAAGCTTGTTAGTGAAATTAAAAGAGGAAATAATTCTGAGAATACGTTTTTTTACTTTGATCCACCTTACTATGTAAAAGGAAGTTCTCTTTATATGCATTATTATAAAGAGAAGGATCATAAACTGGTGAGTTCTAAAATCAGAAATATTAAAGAATCTTATTGGATCGTTTCGTATGATAATGTGCCAGAAATTGAGAGATTATATTATGGTTTTAGAAAAAAAGAATATTCTTTCAATCATACAGCACATAAGTCTAAAAAAGGTAATGAAATTTTATTCTTTAGCGATAAATTAAATATTCCAGAGGGAGATTGGAATCCTTTGGATTTCAGCGTAGAATACAAATGATATTTTATAAGGAAAGGAATAGGACTTCTTAATATAAGAGATTCTTTTGTCAAATCTTGAAAATTGAGTTTGAATTTGTGACTTCGGGGTTCTGTAGGTAAAAAAGGTATATGGAGAAAAAAGAAGAAGGAAAAACAAAAGCGCTGATGGAAAATAATTGTGACAAAGTTGTATTTCTAGGCAATGGTATAAACTTACTGTCAAAAAACTATTCTTGGAAAGACTTAATGAAAGACTTAATTAAGTTTGTTGGAGGGGGAAATGTAATAAAAGTAGGGACAAAACCTTTTCCTCTTTTATACGAAGAGCTTTTGTTATATGGGAAAGCAAATAAAGCTATAACTGAACAGTCCCTTAAAGAAAAAGTTAAAGAGTTGCTTTCTAAACTAAGGTATAACAAGTATCATGGCAAAATTTTTGATTTAGGTGTTTCTGATATAATCACTACAAATTATGATTATAATTTAGAAAAATCCCAAGTATTTGATGTAAAAAAAGGTATAAAACATTTCGAAACCGATGAAAGTAAATATAGTTTGTTAAGACATAAAGAATTTTACATTGATAATAGTACTTTTAGAATATGGCATATCCATGGAGAAGAGGACAAATTAGATTCAATATTATTAGGTAATGAACAATATTCTGGATATTTGCAAAGAATTAGAAATTATTTTTTTGATGGTGTTAGTTATGAGCATGAAGAATTTACCTCCCTTAAAAGTAGGCTCACTAATGGAGTTAATTCATTATTAAAAAACAAAGTGAGTAATCTTAATGATCTTTGGGTTGATCATTTTTTTAAAAAAGACGTTTATATCCTTGGCTTTGAATTTTATTTTACCGAAATACATCTGTGGTGGATATTGAATTATTGGGCTAGATTGAAAAATGGTTTAGTAAGGAAAAAAATAGAGAAATCAGCGATAACAAATGATATTTATTACATTTATAAAGAATATACAGTGCCCAGAAATAAAAAGGGGCAATCCGAGCTAGAAAGGTGTAAGAAAGAACTTGAAATGTACAAATCTGGTATAATGGACCAAAAATCAAAATTGGGATTATTTAAAAGTTATGGAATTATATTGAAACCAATAAAAGCTAATAGTTGGGAGAAATTTTACGATAAAGCATTAAGGTTTATTGAAGAAAATTAATGAAATAAATTAAGTTTGAAATGCAGGTTGGATATTCAATATCTGTAAATTTGTCTTCGGCAAAAGAGCTTTGAAAATGTCAACTTTGGATGCAAGAAATACTAAAATTATCCCTTGACTAATTGTTGAGGTTATTTAAAATTCATTAAGATGGAATATTAAAGTGGAATTGACTAAAGAAAAAGCGAAAGAAAATTTATCTAAGTTAATTGAGAAATTCAGAGGTGAATTAGAGTCGGGACGAGCACAAGACTATAACGAAGAGTCTACAAAAATCTCATTTATTCAACCGCTATTAGAGGATGTATTAGGTTGGGATGTTAGAAATCATGATGAGGTAAGCCCGGAAGAGAAAGTTTCAAAAGGTAGGGTGGATTATGGCCTCAAGGTTGAAGGTGTTACTAAAATGTATGTTGAGGCAAAGCCAATTAGGGCTGATCTTAATAAGCACATTGATCAAGCAATTCGATATGGATATAATAAGAAAGGAGTTCCCTTTGTTCTTTTGACTGATTTTGAAGGGATTAAACTGTTTGATGTTACAGTTAAACCGGATGCAAGAAATTTTCTTAAAGGGTTGAATATTGATTTATCTTGGGAAGAATATCTTGAACAGTTTGACAAAATATGGTTATTGTCTAAAGATTCAGTAATTAAAGGAGAACTTGACAAATTACTTCTTGTAAAACCAAAGAATAGACTCCCGGTCGATAAAGCGATTCTTGATGATCTTAAAAGATGGCGGGTCTCTTTAGCAAAAAATATTTTTAAAAATAATCATGATCTCTTTAATTCGGGTGATAGAGAGAAAGATGCGCATTTTCTGAAAGAAATAACCCAAAGGCTTCTTGATCGTATTATATTTATGCGTTCTTGTGAAGACCGGGATCTTACATACCGTCCAAAATTGAAAGAAATATTTGAAGAAAGAACTGAGTCCGTAGGAACAAATACAATTATTTTCCTTAGAGAGGAATTCAAGCATTATAATATAATATTTGATAGTGATTTATTTAGTCCAAAGGAATGGGAAAGTGATTTGGCTGTTGATTTCACGGTGATGCGAGAGATAATTTTGGAAACATATAATCCTTATCAGTTTGATGTCATTCCTCTAGAGGTTTTAGGAAATATATATGAACAGTATCTAGGATATACAGTTAGATTGACTGACCATCAAGTAAAATATGAATTGAAGCCGGAGGTCCGGAAGGCTGGAGGAGTATATTATACTCCTGAATATATAGTTGATTATATAGTAAAAAATACCGTTGGAAAATTAATACAGGAATTATCAGATAGGAAAATAAAGAAGTTGAGAATATTAGACCCTGCTTGTGGTTCAGGAAGTTTCCTTATAAGAGCTTATGAGGAGATGTTGAAATATTATAGAAGTCAGAAAAAAGGTAAAAAGAAGTCAAAAAATAAAATGAGTAAATTAGAATTCGACTATGAGGAAACAGAGACACATTTGACAATTGAAGACAAGGGGGAAATTTTACGGAGACATATATTTGGTGTGGATTTAGATGAACAGGCTGTTGAGGTTACAAAGTTATCATTAATGTTGAAAATGCTTGAAGATGAATATGGTCTTATTCATGGACGTTCCATTTTACCAATATTGGATAGAAATATTCGTTGTGGTAATTCTTTGATTTCGGGTGATGTATTAGAATTAAAAAATTACTTTGGCGATAATTGGTATATAGTAAAATCCTTTAATTGGGAAGATGTATTTCAGAAGATCATGATCGACGAAGGTGGTTTTGATGTTGTTATAGGTAATCCGCCATATGGTGCAGAAATTTCAAGTATGGAAAAAGCATATTTTGAGTCTAGTTTTAATTTGCATAATACAGATACAGCTTGTTTATTTATGGGTCTCTCTACAAGGATTCTTAAGGATGGTGGAATAAACGGTTTTATTATACCTAAACCATTTACATATTCATCCAACTGGAAGTATATAAGAGAAAAGCTTTACGATGGGCTTATAGAGATTGTGGATTGCGAAAGGGTTTGGAAAGAAGTAAGACTTGAGCAAATCATATATACATTTAGGAAAAATAAGAAGAGCAGGAATTATAGGTCTTGTTTTAGGAATGAGAAAAACATTGAGTATTTAGGCGAAATTAACAAAAAGACATTTGGTGAGTTTGGTTTATTTTTGAATGATATTTCACCAGTAGAGCTTTGTCTTGGTCAAAAAATAAGAAATGTTGGTACTTTTTTAAATAATTTTATCGTAAATCAACGTGGGGCAATGTATCAGAAAAACGTTACAGAATATCCTTCTGATTTTAAGGTCTTAGGTGGTAAACAGATCGGAAGATATTTTATTTATCAAGAAGAGAAGGGTTTTGTTTCTAAAGATATAATACAAGATGAAAAGGCATATATTAAAGGAAAGGCAATTTTAGTTCAAAATATTGTAGCCCATATTAAGCAGCCTATAGGTCACATAAAAATAATAGCAACTCTACCGAAAAATATAGATACTTCGACATATATTATATTGGATACAGTAAATCAGCTCCAAAATAAAAGTAATCTTTCATCAGAATTTATAATATCTGTGCTTAATTCTAAGTTGTTATCTTGGTATGTATATAGATTTATTTTTGGTAAAGCTATTAGAACAATGCATTTTGATAATTATGTAACTGATAGAATTCCATTTCCGACAATTGATTTAAATAAACATAGTGAGAACCAGTTTAATGATACTGCTATTGCTTTGGTTAATGAAATGTTGGATTTAAATAAAAAAATCCATACAGCTCAAGGTAACGAAAAAGAACAAATTCAGAGACAGATTAAGAAAACGGATAAAGAGATTGATGAAATAGTTTATAAATTATACGGTATTACAGAAGAAGAGAAAAAAATAATAGAAGAATCTACTTGATTAAAGAACCTATAATTATTACACCTGAGAGTGAAGGCGATTTTAAAATAATCGCAGAATTTATAACAAAACTTTAAAAAATCAAAAGATTTTTTAAGTTAGAGTGTTAGAGCGTTAGAGGGTTAGGAAGGGAAATGATATCAATGAGTTTTGAGTTTTGAATTTTGAATTAAAAAACAAGAGGTTAAAGATGAAAAAGTTTTTAATAATTTTATTGTTGATAGTTTCTTTATCTGGTTGTAATCCATATATTGCACTTAGAGAAAAAGAATCTGTTTTAATAGATTATCCTGAAATAAATTTAGTACTTACTTTTTCAAATGACTTTAAATTAGAAGAAATGCCTCATGAATTAGATAGCCTTGGTTATAAAATGGATGATGTTATACAACTACATGTTGGGGACAGTGTTCCGGTTTTAGATGAAATGTTTATCGCACCGGAAATATTGGAAAAAGAGGATAACGGTCAGGTTTATAAAGTCTATCGATACTATCGTTCAAACAATAGTTTTTATGCCTCTCGCTTAGATTTTTACTGGCCGGTATTATATGTTGATTTATATATCAAGGATTCAAAAATCGAAATAATCAAAGTGGCACAGGTGATTATGTAATTGGTTATTTTTATTTGGAAACAATAATGAAAAAGTTTTTAGTGTTTTTATTATTTGCAGTTTTTTTAACTGGTTGTCCGGAATATGTTAGATATGATCCGCTTGAAAAAGAAAATTGTGTTTTTATAGGTTATCCTGAAAAGGAATTGGTGCTTGTTTTTTCCTGGCACTCCGAATTAAAAAAAACGCCATTTATGTTAGAAACCCTTGGCTATCAAAAGGATGATCTGACATTTATACTTGTTGGAGATAGTGTATCAACAGGGTCAGCCCTTGAAATGTGAAAAGATTCCAAATGAAAATTTATTTTAACTTTCACAGAAAAAAATTTATAACCTGGCATAATGAGAATGTTTACAGCGTTTAGTAATATATTCCTGATTTATCCCTTATTTCGGTTTATTTTTCAGCCTTGTTTCATCTCTCAAGCCATTCTGAATCATTAGATCACTTGTAGTAAAACTAAAAGATTGAATTAAGCGGTTAAAGACCTCCAGGCTGGTCGACTGAGAAGTAAAGCGTTCTATATCACTATAATTTAATCTCTCAGAAAATTCCCGGTTTGGAATTTTCTCCATGTACGAAAATGAAAATGTGTGTTGTCCGGTTTGGGTTGGTATAACCACATACTTTAAGAAGAGTTTGCCGTTAAAGCCAGTAATGCTTGTCGCAAAAGTTGTATAATTTTCCATCTGTACATCTGAACTCACTACGAAGGCGTGAGATATGTCTTTCAACACGAAATTTGCGTCCATGAATTGATAAATATACATGAGAATAGCTTCTTTATCATTGCTCCAGCCAAAGACGCAGTTACCTCCCGGAGAAACGATTGGGCCCCAATCCGGAGGAGGGTCGGCCATGGAAAACCCCCAGGTTTCCTTCAACTGGTTCAGTCTTTGATTGTATTGCTCTGCTGAAGAGATGCCAGCCTTCCGATTACAAGAAGCTAAAAGGATGATAAAGCACCATATAAGGAGCGTGTAAAGGCCTCTGATCAAAAATTTACTGCTCCGGTTAAATGATTTAATCATGTAATTATTCATATATTACTCTTTCCCCCTTAAGGCTTTAAGATTCAAACGCTGAAACATAAAGCTAGTCTTAGTATTAAATTTTTAAATTGTTTTTTACGGGTTAATCCAATCGGATTTAAAGATAGCTGTTTCGGTCGTCTGTAAATCTTTGTTTTATTTTTTTGTAATTTCGTTATTAATTTAGGTATTATTTGGATGAGATGGCTTTCTTTTTTCATATTTTTATATTAACGATTATATCTATTAATTTTTTTACCATGCCTAAGTTATTTGATCTTTATGTCCTGTCAAGTATACTTCATCTCATTCCTCTATCAACGGGATCGGACCTTGAAAAGAGAACATAGCTGACGGCTTACTGCTTACGGCTGACAGCAAAGTTAGGTCTTGGGTTTTAGGTAAAACCTTGTTAGTGCGTAAATGCGTAGAAGCGTTGATGCGTTAGCCACTCCTCCCATCCAAGTATTTGGAATTTTAACTCTCTAACACTCTAACGCTCTAACCCTCTAACGATTTTGTGTCTCCGTGTGGGAAATGTCTTGACAAGCTCACAAAAATTCATACAATTGATATCGAAGGTTTTTTAAATTATGATTGTTAATTGGGTCGCGAGAGTTTTTGTAGCAATAAATTCGAACAAAAAGGCATCACAGATTGCGCTGGCTATATCACTTGCTTTTATTCTTGCGTTGG
>CAZKVT010000027.1:0-22334 GCA_964556365.1 uncultured bacterium | reverse complement strand
GTGGCCCTTTCAACCAGCTCGTTTTACTTTTACAGAAAATATAACACTTAACCAAGATATATTTTGAAATATAACGTTTTTCCTTAATTTATTCAAGTCTTTTTGTTAAATTTAACATAATGTATTTATCTATATAGATAGAAAAATGAAGTTCTGTATAAGTCGGTCCTTTTTATTATAATTTTCCTATGCATTCTTTATTACTTTGGTTTTTTACTTTCTTTTTAAATCTTTCTCCCTTTTTCTACCATACTGATAGAAACACATTAAATTGTAATGAGACTAGATGTTTGAATTTTATGTTTTTTCTCTGTATGGACAAAGAGTGTTAAATATTGCAATTGTTTATGCAGGGAATCAAGTCTCTATTGTTATCGGGTTTTATAAAGAAGCAAAGTCTATATGGAACTATATAGAGGTTTATTCGTCTATTATTAAAATAATAAAAAGGGAGGTTAATATAATTTGGAAAAAACAGCAGTTTCTGCTTTTGTTTTTTGATATACTGTTTTCTATGTTTTCTGTTATTTTAGTATATCAAATTTTTCCGGAAGAAGTAATCGGATTTATAATAAATCTGCCTTTGGAAATATTTGTTTTCACCTTTATTGTTATTGCTTTATTTGCTTACCTCGATTTATATAACTATCTGGTTTTTTTGAACCGCTTCAGATATGTTTACAGAACTACTAAGGGAATTGTGTATGTGTTTATTTTTTATTTGATCTGGTTATTGATTTCATCTTCAATGCATACACAGGATGTTTTTTCCGTTTTTATGCTTTTATTTGTGTTTTCTTTTTTTGCGTATTTTTCGAGAATTGTTTTACTGCCGATTTGTGCTTTGTTGTTACCTAAAAGAGAAATTGCAATCTTTGCCCCTGAAGGTAATTATGAGGGTATCGAAGATTGGTTGAAATATCACACTATTTCAGGTGTTAAGATAGTAGGTATATTTGAGAAAGAAAAAGAAATTGAAGAATATGTAAAAAAGGGTTTTCCTATTGTGCTTTCTACATTTACTGAAAATTGGCAGGAATTAATCGATTATATATATTATTTTAAGAGGAAATCTCCGATAATTTTATTCGCGCCGCTTTTATTTGGTATCGATGAAGTTGATTATTGGGCTTATCTTGAAGGAATACCTATTATTTATTTTAGGTGGAGTGGTTGCTCTAAAATTTATCTTTTTGTAAAAAAGATAATGGATTTTATCGGTTCTATTTTTGCCATTTTAATTTTTTCTCCTTTTATGATTGCTGCCGCGATAGGTATTAAATTGACTTCTAAAGGTCCGATATTATTCATACAAAAAAGAATAAAAAAGGGCGGAAAGGCATTTGATATGTTAAAATTTCGCTCTATGATAGTGTCATCTGACGAAGAGCCGCATAAAGAATTCGTAAAAAAATGCATAAATGGTGAAAAAGGGCTTAATTTTAAATTGATAAATGATTCGAGAGTAACTTCATGGGGAAAGATATTAAGAAAAACAAGTATTGACGAGTTCCCTCAATGTTTCAATGTCCTTAAAGGAGAACTTTCCCTGGTTGGTCCGAGGCCCCCCATGGAATATGAGGTAAAACAATATTCCGAGTGGCACCGGAAAAGACTTTCAGTGAAACAGGGGGTTACCGGCGTATGGCAGATTTTTGGCAGGGCAAGATTGTCATTCGCGAAATCTTGTTTTCTTGACATATATTACGCGGAGAATAGAAATTTATGCCTTGACGCGCATCTATTAAGTCAGACACCGCATACGATTTTTTTCGGTAAAGGGGCATATTAGTCGATTTGGGGTTTTTATGAACATCAAATTAATCCTGTCTTTGTCTTTTTATATTACCCTTGACTTTATACTAAAACACATTATTGTTGGGGCGTTATGTTTGGATTAATTCTTTTATTTGCTTTCCCTTACGGAGAAGTAATTGTAGAGGTGGATGTGATAGGAGTCGAGGAAGTCGATACTTCTCTGGTCGTGCGTTCTTCCGGCTTTAAGGTGGGGGAAATATTGACCAAGGAACAAGGAATAAAAGCGGTTAAAAGTCTTTATATGACCGGTATTTTTTCTGACGTGGAACTCAATGCCAGACGCAAAAAAGGGGGGGTAAGAATTATAATCGAAGTAATAGAGAATCCCCGACTAAAATCCCTGGAGTTTGAGGGCAATAATAAATTGAGCGATGGAGATATTTCCTCGTTAGTTGATTTGTCTCCGCCTGCTATGCTTTCCGATTATAGATTACACAGGATTAAAGAAAAAATATATGATTTATACCAGGAAAAAGGTTTTTCGGGAACAGAGATTTCCATCTCTAAGGAGGAAGAAGAAGGCGGAGTGAATGTGGTTTTTGAAATTAACGAGGGAGCGCAGTATAAGGTGCATAAAATTAATTTTATTAATAATAAAGGCCTTTCGGATCATACTCTTTCCACAGTTCTTGCGAATAAGACTAAAACCTGGTATCTTTTTTGGAGGAACAATGGTTTGAAGTTGGATTCATTGCAATCTGATATACCAAAGATTGAAGCGTTGTATAGGAAACATGGATATTTGAGCGCGGAAATAGATTCTTTTTACGTGGATTATCAGGATAATAAAGCTATTATAAATTATGTAGTAAATGAAGGGCGGCTTTATTATTTCGGAGAGACTCATCTCGAGGGTACCGAAGACCTTGGTTTTATTTCGAGTAAATTAAAATGGAAGAAAGGCGAATTGTTCGATGAGAGTAAGATACAAAAAACAATGGAAGATCTTTCTATGTTTTATTCCGAGTTTGGATATTTGAGTCCGACAATTTTACCTGACTATAGTATCGTGGAAGATTCGTTAGTGGAAATCGATTTATATGTAGATAAAGGGAGTCCTGTTTATGTGAGGTTCGTTAATATAAAAGGTAACGAGAAGACATATGATAAAGTGATAAGGCGAAATACAGTGGTTTACCCAGGAAAACTTTTCCAAAGAGACAGAGTAATGCATAGTTACAGGAACATATTTAGGCTTGGCTATTTTGCCGATATGAAGATAGACATGGAATTTCCTTCTCCCGATTCTATAGATTTGATTCTCGAAGTTACGGAACAATCTTCGTCACAAATTGGTGCGTCTATAGCTTTTTCCGGAGGTTATGGTCTTACCGGTGGATTTAATTTGTCTATGCCTAATGTATTTGGTACCGGTCAAACTATTAGTTGTTCTTTCGAAAAAACTATCGCTTCTACTTCTACAGGCAGGTCGCTGCAAAATATGTCCATATCCTGGCAACAGCCATGGCTTTTTGATACTCCGACTTCTACCGGTTTTAGTTTGTACAATACTTACCGGGAAAGAGAGGATTATCCCGATTATTATATGGTAAAAGAGGTAGGCGGTTCGGTTTCCGCGGGTAGAATTCTTAATAGGGAGAGGAATCTTAGCGCGTCATTGACTTATAGATTGGAAAAAGAAAAAGTGGAAGCTTCAGGTCAATACGCGGATTATGATGTCGGCGTTAACTGGGAGAGTTCATTGTATGGGAACCTGGTTTATGATTCCAGGGATTCTAAGATAGCTCCGAGCGTAGGCAGCTATTATTCTTTGGGTACCAAGTACGCCGGCGGTATTTTAGGCGGAACCAAGAGGTATCATAAAATAACCTTTGAAACCAGGAAGGTTCATCCTGTTTTCACAGAAGAAATGGTTATTATGAATAGGACAAGAATAGGTTACGCTTATGCCCCTTCGGGAAAGAGAGTTCCTTTGCTGGAGAGATTTTTGCTTGGTGGTGTGGGATCCTGGGGTCTCAGGGGCTATGATGATGAAGATATTGTTCCGGATCTGGATAGTAGATATGTTGGAGGTAATTTCGCGTTTCTTAATAATCTTGAGTTAAGATTAAATTTTGCTAATAAGGGATACGGGATGATATTTCTTGATGCCGGTAATTGTTTTTCGAGTTTACAGGAAACCAATATGATGGATCTTTATTACGGTGTAGGAATTGGATTTAGATTTGAAATACCGATGATGGGTGTTTTTGGTATTGATATGGGATATAACTTAAATGAATTTGAAGGAGAAAGACGATGGAAACCTCATTTCCAGATTGGTTCGACATTTTGAGAAAGAATATTTTATTAACCGTATTTGTGTTAGTGCTAATTATTGTGGTTTTTGTTGGCTGTGAACCCAATAAAGAATATGTTGTGGATCCTTTACCTGTGTATGATAAAATTGTACGGATTGATTCGGGTTATACCAGGATAAGTGTTATTTCTACCGGGAGTTCGGATTCACTGTTTTGTGGAAAAAAAGATATTTTTGATTCTTATTCGATAATGAAATTCGATACTGTTCCTGAAAGTTTCAATAGCCTTTCCCTTCGTTTTGTATCGGATACCTGTACTTGCGAGTTGACTCTATACAAGTTAAAAAAAGAATGGTATGAAGATTCCGTGTATTTGTGGAGTGATATTGATTCCCTTATCGATACATTGAATCCTATAAGAGTTGCCGCAATGTACCCTGTACCCGTCGATTCTCCTGATACTGATACAAATTCATTAATACTTTTAGGGGATTCATTGTCTCTGGATGGATCAACAATCAAGGCACTTTTGGATTACGGTTTAGCCGTTCATTCTGATCGTTTTTATTCTTTTGCGGCAGAAAAAACGAAGTTAAAGGTAGAAACGGAAGATACTTTAATGGATTCTTTAGTTAGTTGCGCTGAGAATGCTTATATTGTTAAGAACCCATTTCAAGACACTATTTTTACCGATTCTCTTTTAGTTGGGAGAGGCTTGAGTATTAGAACCAATCTTTTTATTTCACGGGATTCATTACCTCCGCTATTAAACAAAATAGCAAAAGCCGAATTGTTTTTTGAGGGCGTGGATACAATACCTTTCGGCGTAAGTGCTATTGTAAATTCAAATATTTTCTATCCTTCCTTTGAAAATGATTCTATGAAATTTAATCTTGGTGCTTTCTTTAGGAGCGTTCCTAATGATAGTATTTTTAGGATTCAAATTAAATCAAAAGATGAGGTAGATGGAATCGGAGTTAGCCCTATCGGGAATATTGAAAATTGTAAAATGAGATTTATTTGGGTAGAATTTCCATGATGACAATAAATTTTAGTATATTTCTTTTATTTTCTTTAAATCCCACTTTGGCGGACAGTTTGCCCGGAGAATGGGTTGGCGGAAACGGTTTTTCAGAATCTCCTGCTGTGTTGGGAAATGTTAGTGTTAATCCCGCCCTTGCGGATACACAGGATCATCTTTTTGTGAATTTTCGGATTTTTGCTGATGATTATACGAAAACAGAAGGAGGGATTTCTTCTGCTAACTTTAATCTTCCTATAGTTTTAGATTTTTCTGTCGGAGGAAAATTTGATGTTTTATATGATTCCCGTATAAAAGCTTCCACGAGCACTTCATACGGAGATTATACTTATACGAGCCATTTTCTTAGATCAGGCGGAATTTACAATTTTGGCGGATTTCTTAAGAAATCCTTTGGTCCTGTTTCATGGGGTTTGGATATTAACCTTTTAAATGGAAAAGTCGAAGATTTACGTTATGTGAATATGTCTTCGGATTATTATGATGTTGCTGATACAGTCACCAACTATTTTAGAGGGTATTCGGTTGGTCTGGGCTTTTATTGTGATTTCGGGGCCTTAAGTTTTGGAGGTTATTATAGTCCTTACCAAAAATTAGAAAAATGGGAAGTGAAAGGAGAGGAAGAAGAGTTCGAGCTCGATTCTCCTCTTCGGTTTGGTTTTAATTATTCGTTTAGTGAAAATAAAAGAATATCTTTCTCTATCGATAGAAAAGAAGGAATAGTAGGTTTAGATTATGGATTCATGCGTTTAGGGTATGGTAAGATGTATTCTATGGGAAATGGAGTTGAAGTAGAAGCAAATAGATTTCTTGGAGGTGTCTCCTTTGAGATGAGCGGACTGCCAATTTCTTTAGTTTTTGAAAATAGAAGATATTCAGGAAGTTTTTCCGATAATGAGTTTATAGGAAGCTTAGGTGTTTTGATATCAGGAAAAGGGAGGAAAAATGAAAAAGAGTTTTAATTTTCTGTTTGTGTTTTTCGCGCTATCAGTTTTTGCCCAGCAAAAGATAGGGTATATCGATTCTCAAAAAATACTGGTAAGTTATAGTAGAGCACAAGAAATTAGGAATGAGTTTGATAATCAAGTTAAGGAATGGAAGAATGAAATCAACCGTAGACAACAGGAACTTGAGAACCTTCAGAAAAATCTACAATCACAATCGTTTATGTTAACCGAGGAAGCAAGATTACGTAAAATTGAAGAGTTGCAGAAAAAGAAAGCCGAGCTTGAGAGTTATGTTAGCGGAATTTATGGAAAAAACGGTAAAGCCGAAAACTTAAACCAGGAATTAATGCAGCCGCTTCTCGCGGAAATAGATACAGTCGTTTCCGAAATTGCTGAAGAAGATGAATATTCGTACATTTTGGACGCGTCTACCGGTGTTGTTATATATGCCGACGATATTTATGATATTACGAATAGAATAATCGAAACTTTAAATAAGAAACATATGCCGGGAGTCACGGGAAAAGAAGTGGAATATTATGTTTTTCAATTTAAAGATGTAGATTCGGATTCCAAGTCTATGAATCTTGGGAATCGAATAAAAACGCTTATATCTATAGGGTTTGGAGACCTCGGTGGTTCTTTTGAAGTAATTAAATCGGCGGATTTAAGCGGCACGATGAAGAGTCTTGCGATCGATGACGAAGAAGAAGTTAGTGAAACCCCCAGTCTTGCTGTTCAGTTTCTCAATACTGCGGATATAGATTTTGTTGTAACCGGAAAAGTTTGGGTTGAAACCGGAAATATCTTTTTCGAGTACTCTATCGTAGATAAGAAAGAGGGAAAAGCTGTTGTGACTAAAGAAGTAAATGTCGGCGTTGAAGACAATCTCACCGAGAGAATAGAGGAAGTAATAACTGAGGTAGCTATTTTATACAGGTGAAAATAAAAAAACTTGCCGAGCTTTTAAAAAGTGAGGTACACGGAGATCCGGATTTTGAAGTCCGCTCTATTTCCGATATAAAAGACGCGAAAAAAGAAGCGTTGATTTTTTTATTTGATAAAAAGCAAATAGGAGCGGTATCTAATTTAAAAGAGCTTGCCGCTGTTGTTCCCGAGAGTGTCAATGAATGCTCCGCGAAGGCATGGATAAAGGTTCATGATGTAAAAGCTGCTATGATAAAGATATTGAAGTTTTTTTATCCTGAACCTGTTAAATTTCCCGAGAGTTTTTTGGATGAGGAAGGAAATTTGGGGGAATTTAAGTCGGGGAAAAATATAAAAATAGGAAAAGATGTTTTTATAGGGGAAAACTGTATTGTCGGTGATAATGTTAAGATTTTTCCTTTTGTTTATATCGGAAATGAAGTAGAGATAGGAAACAATAGTATTATTTATCCTAATTCGGTTATTCTGGATAGGACTAAAATTGGAAGAGATGTTATAATTTATCCTGGGGTCGTGATAGGTTCTGATGGTTTCGGATATCATCCTGTTGACGGAAAATTGGAAGCCATACCCCATATAGGTAAAGTTATAATAGGGGATAGGGTCGATATAGGAACTCTTTCAATGATTGATAGGGGAACAATAGGGGATACAGTTATCGGAGAAGGTACTAAAATAGATAATTCGGTTCATGTCGCTCATAACGTTAAGATAGGAAAAAATGTAATCATTCTTGCTCAGGTGGGAATTGCCGGAAGTTCTACGATTGGAGATGATGTGATTGTTGCTGGTCAGGCGGGGATTTCCGATCATATAAAGATAGGTGATGGCGCGAAAATCGCAGCTAAATCGGGTGTTACGCGAAATATTAAAAAAGATGAAGTTGTTTTTGGATATCCTGCCGATAAAAGATTAGACGTGTTACGTAGTATCGTTTATTCTCGAAGATTACCTGAACTTTTTAAAAGGGTAGGGACTCTTGAGAAAACCAAATAAAATCCTAATTGTTTAGTCACCAGCTAAGCCTAAATCGATTATGCTAACCTCTATTTATTCATTCTTATTTAGCTCATTACTCCATCATACTCGGAAGAAAAAGTGATGCGAGTTGATAAAGAGATTAGTCGTAAAGGATTAGAGGTTTTTTACTCTGGTGCTTTTATGGTCTGAATAGTTTCGTGGGTGCTTTTATTCTTATTTTTTTGTTTTCTGTTAATAATTCTGATCCTTCGCAAATTGTACATTATTCAGGGAAGAAGATTTTTTTTAAAGTGGATTCCTCTATTGTGAGAATATATGGAGAATGTAAAGCTTCTTACGGTAAGTTGAATATATCGGCTGATACTCTTTTATACAATCTGGAAAAGAAAACCCTCGATGCCAGAGGAAATGTCATTTTTAATGATGGTGGTAATGATATCAAAGCAAAAGCAATGAGTTATGATGTCGATTCGAAGATGGGAGATGCTTATTATGCAAAAACCGAGGCGGAAGACGGATGGTTTTATGGGGAGAGGATAAGGTATTTTGACGGGAATGTTTTAAAGATAAAAAATGGATATTATACGACTTGCGAGCTTGACCCTCCTCATTACTGGTTTTATTCTCCGAAAATGCGTATTAATATAGACGAAAGTCTTGTAGCCGAACCTGTTTTTCTACTGGTTAAGGATATCCCTGTTTTTTTTGTCCCTTTTTATTTTCAGTCTATAAAAAAAGAAAGATCTTCAGGATTGTTGAGACCCGATTTTGGGACTTCTTCTTATGCCGGTAACTATATAAAAAGAATAGGATGGTATCAAACACTCGGTCCGCACGCAGATATTACTGGTTATTTAAATTATTATACAAGAACTGGTGTTCGTTTTGAGATTAATAAAGGACGATGGAATTTGCTTCCTTATAGTGAGGGTGATATCGGCGGTAATTATATTAAAGATAGATTGAGCGGAGAAGAAAGATGGTCTGTTTCGGCAGACAGCCGTTCTAAGTTACCTGGAAATATTAATGTTAATGTTGATACTAAGATAGAATCCGATAATGATTTCGCGAAAGATTATGAGCCTGGTGAGGTCGAACGTATTTTGCAAAAAGAAATTAATTATAATGTGTACTGGAGTGGTGAAATCCTAAATACGAAAACTAATATTGTCATGGATTACCGGGAAAATCTAACTACCGAACAGTTAAAGAAAAGATGGCCATCTTTAAATATGTCTTTTCCCCGTATGAAATTGGGGGATATCAATATTACAAGTCGCTATAAATTTACAAGAGACGAAAGCAATCACTGGGCTTCAGGTTTTTCGGGAGTATCGAATTTAAGTAAAAAAATTTTAGTTTTCAATATTGGTGTCAACCTTTCAGGGCAGAGTGATTATTATGAAAATGAAGATATTTTTATTAATCACTGGAAAACAAGCGCGACATTAAATACAAGAATTTACGGGCTTTCTGTTTTTGGAATCCCGCTTATAAATAAATTCAGACATATTATAACCCCTTCTGTTTCTTTCTCTTATGCTCCCGACCCCGGCGATTATGATGTTTTGAGAATTTCCAATTTTTCTGTTCCGAGCGCATCTAAATCAGTCAATTTCGCTCTTAAAAATCAATTTCAATGCAAAGTTGGTGAAAAGAAATATGATTTCGCGGAACTCAATTTTTCCAGCAGGTATAGACCTCAAACCGATAGTTTATCTCCCGTTTCTATTAACGGAACATTCCGATTGGGGAATTTTTTCAGTCAAAATTATTCTACTTCATATAATTTGTATGATAGGGAGTTCGGGGATAAGAGAGTTAACACTAATCTTGAATATACTACCGGATTTGGCGGGAAACCCCTAGATTTAGACCTTACCCATTCTATTAATTTTGCTGACAGTACAAGAATTCAACAGGCAGATATGGGTGTCGATTTTTACCCAACTCCAAAATGGAAAGTCGGTGTGTCAACGCATTATGATTTTGAGAGAGGTAGGGTAACAAATTCAAGAATAAACCTTACAAGGGATTTGCATTGTTGGAATTTAATTATGTCGGTTAATACTTTTGGCGATGATTGGAATTACAGTATAAGTCTCAGGCTTAAGGATATTCCCGATTTAAAAGTCGGGAGAGAAACTTTGGGTGGGTTGATGCCGTGAGAAGGAAGAATTCAGAATTAAGTAGCCGGTAGCCAGAATCATCCCCGAGCCACAATCCCATAAAAGAAACAACAAATAGCACAAATTACACAAATTAATTGGACGCAGATTAACGCAGATTTACAGGATTTTTTTTATTGTTTAAAACTAAAACCTCCAACCAGAGATTTAAAAATAATATTTTAGAAAATCGGATGGGTTCAAGATTTTTATTTTTCGGAATTCGAGAAGATCTAACAAATGTTTGTCTCCTGATATGATAAAATCAGATTCTGCCTCGACCGCGCATTCTATGAATTTGTTATCTTCAGGGTCTTTTTTTATTATATTAAAACTTTTCTTAGGATTTACTAAATTTGCTATCGATTTAAGAGCAGTAATTATGTAATGTAAATTTTCTTCTGGAATACCGAATTTCTCTCTTTTTAAAACTCCTTTAAATTCATCTGTGATGTCTTCACTTAAAAATAATTCTATTTTGCCCTCTATTGCTAGTTCGAGACATTTTCTTGGATGCCCGCCGAATAGGATAGCAGAGATTAAAACATTAGTATCAAAAACAACCTTGAACAAATTATTGCTCTTTTTTTAGGGCCTGTTTTCTATAAGCTTCTATTTCTTTATTTAAATCCTCTTCAGAGATATCTGTTCCGCGGGTGAGAATATCTCCGTAAGAAAATATCTTTTTCCATCTATTTTTTCTTTCAATGTAAATCCTTGCCGCTTCACGCACCAGTTCGGATCGGGAACGGGATTCTTCTTTTGCGATATCGTCGATTTTCTTCAGTAAATCCTTTTTAAATGAAATATTTATTGCTCGACTCTTCATTTATGCCTCCTACATACAATATATGTATTAATATTATATACAATATTTGTATTATGTCAAGTTAAAGATTTTTCTCATATGTAGAAAATGTAGTTATTGTAGGTTTTTGTTGTTTTTTTTACTAAATCCTAATCCCTAAATCCCAAATCCTACTTTGTCTCACACGGAGCCACAAAGAACACAAAGACTTTTTTTATTTTTTTTGACAAGTTACCATTGACTGTATTTCTTTTAAAGATCCAAAAGGATTTTTAGTCTATCTTCTACTTTACTAAGTGTATTATTGAAGACTTCTCCGATTGACTTTTCTAACCTTATTTTCGATATAGATCGGACGTCTTCGCACTTTATAAAACTTTCTTTATCGAGATTGCCCTCCGGTGGTTCTACTTTGACGTGAAAGGGTATGCCTCTATGTTTGCTCGTTATGGGTAAAACTACTACCATATCCGCTGGGCCACGATTGAATGTGTTGACTGAAACCACCAGAGCGGGTCTTCTGCCTGCCTGTTCGTGCCCTTTTGCGGGATTTAGATTAACAAGCCATATTTCACCCCTGGAGGGAGCTTTCACTTTTCTTCCTCCATTCCGTCAGAGAGCGTATTATCCCATTGCCTTCTCTCTTCAAGTTCTTCCTTCCACTCATCAGGTTTTTCCCTTAATCGCGCATAAGCTCTGTTTGTTTCTGATAAAAATACTTCTTTCCTGTATTTTTCTACTGCTCTATTTAAAACCTCAGTCATACTGACCCCTAACTTCTTAGATAAACCCTTTATTATCTTTCTTTCCTCCTCACTTATCCTTACCGTTACACTTTTCATGATAACCTCCTATACGTATTTATATACAAAAATATACACAATATTGTATATAAGTCAAGGAAAAAATAAACTTACCTTATAAGAACAACAAATCGCACAAATGAATTGGACGCAGATTAACGCCCTGATACGGTCGGTTCCTCCCTACAGGGCAGGCAGATCAAAAAGGATTTAAAAGGATTTTTTTTGTTTTTATGAAAACAAACCGGCTCAGAAGCTGTGATTGAGGTTCTGAGCCGATTTGTTAATTCTCCTTGTTTCTTTTCTTTTTTTACCTACCTAACGATCCGACCATCCAACGACCTAACGTTTTATTATTTTAACAATATCATCTTATATTTCTTTTCGAATTCATTCCCTGCCTTTAAAACGTAGAAATATACGCCCTGAGGTAATTTTACTCCTGAACCGGTTGTTCCATCCCACTTGACCTGTTTATATCCTGCGGTTTGCCTGCCGTCAACAAGTGTATAAACTTTTTGTCCTGCAAGGTTAAAAATTTCCAGTTTTACATTTACGTCTTTCGGTAGTCCGTATTTGATGAGCGTACTGCTAGCGAAGGGGTTAGGAAAGTTTTGGTTGCAGCTGAATACTTTTGGGATATTTTCTTTATCTGATTTATCTTTATCAGAAATTTTGACTGTTTTGGGCATAGATATGCTTTTTATCGAGCTCAAACCGCCACCGCCTCCGTATCGGGGATTGGCAGCTCCGTAAAAGTAACCACCTTCCTCGACTCTAAATCCATCCTGGAGATGAATTATATCTCCGGCTTCCATCGCGACTTTCCCACCGTTTTTTATTGTGAAATCATTTGTTGTAATGGAATTCATTGCTTGGTAGGTTTCGGTTTCATTTATATCGATTGTTGTATTTGGAAGAATTTGATCACTGGGTAGTATGTGGTTTTGTATTGTATCATAAGCGAGATATGGGTTGTTTATGATATCGATTACCGACCAAATACTGTGATGACGTTGTCTTGCGTACTTAGTAGGTACATAAGTTGTTGGTTCATTGGGCTTGTTGCCGAATCTAATTATCGGTGGATATTTAGGTCCTTCGTTGATAGTGTTGTTAGCGTCGTAAAAAAACACTTTGAGATTATTTAAGAAATCTGCAGTGTTAAAAATTGGAATTAATAAGTCGGAATAGTATTCAGCCTGGTTTGTATCTGTGTGCCAAAACTCTTCAGCCCATTGATCTAATATTGCTATTGTATCGTCAATTGCTAAAGCTGTATCTTTACCCTTGTATACAAGAGGTCCGCCATTATATATTATAGTATCTTCTCCATAGTTGGCAGTTCTATACATAAGAATAACCGTGTCTTCAATATCTAAAAAAGTGTCAATTTTTGTTTCGAGAGGTTCTTCCGAATTCCACATTGCTGGAACAGTATCCTGGAAAACTACTCCACTAGAACAAGTATATTTGACGTAACTTGTTGTAGTATCGCAATACTCATGTATACCTCTCTCTGCTGTGAAAAGATCAGAGTTTTGAATTCCTGTTTCGGTTATCCAGATGGGTTTGTCTTCTCCGCCGGGGTATTCTTCTAATATTGCTCTTAAAGAAGTTACCCATTCCATGAAGTATATGTGGTTGTATGAGTGATGAGATACTACATCTATACTGTCTAAATCTATTGAATTGATAATGCCACGTATGGCATTTTCCCAACTTGTATATCCAAAGCTATCTGCTATTATTTTTGAACTGTCGGGATTAAAATATTTCCATTTAAAGGGTTCATTTTTAATTGACATACATGGCCCTGCGATTTTTCCATCAGGATCTGCAGCTTTTAGAGCTACTCTAGTAGATTTGAACATTTCAACAAATTGTCCGGGGTCTCCCAGAAAATAACCTTCATTATAAGGTTCATTTGAGAATTCCCAGTATTTTATGGGTATTTTTAACCATTCTGGTTCTTCTATATATTGCCCCCTAATTGTATCTCCTTTTCCGTCGCCATCATATCTTTCGACTATAGCTTTAACATAATCTTGATATTCATCCCAACAGTCGGGATTAGGGGGATAAAGTCTTTTTTCATCTGAACTTAAGGGATCTGCATCCGGATGTACGGCATAGTCGCTGGTGTATCCTATGGAAGGAAGTAAATGCAGGCCTCTATCTCCACACCATTTCACAAGAGAGTCTTCGGTATCGAAATTCCAATCTCCTTCTTCAGGTTCGACATCACACCATCTAAAAGCCATCATAGCCCTCCACCACTTTATTCCGGCTTGAGCGCATAAATCCATCGATGTTTTATACTTCTGACTAAACTCTTGGTCTTCTGGGAGGGAATCCCCCCATGTTTCCGAGACGCTATAATTCATCCCGAAGGGGAAGAGTTCACTGCCATCGGCATAAAGAAAGACCCCAAAAGTAAATATTATTAATATTATAAGATTTTTCATAAGGCCTTACCTTTTTTAATTCTCTAACGCGTTTATTCGCTTCTTAAGTTCCGTATTTTCCTTTTTTAGTTCTATCACATAAAGTGTTAGTTCTTCGACTTTTTCTAATAATTTTGCTTGCATTTCGCCAACTTCTACACCATTTTCTTTTACCTCTTTCTCCTTTGGTATTCCGGGCAGATTTTTTTCTTTTTTGATATGTTTTTCAAGTTTCTCGAGAGGCATTAATTGATAATCATCTTCGAAGACAAAATCAGCCCAGTCACTTTCCACTGTTATTTCCTTTGTTCTTATATGACCATTAACTGCAAGTTTGTAACTGCCAGGATCAGTGGTTCCGATTCCGACATTTCCAGATCTGTGTATAGTTACATGATTTTCCCCCAAACCTCCGGATAAAACTAGTTCCTCATTACTTGTTGAGTCATCTTGACTTACTGCGATTCTGACACCAGTAGTGAAATTTTCAACTACAAGATTGTGATTATCATATGTTTTCACAGATAAAGGTCCAAACGGAGTAGTTGTTCCAATACCGACTCTGCCGTTGCTTTTAAATACTACCATATTGTCGCCAGCTGAGCCATTAGTATGAATCCCCAAATGATCTACATCTCCACCAGTCGAAGGACCTATGTAGAAAAGATTGAATATGGCACTGTTTGCTGTACGGTCGAACTCGATTTGGTGTATGTTGTTGTTACACAAATCGAGCAGTTGTGAAGGTTGGTTCGTCCCGATACCGACATTTCCGTTACTATTTAAAATAGTCATCCTTGTTGTTCCCGATGTTCGAAGTTTAAGATTTTCATCATAACTTCCAATGTAACCACTATTCACACGAATTTCTTTATCAAAATGATATCTCGCTCGATCGGTACGAAAATGAGCCCAACTTGAAGTTCTGGGACCTATGTCCACATATCCATAACCTGTATTAATCCTCAACGCTCCGTTTTGATTTCCCCTTATCGATCCGTTTACATGTAGTTTTTCTTGCGGACTTGTCGTCCCGATACCGACATTTTCGGAAAAATAACCTCGTCCTCTGAAATAACCACCATATCCACCTGATCCAGCATACCCGCAAATAGCTTTGCCTCCACTCGAATTTACTTTTCCATATACCCCAATTGGATTAAAAGAGCTACCGGTGTTATAACCGTAAATAACAGATTGTTGCTCATCAGGTATTGGCCCATATGCGGAGCATTGCACATGCAATTTGCTTTGAGGACTCGTCACCCCGATGCCTACTTTTGTTGTTGAGTAAGGATAAGCATACAATTTATTTGTCCCTGATTTCCATTCCGTTGCATAGGTAACCATACTGACCAATAATAATACTAAACTGACCACACTTGACTTTTTCATACTTCCCTCCTTTTCCGTATGAGTTTGATTTAACAATAACAATCATTTTCAGTATATGGAAAATAAATATAATGTCAAGGTAAATTAATTGTGTTATGGAAAAACACTATATTTTAACCAAATTTAATATTATCACGAAAACACAAAGGAATTGGACGCAGATAAACGCGGATTTACAGGATTTTTTATTTGTTTTTTTTCTTAAAGCCTAAGCTTGTCTGAAATTAAATCGGCTCAGAAGCTGCGATTGAGGTTCTGAGCCGATTTGTTAATTCTCCTTGTTTCTTTTTTGTTTTTAAACTTCCTAACTTCCTAACCTTCTAACTCTCTAACCTTTGTCATTTAAGCACTATCATCTTATATTTATCTTCGAATTCATTCCCTGCCTTTAAGACATAGAAATATACCCCTTGAGGTAATTTTACTCCGGAACCGTTTGTTCCGTTCCACCTGATTTGTTTATATCCAGCGGTTTGTCTGCCGTCAACAAGTGTATGAACTTTTTGCCCGGCTAAATTAAAAATTTCCAGTTTTACATCGATATCTTTCGGTAATCCGTATTTGATGGTGGTGTTGCCTGCGAAGGGATTGGGGAAGTTTTGCGCGCAGCTGAATACTTTCGGGATATTTTCTTTATCCGATACACTTTTTTCGGAGGTTTTAGCCTTTTTGGGTATAGCTATGCTTTTTATTGAACTTAAGCCCCCGCCGCCTTGTTGATATAGTAGATTAGTGGTTGCGTAAAAGGACCCACCTTCCTCTACTCTAAAACCATCCAAAAGGTAAATTTGGAACCCTGCTTCCATTGCTACTTTTCCACCGTACGAGCCATTTCCTTTGATTGTGAAATCACTTACTGTAATACCACTCTCTGCCTGATATGTTTTAATGCCGTCTATTTCAATTGTTGTGTCTTGAATGACGGGAGTGCGGGGTGATAGTATTTTATCTCTAATGGTCCAGTAAGCGGGATAAGGATTGTCCATGGTATCGATTACAGAGTAAACACTGTGTAGACGTTGTCTATAATATCCGGTAGGGATATAAGTCGTTGGGTCATCCAGCTTGTTGCCGAATCTGATTATCGGTGGATAATATTTCTTGTGTATAGTATTGTCAGCGCAGAAAAAGAAAATTTTAAGATTGTTTAAAAAGTCCGGCGTATTAATTATGCTGTCTAATCGCTCATCATAACTTGTATCTTGTCTGGATGGACGGTGAGTGATTTCTTCAGCCCAGAAATCAAATATTGTTAAAGTATCGTCAAGTGCTAGAGCTGTATCTGTACTTTTATAGATTAGGTTACTACCATTATATATTATAGTATCTTTATCGTTATCGGATCTGCTAAAAAGAATTACCGTATCACCAATATTTAGGAATGTATCAATTCTTCTTATGCAAGGTTTTGTCCATGCCCAATTTACTAAGACACTGTCCCAAAAAACTTCTCCGCTATCCGAGGAGTAAGTCACGTAACGTGTTGGTTCGCAATTTTCGTTTCTGCCTCTTTCTGCTCTCATGGGATCGGCATTTTGAAAGCCAGTCTCGGTAATCCAGATAGGTTTATCTTCTCCTACAATATTCCTTAAATCTCTTATGTAATGCATAAAATTACTTGTATTATTGTATATGTGATGAGAGACTACATCTATATATTCTAAGCCGATTGAGTCGATAAGCTCTACTATGGCTTCTTCCCAGGTATCATATTCAATTGTTACAATTGAATCAATTAGAGGGTCAGGGTTAAAATATGTCCACTCAAAAGTTCCGGTGGTGCTTGTCATGCAAAGACCTACAATTTTAGCAGTTGGGTCTGCCTCTTTTAGAGCTACTCTAGTAGATTCGTACATTTCAACATATTGTCCGGGACTGCCTAGGAAATAAGAGCCATAAGGTTCGTTCGAAAATTGCCAGTATTTTATGTCTCTTTTGTATCTTTTAACAAGTGTATCTATATATTTTTTATAATCATCCCAATGAAGGGTATCAGGAGGATAACGTCTTCTGTTTTCCCAACTTAAAGAATTTGTACCTGGATGTCTGGCAGAGTCTGCTGTATAACCTATAGATGGAAGTAAATGTAAGTTTCTTTCTCCAGCCCATTTTACAAGGGAATCTTCGGTTTCGAAATTCCAATTGTTTAGATCTATGGGTTGAACATCGCACCATCTGAAAGCATATTGTGCTCTCCACCATTTTATTCCAGCTGCTGCAGTCCAATCCATTGAGGCTTTATATTTTGTCTTATATTCGGTATCTTCGGTAAGAGAATGATGTTCTTCGTATACGGTGTGATTCATTCCAAAAGGAAAGAGGTCGCTACCGGCATAAAGTGAAACACTGAAAGAAAAGATTATAAGTATAATAAAATTTTTCATAATGCCTTACCTTTTTAATTCTCTAACGCTTTTATTCGATTTTTTAGTTCATCGTTTTCCTTTTTTAATTCGATCACATACAGTGTCAGTTCTTCCACTTTTTCTAAAAGTTTCGACTGCATTTCGCCAACTTCTACACCGTTTTCTTTTACTTCTTTTTCAGTTGGTATGCCTGGTAAGCTTTTATTGTTTTTGATATGTTTTTCGAGTTTCTCGAGAGGCATTAATTTATAATCATCTTCGAATACAAAATCCGACCAATCGCTTTCCACGGTTATTGCTTTTGTCTTAATATGACCATTAACTGCAAGTTTGTAGCTTCCGGGATCCGTAGTCCCGATTCCCACATTGCCAGGAAAATATTGAATGGTAGGTTGAAGTTTCATTGTGGATGTCCAGGTACTTCCGTTATATGCTTGAACTAAAAAATAACCATCACGACCTATTAGACATTGAGTGTGATACGGAGATTCAGTATCGGTGTCGTAAAATTTGACATAAGGATTAACATCTTCAAAGCGTGCGGTACCAGACACATCTAATTTGTAATCCGGGCTTAAAGTCCCAATACCGACATTTCCGTTACTATTTGAAATAGTCATTCTTGTAGTTCCCGATGTTCGTAAACTAAGATTTTCATTGTAACTTCCAATGTAACCGCCATCCACACGAATTTCTTTATCAAAATGATATCTCGCTCGATCGGTACGAAAATGAGCCCAACTTGAAGTTCTGGGACCTATGTCCACATATCCATAACCTGTATTAATCCTCAACGCTCCGTTTTGATTTCCCCTTATCGATCCGTTTACATGTAGTTTTTCTTGCGGACTTGTCGTCCCGATACCGACATTTTCGGAAAAATAACCTCGTCCTCTGAAATAACCACCATATCCACCTGATCCAGCATACCCGCAAATAGCTCTGCCTCCACTTGAATTTACTCGTCCATATACCCCAATTGGATTATAAGAGCTACCGGTGTTATAACCGTAAATAGCAGATTGTTGCTCATCAGGTATTGGCCCATATGCGGAGCATTGTACATGCAATTTGCTTTGAGGACTCGTTACCCCGATGCCTACCTTTGTTGTTGAGTAAGGATAAGAATACAATTTATTTGTCCCTGATTTCCATTCCGTTCCATAGGCAACCATACTGACAAACAACAATACTACACTGACAATACAAACTTTTTTCATACTTCCCTCCTTTTCCGTATGAGTTTAACTTAAAAACAACAATCATTTTCAGTATAGGCAAAATAAATATAATGTCAAGATAAATTAATTATGTTATAGAAAAACCCTATATTTTTGATTTGCCACGAAGACACTAAGGCACAAAGAAGTAGGTATATGGGTATATGAGTAGATGTGTAAATGGGTAAAAAACAGTCAACCCATCAACCCATACACTCATCGACTTATTCACTTAAACTTGAACAACAAATAGCACAAATAAATTGGACGCAGATTAAAGTAGATTTACGGGATTTTTTATTTGTTTTTTTTCTTAAAACCTAAACTTGTCTGAAATTAAATCGGCTCAGAAGCTGCGATTGAGGTTCTGAGCCGATTTTGACTTCTTCTTGTTTTTTCCTTTTTTTACCTACCTAACGATCCAACCATCCAACGATCCAACATTTGTTACCTTGATTTCAAAGTATAAAATGAAAATTAAGGCTGAAGAATTTTACTCCGCTGTTGGTTGTAGAAAATTCGATTTCGTAATTTAAATTTTCGGCGGCTCTATATCCCGCGCCTATTCCGAAAGATAATCCTGTTTCCGTGGAATCTGTTTCCACATCTGAAATTCTTTCGAGAGAAACTTCATGAGTGGCACCGATTTTGAACTTAGTGTATAATTCATTAACCGGTTTAGTGCGTATTACGCAATATCCTCCAATTGTTCTTAAATGTAATCTGTTTCCGATGGCTCCACTTACATAATCGCCCCCCCAATTCCCCAAATTGTATTCGGCTTCAATCGCCGTTTCGAAACGATTGGTTTTAAATGGAAGATTATACCCGACAATTCCTCCGATAGATATTATATCTGTAGAGTTTATGTGGTATCCCGTAAACATCCCACCTTTGAATCCCAGGTAAGGCCCTGTTTTTGTTTCATAAGAAAATCCGGTGATCGCGGTTAAGCAAAAAATTAATATTAATGCTTTATAAAAGTTTTTTTTCATTTAAACCCCCTAACGAGGATAAAGATATTGAGAAAAAGGGAAAAAGCAAGGAAGGAATATGTCAAAAAGATACCTGAAACGGTCATGAGTCAAGGGTCATGAGTCAAAATTAAACCCAATATACAACCTCAAAACTAAGAGGAACAACAAATCACACGAATAGTACGAATCACACCACCCATCCCATTTTTTATTTGTTTTAACTAAATCCCAAATCCCATATCCTAAATCCCAAAAATAGGACGCAAATAAACGCAGTTTTTTGGGATTTTATTTTTTTCTATTTAACTATACAGCAATTTAACCATTAAGCTTAGATTCGAAGAATCTACGTAAGGAACAACTAATCACACGAATATCATAAATAGAGAACTCTTGACATAGATGAAATATCTTTATATAATTATGTAGGAAGGTAATTATTTTGATTGAAAAAAAATATATCTTGACTTGTATATCAGTAATTTTAATAGTCGTTATTACTATGAATTGTTGTCTGGTACCGGTCACAAGATACTCATCTTCGGTAAAAAAGAATGGGGTAGGGGTGGGTGTAGATTATTCAACGGGAAGAGTTCTTGAAGATGGGATAGATATTGATGATGGTTCTATAGATTCGATTTTCCCCTACCAGTCGCATTGGGTTAGTGGATGGCCTATAGTTGGATATAATATTCATTATAATAAAGATAATTTTTCAATAATTGCTAAACTTTATGGCACTGATTCCGATGAATTGGGATATTATTTGGGTATGGATTACTATTTTAATCCGGGTAAGTCTTCTCCATTTGCAGGTATTGACCTTGCAACCTTTAAGCCGGAAGATGAGAAATGGAGAGATAACTTTTCCTATATTGGGATAATAGGATATAGCTTAGCTCTTAATCGGCATACTTCGATTTCAGGTATGTTAAGAATGGGAGTGTCTCGGATAAAAGTTGAAGGTTCGCAGTATAATATACCCGAATTTGGGTTAGGGTTAAACGCCTATAGTTGGGGAGGAATTGTAGAATTTTGTCCCGAAATTTTTATAAATGTAAGTCATCTCCCTTCAGGGAAATGGGTTGGGGGTTTGTACCCGGGTTTGAATTTTGGTTTGACTTTTTAGAAAATTTAGATACTGTAGTTTTTTGTTTCAATTTTGACGCAAGACTCATGACACATGACTCGGAATTCAATTCAGATGCGAAGAATCTATGGGCTGCACCCGGTCCGCAGTCATCCGTTCTTATATAGCCCACTCTACACTCAATGTTTTTTGCCTCTGTTGTGGTTTTTTTGGGGTTGCGAAAATTCTTTTCCGAATTATTAAATCCTTTATGAAAAATTATACCAATGAGATGAGAGGTTATTGGAACGAGCGTTTCTCCGATGGTGGTAAAATATGGGGTATAGAACCGAGTAAAACCGCTTTTTATGCTCGGGACTTATTTCGAAATCTTGATATAAAGTCTGTAATTGTTCCCGGGTGCGGATATGGGAGAAACACTAAATTATTCTCAGGAGCAGGATTTAAGGTTTCGGGAATAGAAATATCCGATGACGCGGTAAAGGAAGCGTTAAAATTCGATCCGAAAACTAAATTTTACCGTAAAACAGCGCTTGAAATAGATTCAATTAGTCGAAAATTTGACGCTATTTACTGTTTTAATTTGCTTCATCTTTTTAGAGAAAAGGAAAGATTTCAATTCATAGAGAAATGCAATGATGTATTAAGTGATGATGGATTTGCTTTTTTTGTGGTATTTTCGGATAAGGAAGAAAGTTTTGGGAGGGGAGGGAAAGTCGAGGAAAATACCTTTGAAAGTAAGCCCGGAAGAATAGTCCATTATTTTACGCGGGAAGATTTGTTGTCACATTTTAAAGCTTTTGACGTTATAGAGATAGGAGAGATGGAAGAAAAAGAGAATCACGGCAAGGCAGGAGAGCATATTCATAGTTTAAGATACGTATTTTGTTCCAAGCGAGAATATTAGTTTTTTGGGAACAAAGGACCGTTATTCTACTCGGGTTCTCCAATAAGTTTTTTAATTTCTTTTAGTAAGTCTTTAGCTTCGATAGGTTTTTCCATGAAAACGTTTACAGGCATGTATTCCATATCTTTTTCCTCTCCAAGGTGAAATTTAGCCATC
>CAZKVT010000026.1:0-22590 GCA_964556365.1 uncultured bacterium | reverse complement strand
AACAAATAACACGAATTGCACGAATGGTTTTATTTTTTTTGACAAGAGACTAGTGACTAATGACAAGTGACTATGGTGCTCTTGACATGTAACATAAACGCCCTAATATACAGGCTAGAATGAACAATATAAATAAAATAGTAAATAAAGTTTTTAAATTTCGGAGGATAAGAAATGGCTAAAAAAGTTTCACTAACGGGTATAAAACCCACGGGAATGCCCCATATAGGGAACTATTTCGGTGCCATAAAACCGGCATTAGATTTAGCGGAAGAATACGAATCAAGATATTTTATAGCTGACTACCACGCTCTGAATGCTATAAAAGATAAAGAAAAAATAGAATATATGACTTATGAAGTCGCGGCAAGCTGGCTGGCGTGCGGATTAGACCCGAAAAAAAGCCTGATATACAAACAATCAGACATCCCTGAAACATTCGAATTGTCAACAATGTTATCTGCTTTTACTCCGAAAGGTTTAATGAACCGTGCTCACGCGTACAAAGCTAAAGTCGATGAAAATACGCGTAAAAACGAAGACCCTGACGCTAATATAAATATGGGTCTTTTCACCTATCCTATTTTAATGGCTGCCGACATACTTCTATTCGACAGCGATGTCGTACCGATAGGAAAGGACCAAAAACAGCATTTGGAAATGACTGCGGATATAGCTGAATCCGTAAACAAAAAATATAAAAAAGAACTATTTAAAATACCCGCGCCAAAAATAGGAAAAAAAACCCAGTATATTATCGGTATGGACGGCAGAAAGATGAGCAAAAGTTATGATAATACGATCGAATTGTTCCTACCGGAAAAAAAACTAAGAAAAAAAATAATGAAAATTGTAACAAAACCCGTGAGTGTTGAAGCCAAAAAAGATCCTGAAGGCTGTAATGTATTCGAACTATATAAATTATTTTCATCAAAAAAGCAACAAGAGGAATTAGCCGACAAATATCGTTCCGGAGGTATGGCTTATTCATACGCGAAACAGCAGCTTTTTGAAGTAATGAATGAATTTCTGACCCCGATGAGGGAGAAATTCGATTATTTTATGAACAATAAAAATGAAATCGACGATATCTTAAGAGCAGGTTCAAATAAAGCGCGAGAAATAGCAAAGAAAAAGTTAAAATTTCTTAGAAAAGAAATCGGTATAATAAATATTAATTAAAGCTTAAAATAGAAATTTACAGTGAAAAAGGAGAAGGAAAAAGTTCTTTTAGAGAGGTTACTTTAGATTCTCCTTTATTATTAACAAGAATAATCTCTAAATCATCCGAAAATTCAGCCAAAAACTGCAAGCAAGCTCCACAGGGTACTACAAAATCCTCTTTTTCAGTAGCGATAGCTATTTTCTCAAAATCCTTGCAATCATTAACAATGGCATTCATCGCGGCTACTCTCTCGGCACAAATAGTCAAAGAGTAGGAAGCATTTTCAATATTGGAACCGGAAAACATTTTACCATTAGCAAGCAGAGCCGCGCCTACACGAAAATTTGAATACGGAGCATACGCGCATGTTATAGCTCCTATCGCTGAATTAATTAATTCTTCATTCGAAATAATGACTAACCTCCTTTATTTTATTACCTGCCAGGTCTCTAATTTCTCCTGTCACAAAAACAGTATAACCGGAAAGACTAATTCGTTTTGAAGTGGTAAACCGCATAAAAGTTTGACCACATTCATTCCTAAGATACAACTCCCCTTCGACTTTCGGAATATAAATAGAACTGTCATTTATACTTTCAGAATCGATTATCTCAGAAAAAGATACCTCAAAAGAAACTCCAAGATTTTCCCATTTCACAACTTCAGGTGAAGCTGTATCGTCTATACATTCACTGCTATCAGAATTACAATTAAATGTTTTGAATCTTTTTTCAAAAACGACAGAACCGCTTTTACCAAGTCTATTTCCTTCATCATCCGAAATATCACCCAAAACACTCAATAGATACCAGGTTTGCGGTCTAAAATTTTCTCCCGTTTCGATAATAACTCTCCCGAAAACAGGATTCTTGATATCGTTTACATAGGAAACACCTTTTATAGTAATTTCTTTCCCTGCGTTTTCCTCGATAATCTTAAAATCATTCACCCCAATCGAAGCAGAATCCACCGCCCTAACAACAACGGAAGTGTCAGCACTTTTCCAGGTATAATCATAAATATTCAAAGCTATATTTGCATTGGTCCAGATATAATCCCCAATCTTTTTTTTAACAAGAAACCCCAGGGATGGTATTATAAAAGGAGGAAATCTATCTTTATCAATAGTCAACCAATCACCCGATGAATTATCTGCATTAAATGTAACAAAAGGGAATATAAAATCGTCTGCTATAGCCTCTCCATTTTTTCCGTTTTTGTTAAAATCAACGTAATCTCCTTTTACCTCGCGTACCGAAGCTCCTGATATCTGAAGTATATAAATAGTATTAAAATCTAATCTTTCAGCTGGTTTTAAAACAAGATATGTTTTATCCTTGAAAACATTCCATTCTTTTATAAAGTCTACTTCGTCACCCTCAATATCGATAATTTTAATGCCTTCCGAGGTAGTATCGATTTCACCTTTAAATTGCAAATTAATCCAGCTTGCTTTATCATATTTCTGAACGCCGACAGAATCACGATTTTTCGCAATAGAACCATAGGTCAAAACAGGAGGAGTAGCTTCCTCTCCTAACTTTTCGTAACTTTCACTTAAAGGAACAGGAGGCACGATTTTGGCGCAGCATATAAAAAAAACCATACCAATACTCAGGAAAAGTTTTCTTTTATAAGTATTAAATTTACTTAATTCAAAATTGTCCATTTCTCGGTAACAAACTACATTTAATTTTTTCCTTTGTCAAGTAAGATTTTTATATTAAATCGAACTTTAACAAGTTAAAAAGAACGATAAATCATATAAATAACATATTGAAGAAATCGGGAAAATGTAAAAGTGAAATATAAAAATGAAAAATATAAAAACAAAACAAAAAAAGAGAGCAACAACGAATTACACAAATAACACGAATAAAAACAAAGAAGATTATGCTTTTTATAAAGAAACTGTTATTAATTCATTTGTGAAATTCGTGCTATTTGTTGTCAAAAAACGGGGTATTGGGGAAAAAACAATAAAAAACTCTGTGTTCTTTGTGGTTAAATATTCCGGTGTAGTGTTGTGTGAGCTCTGCGATTTTTATCCATTTTGACTTTTAATTTTTAATATTTAATTTATAATCTGAACGCATCTTCGTAATGTTCAATATGTTCTTCTTTCCCAATTATTGTGATCACATCGAACCGCACATCACATCTATCATATAGATCATTAGATTGCAAAAAAAATTTAGCTCCTTTTATCATGTGTTCTTTTCTTTTTTTGTCGATACTTTTTAAAGGGTTCATAAAATCAGAATTTTTTCTTCTTTTTACTTCCACAAAAGATATCATATTTCCCTTACCCGCGATAACATCTATTTCAAATCCCCTGCCATTGAAATTACTCGCAAGTATTTTATAACCTTTTTTTCTAAGATAATCGACGGCAATAGATTCTCCTTTGTCTTTAAATTCCACTTAACAACTCCCGGAGTGGGGAAAAACTCTTCCTGTGTATACTGGTTGGACCATACTCCCTTATATTCTTTATATGCAAGGCAGTCCCATACCCTTTATGTTTAGCAAAACCATATTCAGGAAAAATAATGTCGAAAAACTCCATGACCCTATCACGCAGCACCTTGGCAACTATAGAAGCGGCACCTATCGCGTGAGACAACCCATCGCCTCCTTTAATCGCGGTTTGAGAAAAAGGTAACTCAGGAATCGGATATCCGTCTACCAGTATCCAATCCGGCATTACGGAAAGCGATGTCACAGCTCTATACATAGAAAGGATAACAGAATAATCTATACCCCAAGTATCTATTAAAAAAGAATCGACGTAACCAATACCTACAGAAACTGATTTCTCTAAAATTTCGGGAAAAAGTTTAAGTCTTTTGTTAGGTGAGAGTTTCTTCGAATCGGTAACACCGGGCACATAAATACCCTTTTCGAAAATAACGGCGGCAGAAGCAACCGGACCGGCGAGAGAACCCCTGCCTACTTCATCTATACCACAAATCAGGGAAGCTTCGGGAGAAATCCAACCCTCATCGCCAAAAGTCATTTCCTCTCTTTTATTTTTGCCGCCTTCCCTTCTTTTTCTCTAAGATAGTAGAGTTTAGCTCTTCTTACTTTACCTTTCTTAACAACTTCTATCGATTTTATCATCGGCGAATGTACAGGAAAAATCTTTTCAACTCCGATACCCTGAGAGACCTTTCTTACCGTAAAGGTCTTACTCGTTCCGGAACCTTTTATTTTAATTACGATTCCCTCAAAACGCTGCAGTCTATCCCTATCGCCTCTTTTAACTGCCATAGCAACCTTTACAGTATCGCCCGGACCAAACTCGGGTATATTATCCACCAAATGATTTTCCTCTATAATTTTTAAATCATCCACTTTAATCTCCTTTAAAACATGATGTTAATTTTCCATAATGTCTTTTCTATATTTTATTGTTAACTTAATCGCCTCTTCTTCTCTCCAGTTCTCGATCTCCGCATGATTACCTGAAAGCAAAACTCCCGGAACCTCTTTCTCTCTGAATACTTGAGGTCTTGTGTAAATCGGCGAATCTAGAAGTCCCTTCTCAAAAGAATCAGTATTCACCGAATTAACGTCCCCCACAGCACCCGGAAGTAACCTTGTCAACGCTTCAACAATTACCATAGCCGCAACTTCCCCTCCGCTTAAAACATAATCACCAATAGATATTTCACCATCAACAAATTCCCGCACTCTCTCATCCACACCTTTATACCTTCCGCAAATAAAGCTTAAAGCTTTTTCTTTTGAAATATCTTTTGCCATTTCCTGATTGAAATTTTTGCCTCGCGGAGAAAGCAAATAAGTCGTCCCTCTTTCTTCCACGCTTTCTAATGCTTTAACAATCGGCTCGACCATCATCACCATACCCGGACCACCCCCATAAGGAGAATCATCAACTGTACCATAAGCATCTGAAGCAAAATCTCTTACATCAATTAATTTAAAAAAAATTATCTCTTTCTCTTTTGCCCTTCCCACTATCCCTGTTTCAAGAAAGGATTCAAATATTGATGGAAAAATACTAAATATATTAATTTTCATCTTAGCTGCCGCGCAGGGAGAAAGAAATAATTACGAAGGTTCTGAAGGTTCTAAAATCTCGAGAACTGCTCTTTTACCAATTTTCATTGAAGCTGCTGTAACAATTGTCCTTATCGCTTTCGCCGTTTTACCACCCTTTCCAATAATTTTCCCGATATCCTTCTTACTCACTTTAAGCTCATACATAACAGTTCTCTCTCCCGATATTTCTTCCACCTCCACTTTTTCAGGCTGATCCACCAGTGACTTTGCTATGTATATTATCAGTTCCTTCAACATCAGTTACCTCCTCCGTTTCTTTACTTTCATCCACTTCTTTACTTTGCTCCGTTTCTTTACTTTTCTTCGGTTCTTTACTTGCCTTCGTTTCTTTACTTTTCTTCGGTTCTTTACTTGCCTTCGTTACTTTACTTTTCTTCGGTTCTTTACTTGCCTTCGTTACTTTACTTTCCTCCGTTTCTTTACTTGCCTTCGTTACTTTACTTTTCTTCGGTTCTTTACTTGCGTTTACGTCCCACCTTTTCATTAACGCTTTAACCGCATCAGTCAAAATCGCACCTTTGTCCTGCCATTTTTTGATTCCATCTCCATCTATTTGAAGTTCTTTTGAATGTGGATTATACCATCCTAACTGCTCTAAATACTTACCATCTCTGGGATTTCGCGACTCTATCGCAATAATCCTATAACTATGCTGTTTTTTCTTTCCAACGACTCTTAATCTTATTTTAACAGACACTTAGCCTCCTTAATATTGCCACTCTATTCTCTATAGAGATATTTATGAATTTACGATATCTATCACATTATAACTAAATTTAGATGAAATTAATAAAAACATACCTTTTTGTCAAGGGCAATTCAGATTCAAAGAATCTAAGTTAAATAGTTAAATAGGAAAATAGTCAAATTGTAAAATAAAAACTACAAATTCTACACGTTCTACATGTGAATATTTTGGGTGGGGGATCCGTGTCAATCCGTGGCTATCATCAAGTAACAGATACCAGGTACTGAGTTCCAGTTAAAAAAATAAAAACTTGTGATAAACTTGTGTAATCCGGCGCTTGAATAATTGTATAGCTTGAAAATAGAAACGAATTTGTTATATTGGATTATGAAATACTGGATTGGACTCGATTTAGGAATTAAATGGACCGGTATCGCGATCAGCAACAGTTTTGACATAGTAAAACCGACTAAAACTGTTAAAACCGAACATTTAATAAAAGAACTAAAAAGTTTAAATAAAGAATATAACTTTAAAGGTATGGTATTGGGTTTCCCATTAACCACAAAAGGCAAAATTGGGCAAAGGGCAAAATTCGTACAAAAAATAAAAAAAGAAATTGAAAAAGAATTAGATCTACCCATAAAACTTCAGGACGAGCGGTTTACGACAAAAGAAGCAACTAAAATCGCATCGGAATTAGGCAAAAAGAAGGATAAGAAACTTATAGATAAGATTTCCGCCTCATTAATACTTAAAGGCTATCTCGATGAGAATTAAAGCAATACTTACAATTATAGCAATAGGGCTTATGTTAAGCCCTCTCGCCAAATGTCCTAAAATGGGAAACGCTATCATTAAAATCGATAAAGGGGATAACCTCAATATTATTTCGAGAAAATTAAAAGAAGCAAGAATCATTCAGGATAGACTCGGATTTAAACTAATGGTGATTGTCTTTAAAAAGTCCACTTCTCTTTCCTACGGATGGTATAAATTCGAGATTTATGAAACCCCAAGAGAGATACTGAAAAGTTTACTTAAAGGAAGAAGATTAACGGTGAAAGTCACAATTCCTGAAGGCTTAAAGGTAAATGAAACAATATACGCGTTTCGCAGACACAAAGACGCGGATATAAATATTTCTAAATTAAAGTTTCTAACTATAGATACAAGTTTCATAAAAAAACTCGGAATAAATCAGACCTCTCTGGAAGGATATCTTTTCCCCGATACATATATTTTCTACAAAGGAGAAACACCGGAAAATGTTATAAAAAAGATGGTTTCCAATCTCTACACTGTCATAAAACCATCTCAGAAATTCGAAATTAAATCTATGACTTTCGACGCACATGAAATTCTAACCATAGCCTCTATGATTGAAAGAGAAGCAATGATAGACAGAGAAAAACCGATTATAGCTTCCGTTATTTACAATAGATTAGAGAAAAATATGCGTCTTCAAATCGATGCTACTGTTCTTTATGCCTTAGGAACTTATAAAAAAACGGTTACATATAAAGACCTTCGCTTCAAATCTCCCTATAATACTTACAGAAACTGGGGTTTACCACCGGGACCAATCGCCAGTCCCGGCTTCCAATCGATAATTTCTGCCCTTCATCCGGCAAAAACCGATTATTTATATTATGTGGCTACAGGAAAAGGCGATCATACATTCAGTAAAAAATACGATGAACATCAAACAGCTAAGAAAAAGTACAAAAATTACAGAAAAGATACTAAAAAGCTAACAGCTGATCGCTAACGGCAAAAAAACCTTGATTTTCTATCATAAAAACTTATAAATATACCCAAATGGATAAAAACAAATATCAGGATAAAGCTTTCTATTTTTTATTAGCGGGCCTTTTTTTCACACCCATTTCCGCGTATGCCGCTATACCTTTGGCATTAACTTCTCTTGTATTATTAATTCTCTCAAGACCGAATATTAGGCTCAATCTACTTGACAAACTACAGATTATTCTTCTTGGAACGATGCTTCTTTCATCTATATTCGGAGTTTATAAAAGACATAGCTTTTACGCTACCTGTGCTTTGCTTTCATATGTTTTAGTATATTTTCTCGCGAAAGCACTTATCATTAAAAAAACACACATTGAAAAATTCGTTAAAACAATAGCCATATTGATTACACTTGTATCCGCTATAGGAATATTACAATATATAGCGGGTTTTTCTCTGGTCTATAAGAATATACCAATAGTAGCCCCTTCTATGGAAAAAACCAGGATCACTTCTATATGCTATAACCCTCTAATTTTAGCCTCTCTTATTGGTTTCAGTTTGCCTGTTCTTATTTCTTTTTTAATAGAAGAAAAAACAAAGAAACTTTTATGGATTTCGGGAATACTTGGAATAATAGCCTTCCTTTTAACTTCTTCGAGAGCCCCCACTGTCGCGCTCATTATATCATTATCTGTACTATTCTTTATAAAAAAGAAAAAATTAATAGCCTTCTTAATACCAATCGTCATAATGTTAACAGCAATATTGTATGCACCTTTAAGAGCCCGGTTACTGATAGCTTTTAAAGAGGGTATAAATACGAACAGGATTGTGTCCGCTAAAGCAGGAATTAAAATGTGGAAAGAAAATTCCGTTTTTACAGGTGTAGGAATACACAATTTTTATCTCTTATTCGAAAAATATTCTCCTCCCGAATACAAAAAAGGAGCGCATTATGTACATAATATGTACATAAATTTTCTTGCAGAGGCAGGAATTCTTGGAGTATCGGCTCTTATAGCAGTATTTGGTTTCGCGATTAAATGGAGTAGAGACAATTTTACCAGATTACAAGAAAATCTAAATAATAACGCATACCAAAAGTGGTTATCTCAGGGTCTATTTGTTGCTCTTATAGGTGTAACTATTCACAATCTACTCGATAATACTATTTATGTTGTTGGACTCGGAATGTTATTCTGGATGGGAATGGGTATAATAAGTGGGATTTACTCAAAAACAAATTAAAACACTAGCACAAATAAAATAAATCATTCCTCTGCGATTTTAACTCTTCTTAAATAATTCTTTAAGTCTTCCACGCCTTTTTTAATGTTCTCAATATTTTGTTCCTTACCCGCAACTTCTATAGATTTGCCTATTTCACTAATCCCATCAAACCCATAACCCGCACCAGAACCTTTCATACTGTGGCCTAATCTTTCTATCTCTTCAAAATTTTTCGCCTCAAGATAAGATTCCATTTGTTCAATATCTTTTTCTCTATTTGTTAAAAAACCGGGAATAAGGTCAGCTATCTCGGGATCGACTTTTATAATAATTTTCTCACTATCATCCATAAAACCTCCTTACTTACAAGCTCAATTTATTCGCGAATTCGTTTAAAACCATAAGTAATGTATCCATTTTAACAGGTTTCGCAACATGTGTATTACAACCGGCATCGAGACATTTTTCAGCATCACCCTTTAAAGCAAATGCTGTAAGAGCTATAACCGGGGTTTCTTCCGCATTAACTCTATTCTCCCATACTCTTATCTTTTTTGTGGCGGTATACCCATCCATCACCGGCATTTGCATATCCATCAAAACCAAATCGTAAACATTTTTCTTAAACTTTTCAAAAGCAATCTTGCCATTTTCAGCTATATCTATTTCAACAGATGATTTTTTAAGAAAAGCTTTTATTAACAAACTGTTATCCTCGGTATCTTCTACTAGTAAAATTTTCATAGCCGGAAGATCGATTGGTTTAATTTTTTCGACTTTTTCCTCGTGCTTCTTAGCTTTCCATAAGCCAAGCGTAGTTAGAATCGCATTCTTTAATTCATCTCTTTTAATTGGTTTAACAAGATAACAACTAATACCCAATCTATCTATACGAGTTAAATCTGAAGTACGGTAATCAGAAGTCAACATCATCACAGTAGTTATTTCTTCGTTTTTTTCATCCTCTCTTATAAACTCTGCCACCTCGAATCCATCCACTGAAGGCATCCTCCGGTCCAGCAAAATTAGTCGAAAATGTTTTCCCTTTCTTTTTGATTCCTTTAATATTGAAATTGCTTCTTCTCCTCCGGAAGCTTCCACCACCTCTGCGTCCCATGCGGTTAAAATTTCTTTCAATATTAATCTGTTTGTATCATTGTCATCCACTATAAGTACCAAAATACCTCTTACGTCAACCCCCCTGGGTACAATGAAAGTACGAGTTTTTTTCTCTTTCTGCACCTCAAACTTTACAGTAAATAGAAACTCACTCCCTTTCCCCTCTTCACTCTTCACCCACATTTTACCACCCATCAACTCAACTAATTTTTTTGAAATACTGAGTCCTAAACCGGTTCCGCCAAATTTCCGGGTAGTAGAAGAATCCGCCTGTTTAAAACTTTCAAAAATGTCTTCATATTTACTTTCAGGGATCCCAACACCTGTATCCTTAACTGTAAATAAGAAACGAACACCATCCTCTTCTTTATTTTCACATTGATCTCCTTCTTCCTCTGCAAGCTTTACACTTAATACGACCTCCCCTTCATCGGTGAATTTAATTGAATTTCCAATTAGATTTACCAATATCTGTCGCATACGATAAGAATCCCCAATTAAATTCACGGGGACATTGGGAGAAATATGATCAATCAGCTCTATTCCCTTCTTATGCGCTCTAATAGCCATAATATCAGAGACTTTTTCAATTAGCGAATCGAGTTCAAACTCGCTTTTCTCAATTTGAATATCACCGCATTCTATCTTCGAAATATCTAACACATCATTAATTATCGCTAAAAGTGTCTCTCCGGCTTCTCTCAGCACCTTAAGATAATTATGCTGTTCTTTAGATAAAACTGTTTCTTCCAAGATTTCGCACATTCCGATTATGGCATTTAGAGGGGTCCTAATCTCATGACTCATTATAGCCAGAAAAGTTGTTTTTGCGTAAGAAGCTTTTTGCGCAGCTTTCTGAGCTTCTATCAGTTGAACTTCTCTGTTTTTACTCTCAGTAACGTCTCTTGAAATCCCAAAAGTCCCAATTATATTCCCGTTTCCATCATACCATGGAATCTTTGTTGTAGAAACCCAGGTTATTCTTCCGTCGGGATGTGTTTCTTTTTCAATCTTGCTCAATATTGGATTACCGGTTTTAATTATTTCCTGTTCGTCATTATATGCTTTTTCCGCGTGTTCTTTTGTAAAATAATCAAAATCTGTTTTTCCGATAACTTCTTCTTTAACAAGACCAACTTGTTCAGCTTTAGACTTACTTATCTCCACAAAACGGGATTCCCTATCTTTAAAGTAAATAAAATCAGGAATATTACTAAGAAGAGAAGTAAGAAGATTACTTTTAAAAACCACTTCTTCTCCAAGTTTTTCAACTTTTTTCTGTAATTTTTCTTCTAATCTTTTTCTTTCCGTTATATCTCTTGAAACACCTAAAATACCAATTATATTCCCCTTTGCATCATACCGCGGGATTTTTGTTGTCGAAACCCAGGTTCTCGTTCCATCGGGATGCGTTTCTTCTTCAATCTTATTCAATATTGGTTTACCTGTATTAATTATTTTTTGTTCGTCCCTGTAAGCTGATTCCGCGTATTCTTTTGTGAAATAGCCGTAATCAGTTTTACCTATAATTTTATCTACATCTTCGACACCAAATTGTTCTGCCACCGACTTGCTGGCAAGTAGAAAACGACTTTGTTTATCCTTAATGTAAATATGATCAGGGATATTATTAATCAAATCATATACTAAAGATCTCTCACGTGACAAAGCATTTTCCAATTTCTTACGTTCATTTATATCGCGAGTCATACCAAATATTCCTATGGTATTACCTTGTTCATCGGTCAATAAAGCTTTAGTAGTCAATAAATATACATCTTTTCCTTTTGAATTTTTAGATATTTCTTCCCTATCGATAATAGGCTTTCCTGTTCTCATCACCTGTAAATCATCCTTCCTGGCCGCCTCTGCTAAATTTTCCGGATAAAAGTCAAAATCGGTTTTCCCTTTAACGTCTTCTTCAGAAGTTACAGAAGGAGAACCCTCCTGCTCCAGATAATATTTGTTTACCCAAAGCAGACATCCTGTCTTGTCTTTGAAATAAACGGAAATTGGTACGCTGTCCATGAAACTTTTAAAAAGCGCCCTGTCAAGAAGTAATTCTTGCTCTTTCTTTTTGCTTTTGCTTTGAGATTTTTCAAGTTCAGCAATTTTTTTGCGTAACTTTTTTAATTCGTCGATTAACTGTTTTTTTGTTTTTTTATTATCATTCATAACAATTAAAGCTTTATTAAAATAATAAACACTTTAAAAGTTATAAAAAAGAAGACAAAAGTAAAGGGTAAAATGATATTTTTCTAATCTTTAACAAAGATCAAAGTATACGATACTATATCTTAAGATTCGGTATTTCGGGATTGGAATTTAGTTTACGTTTAGCTGATTAACAGGTTCGGAAAAAAACATTGGACTTAGGACTTTGGACATTGGACTGAAATATTTGTGCTATTTGTGGTTTAAACTTAAGAAAATGAGTTAATGAGTGTATGAGTGAATGGGTTAACTGTTTTTACCCATTTACACATCTACCCATATACTCTTTTACCTATTTTTTTACGTCCTTTGTGCTCTCTGTGTGAGATATATTCTTATAAACTTACCGCCCAAAATCGAGTCGTGCCGGTTCGAAATAAAGATAAGGTTCCTGTAGCAATTTTAAAATAGGCAAATAAGTAGTTTCTCTTACACCCATTAATCTTTCAAGGAGCTTTAAAGGTTCCGGAAAAAGAACCACTTTATAATTTTCAACCTCCGCTTCATCCGCGGCGGCATTTATAGCATCTAAAAGACCACCATATTCATCGACAAGAGATATCTCCTTTGCCGTAAGTCCACTCCAAATTCTACCCATTCCCAAAGAATCGACCTCCTCGACAGTTAAATCTCTGGGCGCGGCTACAGCTTCCAAAAATTGATCATATATATGATTTAACATTTTATTGAACATTTCTCGCTCATAATAAGAAAATGGACGGTGAGAACTTAGAGCGTCGGAATGCTCTCCCCATTTCACTATATCATGAGTAATTCCTAACTTGTTATATAATCCTTCGGTAACAAATTTCGCCCCCCAAACCCCAATAGAACCTGTAAGTGTGGTTTTATTAGCCAATATCAGATCCGCGGGAGCAGAAATGTAATACCCTCCGGAAGCCACAGTATTTCCCATCGATACAACTACAGGTTTTTCCTCCTTCAATCTCATAATTTCCCTATATATCAAATCCGAGGCAAGGGAACTTCCTCCTCCTGTATTAATTCGCAAAACAACCGCTTTCACGGAATTATCTTTCTTGAGTCTTTTGAGCTCTCTTGCCACCGATTCCGAACCAATGGTCGCACCCCCGAAAAGAGGAATATCCATAGGGGAATTAGAACTCTCCCCAACAATTATAGAACCTTCGAGAGTCAAAACTGCTATTTTTGGAGGATCGCTCAGCGAGAATTCTCTGGGAACAGTTTTGCCTCTCCAAACTTTACCTTCACCTTCGATACCAACGAAAGCTTTGACTTCATCAAAATAAGCCAGAGTATCTATTAATCCTTCTTTTATTGCCTCTTCCGGCGTAAAAAAAGCCAGAGAATCTATAAGACTCTTTATTTTATTTTCGTCTATTTCTCTCGAATCCGAGATTTCTCCGACAACTACGTCTATAAGATCATCGAGGAATTTTCTTATCTGTTCTCTATCGTACTCACTCATTTCTTCCTTTGTAAACGTTTCTATAGCAGTCTTGTACTTTCCAACGCTGGCAACTTCGGGTTCCACATCCATCTTATCCAGAGCGCCTTTAATGTACATCTTAGAAAGATAAAGTCCGGCGAAATATATACTACCGGGAGGAGAAATCGAAACAAGGTCGGCAGCAGAAGCTAAATATAAATCTCTAAAACCATAATAATCAGCATGGGCAATCAGGAATTTATCCTTAGCAATATCCGTAAGTTGTTTTCTAACTTCTTCACTTTGAGCAAGTCCCAGAGAATTACTTTTTATATAAACAATAACACTATCGATTTTCTTATCATTCTTTACATAATCGAGCAGATTTAAAAGATTATAAAAAGAGTGTTCCTTACCCAAAAACCCTTTTATATTAGGCACCTCCGGATATTCTCCCTTGATCTCAAGAATTACAGCACGATTTTGTCCTTTAAATAGCGAAGGATAAGGTACAACGGAAGCGGTTATTATACCTTCATTATCACCGTCTCCGTGGTAACCTCCAAAAAGCAAGTTCCCAAGAGAGAATTCTAAGCCGCCATAGACTTGCCCATCTCTGAAATTATTGTCATCAGGCATTAACCCGATATTCAACTTTACTCCTTCTACAATTTCTAAAGCTCCGGTTAAACTATGAATTAAATATCTCGTGCCGTTTTGCCCCCTATCCACATCAAAATCCGAAGTCAATACCAATCTATCCCAACCCGGAATAACCGAAACTCCTAAGGAAAAATCGTAACCCTCACTACTGGGAAAAATTGTCGTAAAACCTAAAGAAACCCATTTGTGAGGACGAAACATAGCACCTAAAGTATATTTATCATCCCATGAAGAAAACATATAACCAAGAGAAAACTTATCTTTATAATGTAGGGGACTTACTCCGGTCATAAACTCCATCGAATCGCTCATGAAGCGAACACCACCAGCAAAACCCAGAAAGGGGATATTCATGGAAACCCAGTAATCTTCACTACGAATGGATATCTCGGGATAAGAATGAAGAGACAACCCTGCCGGATTCGCATAAAGCGCCCGAGAGCGTTCTGAAGTTGCAATCGAAAGATTAATATATGATAATAATATTAAAAGCAACATTTATACCTCCTTTATATAGTATTACAAATTAACTTATTTTCTCAATCTATTGTACTACTAATTATTTTTTTTGAAAATGAAATATCAAAAATTAAAAAACAAAATAATAAATAAAAATGTAAAATTATCCCTTCTTATTACCGCAAAAACTAAAAATAAATTTGTATTACTCGTTGTTTCTCTTGTTTGGTGTGGTGTTGGGACTCTGTATTCTGGCTCCTGGCTTCTTACTTCTTTGTTGAATTTTTTCCATTTTGATATTTGATTTTTGCATTTTAACGGTTAAGCCACAATGCTATACCATGCGTTCTACTATTGCCCGGGCAAATTCTGAGGTTTTTATCGGTGTTATCCCTTCCATCTGCCTCGCGAGATCATAAGTAACCTCTTTATCTATAAAAACTTTCTCCAAACCTACCTCAATCAAATCCGCAGCTTCATTCCAACCGAGATAAGTTAACATCATAACGCCGGAAAGTATCAAAGAAGAAGGGTTAACTTTATCGAGCCCTTTGTACTTGGGAGCAGAACCGTGTGTTGGTTCAAAAAGCGCGATGTTATCACCTATATTAGCTCCGGGAGCTATCCCAAGTCCTCCAATCTGTCCCGCGGCAGCATCGGAAAGATAATCACCATTCAAATTCGGAAGAGCTACAACTTCATATTCATCAGGACGCGTAAGGAGCTGCATAAACATTTGATCAGCTATTCTATCCTTTACGACTATCCTATCTCCGCGTTGACCCGTGGGCAGCCCTCCTCTTAAATATTTAAACGCTCCTTCTTCCGTAACGGGAGTGACCCCATCTTCTGCTTTAACCTGATCGTAAAGTTCGTCTTCCGTAATAACATTATCCCTGAATTCTTCTACCGCTAATTCATAACCCCATTTCTTAAAAGCACCTTCGGTAAACTTCATAATGTTACCTTTATGTACCAGCGTAACACTGCCTTTGTTATTATCGACAGCATACCGGATAGCTTTCCTAACCAACCGTTTGGTTTTTGATTCGCTTATAGGTTTAACCCCTATTCCTGCGTCATATTCCAATTCTTCTCCCATTTCATCATTAAGAAAATCGATAACTTTTTTTGCTTCGGCAGTACCCTCTTCCCATTCTATACCGGAATAAACATCCTCTGTATTTTCTCTGAAAATAACAATATCCATCTTTTCCGGATTTTTCAAAGGGGACGGAACTCCTCGATAGTATTTTACAGGTCTAACACAGGCGTAAAGATTAAGCGACTGCCTCAAAGACACATTCAAACTTCTGTAACCTCCTCCAACAGGTGTAGTCAGAGGACCCTTGATTGCTACGTTAAAGTATTTTATGGCTTTCAAAGTATTTTCAGGTAAAGGTTCTCCGTATTTTTGAGTAGCTTTCTCTCCTGCGAAAATTTCAAACCACTCAATTTTTCTTCTACCTTTATACGCCACCTCTACTGCCTGATTCCATACTTTCATAGAAGCATTCATTATATCGGGCCCTATACCATCACCTTCAATAAAAGGAATTATCGGGTTGTCGGGAACATTTAACTTCCCTTCTTCAATTCTTATTTTTTCGCCTTTTTCTGATATTACAAGTTTTTTAAAATCTATCACTATTATTTTCCCCTCTAATTATTCTACCTTAAAATCACCATATTTTTTAATGTGTTCTTCTATACCGCCATCCTCTATCAACTTTTTCATAAAAGATGAAATCGGAGAAAAAGTTAAAACTTTTCCGTTATTTTCATCTTTAATTTCTCCTTTATCGAGATCTATTCTTAAATTATCTCCTTCTTCTATCTCATCAGTATTACTTACCAACAAAGGTAAACCTATATTAAACGAATTCCTATAGAATATTCTGGCAAAAGATTTTGCTATAATACAGGAAACACCCGCGATTTTTATTACTCGCGGCGCGTGTTCTCTGGAAGATCCTAATCCGAAATTTTTCCCGGCAATGATAATATCTCCTTCCCCGACTTTAGAAGCAAAAGAAGGGTCGGCATCCTCTAAAACATGCTTTGCCAGTTCTTCGAGATTACCCCGGAGGTAAAAATATCTTCCCGGAGTTATATGATCCGTCGAAATATCATCTCCGAACTTCCATGTTTTTCCGGAAATCACAAGACTCATTTTAAATACCTCCTCGGATCCGCGATCTTTCCTTCTATAGCGCTAGCCGCAGCAGTTGCGGGAGAACCAAGATAAATAAACCCTTTAGGATTTCCCATTCTACCCAGAAAATTACGGTTCTGTGTCGATAGCACTCTTTCTCCGTCAGCCAAAATACCTTTATGTATGCCCACACAGGGTCCGCACCCGGGGGACTCGACAGCTGCTCCCGCTTCGATGAAGACTTCGATCAATCCTTCCTGTAATGCTTCTAAAAGAACCTCTTTTGAAGATGGAATAACTATCAACCTCGTATCAGGATGTCTCTTTTTACCTTTAAGTATAGACGCAGCGATTCTCAAATCTTCCAGCCTGCCATTTGTACAGGTTCCTATAAAAACCTGATCCATTTTTATATCATCTATTTCAGAAATACCTTTAACATTATCGACTGTATGTGGAAAAGCTACCGATGGCTCGAGTTTATTTACATCTATCTCAATAACATTCTCGAAATCCGCGTCAGAATCGGATTTTATCTCCCTGAATTTATCTTCCCTATCTCTCGATTTAAGATATCTTCTTGTAATTTCATCGGGCGCTATAAGCCCTGTTTTTCCTCCGGCTTCGATAGCCATATTTGTTATTACGAACCTCGACGACATGGAAAGATCTTCTATTGTCTCCCCTTCAAATTCCATAGCCTTATAAGTAGCTCCGTCTGCACCTATCTTCCCTATTATGTCAAGAATTATGTCCTTTGAATAAACACCTAGAGGGAGCTTGCCTTTTATAATAAACTTATGTGTTTCCGGCACTTTTAACCAGACTTTCCCCAGAGCAAAAGCTAGCGCGATATCAGTCGACCCCATACCTGTAGAGAAAGCGCCGAGCGCTCCGGAAGTACAGGTATGCGAATCAGCCCCAACGACTAAATCGCCCGGGTTAACCCAATCTTCGACCAATCTTTGGTGACAAATACCTTCACCGATATCAGAAAGGTAAGCCCCCGTCTTTTTAGAAAACTCTCTCAATAATTTCTGTGAATTCGATAATTCTTTCCTTGAACTCGGAGACGCGTGATCTATAAAAAGTATAGAATTTTCTTTATCGAAGACCTTTTCCATTCCCATTTTTTTAAATTCCTGAACAGAAAGCGGACCGGTCCCATCCTGCGCCATTACAACATCGACTTTTGCTACAACGAATTCTCCGGCATGAACTTCCCTACCCACGTGTTCAGAAATTATTTTTTCAGATATTGTTTTACCCAACTTTCATCTCTCTTCTATAGGTATATATTTAACATTAATCGGGCCGTTATAGATACCTCGAGGTCTGAATATTCTATTAGATTCTCTGTACTCGAGTATATGCGCTATCCAACCGGCAGAACGAGCCAGAGCGAAAATGGACGTAAATAAATCGGTAGGAATTCCGAGTGCCCTATATACAAAACCCGAGTAAAAATCGACATTCGGATATATACCTTTCGGTCCAAACTTCTTTTCCATAACCTCTTCAACTTTCAACGCGGTTTTAAACAATACTTCATCTCTTTTATCGGTCAAATCTCTGGCGTATTTTTTAAGAATACGAGCTCTGGGGTCTAAAGCCTTATAAACTCTATGTCCAAACCCCATTATTTTTTTCTTTTCCTTCATTGCTTCGTTTATGTAATCTTCAACGTTCTCCGGACCCCCTATTCCCTCCAGCATACGTATAACCTGTTCATTGGCACCTCCATGAAGATAACCCTTCAGCGTACCTATCGCAGTTACAATAGAAGAATAAACATCCGAAAAAGTTGAAGAAGTAACCAGTGTTCCGAAAGTCGAAGCGCAAACACCATGTTCAGCATGCAGAATCAAACAAATATCCATAATTCTCGCTTCTTTTTCTTCAGGTTTCTCTCCGGTAAGCATCCAGAGAAAATTAGCCGCGTAGGAAAGTTTATTATCCGGAGGAATCGGACCTTTTCCCTGTCTTATACGGTCAAACGCTGCTATGTAAGAAGGTATTTTCCCCATAATATGAATCCCCGCCTTTAAGTCATTTTCCGTTCCCTCTTCATAATTACCCCCCTCGGATAAACTCATAAGTGAAACACACGTATTAAGGACATCCATAGGATGAGCGGAAACAGGAAAATCCTTCAGCCATTTTATGTCCTGAGGATTTAACGAAATATGATTCTCAAGATCTCCTGAAAATTTTTTTAGTTCTATTTCTGTGGGAAGACTGCCGTAAATCAAGAAATAAGCCGTTTCTTCAAAAGAGGACTTCTCTGCCAATTCTTCTATTGGTATACCGCGGTAAATCAAAATCCCGTCTTTTCCATCGATATAGCTTATTGACGTTTCAAAAGCGGCAACACCCTCGAGCCCGTGCGAGAAAAAATCATATTCTTGTTTTAGATTGAAACGACCATCTGTTTTTTTATAACTCATATTACCATCCTTCTTTTATTATTGTTTCTCAAATAAATTATGTCTCTTGGTTTTTTCTGCAACCCCCCAAGCGAATTTAAGGATCAAATATTAAAATGGAACAATTTAACAAAGAAGTCAGAAGACAGGAGCCAGAATCCAGAATCCCATCCCCAAAAAAAATAATTGAACCACAAAGCACACAAAGATTTTCTTTTTGTTTTTTTACTAAATCCAAAATCCTAAATCCTAAATCCCAATTTGTCGTTTTGCTTTTTAATTTTTGATATTTAATTTTATCTTGATAGGATTAATACAATTGAATAAAGCCTTATGCTTGCTGCTCTAAGACTACTCAAGCACAAACAAATTACACTTATCTTATCTGTCCGTTTCCTCTTATTATAAACTTAGTAGACGTGAGTTCTTTTAAGCCCATAGGACCTCTGGCATGCAGCTTTTGAGTACTTATACCTATTTCGGCTCCGAGTCCGAATTGTCCTCCATCGGTGAATCGGGTAGACGCATTAACGTAAACCGCGGCTGCGTCGATCTCTTTTAAGAATTTGTTCGCGTCATTATAATTGCTGGTTACAATAGATTCGGAATGTTTGGAGCCGTATTTATAAATATGATTTATAGCATCGTCTATACTTCCTACTACCTTAACTGCCATAATATAATTCAGATACTCTTCGTACCAATCATCTTCAGTAGCTTTTTTAATATCTGGTATTATTTTCCTGGATGCGGTACAACCTCTTAATTCAACATTGTTTTCGGAAAACTTTTTATAAATAAGAGGAAGAAACCTAACAGCAATATCTTTATGCGCAAGAAGAGTCTCGGCAGCATTACAAACTGCAGGTCTGTCTGTTTTCGCGTTATAAACAATTTCCAAAGCCATATCTAAATCCGCCGAGGCATCCACATACACATGGCAGTTTCCGACACCAGTTTGTATAACTGGAACACTCGATTCCTTAACCACTCTCTGAATCAAACCGGCTCCGCCTCTCGGAATCAATACATCGAGATAATCATTCATTTTAAACATTACTCCGACAGCTTCACGGTCGGTTGTCCCTACCAATTGAACCGATTCCCTCGGCAATCCCACTTCAACAATAGCACCTTGTATTATTTTTGTTAAAATCCGGTTTGAATTAAAAGCTTCAGAACCTCCTCTAAGAAGAACTGCATTACCGGCTTTAAGACATAATCCCGCGACATCCACGGTTACATTCGGTCTTGCTTCATAAATAATACCAATAACACCGAGAGGCACCCTAACTTTACCCACTTCGAGGCCATTTGGTCTTCTTTTTATTCCCATCACTTCGCCCACAGGATCTTCGAGCTGCGCCACTTCTCGGAGGCCTTGTGCCATTCCATTTATTCTCTTTTCATTTAGTGCCAACCTATCTAAAAGGGCTTTAGTAAGTCCATCTTCCCTACCTTTTTCCATATCTTGATTATTGATAGAAATTATTTCTTCTAATGATTCCTCGAGCTTTTTAGCAATATTAAGCAAAGCCCTATCTTTAATATCTGCCGAAGTATTAGCCAATATTCTCGAAGCTTCTTTTGCTTTTTGTCCCTGGGCTATAACATCCTCTTTAATACCCATTTAACAACCTCCTATAACCATATTCCTTCTATGAATCACTTCTTCCTGATTTATATAACCCAAAATAGAAAAAATTTCACTGGAATGATGCCCTTTTATTTTTCCTATTTCAGCGCTCGAATAATCAACCAGCCCTTTCCCGATTTCTTTCCCTTCATGATTTAATATTCTGACTAAACCTCCTGAAGGAAAAATCCCGATGACTTCTTTAACCCCTCCGGGCAATAAACTTTTTCCTTTACTTACAAGAGCTTTTTCAGCTCCTTCATCTACTTTGATACTACCACAAATAGGAACATTATAAGTAAACCATTGTTTTCTCTTGGAAAGACTATCTCCGGAAGGCAGAAATGTTGTACCCAGATCATATCCCCTATCTTCTTCAAGCATATCAACGAGATCTACAACTATGTTTTTTCTATGTCCCGGTCCGATAACCATTATTATACCCGAATCGATAGCTGCTTTTGCCGCTTCTATTTTGGTAAACATCCCTCCTGTACTTACTTCACTGCCCTTTTTTCCCGCCAAACTTTCTATCTCAGGAGTAATTTCTTCAACCTTATGTATAATTTCCAGTGACTCGGCTGATACCTCTGTGGGATCCCCTTTATAAAGACCTTCCACATCACTTAAATTCAGTAAAACATCAGCCTCGGCAAGACTGGCCACCCTGGCAGAAAGAGCATCATTGTCGCCGAATTTTATCTCATTAGTTGCGACGGTATCATTTTCATTAACAATAGGCACAACTCCATATTCCAGAAGAGTCATTATAGTATTAAAAGCATTCAAATACCGATCTCTGTCTTCAAGATCTCTCGAAGTAAGCAAAATTTGCGCTCCTTTTTCTCCATATTCACGCAAAAATCTGTTATATACCCCGATTAAAAGCCCCTGTCCTATTGCTGCCATTGCCTGCTGTTTTGGAATCAATTTGGGTTTTTTATCACAACCGAGCTCTCCCATACCGGCACCGATTGCCCCGGAAGTTACAAGTATAACTTCTTTCCCTCGATTTTTCAGATCCACAATCTGTCTCACTATATTATCGATCATCGTAAGATTAAGTTTACCTACGGAATGGGTTATTGTAGAACTACCTACTTTTACGACAATCCTTTTATATGTTTTTCTTGTCATTTCCTATGAATATAAAACCACAAATATATTTGTCAAGAGAAATACCTCCCCACATCCAGGAATTTTTAACCACAAAGATCACAAAGAACACAAAGAAAAAACAATTTATTTAACCACGAAATAAACTAAAAACACGAAACCCCACAACCCCATTTGAATTTGCGTTTAAAAAAACACACGAAAAAAATATTCTCACACAGAGAACACAGAGAAAAAATAAAAATTATGTTGCTTTACTCAAACCCAAATAATAATACCAATTTTAATTTACAATTCTTTTTAAGCCTATTTTTTATATTTCCATACCTTCGGGAATACAAAAGATACCTCTCTTTTATACTTTTTATACTCACCACCGAACCTCCCACTTAAGTAATCTTCCTCTTCTTTTATTAATACCCTGAAAAATATATACATCACGAAAGGAACAGAAAATGCTATCC
>CAZKVT010000025.1:0-23907 GCA_964556365.1 uncultured bacterium | reverse complement strand
CGGGGTAATCAGGCACATGGTGGTACAGATTATTTTCAAAGTAAGATTTTCTTAATTTCAAGTACGACTTTATTTTTGATTTCTTAAATAATATATCATCGATTATAACAGGAGACAAGATCAAAATTTCAACCGGGAGATTATATTCCTGTATTATATCTTTTGGTGTTTTCCATCCTTTGTACGAGTTCTTTCTATAAAGATTAAAGTAAGCCTGGTATGTATATGCTTTATCCAGGAATTCTTTTTTTCTTTTAACTCTTTCTACCCTATAAAATTCATCTTCTATTAATCTATGAGATGATTCGACATCCGCGTTTGCGTTGGGTCTTCCGGGAGGTATATACATATGATTTACTCCTATCTCTTTCTTAAGATAAGCTCTAAACCCTCTATCATGATGTATTCTGATACCACTGAACTCGGTTCCATTATCGGTTTGTATTGTTATATCTTCCGGTTTTATTCCGTAATCGAATAAATGAGTTAACAATATTTTCATTGCCGTTGTTGTGGCTGCTACACTCTTTTCTTTCGTATAAAAGAAATATAAAGCTCCACTCCTTACATCTCTTGCCGTTATTTGATATCTGGGCAAATTTAAAGCTTTGTAAAAAGGATAAAATTCAGGTATATCATCGATATATTTTATATCTACCTGGATTTTCTCAAAAGGTTTTAATCTTTTCTTTATCTCTCTTAGATCTCTTTTTGTTTTCCATTTCTTTCTTTGTTTTTTTATTAATCCTTTTTGTTTTATAATTCTATATATAGCTCCGGCACTCACGGTCAAATTAAATTCTTCCTTTAATCTTCTTGCTCCAAAGTGACTTTGTTTTCTTAATGCTATGATTAAATCTTCCACCTCCTTTTTTGTTTTATTATGAACCACGTTAGGAGCTCTTTTCCGGTCTTTTAAACCTTCCAGACCCTCTTCTTTGTATCTCTTTACCCATTTGGTAACCGTTTTAAAATTAACCTCGAAAAACTCAGCCGTTTCTCTGTATGAATGACCTCTCAGACAAAAATCAACCATTTCTCTTCTTAAATTGTAAATCAGGGACTTGTTTTTTAGTTGATTGTTGACTATATTTCTATACATAAATTTCATAGTGGGGCTATTTTAGCCCCACGTTTTTTTAATTTCAACCCCTTAATTATACCCTTTAACACTCTTACGGTCTCTTCGCTCATAATATTTAACTTCCTTACTGTACCACCATGTGCATGAACTCTCCCGCTTACGGCTCAAAAACCCTCTTGACATCCATAACGAAAGCATTTATTATAATGAACGAATAATGAATCTTAAATACAATATTAAATATAACAATTATCTTTCTCGTAAACTTATATACTGCTTGCTGCTTTTCCTTGTTCTAATTTCGTCCTGTTCGGCCATCAATCAGCCGGCAGACTCCGAATCATACATTTCCGTTAAAAAAACAGAAGGAAGTTTGGCTCTTTCTTCCTCTGGAAAATCCGCACCATTATACCTGAGTTCCGAGGATTACTCCGGAGTAATAAAAGTGGCAAAACTCTTTCAAAGAGACATCGAAAAAGTAACGGACTTCAGACCGGAAATATTCGTAGATGAAGTTCCAAAGGCAAAAGAAATAGTAATAATCGGAACACTTGGAAAAAGTAAAATAATCGATGAACTAGTTACGAACAAAAAAATAGATATAAAAGATATTTCAGGTAAATGGGAAACATTTCTTATACAAATTGTTGATAATCCAATACCCAATATAGATAGGGCTCTGGTTATAACTGGAAGTGATAAACGCGGCACAATATACGGGATGTTCGATATATCTGAAAAAATAGGCGTTTCTCCATGGTACTACTGGGCGGATGTACCGCCTAAGAAAAAGGAAAATATTTACGTTTTGCCGGGATACCACAGTCTCGGAGAACCAGACGTTAAATACAGAGGGATATTCATAAATGATGAAGATCCGGCACTCAGAGGGTGGGTTCTAGAGAAATTCGGCGGATTTAATTCACAATTTTATGAAAAAGTATTTGAACTTATACTTAGAATGAAAGGTAACTATCTCTGGTCTGCTATGTGGGGCAAAGCTTTCTTCGTTGATGACTCAGAAAACCCAAAATTAGCTGATGAATATGGGATTGTAATAGGAACGTCTCACCACGAACCTCTGATGCGAGCTCATGACGAATGGAGACGTTTTGGTTCGGGAAGATGGAATTATGAATTAAATGAAGAAAAACTAAAGGAATTCTGGCGTGAGGGCATCAGAAGAATGGATGGCTTCGAAAGCATAGTAACAATAGGTATGAGAGGAGATGGAGATGAACCTATGACCGAGGGAACCGCAATCGCTCTTCTTGAAAGAATAGTAAAAGACCAAAGAGAAATTATCGAAGAAGTCACAGGAAAGCCTGCCGCCTCTATTCCTCAGAAATGGGCTCTTTATAAAGAAGTACAGGATTATTACGATAAAGGGATGACCGTTCCTGACGATGTAACGTTGTTGCTATGTGATGATAACTGGGGTAACGTTAGAAGGCTTCCAAAATTGGACACCCCACAACGTACAGGTGGTTACGGTATGTACTATCACTTTGATTTTGTGGGAGGACCAAGAAGTTACAGATGGTTAAACACCAACCCAATATCAGGAATATGGGAACAAATGCACTTATCCTACGCTTACGGAGTCGAAGAAATATGGATTGTAAACGTGGGAGATATAAAACCTATGGAGCTTCCTACTCAATTCTTCCTGGATTACGCCTGGAACCTGGAAAAATGGCCCGCCAACAGATTGCCCGAATATACAAAACTCTGGTCGCAACAGCAGTTCGGAGAGAAATACGCATGTGAAATAGCAGATATTTTAACAAAATACACAAAATACAACGAACGAAGAAAACCCGAATCGCTTGACTCTCTCACTTATAGTCTTATCGCTTATAGAGAAGCGGAAAGAATTGTAGCTGATTATAATAAAATAGTAATCAAAGCTGAAGAAATTTATCATAATTTATCATCGGAATACAAAGATGCTTATTTCCAATTAGTATTATTCCCCGTAAAAGCATGCGCGAACTTAGGCGAAATGCACGTTACTGTGGGGAAAAACTATTTATACGCGAAACAGGGACGCGCAGCCACAAATTTGATGGCACAGGGAGTTAAAAAACTATTTAAAAAAGATGCTGAGTTAACCGAATATTATCACAATGAAGTAGCAGATGGAAAATGGAATCACATGATGTCTCAAACACATATTGGTTATACCAGTTGGGATAATCCTCCGAAGAATATAATGCCGCCGGTCAAAGAAATAAATATCCCAAATATAGCAGAAATGGGGGTAGCAATCGAAGGTTCGGACAAATGGTGGCCTGCGGAAAAGAAAGAAGCTGCACTACCCGAATTCGACTGTTTCAACCAACAAAAATACTACATAGAAATTTTTAATCGCGGAGCTATTTCCTTTGATTTCCAAATAGATTGTGATGAACCCTGGGTGCTAATATCCGAAGAAAATGGTAAAATCGATAAAGAAAAACGTATCTGGGTAGAAATAGAATGGGAAAAAGCTCCAAAAGGTAACAACAACGCCTTAATTAAAATAATGGGACCTGCCGAAGTTACTGTCAAAGCTGTCATTAACAATTCTGAATCACCGAGACCTGAAGAAATCGAAGGTTTTGTAGAAGGAAACGGTTATGTTTCTATGGAAGCGGAGCACTATACCCGAAAGGTAGAAAGAGATAATATTAGCTGGTTACTAATACCAGATTTAGGACGCACTCTCTCAGGTATAACGCCGGTTCCGGTTACAGCCGACCGACAAAAACCCGGAGGTAATAGCCCTCATTTAGAATATAAAATGTACCTGTTTAACCCCGGAGAAGTCAAAGTAAGAGCCTACTTCTCCCCTACACAAAATTTCCATAACACAGAAGGACTTCATTATGGGATTTCTTTCGATGATGAACAACCACAAATAGTAAATGTACATAAAAATGATACTATTCCCGATTGGAAGTATCCGCACGAATGGAATCAGGCTGTAATGGAAAATATAAAGATTATGACTTCTAATCATTCTACCCGAAACCCGGGTGAGCATACACTTAAATTCTGGATGGTTGATCCGGGGCTCGCGTTGCAGAAAATAGTTGTAGAAACTCGCGAAACGGGGCCAAGTTACCTGGGTCCTCCGGAAAGTTTCCATAAGTAAAAAAAGCCCTACTAAAATTAGTAGAGCTTTTTATTTTTAAGAAATTAAAATTTCTAACTATACTTACTCAAACATATACCTGTTAAATATAGTTTCGAGGAGTTCCTGTCTTCCTGACTTTCTCTCAGGTTCACCCTTTGAAAGCGCATATTTTTCAAGAGAGGTAAAGTTCTCTTTTCCCGAAACAATAGATTTTCCTATACCTTTCGAATAGCTTCCGTATCTATCTTTTTTAAATTTCTCGATTTCTCCGCCTTTAATAAGACTATTAGCAACCTTATAAGCCTTGGCAAAGGAATCCATCCCTGAAATGTGAGCGTATACGAGGTCATCTATTTCAAATGAGCCTCTTCTAACCTTGGCGTCGAAATTTAATCCGCCCTTACCGAGACCACCGTTTTTAATAACTTCATACATAGCCAGAGTTGTCCAGTATATATTGCTTGGGAACTGATCAGTATCCCATCCTAAAAGAAGATCGCCCTGGTTGGCATCGATACTTCCTAAAAAACCATTAATTCTTGCAACTCTTAAATCATGATGGAATGTATGTCTCGCCAAAGTCGCGTGATTTGCTTCGATATTAAGCTTAAATTTATCGGTTAGATTATAGCTTTTCAAAAATCCAATTACTGTCGCAGAATCGAAATCATACTGATGTTTTGTCGGCTCATGCGGTTTGGGCTCTATAAGAAACTGTCCGCCGAATTTGATTTTCTTAGCGTAATCGCAAGCCATGTGAAGAAAACGAGCAAGATTATCCAGTTCCATCTTCATATTCGTATTCAGTAAGGTTTCATATCCCTCTCTACCACCCCAGAATACATAATCTTCCGCTTTAAGTTCTTTTGCTACTTCAAGCGCTTTCTTAACCTGAGCCGCAGCATAGGCAAACACATTAGCATAAGGAGAAGTAGCCGCCCCATGCATATATCTCGGGTTAGAGAAAAGATTAGCGGTAACCCAGAGCACTTTTGTATCGCTTGTTTTCATGTGCTGTTTAATATGTTCGACTATTATATCGAGATTTTTATTTGTTTCCTTAAGCGTATCTCCTTCGGGAGCAACATCTCTGTCATGGAAACAAAAATAAGGAATACCCAGGATTTCAAACAACTCGAAAGCCGCGTCCATCCTTGCCTTGGCTTTGTCGATTTCGTCCGCAAACCTTTCCCAGGGCCTATCAACAGTCGCATTACCAAAGGGATCACTTCCTTCTCCTCTGAATGTATGCCAGTATGCTACTGAAAATCTCAAGTGGTCTTTCATTTTTTTGCCGTTTATTTTTTCATTCGGGTCGTAAAACTTAAATGCGAGATTACTTTTTGATTTCTTACCTTCGAATTTTATCTTTTTTATGTCGCTTAGGTATTTTTTTGCCATATTGTACTCTCCTTTAACGATTTAAAATTCTAATTTTCCATTACCGCACAGCCGATTATTTTTTCTTCCGTTGCTTTTTCACGAATGAATTCACCAGTAATTCTGCCTTCTGACAGGACAAGAATTCGGTCACTCATTTTCATTATTTCCGGTAGCTCAGATGATATAATAATAATACTGATTCCCTGAAAAGCAAGGCCTGCTATAAGAAAATGTATCTCAGCTTTTGCTTTTACATCTATTCCTCTGGTCGGTTCATCAAGTATAAGCACTTTTGGATTGGAAGCAAGCCACTTGGCAAGAACAACTTTTTGTTGATTTCCTCCTGATAGCCCTTTAACAACAGAGAAAGGAGTGGGCGGATTTATTTTTAGCTTATTTATATATTGATTTACCATATTATTTTCTTTTTTTCTATTAATAAACTTCAGTTTTGATATTTTTTCGAGAATGGGAAGTGTGATATTCTCCTTAATGTTCATAAGTGGAATAAGTCCCTGTAATTGCCTGTCTTCAGGCACAAAACCTAACCCTTTATTTATGGCATCAGCCGGAGATCTTATTGTTACTTTTTCTTCTCCTATATAGATTTCGCCTTTTTCTAATTTATCGATACCAAAAATAGCTCTCATGGTTTCCGTCCTTCCCGCTCCCACAAGACCATACAAACCAAGAATCTCTCCGGTCTTCACCTCAAAGTTAATGTCGTTTATTAACCCTTTTCTGGTTAAACCAACAACCTCAAACGCTTTTTTCCCAATTTTCGTTTTTCTCTCGGGAAACACTTCCAGGTCTCGTCCTACCATCATTTGAGTTATTTTTTCTTCGGTGGCGTCTTTTATATCCAAACCACCAACATTTTTACCATCCCGGAGGACTACAATACGATCGCACATTTTAAAAATTTCACTTAATTTGTGAGTAACAAAAATAAAAGTTATGCCTTCTTTTTTAAGTTTTTGAACGATCGTAAACAGTTTATCTACTTCATTATCCGTGAGAGGCGCTGTAGGCTCATCCATTATTAAAAGCTTGGCATCGACCGAGAGAGCTTTAGCTATCTCGACCATTTGTTTTTGAGCGACCCCCAATTCTCCTATAAGAGAATGAATTGAAAACTTTACGCCGAGTTTATTTAAATGCACCGAAGCTATCTTATACATTTCGCTTCTATCTAGTACACCTAAAATACCGCCTTTTTTGGGATACCTGCCCAGGAGTACATTTTCACAGACTGAAAGATTGGGGGCGAGATTAAAATGTTGATGGATAAAACTTATACCTAATTTCTGCGCTTCCAGGGGACTCCGAAGTTTTATTTCCTTGTCCTCAAAGTATATTTTTCCACTGTCCTGCTTGTAAAACCCTGTAGGCGCGGGGTGAGGATTTAGAATTTCCATCAAAGTAGTCTTACCCGCTCCATTTTCTCCTACAAGGGCAAGTACTTCACCTTTATATACTTCGAGATCGACTTCATCCAGAGCTTTTATGCCGGGAAAAGCTTTGGTGATTTTCTCCATACGGAGAAGGACTTCTTTATTCACAGCTGAAAGGTATGTTCTACACCCCACTTATCCATCAATTCCAAATATTCTTCAAGGTTCTCTTTAGTTACAACCTCGACACCTGTATCGATTATATAATCGCCATCTTCATTTTTCGGCAGGGAATCGAGCGTGGATTCTAATCCGTTTTTATTTATTTTATGGATTATTTTTACTCCCTCATATCCCATCATATACTGTTTTTGGGCAATTGTAGCGTCAATTAATCCTTCATTTATTAATTTCAAATGCTCGTCAGTTACATCGAAAGAAACTATATGAATCTCACCTTCCTTACCTGCTGATTCTACTGCTTTCGCGGCAGAAGGGCCATTAAACACATAAACACCAAAAAAAGCGTCCAAATCCGGATTGTTCAGTATTGCTATTTCCGCAAGTTCTACAGCTTTTGAAGTTTCTTCATTATCACACAGAATAGGTTTTATAATTTCTATTTCCGGATATTCTTTAATCGCATCCCGGAAACCTTTCATACGCTCTATAGAATTCATAGCAGTAAGTGATCCTGTTGCTATCGCGACTTTTCCTTGCCCTCTGAGTATCTCTGCCATTTTTTCTCCGGCAATCTTGCCTGCTGTGTAATTATCGGTACCTATATAACATATTCTATTCGAATTAGGAGAATCGGTATCTATTGTAAGAATAGGAATATTCCTTTCCATAGCCGAATTAATGGGCGAAACAAGAGCCTCAGGATCGGAAGGAGCGATAGCCATACCTTTAAAGCCCATAGAAATCCATGTTTCCACTGTTTCTACTTGCTTGGGAATATCTTCCTTCTGAGGCAGAAAAACCATAACCTTTACATTTAATTCTTTTCCCGCATCTTCCGCGCCTTTTTTAACAACTTCCCAGTAAGGACCGATACTCTTACCCAAGACCCCATAATGAATTTCTTCTGTTTTACACCCGGAAGAAAAAGCAAAAATGACAACAGCCATAATAAAAAGTAAAACTTTTAAAATTTTACACATATTAACCTCCTTTACCTTTTCATTTCTTTACGTATTACGTCAATCGTTACCGCGATTATAATTATGATACCAAGAATCACCTGATGCCAATATGAAGATATATTGAGTAATTGCAGAGATTTCCATACCGCAGTCAAAATTCCCGCGCCGATTAAAGCACCAACTATAGTACCGACTCCTCCGAATAAACTTGTTCCTCCTATAACTGCAGCTGCTATAGCATACATTTCATAGGTTTCCCCCACATTAGGATTGCCCTGTTCCAATCTCGAAGCAATTAATATCCCAACAATTCCGGCCATAACCGTGGACAGAACATAAACAAGTATTCGAGTAACGTCTACATTTATACCTGAAAGCCTTGCTGCTTCAATGTTTCCTCCCACAGCATAGATATGCCTTCCGTAAATAGTTCGACTAAGCAGAAAAATTGAAAAACCAGCAACAATTATAAGAATTAATACCGGAAAAGGGATGAATTTAAAAAGCATTCCATCCCAGATAAAAGAAAAAGATTCCTGAGTAATCATGACCTGCTTTCCTTTAGTTATTGCCGTAGCAAGTCCCCTTCCAATGGCAAAAGTTCCCAGAGTTATAATGAAAGGGGGAACTTTGAGCTTGGTAACAAAAATTCCATGCCAGATTCCAATTAGTACTGCTATTAAAAGGGTTAGAATAATGGCGGAGAAAATCCCCATACCGCTCGACATAAAAGAAGCCACAAGTACCGAAGTTAAAACAATTACGGAACCGGGAGATAAATCGATTCCTCCTGTAAGTATTACAAAGGTTTCCCCAATCGCGATAAGGCCAAAAACTGCTATCTGCCTCGAAAGCAATTGAAAATTATATGAGGAAAGGAAACGGGGATTTATTATGGCTGTAACCGACCATATAAATATAAGCGCGAATAATATACCCGCTTCCCGAAATCTAAATAAGTTCTTCAATCTCAAGCATGTTTCTCGACTATTTTGCTTAACTCTGAAAATCTATCCTTAAGAGCGGGATATAGGGAACGGTAAATGGCATAATATTCATCGTATTTTTTAACATTCTCTTCTATAGGCTCTGTAGCGCTTTTAACTTTAATTATAGCATCACAAGCGTCTTCAATACTGGAATACACTCCTGTACCTTCTCCCGCCAGCAAAGCAACGCCTAAAGCTCCACCGTCGGTAACATTAATTGTTGTCATTGGAGCGTTATTTATGTCGGCTTGAATTTGGAGCCAGAAAGGCGATTTTGCTCCTCCACCCGACCCTCTGATTTCTTCAATAGTTATATTCTGTCCTCTAATAACTTCCAGTGAATCACGAAGACCAAAGGCAACCCCTTCCAAAACGGAACGCACAAAATCTCCGGCAGTATGTCTGAGACTTAAACCGAAAAACACTCCTCTCGCGTTCGGATCCGCGTAAGGCGCTCTTTCTCCCGTAAGATAAGGCAAAAAGATAAGCCCTTCGCTTCCGACCGGAATTTTGCCCGCTTTTTTTTCCATTAAAATATAAGGATCTACTCCTTGCTTTTCCGCTTCCGCTTTTAAATCGTTAAACAACGTATCACGAAGCCAGCGAAGTGAACCACCGGCAGACAACATAACTCCCATTAAATGCCATTTACCTTTAACCGCGTGACAGAATGTATGTAAGGTACGAGCGGGATCGAGATGATGCGCGTCGCTAGCGGCAAAAACAACGCCGGAGGTACCAACAGTCGAGGAGATTATTCCTTCTCTTACTATTCCTGTACCAATCGCCTGTGCGGCCTGATCTCCTCCACCACCCACAACGGGTGTTCTTTCCTTAAGTCCTGTTTCTTTGCTCGCCTCTGCGTTTACTTTTCCGCTAACCACGGAAGATTCGAAACATTCGGGAAGGATATCTTTATCTATATCTAATTCACCTAACAACTCATCAGACCATTTTCTGTTCTTAACGTCGAGAAAAAGGGTCCCGGAAGCATCAGACACTTCGGTCGCGAACTCACCTGTAAGCCTGAAACGTATATAATCTTTAGGTAATAGTATCTTATAAATTTTCTCATAAATTTCAGGCTCATTGTCTCTTACCCATATCAATTTGCCCGCGGTAAAACCCGTGAGCGCCGGATTAGAAACAAGATCAATCAATCTCTCCGCGCCTATTTTCTCAGTTATATACTGACATTGTTTTTCCGTTCTCTGATCGCACCATAGTATTGCCGGACGCAGTACTTTATGCTCTTTGTCGAGCGCAACAAGACCATGCATCTGTCCTGAAAGACCTATACCTTTTATATTCGCAGGGTCCACGGAAGATTTACTGAGAACCTTCTTGATAGCTTCGACTGTCCCATTCCACCAATCAGAAGGTTCCTGTTCCGCCCAATTGACTTTCGGTGTCTGAAGTGGATATTCCACAGTAGAGGTAAAAATATTTTCCGCGTTTTCATCCATAACAAGCGCTTTTATTCCACTTGTTCCGAGATCAAGACCTAATAAAAAACCCATAATATCTCCTTATTTCTAAACTATAATTTTATTTGAACTACAAATCAAAAAGATTTTCCTCAGAATAATATATAATGATAATTACATTTCATGCAAGAGGGAAAATTTCATAACATCAAAAACCCCACCTATAAACCTATTTTTTCACATGCAGAACTTGTAGTTTTTTTGCTATTTAATCCATTTCCAATTCTAACAAGGCACTTTCCAAACCACTGCCATTTAACAACCTCATGATTTATTAGCTATTTTATCTAACAGATACCGAAAAATAGAGCCATTGCGAGTGCTTCTTCTTGCTCGATCGAAGTGATTCCATAAAAAATATGCATGCCTATAAGGAAAAACCTGATATTAAGCTAAGAATTATTTTTCTCAATTTTGTTAAAATAAAACATAACAAGGGTTGCATATTTCTTTTATTTCATTAAAATTCCTAAGAGATATGATTAAAAAAGAAATAATAAAAAAACAATTATTATTTGAAAACTTCATGAACAATATTCCATATTCTGTCTATTTCAAAAACAAAGAAGGACGACTTCTTCAAGTTAGCAAACATTATTTAAAACAAAAAGGAGCTCCCTCAATAGATTCTGCCAATGAGCTAATAGGAAAAACCGATTTTGAGTTTTACCCTGAAAATTTCGCGAAAACTGCCCGTGAAGATGAATTACGTATAATGGAAACGGGAAAACCTTTGATTGGGAAAGAAGAGAAGATAAAAATTTCTAAAAATGAGGAAATTTACCTGCTAACCACAAAAGCTCCGTTATATGATGATGAAGGTGATATTATAGGAATTTTAGGTACAGCTATTGATATAACTGAGCATAAAAAATTTGAAAAAAAGTTATTCTACGAAAAAGATCTACTGGAAAGTCTCCTGGACAACATACCGGATCATATTTATTACAAGGATAAAAAAAGTCGCTTCATCGCTGTAAGTGAATCACTCGCCGAGTGGCTTGGAGCAAACAATGCTGTAGATATGATAGGAAAAACCGACTTCGATTACTTTACCGATGAACACGCGAAACGGGCATATCAAGACGAACAATACGTGATGAAAACAGGGAAACTTATAGAGGGGAAAGCCGAAAAAGAAACCCATCCGGACGGAAGAATCAATTGGGTTTCAACAACTAAAATCCCAAGATATGATAAAGTTGGAAATGTGATTGGAATTCTGGGAATTTCACGAGATATAACGGAAAAGAAAGAATTAGAAGAAAAATTAAAACTAAGACTCGAAGAACTCGGAGAAGAAGTTCTATTTAAAAGTAGACTACTTACATCTCTATTGGACAATACTCCAGACCGTGTATACTTCAAAGACAAGAAAAGCCGTTTCATCCAGGCTAGTAAATCGGTAGCAGAACAGTTTGAAGTTAAAAGCGTAAATAAATTAATAGGAAAAACAGATTTCGACTATTTTACAAAAGAACACGCGGAATTAGCCTACCGTGATGAACAAGAAATAATAAAAACCGGAAAATCAATTAAAGTCAAAGTAGAAAAAGAAACCCATCCGGATGGAAGAATAACATGGGTTTCATCTACTAAAATTCCAAGATACGATAAAGAAGGGAACGTTATAGGAACTCTTGGAATATCGAGAGATATAACAGATCAAGTACTCGCCGAAAAAAAACTGGAAGAAAGCGCGAATAAATTAAAAACGATTGTAAACGCTGTCAGTGAAGGCCTGGCAATTGTAGACGAAAACCATGTTATCCTTGAAGCGAATGAATTTCTTTGTAAATTCTTTGGGCTAAAAAGGGAAAATGTAATAAACAAGAAATGCAGCCAGATATTCCCACCATGGGAAGAAACTTGCGCGGATTGTCCTCTTAAAAAGCTATTTAAAAACAACGAAAAATTACCTGTAATCGAAAAAACAAAAGTGTCAAAAAATGGAATGATCCGGTATTTCAGCATTCAATGTTACCCTATTCCAAACTTCGATAACAAAGAACTCAAAAGCGTTATATCAATATCAGATATAACAGATAGGAAAAACATGGAAAAGAGAAATATACAAAACTACAAAAGAAAAATGAAGAATTTATCTCACAAATTAACGCTTGCCGAGGAACATGAAAGAAAAAGAATTGCAACCACTCTTCACGCTGAAATCGGACAAATCCTGGCTTTTCTTAAAATAAAAATCGGAGAACTAAAAGAAAAAGAATCTTCTAAAAACACCCAAGAATCGCTAAGGGAGGTTTATAATCTGGTCCAAAATGCTATTACTTCAACTCGCTCGTTAATGTTACAAATAAGCCCATCCATTCTTTATGAACTCGGTTTTGTACCAGCAGTCGATTGGCTTGCGGAAAATATTTTAAAAGAAAATAAAATAAAATATGAATTCCGAAATGATGGCAAGAAGAAAAATCTAACGGACGACTTAAGTATTTTAATGTTCCAAGCCGTAAGAGAATTACTGGTAAATATAAGAAAACACGCAAAAGCAAATAAAGTCGAAATTTCCATAAAAAGAAACGAAAGAAACATCCAAATAGAAATCACGGATGATGGTATCGGTTTCGATACTTCCGTGCTGGACTCGTACGTGGAAAGCGATACTGGATTCGGACTTTTAAATATCAGAAGCCGCATTGACGTCGTGGGCGGACATTTTGAAATAGAATCACATAAAAATAAAGGAACGAAAATCAAATTAGAAGCGCCTCTAAAAATATAATAAGGAGACCTATATGAGTATAAAAATAATAGTGGTTGATGAACATAAGATTCTAAGAGAAGGCTTATCTTCCTTAATTAATAAACAACCTAATATGAAAACAATTGGGGAAGCAACAGATGGGAGAGAAGCCATAGAAGCGGTAAAAAAACTTTCACCCGATCTTGTGTTAATGGATGTCACTATGCCTAATTTAAATGGAATTGAAGCAACCCGGAAAATTAAATCAAAAAACCCAGACATTGAAGTAATAGCGCTATCCCTGCACTCAGACAGAAGATTCGTTCTCGGCATGATAGACGCCGGAGCTTCAGGATACCTGCTAAAGGAGTGCGCGTTCGACGAACTTGTTAGAGCAATAAATACTGTAATGGATGGGAAAAAATATTTAAGTCCCGAAATATCAGATATACTGATCGAAGAATATACCATGAAGAACTCAAACGATAAATCCACAATTTATTCAAAATTAACGCCAAGAGAAAGAGAAGTTTTACAACAAATCGCCGAAGGCAAAAGCACAAAAGAGATCGCAAAAAATTTTTCGATATCCATAAAAACTGTAGAAACCCACAGACAACATATCAAGAAAAAATTAAAAGCAACAAGCATAGCAAAACTAACAAAAATAGCCATACGAGAAGGATTGACCTCCTTATAGCACTAACCCACCAAAACGGCAAAAATATAACATATTACAACCAAATTAATTAAAGCTTCTAATAAATTAGCGCCGATATTTTTAATATATACCGCGAATCTCAAAATAAAACTAACTATTAGACCTAAATCATACTTTTCCTGATAATAAAATCATACTTTGGAGTATATATAAATAGGGATAAAACTGGGTTGACAATCAGTATTAATTTAAATATAATATCAGTATTAATTTCGGTATAGCTTAGATACTAGTTATGGATATAGAATTAAGTGTTGGGTTCAAAGAATCGGCAATTTTGAAAGAACGCTTACGAGATTTTTAATAAAACAAAAAAGGAGGTTTTAATTGAAGTAATCAAACCATCCTCTTTCAAGTTTTATTTTCATCTTAGCAGTGACCATGTTTTTAAAATGAAATTAAAGGTAGCTGGAGTTTAAATTGAAATATGTTAATTCCTGCTGCGAATTGTATATGGGTTTAATTATGAAGGGAAAGGTTTGAGCACCAGTGATGGTGTTTAATGTTAGATGAACCTGTACATAAAGGCACACTGGAACTTAGATTTCAACAAAATAAGTAAATAGAGCCTCCCTCTTGAAAAAGGGGACAACCAGAGGACCTCCAGGTTGAGTTGACCCGGAGGTCCTTTTATTATACCTACTGTAAACTTTAAATTAAAATCCGAATAAACGAGGTAATGTTAAAGATACTTCTGGAATATAAGTAATTATAAGTAACGCGATTATCATAACCGCGAATAGCGGAAGAAGACTTTTAAACACCTCATGTATCTTACCATGACCAACACCGACTCCAACAAAAAGAACCGTTCCTACAGGCGGAGTACAGAGACCTACACACAAATTCGCGATTATTATTATCCCGAAATGCACCAAATTTATACCAAGCTTGTCAATTATCGGAAGAAAAATGGGTGTAAATATCAAAATAGCGGGGGTCATGTCAAGAAAAGTCCCAACAAAAAGCAGCATAATATTTATCATAAGAAGAATCGCAATTTTATTGCTTGAAATTGATAATATAGCTCCGCTTATAAGTTCAGGAACGTTTTGAGCTGCCATAAACCAGGACATACCTGTCGATGCACCGATAAGAAGCATCACCACTGACGTAGTAACACCGCATTGAAGCAATATACCGGGCAAATCCTTCCACTTGACTTCTTTGTACACCAATACTGCCAGAATAAACGCATAAACAACAGCTATACTTGCTGCCTCCGTTGGGGTAAATATTCCGCTCAAGATTCCGCCCATAACGATTAAGATTAGTAACAATCCCGGAAGAGCTCCGAAAAATCTTTTTATTGTCTCCTTCACAGGTATTATCTTACCGGTTCCGTATCCTCGTTTTTTTGCTATAACCGCACTCGCGCCCATTAAAAACAATCCAACTAAAATCCCGGGAACAATTCCCGCCAGAAACAACGCGGCAACAGATACCGTACCTGTGACGAGCGCATATACAATCATTACATTGCTGGGAGGTATAAGTAAACCTGTGGTGGCGGCACATACTGTTAAAGCGATATTAAAGTTTTTATCGTAACCTTTCCTGTTCATTTCGGGAATCATAGTTCCGCCAATCGAAGTTACAGCCGCAATCGAAGAACCCGATACCGCACCAACGAGCATACAGCCTAAAGTATTGACGAACGCTAAACCACCGGTAAATCTTCCCACCAACGCCTCCGCGAAATCGATCAACCTTCGCGCTATTCCGCCCTTTCCCAACAATAATCCCATAAGTATGAAAAAAGGTATCGCAAGGAGAGCAAAACTATCTATACCAGTCGCAAGTCTAGGAGCAACTATATTGATGGCTGAAACACCTCCGACAGCAGAAACCGCCCATAAAGTGGCAAGGCCTATGCATATTCCGATAGGAACATCCATTACAAGCAGTACTAAAAAGCTAACTACCATCACAATAACAGGTATATTCATTTTTCCCCCTTACCAACAAGGAACAATAAATCCTTAAAAATAAACTCGATAGAGTAGGTAATTATAAAAAACGCGCTTATAGGAAGACAAAGATAAAGATATCCCGTAGGTATTCCCATTGTAGGTGAGGTTTGATGATTGACAAACGCATTGCGAACGAAATTCATACCTCCTAGAAACATAACCCGAAACGCAAAAAATCCTACAAGAAAGGCTATCACAACTTCCAGCATCCTTCTATGCCGGTCGTTTAGCTTACAAGCAAAATATTCCATACCGATATGCGCTTTTTGCCCGTAGGCATACGCGGCACCAACCACTCCACACCACATTAACATATAAGTTGAGGTTTCTTCCGTCCAGACAGCAGGCACTTTTAAAACAAGCCGAGTAAAAACCTGCCATAGGACGGTTACCACCATTATACTTACAATCAATATAACAAAATAGCCCAGTATTTTGTTTCTCCACTCGGAGAGAGACTTAAAAAAAAATTTCACTGACATATTATATAATACTCTTATTCTGACTTAACAGCTTTTATTTTTTCAAGCAAAGAACCTATAATCTCATCCTTCGCGTATTCTTTATACATTGGCGCTACCGCTTCAATAAAAGGTGCCTGGTCCGGAATTATCACCTGTACACCAACGGAATCAAGATGAGCAAAATTTTCTTTTACCACCTCTGCCCAGAGTTGTTTCTGATATTCTACGGACACATTAAAAGTCTCAATCATTATAGCTTTATCTTCTTCAGTCAATTTATCCCACGCTTTTTTACCCGCAAGAACAACATCCATTGGCGAAGTATGTTTATCCAGAGAATAGTATTTACAGACCTCATAATGTCTTGCGGAAACAAAAGAAGGAGGATTATTCTCGGCTCCGTCCACAGTTCCCTGCTGCAGCGCGGTATAGAGTTCACCCCAACTGATAGGAGTTGGAGAAGCGCCGAGAGTTTGCAATAAATTTATAGCCATAGGACTTTTTATAACTCTGATTTTAAGATTCTTTAAATCAGCAGGAGTTTTAATAGGACCGCCCTTAGTGTAAAAACTCCTCTCTCCCGCCTCATAAAAACCAATTCCCACTAAACCCCTCTCGGAACCCGCGTTCAACAATTCCTTACCAACAGCAGAATTAAGAACTCTCCATTTATGTTCTTTACTACTGAAAAGATATGGCATCCCCAGTACTTTCATCTGAGGCACAAAAGCTTCTAATCCCGCCGATGAAACCTTAGTGAGGTCTAAAGTCGCCATTTGCAACTGTTCAACAAGTTCTTTTTCTCCTCCGAGCTGACCGCCGGGATATATTTTTATTTTTATACGTCCTTCGGTAGCCTTTTTAAGTGTATCAGCCCAGAATTCCATCGCTTTATGTACCGGATGATTAATATCGAGAGCGTGACCTAATTTTAAGTTGATTTCACCCTCTACCGCCTCACTTTTACCTCCACATCCCACGCTTATCATTAATGCCAAAACAATAAAAACCATGATAAAAAGATTCCTGAATACCTTCATAAAATACCTCCTAACAGCTTAATATCTATATAGCACTTAACATCTTAAAATCTACGATTATACTAATATTTTAATAACCTTTGTCAAGGCTATTTTTAGCCTTAAGGCTAAAAATAGTCTTGAGTCGCCAGTCACAAGTCATGAGTCAAAAGACCCACCCCACAATACAAAAAAATAAGGATTTTTTTTGTTATTTTCCCAATCCTAACCTTCTAACCAATTTTTCACATATAGAATTTGAGCAACACGTCCATAACCCCAGAGCTTTTTTGCATTTTATTTTTAAATTTTTTAATTTGCAGCTTACTACTTATAAGATATTTCTTAACAACAACTTAACATAAAAACAAAATCTGAAATTTATGAGTAAGCGAAATATATAACCTTGCGTTTTTTTTTCATTCTATTAAATTTTCTGATGACATATGATTAAAGATAAATTTTTAGCAAATTCAAAACGGAAATTTAAAGATACAAAAAATGAATCAAAATATTTACTTTCAAAAGATAAAGACGACTTTTTTTTAATTTTCGATAACTGCCCGTACCCGATTTTCCTTATCGATAAAAAAGGGGGTATCAAAGATATAAACTCCTCCGCAATAAAATTATTAAAATACGATAAACATGAAATTAAAGGTAAATTTTTCACTGACCTTCTTGAAAACAATTCAAAAAAATTAGTCAATAATGAATTCTATATTCTCTCGAAAAAACGGAAAACAAAAAAAAAACTAAATCTTATATTTAAAGATAAAAAGAACGAAAATGTTACTTGTTCGGCTTTACTCGTCAGCGATAACAATAAAAAAAACGGAAAAACAATATTGTTTGCTAATGATATTACCCAATTAAAAGAAACTCAGGAAGCGTTTGATTTCAAAAGCGACCTGCTTGCTTTCCTTCTAGACAACATACCTGATAACATTTATTTTAAAGACAGAAAAAGTCGTTTTATTGAAATAAGTAAGTCAAAAGCGGGTCAGGTTGGATTGCCAAGAGAAGAAGTGTTAGGCAAAACAGATTTTGACTATTTTACAAAAGAACACGCTGAGCAGGCCTATAAAGACGAGCAGAAAATAATAAAAACGGGCAAAGCAATTAAAGCAAAAGTTGAAAAAGAAACTCACCCGGATGGTAGAATAACCTGGGTTTCAACCACTAAAATTCCCCGTTACGACGTAAAAGGAAAAATTATAGGTACCCTTGGCATATCTAGAGATGTTACAGATCAAGTCATTGCTGAGAAAGGACTCGAAGAAAACGCCAATAAATTAAAAACAATTGTAAATGCCGTCAGTGAAGGTCTGGCAATTGTAGACGAAACCCATGTTATCCTTGAAGCGAATGAATTTCTCTGTAAATTCTTTGGGCTAAAAAGGGAAAATGTAATAAACAAGAAATGCAGCCAAATATTCGCCCCATGGGAAGAAACATGCGCGGATTGCCCTATTGAAAAACTATTTAAAAACAAAGAAAAATTACCCGCAGTAGAAAAAACAAAAGTATCAAAGAACGGCACAATCCGATATTTCAATATTCAATGTTATCCGATTCCACACTATAATAAAAAAAACCTTAAGAGCGTAATATCCATAAGGGACATAACCGAGAGAAAGAATATGGAGAAAAAAAATATACAAAACTACAAGAGAAAAATGAAGAATTTGTCCCACAAATTAACTCTTGCCGAAGAACATGAAAGAAAAAGAATAGCAACCACTCTCCACGCAGAGGTCGGACAAACACTGGCTTTTCTCAAACTTAAAATAAGCGAATTAAAAGGAAAAGAATCTCCTGCAAATATTAAAGAAGACTTGGAAGAAGTTCATAATCTTGCTGAAAACGCCATAACCTCGACTCGTTCATTAATGACGCAGTTAAGTCCATACATTCTTTATGAACTCGGTTTCATACCAGCAGTCGACTGGCTGGCAGAACACATTTTAAGAGAAAACAATATTAAATATAGTTTCAAAGACGACGGAAAACAAAAACCACTTACTAATGACCTCAGCATTCTATTGTTCCAAGCGGTACGAGAATTGCTCGTAAATATAAGAAAACACGCACAGGCAAAAAATGTCAAGATTTACATAAAAAGATATGGTAGGAATATACAAATAGAGGTTAAAGATGATGGTATTGGATTCGACACTTCTGCTCTGGATTCGTACGTGGAAAGCGATACAGGATTCGGACTTTTAAATATCAGAAGTCGTATAGACGTCGTAGGGGGACATTTTGAAATAGAATCATATAAAAACAAAGGAACAAAAATAAAATTAGAAGCACCGCTAAAAATATAAAAGGAGCTTTATATGAATATAAAAATAATGGTTGTTGACGAACACAAGATTTTAAGAGAAGGTTTAGCAACATTAATCGCGAAACAACCTAATATGGAAATAGTAGGGGAAGCAGCAGATGGAAGAGAAGCCCTAGATTTAGTCGAAAAAAATACCCCTGATCTGATATTAATGGATATTACCATGCCCAATTTGAATGGAATCGAAGCAACCCGTAAAATTAAATCAAAACGACCGGAAATTGAAATAATAGCGTTATCACTGCATTCCGACAGGCGATTTGTTCTGGGAATGATTGGCGCCGGAGCTTCAGGATATCTGATAAAGCAGTGCACATTTGACGAACTTGTTCTAGCAATAAATACAGTTATGGAAGGGAAAAAATATTTAAGTCCCGAAATCTCAAACATACTGGTCGAAGAATACGTCAGAAAGGACTCGCAGGAGAAAGCTATAATTGATTTGAAATTAACTCCGAGAGAAAGGGAAATTTTACAATTATTAGCCGAAGGTAAAAACACAAAAGAAATCGCGAGTAATTTATCTATATCCGTAAAAACTGTAGAAACTCACAGACGACACATAAAAAGAAAATTAAAAACAAACAGTGTAGCCGAACTAACTAAAATAGCTATAAAAGAAGGCCTAACTTCACTTTAGTACCTCCGGAATGTTTTTTTACACAAAATATTCTCACACGGAGACACTGAGAACACAAAGATTTTTTTGTTGTTTTTTTTACTAATTATTTACAAATTAACTGATTCAAAGAATCCGGTATCTGGGACCTAAGTTCAAGGTTCGAGTAATTCAAATGCGGTTTCTTTATCGAATTTACGTGTAGCCTTTGTATCTGTAAGTTCAACCAGGACGATTTCCAGAATATGCCAGACTTTCAAACCCTTTCGAACACAACCGGTTTTAGTAGTATTCTTCCTTCCACACGCCACATGCATATGAAGTTTAGGTTCCCCTTCCTCATTCATGAAAACAGTTCCGGTACCTGTTATCTCGTGAACTTCGTCTAATATATATTCCATGGGATTAATCGGCCTTGCCCTCCCCTCTTTTGGACCGACCACAAGCTTGCTTCCCTTATCCGCTCCACCAACCACGATCAAAAATCCGGCTTTTACACCATTTCCCCTGGCAAATTCCTCTATACACTCATGTAAGATATCTCCATCCTCGAGTCTGATAACAAAAACTCTTCCATACTTGCTTTCCGAATATCTCATTTATCCCCCTAACAAAAAAAGGAAACAGTTTTTAAAACTGCCTCCTTTTAATTATATTCTAACTTTGTACTAAATAAACCAAAACCAACTCAAAACTACGATTTAGAATGATCCTTCTATTTAAAAATTGAATTTCTGGGAAAGATCATAAATACCGAGAGGCGCCTGCCAGTAATTTCCCTGAACAGAATTCACTATTCCCATAATACCAATAACTAAAAGTGTGATAGCTCCCAGGATCCAAATTATCTGCCCAAGTATCGGAATTATAGCTATTATAGAAAGACCAATCCAGAAAAGTAACATAACAAGTCCTTGTTTCGCGTGATGCTTACAAAATGAATTATCCGGTTTCACAAGTAATGGAATTAAAAGTAAAAGACCAAAATATGAAAGCCAGGATAAACTCTTACCTTCTTCTGCCGCCTGCTTGTCTTCAACGATTACTTCTTTATCTTCTCCGTTTGACATAAAAACCTCCTTTTATTTATAACTATTTTAACATAAAAATATATTTTGTCAACAAGTTTATATCGTACCACCCCCGTATTTTTTTTACCGCAGAGAACACAGAGGCTTTTAAGTTGTTGGTCTGTGGGTCGGTTAGCCCGTTGGTCTGTTTTTTTCACTCACCAACACACCCACCTAACACACTAACTTTAGTTGTTTTCTTGACTCATAACACAAGACACATGACTCACGACTCAGTTAACCGATTCGGAGAATCCATAAAGCCCAAAACCCAAAACTATCTTTTAGCAAAGAGCCGATTTAAAAAAATAGAGGAAAGTTTCCTTTCCTCTATTTTTTACCGATTCAAAAAAACCTAAGAATCTTCTTTTTTAAAACGAAAATCCGGCAGAGACCCTATTGATCATATCAAATCCATTTAAATCAAACTTACTGTAAGAATAATCAACTTTAACTCCTGCCACATTAATACCGACACCTCCGCTTAAATCTTCTGCAAAACATTTGAATTTATATCCGCCCCGCAAAAAAATCATATTTTTGTATGACAATTCTGCTCCCAAGTTATACTGCTCATCCCAATCGCGAGGATGTAATCCCTCCAGTCCAACGTTAAGAGAATAATCAGGGTATTCTCCAAAAAGGTCCAGAATATCCATACCAACACCAAGGGCAAAGGTCAAAGGCAGTTCAAAACCAATTCGTTCATAAGTTACACGGGGCGAGAAATTCCGCACAGACATACCAAATGCGAAACTTTTAAAACCGGGGTAAAAAAGCAATCCGAAGTCGTAAGCCATAGTCGAAATCTTGTTGTCTTCCATATAATACCCCCCTGCACTATCTCCCATTTCATTCTCTCCCAGAAGCTGGGAAACATATTTGACCTGACCACCGACCGTAAACTTATCAGTAAATTCTCTGGCATAAGCAACACCCGCGCAAAACGCCGACACATCAAAGAGACCAGTATTCTCGTAGCCTGCTCCGCCTTCAGTAACTATGGTACCATAAAAATCACCATAATCGGGAGCTATAATACTAAAACCGAAACTCCCCAATACATCAGCGTTGTAAACTCCGGCCACATATAGATATTGGATATCGGCTATCCACTGCGTTCCACCAACAGATAGATCAAATTTAGCATCAATTTCTCCGATACCTGAAGGGTTATAGAAGAGAGCGGTAGCATCCTGTCCTAATACAGTAAAAACTTCTCCCATTCCGCAAGCGCGAGCGCCCGCGGCAACATCTAAAAACCCGCATCCTGTCTGGGCAACCTTAGTAGCCGCGTTAGAACTGATCGAAAAAACAAATGTTAATAAAGATATAAAAGCAATAAATTTCTTCATCTTTCCCCCCTTATCTAACTATTGCAAACTTACGAGCAACGTATTCGCCATCAGGAGTTTCAATATGAGCAATATAGATACCACTCGCAGGGTGCTGATCTGAGTCCGTAAGAAGAGGTTGACCACGAGCCTCCCATATTTCCGTTCCGCTTCCGTTAATATGATTAATGGTTGTCACCAGATTTCCCGATTCTGTCAAAATAGTAATTGTGCACACAGGAGGCAACTCGACAAAGGCCAGTTTTAGTCCGTATCCTTCAGGGTACCTCGTACGTGCCGAAGAATTAACATTCAAAGGATTTGGGACGACTCTGACGGACTCGAGTTCGGCACCCGGATAACTTTGTAAATTTGCCGCTTCCAGGGTCATTGTCAAAAACATTCCGCTTTCAACTCCCGAAGTGCTTACGGCTGTAATAGCGTAATAATAATCATAAGCACTAACAACATCCGTATCTTCATACGAATCTGCATCCCCATCAACAGAGTCGATCAATTGCCAATCACCTATAACTATCTCCCCTTGCTTCTCGTATATATAGTCACCTTGCGCTCTGTAGATCTTAAAGAACGCAAGATTCGAAGGTTCATATCCATCTTGATAACTCCATGCTAACCTTATCATATCTGAGCCTGAAGTAACCTCAAAAATGGAAGGAGGGGCAGGGGATTCGGGTATTTCATAATTCTGATTAAAGTTTCTCTGCGCATTCATACCATTGTTGAAAAGAGAATCTTTACCAGTAGCAACCAAAAGGTCTTTTGCTATATCATTAAGAGAGAGTGGATTACTGAATTCTCCGGTACCATAATATACATCGAATATAGGGTCCCTACTTCTCAATTCATCTACCATTTGAGCCGAATCTAAACCTGCCAGCCAGTCATAAGAAGTTGCATTCCCATTATTCCAGGCTTCTCCGGCAAGATATGAAGTCTTCCTGTTTATGGCGCCACCCACATAGGCAAATACATACCTCAGGGTATCACCGAATTCCATCTGGTAAGGTCCTATAGAACAATGACACT
>CAZKVT010000024.1:0-24788 GCA_964556365.1 uncultured bacterium | reverse complement strand
GCTTGTTCGAAAATCAGCATGAATTAATTAGGAGGGTTGACATAGTAATTCTAATTAACCATTTCCGACTTGCGGAAATCCTTACTTGACAAATGCACGGAAATATCTACAATTCAAACAAAAGCGAGGGAAGATAATTAAAAAAAAACTATTCATTTTCATTTATTATTTTGATTTGTATAATCGCAAGTGTTTTACAATGTACAAAAAGTAATAATTTAAAAAAATCCGAATCTTCGTCTATAAATTCAATAACAATCGATGATACCAATCCAATTTCTCTTATTACGATTATTTCAAAAGGCAAACAAGCGTCATTCTTGATGGGAACAACAGATGAAGAATTAAAGACCCAACCCACAATGGATCATCCGGATTATTATACGGACGACGAACAACCCGCACACAACGTTACCCTTACAATACCTTTTGAAATGAGTAAGTATGAGATTACGAACGAGCAATTTTGCCGGGTTATGAATTGGGCAATTGAAAAAAATTACGCGAAAATTATCGACGGAGATTTAAAAAGCCCTGACGGAAAAGTATATTTAGGAATAACACATTTTGACACAGACGTTCCATATTTAGGGATTCAATTTGGAATTCAAATCGTTGGAAATTCGATTAAAGCCAGGGAAACATGTGAAATGCATCCTGTTCACGCCGTAACCTGGTTTAGCGCCATTGCTTTTTGTAATTTCTTAAGTGAAATGCAGGGATTATCACCTGTATACAATTCAGAGACATCCGGTTGGGACACAACAAAGAATGGATTCAGACTTCCCACAGAAGCAGAATGGGAATACGCGGCACGCAAAAATAAAAGATACACGTATGCCTGGGGAAACGAAATTGATAAACGATTTTTAAACTACGGTCCGAGCCAAAGTAAAGACCCCAATAAAAGTGTATTTAGACCGGTAGGTTTTTATAATGGTGAAGTAAAGAACGGTATAGAAACAAAAGATAACGCGTCGCCATTCGGAATTTATGATATGAATGGCAGTGTGTGGGAGTGGTGTTGGGACTGGTATGGTAGAGATTACTACAAAAATTCTTACCGTAGAGACCCAAAAGGTCCTAAAAAAGGAGATAATCGCCCGCCTTATTGTATTGAACTTACAAAAGTTTGGCGAGGATGCGGGTGGGCAGGGAATGATGCCTTTAGCCGCATTGCCAAACGCTGGAGCGCATCTCCCAATACGGCAATAAATGAAGTAGGTTTTAGAATAGCAAGGTCATTATTTTAAATCATAGATAACATTTAGAAAACTAATAATTAACAATATATTAGCCACGAAGATATGAAATAGTTAGATCGTTAGGTCGTCGGACCGTTAGGTAGTATAACTCAACAAACTCAAAGAACTCAAAAAACACAATAAACCCTATAAACCGACGCACAAACAAAAGATTGATTCATAATGCTGTTTTTTGTTTTTCCTAGTATCTGGTACCCGGGACCTGGTATCCGGTAAAAAGACTTGGCTTCTTTGTAATTTTTTGTTTTTTTTTACTAGTATCTAGGACCTAGGACCCGGTATCCAATAATATTTCCGGACAGGAGGGGCCTGGTCTTGATTTTTGAATTCAATTACAATAGCTATCGCTATAGTTAAATAGTCAAAGCGTTAAATGGTTGACATCACAGCATAACATAATATATTTCTGTAATAATTAAGGAGGAGTATATGTGTTTTTTAAAGAAATGTACATTACTGACTTTAATATTCTGTTTTACTATTGTCGGATTCAGTCAGGTTACAGTTATCGATACAATATGGCTTGGTCCAAAATCGGGAAACGGAATACGACCTACAACAATTAATGTAAACGACAAAACAAACCGTATCTATGTGGGAAATTTATTCACAAACAATGTTTCCGTAATTGACGGTACAACCAATTCTGTCATTGCTACGATTGAGGTAGGAAGCACTCCCAGCGCAATCGGTGTAAACTCTGAAACAAACCTGATTTATACAACACATCCGTCCACCGATAATATTTATGTAATCGATGGAACTACTAATTCCGTGATCGATACTATTGAAATCGGAAACTCGCCTAATGGAATCACCATAGACCCAAAGAATAACCGTATTTATACGGCAAACGAAGGTGAAGACAATGTTAGCGTTATCGATGGTAATACTAACTCTTTGATCGCTACTATCCCGGTTGGAAATATGCCAAATAGAATTGATGTAAATATAAAAAACAGGCGTATATACGTAACAAACTGGGCTGATGACAACGTTAACGTGATTGACGGGGCTACTAATTCCGTGATTGATACTATCAATGTCGGAAATCAACCTCTCGGAATCGAGGTAGATACTATAGCAAATCGAATCTATGTTGCCAATTATGGCAGAAGTGACATTTTTGTGATTAATGGTGTGACTGATTCTGTTATTGATACTATTTCAGTAGGACATATACCATACCGAATTAAACTAAACCCGCAAAACAACCTGATTTACGCGACAAGTAACATTGATGACATTATTAGTGTATTTGATATAACACTCGATTCGGTCACAGATACCATCTTGGTTGGAAACGAACCACGGGGACTTGCCATAAATCTGGAAACAAACCGTTTATATACGGCGAACTACTGGAGCTCCGATGTCAACGTAATTGAAACAAATACCAACTCCGTTATTGCTATAGTTGTACTTGGAACCCAACCGACCAACATCGCCCTAAACCCACAAACGAACAGGATATATGTTACAAATGGAAATAACAATAATTTCAGTGTAATCGACGGAATTACTGACTCCGTGATCGAAACAATTACACTTGGAACCTATCCAACAGCAGTTGCCGTAAATCCACAGACAAACATTATATATATGGTAACCGGGGACGGCAATAGTGTCAATGTAATTGACGGTGCTACTGACTCCGTGATCGATACTATTGCAATTGGATCCTCCCCACAAGAAATTGGTGTAAACCCGGAAACAAATAAGATATATGCGCTAAGTTCAAATGTTGCTTTCGTAATCGATGGAACCACTAACTCCGTTATTGATACTATTGCAATCGGGACCTGGCCATCACAAGTTGGCGTAAATTCAGAGGAAAACCGGATATATGTGACAAATTCTGACAACAACAGTGTTATTGTAATCGACGGGGCTATTGATTCCGTGGTTGATACTATTACAGTCGGAGACTGGCCGGAGGACATTTGCGTAAATCCACAGACAAACAAGATATATGTTGGATGCGATAATGTCTTTGTGATCGATGGGGCTACGAACTCCGTAATTGATTCTGTTATACTCGATGACTGGCCGAAAGGTTTAGGCGTAAATCCCCAAACAAATCATATCTTTGCGGCAATTGAATATGACGACATTGTCAGCGTAATCGACGGAACACTGGATACCGTAACTAACAATATCGACATCGGAGATGCTCCTTGGGGAGTTGCTGTAAATACACAAACAAACAAAGTCTACGTAATCTGTCATGAAGACGGAACTGTCTGGGTTCTTCAGGACGAAGCAGCAGGTATAGAAGAACCTACAAAAAATCCAATACCTCTAAGTTTCAATATATCTCCCAATCCTTTCAGCAATAGAACAAAATTTGTTTTTTATCTTCCAAATAACAACGATAAAAAGCATGCCTCTTTTTCCATCTATAATGTAAACGGACAACTGTTAAAATCCTTTTCCTTAAACATCAACAATTCTTCTATAACAACTATTTCATGGGACGGAAGCGACAATTCAGGCAATAAACTCAGCTCAGGATTGTACTTTGGTATATTGAAATCAGGAAATATTAAAATTTCAAAGAAAGTAATCAGGATCAGATAACATAAAGATAGAATAAATAATTCATTTTTAGGATCTTGGATTTTGGGGTTGGGATTTAGTAATCCAAAAATATGATTTTTTTCTCTGTGTAACTCTGTGCTCTCTGTGGTTATATTAGGTTTTAGGTCAGAAACCGCTCTCGGCTTACCGCTCACGGCTAACCGCTTTATAACTTAACCCGAGAAGCACAATGAACTCAACAAACTCAATAAACCAACATGCCAACAAAAGATTGATTCACAATGCTATTTTTTGTTTTTACTAGGACCTAGTACCCGGTATATGGTAAAAACCCTTGACTTATTTGTAGTTTTTTGTTTCTGTTTTTACCGGTATCTGGGAACTGGTATCCAATAGTACCCCCCCCCTTGACTTTTCTTGAAAATCAAGTATTTTATACATAGTAAATGTAGGTTATGAAACCTCAAAGATCTCTAGGAATAAATTTGTGTACTTTTTTCATTTATCTCCCTTCTGGTTTTGATGGTTATACATCTTAATACTTTTCCTGCAGAATTGTATTCGGGTCTAATTACATTTACAAAAACATGTAAATATTCTAACCTAAAAGGAGGTCAAATGAATATATATGTAGGTAACATTTCATCACAATTAAGTGAAGAAGAATTAAAAGAAGCTTTTTCAGCTTTTGGAGAGGTTTCTTCGGCTAAGTTAATAAAAGATAGGTATACGGGCGAACTAAGAGGATTTGGATTTGTTGAAATGTCTGAGAAGGCTGAGGCAGAAGCCGCAATAGCCGGTTTAAACGGCAAAGAACTCAAAGGGAAAACGCTTAACGTAAATGAAGCACGCCCCCGTACGGACTCCTTTGGTGGCGGTTCAAGGGGAAGAAGCGGAGGATCAAGCTACGGCCGTTCTCGTTGGTCAAACTAAAAACTCAGATTCGTAGAATCTAAGAAATAAGGGGGCATAGTTCAACAATATGATATTCTGTATTGTATGTAAGTTTTGCCCCCAATATTCTCTTCAGTTTCGAGTTTTAGTTCGTTAGTGATTGAGTGTGTGTGTTTTTTGTATTATTTATTGTAAACTAATATTTTAGCTTTTAAAGAAAGGGGAGGTAGTATGAATATATATGTAGGTAGGATTTCATCGCAATCAACCGAGAAAGAAATAAAAAAAGTTTTTGAAGCTTATGGACAGCTTTCTTCGATCGAATTAATTGAAGACAGGCATACCGGCGAACTAAGAGGATTTGGATATATCGAAATGCCTAAGAAAACTGAGGCAGAAGCCGCAATTGCAGGTTTAAACGGTAAAGAATTTAATGGTAAAAAACTTACCGTAAACAAAGCTCGCTCTCATCGGAATAGTTCTAGAGGCATTGTAAGAGAAAAAAACGGAGAACCTGGTTTCGGTCGCACCAGTTGGTTAAGATAGAATTTATCTAGCGACGTAGACCTTTCGAATTTACGTTAAATAGATGACTGTAAAATATAGAGTGGCCTTTTCTTTTTTTGCATCCTTTAAATCCTTAGGATTAGTATATTAGTTGATTGGTGAATTAGTTAATTAGTAAAAAAACAACAAAAAAATCCTGTTAATCTACGTTAATCCTGTCTTAAATTAGGATTTGGGATTTAGTTAGACTATGGACATTGGACTTTGGACTTGCTATTCTTCCTTGTGTCTCTACCTTACCTTTAATCGGAAAAATATAACCACTCATCGAAAAAACGGTTGCGTATTTATTATCATGATGTAAATTCCTCAGGTAATAAAATTTTTTTAATCTATAACTCAAAAAATAAATTCTTATAAGGAGGAATTAATGAAATTGTCAGTAAAGTGTTTTATTTTTATATCTGTTATGTTTTTCACCCTTACTACTCAGGCAAAACCCTTAGAAGATTACATTGAAGAAGCTAAAGCAAACCAGAATTCTGGCAAAATCGCGGAAGCTATGAAGATAATGGAAAAAGCATTAGAAGAATATCCTGATAGTGCCAGTGCCTACGCTTATCTGGGCCTTTACACGGGTATGCAGGCAGGAGAAACTGAAAATATGGCACAGGCGGGCGAACTGGCTTTTAAATCGTTTAGTCAATTAGATAAAGCGGTTTCACTAGATTCTCTTAGTATCTTCGCCCGTTTCCATAGAGGTATTATGGGTATCAAGGTTCCCGAATTTCTCGGTAAATTGGATGGCGGAATCAAAGACCATGAATTTATTGTTAAAATGAGTCAAAAATCACCAGAATCAGTTCCAAAAGACATTCTCGTTCAGGTGTATAATCTCCTAGGAGAAGGCTACAAGAAAAACGAAGAAAATGATAAGGCAATATCTGTCTGGAAAAAAGTAATCGAGCTCGACCCTGAATCGAGTTTTGCGGAGGAAGCAAAAAAACACCTTACAGAAAATCTCACTACTCCAAGTCGACCTCCGGAAGTAAAGAAAACAGAAAAATTAGAATATATTAATCCTAAAGAACTTATGAAATCGGGTAAAGATTATCTGGAAAAAGGAGATTGTGAAAAAGCCGTCGATGCTTTCAAGAAATTGATTGAAATAGATTCAAAAAATATAGAAGCCTATACATACCTTGCGAAAGCCCTGGGATGTCTCGCCGGAAAAGGATATGATGAGAATATTTACGAAAATACTGAATATCGTTCAGGAATCGCGTTTGAAGCAATGAACGTACTCGACAAGGCTGTCGCTCTGGCACCGGAGAACCCAAAATTAAGATTTATAAGAGGTTCCGTCGGCGTATATATGCCTTTCTTTTTGGGTAAATTAGAACAGTCTATGGAAGATTTAAATATGGTTTTAGAAAACGATGCCGATAAGTCGGCAAAAGCAGAAGCTTTGTATTATCTCGGGATAGCTCATCAGAAAAAAACTATGGAATACTGGAATAAAGTGGTCGCGGATTATCCATCAACGGAAGCATCCAAAATGGTACTCGAAGGAATGCGTCCAGCGATAAAAAGGATCGACCCTTCGAAATTTAAAAGTTCGGTCGTATCGGTAGATTTTATTCTGGGCTTTCAGGATGCCCTTGCTCCACAGACTGCTGTCTGGATAGAAGATAAGAATGGGAAATTCGTAAAAACTCTTTATGTTTCAGGTTTCAGCGGATACGTTAAAGAAAAACAGCTATGGCTAAAAGAGTGGGCGAAATCTTCTAAATTTATCGATACCGACGCAATTACATCGGCAAGCATAGATGTCGGGCACCATATTTACCTGTGGGAGTTAAAAGATCATACAGGTAAAAAAGTAAAATCAGGTGAATATGTGGTGAAAGTCGAAGTTTCGTCCTGGCCGTCTATGAAATATCAACTGGCTTCCGTTCCGATAGAAATCGGAGGCAAAGAAAAAAGATCAACCGTCGAAGAAGGCAATATAATACCATCATTAGAAGTCACTTATTATCCGAAGAAATGAAAAATACAGAGAAAAAAATACCCTCTTCCCTGCTGATTCCATTTCGTATAATTTGCTATTTATGCGGTTCATATTTTTTCCTCATGGGTCTTCTGCTTATTATATCTCCCCAACTCGCCACAAAAAACGCAGGTGTACAGCACCCAATGATTTTAGGCATCTTAAGAGGAACCGGAGGTGCCGTTATAATTTCTTTGGTATGGTATATTCTAATCGCTCTAAAACCCTTAGAGCTGAGATTTATCGCGTTTATAATTGCTTTCGCGAATGTGCTGGCGATAGTTTTAGATCTCGTTTCTGTAGCGCTCGGAGAATATACCTTGAGCCATGCTATGCTTGATATACCAGTCGAATTATTGAGTTTCTTCACAATCGTGATTTTTTATTACGCCGTAAATCGTTTAAAAAGATAAGCTGGGAATTATTTTTACTAAAACCTAAGACCTGGGACCTAATACCTACTATTTGCATCCCCCCTTGACTTTTCTTGAAAATCAAGTATTATAGACGCAGTAAATGTAGGTTATGGAACCTTCAAGATCGTATGGAATATAATTGTTTTTACATTTTTATCTCCCTTCTGGTTTTGCCGGTTATACATCTTAATACTTTTTCTGCAGAATTGTATTCGAATCTCATTACATTTACAAAAACATGTAAATATTCAAACCTAAAAGGAGGTCAAATGAATATATATGTAGGTAACATTTCGTCACAATTAACCGAAGAAGAAATTAAAGAAGCTTTTTCAGCTTATGGAGAGCTATCTTCAGTTAAGATAATTAAGGACAAATACACAGGTGAAAACAGAGGATTTGGATTTATTGAAATGCCTGAAGAAAACGAAGCAGAAGCAGCAATTGCCGGGTTAAACGGCAAAGAACTTAAAGGTAAAGAACTTAAAATAAATAAAGCTCGCCCTCGCACAGAAAATTCGAGAGGTGGATACGGCAACGGCCGAGTTCCATGGTCAAATTAGAAGTTTAACAACTAAGATAGAGCCCTAAAACACGGGGCATAGTTCATCGATATTATTAATATTGCATGTAACTATGCTCCTATTTTTTTTGTATTCTTTGTATGTTTAGTTTTTTCCGTGTTCTCTGTGGTAATTTAGGTTCTAGGTCTTTGGTTTTAGGTTTTAGCAAATTGGTGGTTGGAGATTAGTAGTTGGTGGTTAGATTAAACAACAATATACTTTTTCTTTATTCGTGCTATTCGCCTGCCCCGTAAGGAAGAATGACTGTATCGGGGTGTTATTTGTTGTTAAAAAAAATAAAAATTGGTTGTGTGGGGCTTTGTGCTCTTTGTGTGCTTTGTGGTTCAATTATTTTTTCGGCTTTGGACTTTGGACTAAAAACACATTGACATATTACCTTGATTTGACTATTATAAATATATGAGGCCGTACGATACTTTAATCGAAATAGGTATCAAATTATCGTCAGAAAAAGATTTAGATAAGTTACTCAATATCATCCTCGAAGACGCCTGTCAACTCTGTCAAGCTGATGCCGGAACTTTTTACCTCGAAAAAAATAATAAACTCGAATATAAAGTTTCACGTAACCTAACCCTCGAAGAAAAGATGGGGAAAAAAGATTTTCTTAAATCCGTTACCCCTCACGCTTTACCCATATCAAATAAATCGATCGCAGGGTGGAGCGCTAAAAACAGAGAAATATTAAACATAAAAGATCTTAATTCCATACAAAAATGTCCTTACTCGCATAATACAGAATTCGAACAGAAAACAGGCTATAGATGCAAGTCGATGTTGACTGTACCTATTATCGATAGGGATAAAAAATTAGTCGGGGTATTCCAACTCATAAATAAAACAGTAAAATTAAAAACAACATTTTTTACACGTACTGACGAGAAATTAGCAGAGTCTCTGGCTTCACAAGCAGCAGTGGCAATAAGAAACGCTCAGCTCACAGATGAACTTAAATCAGCTCAATTGGAAACAATATACGTGCTCGGTGAAGCTGCCGAATATAAAGATAAAGAAACCGGTGATCACATTAAAAGAGTAGCCACTTTTTCAAAAATAATAGCAGAAAATCTGGGCCTCGATGATGATTTTATAGAAATAATTTATCAAAGCAGCCCATTACATGATATAGGTAAAATCGGGATTCCGGATAAGATACTTACAAAACCCGGTAAACTAACTACAGACGAATGGAAAATAATGAAAGAACACACCACTCTCGGTTATAATTTACTAAAAGGTTCAGAATCGGAAGTAATTAAAACTGCCTCCGAAATAGCGTATACTCATCATGAGAAATGGGATGGTAAAGGGTATCCGTTAGGAATTGCCGGAGAAAAAATTCCTTTAGCAGGAAGAATTGTTGCTTTATCCGACTTTTTCGACGCTCTAACATCGGAAAGACCATACAGGGAAAAGCCTTACTCCCTCTCAGAAACCTTTTCTCTTATCGAAAAGGATAGAGGTAAACATTTTTGTCCGGAAACTACAGACGCGTTTTTCAAGGCAATAAAACACATTGAAAAAATAAGCGATTATTTTACTAAAAACGCAGTCACCAGTACCCTCCACCAAACCCACCTTTTATAATTGTGTTTCTTAAACTCACCCCACAACACCGAAAAATTTATATAGGGATAGTTAAAAAATATAATCTTTGTGCTATTTGTTCTCTGTGTTAGTTTTTTCACTAAGTCCTATTTTCTTTGTGGCTTTGTGCTCTTTGTGTGAGAATAATTTAGTGTGGTGTGGGGTTTTAGTCAAAACAAATATTTTTTTCTCTGTGTGTGAATATTTGTTTTTCACTCTTGACAATAAATAACTTCTATCTATTTTCAATTAATAGATTAATTATAAAAAACTGGAGGTTTGATGACGGAAGTTTTAATACCTGTAATACTTCTCGCAGCATTAACTCTTATTTTCGGAGCTTTTTTAGTATTTAGTGCCGAGAAATTTAAAGTTGAAAAAGATGAAAGAGTAGAACAAATCTATGAAATTCTACCCGGGATAGATTGCGGCGCGTGTGGAGCTCCTGGCTGCGCGGCATTTGCACAGGGAGTTGTAGAAGGTAAATATGGGGTAAATGGTTGTAAAGCCGGAGGTCAGGAAGGAGCTAACAAAATCGCGGAAATAATGGGGGTTAAAAAGGAAAACACAGGCGAGGAAAAAGTAGCAGTACTTTGTTGTCTAGGAGACAACGAAACCGCTAAACGAATCGCGAATTACAACGGTATTATGACCTGTGAAGCCCTACATTTAGCAGGAGGCGATAAAGGCTGTCAATACGGATGTCTCGGGTTAGGAGATTGCGTTGGTGCCTGTCCTTTTAATGCTATAGAAATGGGTGAAAATGGGTTACCTTATGTAATCGAGGAAGAATGTACGTCCTGCGGTGTTTGTGTTGAAACCTGTCCACGAAACCTTTTTGAGCTTATTCCCAAGGATCAGGATATATACATTGCCTGCAGTTCTTATGATGACGCTAAAATTGTTAAAAGTGTATGTACACGTGGCTGTATAGGCTGTACTCTTTGCACAAGAATAACGGAAAATGAAATAGTCAAAATGGACGGTAAACTCGCAAAAATACAATGGGATAAAATAAAAGATAATAAATCATTAGAACCCACTCTGGAAAAATGCCCTACAAAAACTTTCGTTCGAAGAACAGAGTTAAGAAAAAACCAAAAAAAAGAAAAAGTAGCTGTAAATGCTTAAAAATAATTATATAATTAACTCCAAATATAATCAAAGGAGATATTGATGTACAGATATTTACTTACAATTAAAGACTTTAATTTACCCGCTTACGGAGTTATGGCGGTAATAGGATATCTTGTAGGAATGTACTTCATAAATAAAGAAGCAAATAGAAACAAAATCGAACCTATCTTAATACAATCTCTTACAATGTGGATTATAGTCGGTATGCTTATAGGGGCCAGAATATGGTATGTATGGGAAAACTGGTACCAGTTCTCTTCGGATCCTATCTCCATTTTTAAATTATGGGAAGGAGGAATGGTATTCTACGGCGGTTTTATAGGCGGTTTTATAGGCGGAATTGTATTCATTAAATTAGCAAAATTACCTTTGCTTAAAGTCATGGACATTACAGCACCAGGTATCGCGATTGCTATTTCCATTGGTAGGATAGGCTGTTTTCTTAACGGTTGCTGTTACGGTAGAATCACTGATTCCTTTATTGGAGTAAAATTTCCCGCCAGGTGGTATCCCCCGGCTTTTGTCGATCACCTGCAAAGAGGATTGATATCGAGCGGAGCCGAGCAATGTCTACCCGTAATTCCCACACAACTCATATCGACTTTAAATCTTTTTCTGATCTTCTTAATACTCTGGAATATCAGAACAAAAAAAATATTTAACGGATTTATTTTTGCTTTATTTATAGGTCTTTACGGATTTCACCGCTTTATAGTCGATTTTTTCCGGCATTATTCAGAAAATGCATTGATTCTTAAATATCTTTCTCTTTCGCAGGTTTTGAGCATAATTATGATGTTAATTTCCGCTGTGGTTATAATAACTTTTTATAGGAAATCAAACTCCGTAAAAAACAAGTAAAAATACATATGTCTTTTTACTTGACAAAATATCGTCTTTTAATATAATTTAAAAAGCACTCGATAAACAGGATTTATTATTATAAAATTTTAACATTAAAAATTAACAGAGGATGATTTAAAAATCGAATTACTGAAAATGATAGAGTTAATTCTTTTACATAAAATATCTTATCCTGATCGATTGATTAAGGGTAAACTGTATTTAATGAATTGTCAATCATCTACATTTCTTCACCAGATATAAATCTTTTTGTAAACCTTAACAAGGGAGGCTTTAATGAAAGGTACGAGAAGGGGAAATAAATTGTTACCCAGGTGGCTCGTAATCGGAACTGTTATTATCCTGTCTTTTTTAGCTTTTAGTCCACAAGCGGAAGCCGCTGTTACCGGAAAAATTGCCGGATTTGTTGTAGACGCTTCGACCGGTGCAGGATTGCCAGGCGCAAATATCATTATCGAAGGAACAGGTAGAGGCGCGGCAGCAGACGCGGAAGGTTCTTACTACATATTGAATCTTGCACCAGGAACTTATAATGTTCAGGCAAGGATGATGGGCTACGAAGTTGTAACTAAAACAGAAGTATTCGTAAGCGCCGGACATACCACTCCTCTCAATTTCGAATTAGCATCAACCATAGTAGAAGGTGAAGGTGTAACAGTAAAGGCTGAAGCTGAATTAATTAAAATGGATATCTCATCCAGTTCTATATCCGCACGGGTTGACGAAATAAAAAGTGTACCTCTCATAACCGACGTTAAAGATTATCTAAATATGCAGGCCGGCGTAGAAGGCTGGGAAATTAGAGGAGGCAGCATAGATCAAACACAATTGATGACGGATGGTTTATTTTTGGTAGATAACAGGGTAAACGAACCAATAATGACACCCAATCTTAGTTCTATAAAAGAGGTACAACTCCTTAAAGGCGGTTTTCCTGCCGAGTATGGGAACGTTCGTTCGGGAGTTGTTAATATCATAACCAAAGAGGGCAGCAGAGACACTTATCACGGTTCAGTAGATTTCAAATATACTTTAGCTCATCAAAAACACAGCGGTTCTTCCATTTATAGTCCTGAAAATTACTATCTATCGATGTTTGTCGATGAAACGGACAGCGTTTGCTGGCTTGGACCCAACAGATATTCAGACACCATCGGTGAATATAGGATAAAAGAATATTACGTAGACACTTTCGGCGTTTATCATCAAAGTCCGGTTGGGCTCGATACTTTTACTGTATACGAGGATGAATCCGACTTTAACAATAGAGCCGTGGACAGGCAATTCGATGGATGGATTGAATTCGCAGAAAGAAATGAAGACTACCAATTGACTCCTGAAGAGTGGCGAGATGTATTTTTATGGGAAAATCTCGTCGATACTTCTCTTACCGATTCTCTTTTGCCGTATGGTTACGAAGGTTCAAGGAGAGGGGAATATGCTGAACTTCCGGATTGGACAGCAGACGTTGGTTTTGGCGGACCACTTCCGGTATTCGGTAAATATTTAGGAGATATGACCTTTTTTGCTTCATACAGGAAACATCAGGATGCCTTCGCGCTCCCCGATTCCAGAGATTATTACGAAGAGAATACAGTCGATATAAAACTGACCTCTCATTTAAATAAAAACATGAAATTAAATATTCTGGGCAGATACGGAATCATAAACACTCTTGGTTTCACCAGATACGGGCAAACGGGTTGGGCTACCGGTGATAACGATCGTATATACCTTAGAAACAGTATGGATATAATTTACCAGTATTATGGTTCCAAACTGGGTGACTGGAATGGAGACGTTTCATTGTATAACCCAAATTCTCAATCTCCTTTTGACATCCATGCTTCAATGGGAGGACTTACATTCGATCATTCCTTGAGTAACAATACATTTTATACAATCAGAACCAACTTCGTTAAAAAGAGACATGATTGTAATTTTTATAATGATGTCAGACGAAGAGATACAACTACCATCAGATTCTTCGGTAATGATACACTTCCCGATTCATTGCGTTACAGTGTAGATGAAGCGCCTTACGGAGAATGGGTAATGGTAACTAACGAACTTGGAGACACAGTATCCAATCATAGTCAAACGCTTTTAGGAACAAACATGAACGCGGGTGCTATGGGTCTTGGTCAGTTTGATACTTCTAAGATAACGACGTATAACGCGAAATTCGATATAACCCACCAGATGAATAAATTTAATGAGATAAAAGGCGGTCTTGAGGTTAATTTTGATTATATGAACACCTACTGGCAGGGAGATATGGGATTCTGGGGTGAAAGATGGACAGTCGCATGGGAAGATAACTTAACCCGAATGGGCGTCTATCTGCAGGATAAAATCGAGTGGGAAGGAATGATTGCCAATATTGGTATGAGAGCGGATTATATAAATACGAATGATTATATACTGGTAGGAGATTCTAATAACCTGTCGTTCGATTATTTGAAATATGTACAGGATACCTTAGGTCTTGTCACCAGGGAACCCGCACCTACACATACAAAAATCAGTCCGAGGCTTGGAATTTCTTTCCCAATATCTGAATATTCCAAATTGTTCTTCAATTATGTACACCTTTATTCCCTACCGTCAAGCGACGACTTATACAAGACCTTCTATAACATAAGTGGACATAACAGCTTTTTTGGAAATCCCACTCTGGATCTACCAAGAACTATCTCCTATGAAGTCGGATTCGAAAGCAATTTATTTGATGAGTTTTTATTTCACCTCACGGGTTACTATAAAGACGTAAGCGATGAACCTTATATAATTCAATACATAGACCGAGACGAAACTTACCCCTATAATAGCGTAGAAAATATAGAATATGAAGATATTCGCGGATTTGAAGTAAGTGTCAGAAAACCTTACGGCAAATGGATTACAGGATGGTTTAATTATGACTATAATGTAAGGTCTTATGGTCGTATTGGTCGCGCGACCTTCTACGAAGACCCAAACAAACATAATAGGATGGGAGCGCGTGAGACAACCCAGTATAAATCTCTGGCTCGTCCTATCTTCCGAGCGCAGGTTAGCTTTAATGCTCCTACGGATTTCGGCGCTTTTCTGGGCGGTTATCGACTCAATTTTGTTTATTACTGGAGAGCTGGGGAATATTACACGTTCAACCCTGTTGATTGGGATGCGAATCTGGTTCAAAACAACATCCAGTGGCCGAGTGAACGCGATATCGATATGAGTGTAGAGAAAAATTTTCTTCTCTGGGGAAACCAGATGGGTTTTTCTATCGAAGTTAACAATGTTTTTGACTGGAAGGTCATGCATAGATTGGGATTTGTAAACGATGAGGATGAAACGGATTATTTGAAATCTCTACGACTTGAAATGTATGAACATCCGGATTGGCAGAATAACGGATACCTTCCGCCTGTAAAAGGGCAGGAGCCGGATGAAGTGGGTGATTTAAGAAGCGAAGATAAACCCTACATAAATGACCCAAATAGAACTTCCTTTATGTTCTTAAACCCGAGAAGCATTTCTTTAGGCGTTAAACTCAATTTTTAATGAAAATGGGATGCCGTAAGAGGAAAACTTGAAAAGGAGGAATAATGGCTAAGGGCTTAAAACTGATTTTAATATTTATGTCTTTGAGTCTAATTTTAGAGAGTCACACAGCTACAAAGATAGATATAGGGACCATACAGGCTTTGATTTATGATACCGGCATACAATCTCATACTGTCGGCTGGGACGGCAAAGTAGACTACACCAGGAATCACGCTTATACTCCCGGTTGGAAAAATGGTGGTTTGATGTGTACCGGAGGTCAAATACTCGCGTGTAAAAATTGGACGGATACAACCGGGTTGGTCTGGGAATACGCGATGAGCGGCTGCCCTTTCCGGGGAGATCCCGGCTTAATGGTAGCTGTTCCTGACGAACAAGGAATAACAATCAAAAGATACTTCAGATACGGCTATCCGAGAATATACATGGAAGGAATATTTTTTGGAGATACAAGATTTCCCAGCGAAAAAGATGAAATCGATCCGAGTAAAGTCTGGGGAACCGCGGAAGTAATGACAGAATCGCATATACGCACAAGTATGGGCGTAGATATACATGCGAGATGTCTTGGATGGGGGACTCAAGACCATGATGATTATGTGATATGGGATTGGACTCTTGTTAATACAGGCAATGTAGATTTAGACAGCACAATCGAACGACCGGGTCAAGTGCTAGACAGTTTCTATTTTGCCAGAAACCATGAGATGATAACACACGGTACGGATGATGTACATAGCTGGCTGAGTTGGGAAGGGTGTACTCCCCGTCCTGATGATTCCTTGCGTATAGCTTATGTTTATCCTTGGAATTCCTTAGAAGGTACAATATCCGAGATAGATAACTTTGGACAGAGATCATCGACTCATAGCTCAAAACCCGCATGGCTCGATGCCTCGATCTGGTCCGGTGAGGCAGTGCTGTATGCTCCTCCCTCTACCGATGTAGCTATGGGGCCATCATCATCAGGACCGGATAATCATCCGGAAACAAACGATATGGCCAAACCTCACATGAGAATGATTCCCGCGGCAATATGGAGCGGAGAAACTGAATTCACGGATACCACCTCTCTCGAAAATAATTTCTCGATCCTGGCAAGGGGTATAGCGGGCATTAAAGAAGATCACGATATGGGCGCTAAAGACTATTCCTATCTGATGGACAGCGTCTATAACTGTTACCCACACACATACTTTCAACAGCCGCCCGATAGATTGCATGAATTAGACTTCGATGAATGGTTTATCTCCCTGGATCCATGGGATATAACGGAAGCATTAGGGGGAGGGCACTGGTTCTTTAACGACCTTTATTCATGCGGACCCTATCATCTTGAATTCGGAGATTCATTAAGGATTGTCTGGGCCGTTATAGGTGGAGGAATTACAAGAGAATATTGCTGGGCAGTAGGAGAATCCTGGCAAGCGGGTAGCGCTAAAGAAGATTACTTCCCAACAATGGATTCCGCTGATATTTATAATACATTGGTGGAATACTATCCCGCGACAAAAATATTTGTAGAACACCCCGAGGATCACCCCGAGGCTGTTCCAAGCCTGAATGATATGTGTAAAGACCTGATGGTATGCACCGGAAAGGATTCTCTATTCACAAATGGTATGAACGCTCAGAGAAATTTTAATCTTAATTACAACGTTCCCGTTTCGCCAGCACCTCCGGAGGAGATCAGATTCTCTTCTGCCGCCAACTTCATTTCTATTGAATGGTTCTATGAAAGTGGCACCCCTTCTGATATAGAAGGTTTTATAATATCCAGAGCGGCAGGTAACTGGGAATACGATAAAACAGGAGGCACAGAAGTCGGCAGGTGGATCGTTATCGATACACTCCCCGCGGAAGCCGGCAAATCCGATTATTATGTATTCCAGGACAAAGAAACAAGAACCACTAACCCGCCTATCAGGAATGTCGATTATTATTATCAGGTTGTCGCCTATAATAGCAGTGGAGTAAAAAGCAGTCGATGGTTAACCATGTCCCAGTCTCCGGTAAGCGTTAAAGGAGGTGTCTCTCCCGATACTTCCGATACATATTCATTAGAACAGATACGGGTAGTTCCAAATCCCTGTAACCTTGCGGCTTTTCAAGTTCAATACACGGGAACTGAAGATAAAATAGTCTTTCAGAATTTGCCGCAGGTATGTACAATTAGCATTTTCAACGAATCAGCTGATTTGATTGCAACGCTGACTCATGATGATGGCTCTGCTTCCGAATCCTGGGGGTTGATTTCCGGAGGGGTAAGATATCAGGTTACCGATTCAGACCAAACTCCTACTCCCGGACTCTACATTGCCCATATTGAAACTCCGGACGGTAGAAATAATAACGTAAAATTCATAATAATAAGGTAAAAGAGGAGGAAAAAATGAAAAAATTAATTATTTTAATTCTACTGGTTACTTCTCTATTGTTACCTCTCTCTTCTTCCGCTTTCAAAAAACTCGGACAAGCGGGCTGCGCTTTTTTAAATGTCCCTATGGGGGCAAAAGCTTCCGGAATAGGCGGAGCTTACACAGTTTTGGGGAATGACGCCAATGCAATTCATTATAACCCGGGTGGGTTAGGACTAATGCAATCCAATTTAGAACTTTCCGTAAATATAACCAAATGGATCGCTGATATTACTTATAACAACGCTATACTGGCAATAAACGGTGGAGTTTGGGGCAATTTCGGAATAAATGTCTCGTACGCGGATTACGGAGATATTCATGGAACTTTATTCGACCCGGACCCGGAAGGAACGGGATACATAGAAACCGGACTATTGGATGCTAATTCATACATAATTGGAATATCTTACGCCCGTAAATTAACGGCAAAATTCACCACCGGCACACAGTTTAAATATATATCTCAACGTTTAGGTTCAAATATATATGATCCAACAGATGTTTGGGAAGACGATGCTGTAGCTAACGAAGTTTCCGGTCTTGCTTACGATTTCGGTCTTATATTTTTCCCGGAATTTCCCAAATTTGAAAGTTTTGGGGTCGGAATGTCCGTAAGAAATTTTTCGCCCCAATATCATTTTATGTTAGGGGATAGCGCTCAGGCCGGAGGGGAATCCTTCCAATTACCATTAAACCTGACAATAGGTATTGCTGTCGATATTTTTGATATTTTCGGAAAGACCAATCAAGACCAATCTTTAATGTTAGGTATAGATGTTATACATCCGCGCGATTATACTGAGAGGGTTCTTGTGGGCACCGAATATAGCTATAAAGGCTTTTTCATGTTAAGGCTTGGATATAAATTTAACTATGACGAGGAAAGTTTGACCGCGGGAGTCGGCTTCGATCTTAAGGGCATTAAATTAGATTATTCTTACGGAAAACTCGATAAATTCGACATGGTAAATAGAGCTTCAGTAGGATTTGCTTTCTGAAGTCATATAAAATGCTTGAATTATCGTTTGCCTAACAGGAAAAATTTTTATCCTTGACAAAGTACAAAGGTTTACTTAAGCTAACTATAGTTTTAAGGGTGTATTATATAATTGCTAAGGTTTGATTGGCATTTAAAAAGGGAAGAAGAAGCTTTTGGTTTGAGTTTTAAAGGGTTCACAAAGTTAAAAGGAACTATAGGGAGGTTATATGATAAAAAGAATCTTAAGTTTAGTACTGGTAATAGGGCTCATCTTTTCTTTCACAACAAAAGCAGGAGAAGAACTTTTCGAATACGGAGAAATAGGAAACTGGGAAATTTGGGATTACTGTGGTCATGAGCGACATGATACTTTGATGGGAGGAGGAGCAACTATCGAAGTTGTGGATGGTTGGAATTATGAGGTAGGCGGCAGTCATGCCTTAAGAGTGGTATTGATTGACCCTTCTGATACAGGCTGGGTTGAACCTCAGTTTACAGCAACCCAGACTGATTTCCTGGCAGACGTAAATCCAGGAGATACAATATTTTACGCTATATATCTCTCCGAACCTCACGACCCAGATACCTGTATCAATGTACTCAAAGTATTTGGTAAAGATGGTAGTGAAGGTTGGTCCTGGAAAGATAACGGTAATGTTTGGAGCATACCTGGAACAAGTGATAATTTACCCAACGATACAGTAAAATACAATCAATGGAATTTACTTGCTTATGTCATAGATACTACAGGTGGCTGGGTGTTACCTCCAAATCAAATAGGCATTTGTATTAACTTCAGCAATGTTAGTTCAGAAAACACCTATAGTGAAAACGATACAATATATTTCGACGCAATCACCAGTCAAGGGAGACTTCCGGCAGAACCATCAGGAATCGATATTGATGACGGAAACGTAGTTCTTCCCAAAACATCAATCGGTTCTATAAAGTATTCTCTTACCAAAACTGCTCCAGTGTTGATTGAAGCATTCGATTTGACCGGACGAAAAGTAATGACAGCAGCACCGGGATTTCAAGGTGCCGGTGACTATGAAGTTAAAACAGATAATTTGGCAGCCGGAGTGTATATCGTTAAAATAGTCGTAGGAGATGCTTCTCTTACCAGTAAGTTAATTGCTATAGAATAGAATAGGAAGAGTTTAAAACTCAAACCAAACAATTCTTTTTTTTAAAAACCCTTTTTTCTAAAAGGGTTTTTTATTCTATACTATAATTACAGCTAAATCATATCTAATTCAGACATCTACACGCTACACACAACAAATTTTTTGGTGCGATTCGTGGTTAAATAATTCTCTGAGAGGTATGGATGGGTAAAATAAACAAATAATATTCTAATCTCGTGATTACTGTTTTATTTAACTCTTGACAAGGAATAACTTCTATTTATCTTCATTCTAATTAAATTGAACAGGAGGCTAAATGAAAAGATTGTTTTTACTTGTTTTTTTTCTTACTCAATCTTTATTTGCGTATAAAATAGAATTAAATGACGGTAGAACTTTTAATTCGGACTTGATTCTTATGCAAAATGACTCTATTCGCATAAAAGATACAGTATTACTAAGGGACGATATTAAGACTATTATATTTGACGAAATTAATATCGAACAAGAAAAAACAGAATTATCTAAAGATATCCCTGATATTTTCAATGATAAAGAAAAATTAGCATATGAATATTCTGATTTCGACGGAGTGGTTCTGTTGGATGAAGGATTTTATACTCTTTTCTCGGACGGTACCCGCAACTATGAATATCATTTCCAGGGATTGATTTTAAAAGATTCTAAACGAACCTGGGCTAATTTTCAGCGTCAATTCGATCCACAAAGAGAAAACATAGGAATAGAAATGGCAAGAGTCATAAAGAGCGATGGTAGAATAATCCCTCTGGATATGAACGAGATAAAAATAACAAAACCAAAGTCAGAAAATATCTATTTTAAAAAAACAAAAATTATTGCTTTCACCATTCCGGAAGTAGAAATCGGCGATATAGTCGAATACAAATATACTGAAGAAATATTTAATCCATGGGACAAGGAAATTTTCACAATGGGCTGGTTTTTCGGAGGTTCCGAACCTGTAATAAAATCATCCGTAAAAGCAATATTGCCCCGGAACAATTATTTTAATTTTGTCATTAAAAATAAAGAAGGAGTTACAATCGATTCATCTTTTACTGACTCGACAAAACTATATACTTTCGAAAAATTAAACACTCTACCACCCATAGAAGAACCCCTTATGCCTGTAACTGAAGAGCTTGTTCCGTTTCTACGTCTTTCCAATCAAAAAAACTGGGATTATATATTTAACTGGTATGCCGATTTCCAGAAAAAAAGAATGAAAATTACTGGAGAAATACAACAAATCGCGGATTCAATAACAAACGGGTTAAACACACATGAGGAAAAAACAGCCGCTCTATATCACTGGATACAGCGAAATATAAGATATATATCTATAAAAGGCTCTGCTTCAAGCGGAGTTTCGGGTCACGAAGCAACTCAGACCTTACAAAACGGATATGGAGACTGTACAGACAAAGCTATACTATTCTCTACCCTATTAAAAGCGGCAGACATAGAAGCGTACCCGGTTTATTTACATACCTATCCCGGACCAAGATTAATTAAAGAAATACCTTCGTTCTGGGGAAATCATGCTATTGTGGAAATTTTCCCGGAAAAAAGTAAGCATTATTTCTTAGACCCTGTCTCAGAATATCACAGATATCCTTCTTTTGCCAGTATGGATCACGGAACTGACGCAATCTGCGCCCAAAAATCAAGAATCGACTTTATCGAAGTACCCGCTCCAGAAAAAAACAGAAGAGAATATATATATTCTATAAAATCGAATGAAACCGATACGGCTTACGTTACATTCCAGTCCGGTTACAATGGTAGTTATGAAGCCAATATAAGAGCTTACTGGGAAAGACTCGAAGAAAAAGAAAAAAAGAAACAATTCGAACAGATGGCAAAAAGAGTGTCTTCTAACGCGGAACTAATAGACTATGATTTAGAAAACCTGACAGATATTTCTAAACCCTTAAAAATGACAATCGAGTATAAAGTACCGGAACTCTTAAAAAAACAAGGAGAACTATACATTCTAAAACTTCCCGAATTAGAAGAAAGATATACAAAAAACGAACTTTCTCTTTCAAATCGTAATTATGATTTAATATACGATACTTCCGAAGAGATTGTGCACACGTATAAAATAACTTTACCTGAGAAAATGAAAATTTTATCTATTCCGGAAGAGTTTTCCCTGAAAGGAAAAAATGCCGGGTACACTGCTTCCTATACAAAAAAAGCTAATACTTTGATTTTCAATGACACCTGGAAACAAGAAAGCAAAATAATAAAAGTTTCCGAATACGAAAATTACAGGAATCTTTGCAACGAAATACTAAATTACGCAAAAAGACCTGTAATTATGTTATCAACAGGAGGGAATCGATGAAAAAGGAAATAGCATTTATAACTATATTTGCAATTGCTTATCTCTCATCCTGCAGCAATCAGATTATAAAAAACGAAAACGAATGGAAAGAAGATATATTATACATGAAAGAAGGCGAAGAGCACAAATGCAGAGTAATGAAAATAACTCCCGATTCTATATATATAACAACATCCGAGGGACTACGTACGTTACCTAAAAATGAAGTTAAAAGTATAGATCTAGCAGAAAAAAGGGAAGGGTTCTTATGGAAAACCAAAGAAGATATTACAGATCCAATATTACTAAATACTTTAAAAACAGACCTTTCTGAATTTCAAGACAAAAGATATGTCGATATTTACTGCAGGAAACAACTAAAAATAGAAAACGATTCCAGTTACACTTATTCTTTAAGATTAATAAGGGCTATTTGCTCTGAGAAAGGAAGAAGTGCCGGGAATTTTAGCTTCGAATATCTATCAGAAGATGAAAAAATGGAAATAAACTTCGGCAGAACTATAACAAACGAGGGTGAAGTACTTCATTTGAGAGAAAATGCTATCGAGGATGCTTCCATTTACTCCCGAATTCCCCCTTACGAAAATGCCCATGAAAAGAAAATAGCTTTGCGAGAAGTAAAACCGGGAAATTTCCTGGATATTAAATTTACCATTTACGGAAAAATAACCGATGAACATCCATTTATTTTAGAAACAACCACAGGAAGCCGCGGTCCCACACTCAAAACCATTATAAGAGTCGAAGCTCCAAGATATTTTGATATAGCCTGGGAAAATTGGAAAACCAACGCGCCGCATTTAAAATTTTCCGGAAGGAATAAAATCTATGAATGGAAAATCGAGCAGTTAGAATCATTAGAAGACGAAGACAACGCTCCTCCTAAATCTTTTATCTTCCCAAGAATAACTGCCGGAATTGACAATAATTGGAGCAAAATATCGCAAAATTTCGCAAAAAATCTACAGGGTACATATACACCAGAAAGTAAAAACCCTGAAGAAATATACAAAGAAATTAATTCTTTGATAAGGTTTGCAGACATACCTTCTAATCAATTCGATTGCTATCCTGCAAAAACGGATAAAACACTTGAAAACAAGCTGGCAAATTCTCTTGATAAGACTTATCTATTGTACTCTGCCTTAATATCAAAAGGACATCCGGCAGAATTAGTACTGGTTCGTTCTAAAACAAGGGGAGAATTAGCAAAAAAAGTTCCTTCTTTGTATCAATTCGACGGAGCTTTGTTGAAACTCGGAGAAGTATTCTTAGATCCCTCATCCGAACTCAATCCATACGGATATATTAGACCCGAATATCAGAGCACCACAGGATTATCCGTAACAAAAGACGAATTTGTTCAAATACCTCTATTCGAACCGGATAAAGAAAAAACCTCGGTCTCCAGAACAATAGAACTTAATGAAAAAGGCAAAGCGACAATAGAAGAAACAATGACATTCCTCGGCAGTATGGCTCCCAATTTAAAGGGTTTAAGGTACATGAGGGAAGAAGATAAAAAAAATATGATAGAAAGCTATTTGAATAGAAATATACCGGGAGCAAACATCAAAAATCTTTCTTTTGAACATATAAATGATGAATTTCCGGAAATCGAGATAAATGTAAAATACCAGGCGGACGGGTTGGCTTTAAAACAGGGTAATTTTCTACTATTACACATACCCGGTATAAATTATTCCGCTTATTCAGCCGGGGCTAGGATAAGAAAATACCCTATCTACTGGGGAAAATTAGCAAAAGAAGAAAATAAAATAAAAATAAATCTACCTGAAAACTACAGAATACAGTATCTTCCGAAAGAATTAAACCTTTCAAATCCATTCATAGAATTTCAAAATTCCTTTGAAAAGACTGCGAATTCTATTACATATAAAGATTCCTATATGGATAAAAAGGAGTCGATTCCGGTGGAATATTACCCGGAGTATAAGGATATACTAACACAAATCGCAGAACTTTCAGAGGAATGGATAATTCTGGAGAAAGAATAACAAAAGAGAAAAATTTGAACCACAGAGAACATAACCACTTCTCCGAGTATTTACCACATCCCATAATCGCGGCTAGGAAGCCGCTCCTACAATTCTGTAGGAGGGATTTACGAATTGACTAATAACCAATTGTTCACGGAACGATTGTTACAATTACCCTTTTATATCGCGATAATCGCGGTTTACCTTTGTCCGTAACTTTCAAAATAAAATGAGCAGTTTCATTTTTTTTAACCTCAGGAGCTCTCACCCAAGCTCCATGCGCATTCTCCGCTCCGTCAACTTTTATCAATTTTTTATATGAACCAGCCTCCGGATAACCAAACCACAGGTAACTGAGATTATCTCCATCAGGATCATATGAGCCGCCGGCATCCAAACCAAAACCCTCTCCTGATTTTACAGTTATTTGTTCGGAATGCCCTAATACAGGAACTGGTGGATGATTGGCTTCCTGATATGATTTTATACAC
>CAZKVT010000023.1:0-25351 GCA_964556365.1 uncultured bacterium | reverse complement strand
GACATTGGACTTTGGACTAATAAAAACCTCTGTGTTTTTTTAGTTGGTTCGTTGGATCGTGGGGTCGTTGGTTCGGAATTTTGTAAACCACCTAACGATCTAACCGATTTAAAATCTCTGCGTCCATATTTTAGGATTTGGGATTTAGGATGTAGGATTTAGTAAAAACAAAATAAAACTTTTTCTTTATTCGTGCTATTTGTGTGATTTGTTGTTAAAAAAACTTTGTGCTCTTTGTGTTCTTTGTGTAAAATTTAGTTTATTGGGTTCGTAGAGTTTATTGGGTTTGTTGGGTTGGGTTTAAAACAACAAAATATATTTTTTCTCCGTGTTCTCTGTGAGTTTGTTTTTCCTCTGTGTCCTCTGTGGTAAATCTTTTTTTGGGGAGGGTGCGGTGAGTTTTAAAGAACAGTATATTTTTCCTCTGTGTTCTCTGTGAGTTTGTTTTTCCTCTGTGTACTCTGTGGTAAATGTTTTTTGTTTTTATATCTTGACATTATAATCTTACAGGGTTATAATGTAGGTGTATTATGAATGTGAATAAAGAAAAAATGTATTCGGTATTATCGGGAGATTTAGTGGGGTCTTCCAAACTGAACGAAAAAGAAAGAAAAGAAATCCTTACTGTTCTAAAAGATTCCTTTAAACTGATTGATTCGATTTATCCCGGGGCGGTTAAGTCAAACTTTGATATTTATAGGGGAGATAGTTTTCAGGGGATTTTATGCGAACCGGGTTTTTCTCTTGGCGCGGCTGTTATAATAAGAGCTTACCTTAGATGCAAAATAGAACGTAAAGCGGATGCCCGTATCGCGATTGGAATTGGAAAGATAGACTATTTGCCGAAGCATATTACCGAAGGATACGGGGAAGCTTTTAACCTTTCAGGGAAATTGTTGGATGAAATGAAGGAAAGTAGATATAACTTGCAAATCAAAACTCCTTCGGAAGAAATAAATAATGAACTAAGAATAGAATTTATACTTCTCGATTTCATAATCTCTAAATGGTCTCCTGAACAGTCCGAAGCGGTAATCGAACATTTAAAGGGATTTACCCAGGAAAAAATTGCAAAGAAAGTCGATATCTCACAACCAGCAGTTCATAAACGCCTTGAAAATGCGGGCGTCTGGCTGATAGATAAAATGCGCGATAGATTCGAAAAACTTATTTCGGAATTATAACCTTTGAGAGTTATATAATTGATTTATAACCTTTAAATATTATAGGATGGATTATTATGGATAAACTTAGTTTAATATTGCTTTTCAGGATATTAGCTGCCCATTTCCTCGCGGATTTTTTATTTATAGGGGAAAGCTGGAAGAGGGAAGTATCCCGAAAAAGGTGGAAATCCTATAAGTTATATATTCATGCCGGATTTTCGGCTCTTTTAATTTTCTCGTTTTCGACTCTTTTCGGTGTATTGTGGTTTCCGGTAGTTGTTTTTATTTCTCGTGTTTTATCGGGCGGCTTAAATTTCTCGAAGGGGGATGAGGGGAAGCGGATTTTATTAGGTCAGTCAGGTAAGATTGCTGTTTTGTTAGGTTGCTTTATCGTATTTGTAAATACAGGATTAAGCCGTGATATCTTGTTCTTGATGTCTCCGGAGGCGAGTTTTAAGTTCTGGCTTATCGCGCTCTCTTATATCGTTATATTCTGGCCTACCGGTTTTTTAATAGGGCAAATGACGGAGCAATGGCGCGAGCAAATAAACAAAGAATCTTTAGAGGGTTTGGGAAAAGCCGGTTTATGGATAGGCAGGCTGGAGCGATTATTGATTTTAACTTTTGTTTTGATAAACCGTTTCGAAGCAGTCGGTTTTTTGATTGCCGCGAAATCGATTTTTAGAATCGGAGAAATCACCAATTCCAAGAACAGAAAAGTCGCGGAATATATACTGATAGGGACTTTGCTTAGCGTTGTAACCGCTATATTTCTCGGGATAATTACTAAATGGCTGTTATCCCAACCTTTTTTCCCGAGTATTTAGACAGGATTTACACTGATACACACGACACTCCTTAGTGTCTAATTGTAAATTGAATATTGCAAATTGGGAAGTGCAAATTAAAACAGAAAAAAATTTAAAATTGATAAATTACAACTTACAAGTTAAAAATTTCAATCTTTAGGGGGAGGAAAAATGAAAAATTCAAAATTTAAAATTTCTAATTTACAATTTACAATCTTTAGCAGGAGTAGGAGCGGCTTCCCAGCCGCGATTATCGGGATTAGGAAATCCCTCCTACAAAATAGTAAAATGCATTAAAAATTGGGACACAGATTAAACAGGATTAACAGGATTTTTTTGTTGTTTATTTGCCGCCAGCCGTGAGCCGAAAGCTGTGAGCCTTTAACTTTACTCATCCACTCATAAACTGATCCACTGATATACCGATTCTCCGAATCTCAATGCCTTGACAAATGTTTATTATATTTTTATCTTCAGCTATAGAGGTTTGATTAATATCTTAGAATATAATAAAAATAAAGGGGTTTTTTTATGAAATTATATTATAAAATTTTACTTATATGTTTTGGACTTTTACTCACTTTTTGTGAGGCTAATATTAGAAAGCAGGGTATAAGGGTGCCCGAAAGATATGGGGCTTCGGATTATTCGGACTTATCGGAACAAGCGAAGCGTAGATTCTTAAGGGAAAATTATTTCTATTCCGAAAGAGTGATAGATGCTATTATAAATGAAGAGGTTTTTAAAGGTATGACTACCGATATGGCTCTGTTTAGCTGGGGGCGACCTGATGATATGGAGCAAAGAGAAGGTTCCTGGGGGTCTGTAGAGAAGTGGACATACGGTATAACATCGCAAGGGGAAGGTTTTAAATATCTACATTTTAAAAACGGAAGATTGGACGACTGGAAGGATTGAATCTATCTAATTTTAGAGGCGTTCGATAGTCTAATTGCTATTATTAATTTAGTAGAACAAAAACAGTTTTGACAAATGAGAATTTTACTTATAAATCCGCCTATTTATGATTTCGCGGTTTATGATTTCTGGATGAAGCCTCTCGGGCTTTTATATCTTTCCAATATACTGAAAGAAAAAGGGCATAAGGTTTATTTGTTGGATGCTGTTAATCGGTTTGATCCTTATTTTAAAGATTCTAAAAGTGACGCGTTTGGCAGGGGAAAAATCAAATATAGAAAAGTTGAAAAACCTGAAATATTAAAGGATGTTCCCGGAAGATTTAAGCGATATGGGTTACCAACTGATGTTATAAGAAAAAGGATTAAAGAGCTTAATCCTGAAGTTATAATGCTCGGCTGCAGTATGACTTACTGGTATCCGGGTTTAATCGAGATAAAAGAAATTATTAAAGAGCTTGGGTTGAAATCTGTTTTGCTTCTTGGCGGAATATACGCGTCTCTTCTGCCCGAGCATGCCAGAAGTATTGGTTTTGATATAGTTTATTCGGTAAAAGAGAAATATATAAAAGAATTAGATGTGAAAATCCCTGAAGACTTTAGAGGTTTTCCTCCCCCGGATTATTCGCATTATTCTAATATTGGTTATGCCTGTCTATGTACTTCCCTCGGTTGTCCTTTTGATTGTCCTTACTGTGCTTCTTCTTTTCTGTACGGAAGAAAAGAGAATAAAGAGGAAGGGCAGATTGTTGAAGAAATAAGCTATTTATATGAAAAGGGAATAAAAAAAATTGCCTTTTACGATGACGCTCTTTTAATTCCGCAGGAAAGATTTATAAATTTATGTGAAAAAATAGCTGAAAGGAAGATGAACGTTTCTTTTTTTACTCCGAATGGACTTCATTCTCGTTTTATTTCCGCGGATGTGGCAAAAATGATGTATAAAGCAGGGTTTAAGGAACCGAGGATTTCACTAGAGACATCCGATGAGAAATTGCAAAAAAAACTTTATATGAAAACTTCGAATCATGAATTTATTAAAGCGGTTCGTAACCTGAATAAAGCGGGGTATGAGAAAAAAAATATTTTTTCCTATCTTCTCGCGGGAGTTCCTGAAATTAGTTTCGATTCTGTTGAAAAATCGATTCGTTTTGTCGCAGAGCAAGGAGTCAAGATATCCCTCGCGGAATTTTCTCCCATACCGGGAACAAAAATGGAAGAGAAACTGCCGGATCCTCTTCTCGCGAACAATACGGTATTTTATCATTATAACAATATGGAGAAGGGTATGATAAGGGTAAAGATATTGGCTCAAGAGGCTAATAAGAGGATTGGTTAATTGATTCTTCGCTTCGGTAAACTGAGTCACGTGTCGTGTGTCAAAAATTAGGATTTGGGATTTAGTTCTGACATTGGACTTAGGACTTTGGACATTGGACTGATCTGTTGGTTCGTTGGATTGTGGGGTCGTTGGTTCGGAATTTTTTAAACCACCTAACGATCTAACCATCTAACGACCTAACGATTAAATTTCTACATGTGAGTAAATAAGGGTCTCTAACAATATTAAACTCTTGACAATTAAGGCATTTATTGATAATTTAACATTACATAAACATATGGAAGCGAATGATACGGTTAAAGAATATATAGATAAGTTAGAGGATTTATCTAAAGATACTCTATTATTGTGGAATCAACTATCAACAAAACAGATGGAATCTTCCGAGGGGTTGTCTGAGATCAGAGAAAAGTTAAAAAATCTGTATGCTTCTATGTATGTTATATATGAGGGTTCGGATTCTTTCAGGGTTACGGTAAGGAAGAGCGAGGAGTTATTGTCTTTCGGACTCAGTCTTATTGGTGAGGTGATGAGTCGGATTCGCTTTTTTAATGACAGTACTGTCGTTCTAAGCAAAAGATTAGAGGAATTAATAAGTAAAAGAGAAGAAATAAACGCGATTGTATCAGATCTTCAGGAACTTAACGAAACCTCCGGAAATACAGCAAGGAATGCCGAGATAAAAGCGTATCAGGCTGGAGCTTCAGGTAAAGGGTTTGAGGTTGTAGCGGAAGAATTGGGAAGGTTGACAGGTGGTTCATTGGAAATTGTACAAGAGATGGTAGGCAGCCTCGAGGCTCTAAAGGAAAGATCAGAGGAAGCAACCGAAAAGTTCGGATCTATAAGCGAAAGTCTTACTAATTTTGCCGAAAACGCGGACGAATTAAAGATGAGTTCCGATGAGGTTAGAGATAAAATTTCTCTTATTATGGATACTTCCGATAGGTTATTAAATTTGTTTGAGGCTATAGATATAAAAAGACGGGATATTGAAGAAACTGCCAATTTTTTACTTACATTGTCCAGAGAAACCTTATTAAAGTTGGAAGAAATAGATCTTTTCCTTTCGCAGAAACAGACACTTAGAGAAATTTTTAAAAACCATATAGATGTTTTTATGCGTTTGTTAGAAAGCAAATCGAGTCTTCTTCCCGTAAATATCTCCCAAATAGACCTGGCTCTGGAAAATATCTCTAACCTTGATCGTTATAGTCAGCTTAGTGTGGTGGCTCTGTCTTCGACCCCGTCGTATGGGAATATTAGTTTATCCGAACTTGATAGTATGAAAAAAATGTTGGGTATAATCGGACGTGAGATAGAAGGAGTTAAAGAAATTATTAAGGAGACACAGTATCAAGCAAAGATCTGTTTAAACAATATAGATAATGTTCAATCTTTTATCGAAAAAGAGTCGAAAGTTATAGATGAAGTGGTGCATATACAATTGAACTTATCGAGAGTTTCTTCTGGTTTGGGAAGATTGGTTGAAAATGCCGGAGATTTTACCGAACAGTTAAGGGTTATTTCTCTTTATGGTAAAATAGAAGCTTCGAGAATTCCCGAAGATATTGCCGGTCTCCCTTCTATTGTAGAAGAGATGCGGAAACTTTCCAATGATTATTCGAAATTGGGAGATAAGTTGTGGAGATTTTTTGATCCGGTAAGTGACAAAATAGAGGATTTAAAAAAGACGACCTTAATCCTTGAAAATACTATTGGCAGGTTAAAAGATATCGTTAAGGAGAGTAAAGTCGCGTTCGAAGAAAACAGAGACCAGATTGAAACTTTGACGGAGGTGTCCGCGAGTATCCGTCCTTTTATAGATAAACAAGAAGATGTGGTAGGGGAAATAAGTTCTTCTTTTAGTTCCGTGGTTGAGGCGTTGAATGAGTATACGGGAACGGTTGAAGCTCTCGAAGAAAGTCTGGATAGAGAAAAGAATCTTACCGATAACCTTGCTCAGGACCAACACTGGAAAGATTTAAGTCTTTTAGAGATTGTTACCGAAGGGAAGACACCCCCTTTGAGAGTTAATCTCGGGAGGGAACCTTTAACCTTAGATCCTTATGAAGAAAGAGATCCGATATCGGATGGAATAATTTACCTCATTCATAGAGGCTTGTTTGACTATGGGTTTTCGGGTAAGGTGTATCCTTTTTTGGTGGAAAGATGGGAATTGTCCGAGGATGTTAGGAGATGGGATTTTATTATAAAGGAAAATATCAGAACTCATAAAAATAAAAATATCGAAGCGGAAGATATAAAATTTATGCTTGAAAAGCTAAAAACGGATAATAAATTAAATTCTTTAATTCAGATTGAGGATATTGAAATTAAGGGGAAATATTCTTTTACGGTTAAGTTGAAGGATAATCTCAATTCTTTTCTCTCCAACTTAGCCGCGATTCATTCCTCTGTAATTCCGAGGACTTCTTCCGGTGATAAAGTTGACGGTGTAGGGCCTTTTAAATTGAAAGAATGGAAAGAAGGAGAGAAAATAATTTTAGAGCCGCATTCCGGTTATTTTATGGGGAAGCCTTATCTATCGAAATTAACTTTTGACGTAGTGGATAATCCGACGGAGGAATTCAAAAGGGGAATGCTTGACATTGCAAAAATTGATTTAGAGAGAGCTGCTGCTATTAGAAAGGACGATGCTTTAAATGGGAGTTTGGTTTCATGTAAAAATTCTAATGTAAATTATCTTGGATTTAATTTTAACATGGAAGAATTACCTTTTGCGGATAAAAAAGTTCGTCAAGCTTTAAATTACGCTCTTGATAAAAAAACCATGGTAGAAGAAACTTCTTTGGGTTTTGGGGAAATTTATAAAGGTTTGTTTCCCGCGGAATTATACGCGTATGATTCTGGGATGATAGGGTATGAATTCAATTCGGATAAAGCCAAAAAACTTCTTGAAGAAGCCGGCTTCGAGGGAGGGTTACCCGAAACATATACACTACTTGTATCTGATTCCCCTGTTGAAGTAAAAAGAGCAGAATTTATAAAAGAAGCTTTTTTACGTATTGGTGTTAAAATAAAAATTCAAAGTAAACCATGGAGAAATTTTATAAAACAAATAAACCAAGGAAAAACTGAATTATTTTTAACTTCCTGGTTTCCTGATAATATTGACCCTAATGATTTTTTATTTCGTCTTTTCCACTCTTCCTCGGCTGGCAGCGATAATTTGACTTTTTATTCTAATAAAAACCTGGATAATAAAATAAGAGATAGTTTACGGGAAATAAATCCCATGCGAAGTAGGAGGTTACGTGGGGAGGTGGAGAAAATAATAATAGAAGAAGCTCCCTGGGTTTTTCTGGCGCATGATAGAAATTATTTTTTAATTAGCGACAGAGTTTTTGGATTCAAGCCAAGTTTGCTGAATCGCGCGCATTACGAATGGGTAGGGATAGAATAATGGAATTTTTAAGTTTTACTTTAAATGATAAGTTATTCGGCATACCACTCGCGAATGTAAAAGAAATAGTAGAGGGAAAAGAGATAACACCCGTACCGTTATCCAGTGATTATATCGAAGGTGTAATGAATCTTCGCGGAGATCCTATTACGGTGATTGACTTGAGAAAGAAAATAGGTTTTGATGGGTCTTCCACCTCCAGGGAGATTATATTATGTTTGATGGATGATATGATAATAGGGCTAAGGCCGGATAGTGTACTCGATATTCATGAGGTTAAGGAGTCGGAATTAAAGAGTGTTCCTTCCAGTTTGAGGGGAGAAATAGAATCAAAATATGTGAAGGGAATTGTGAAAATAAAAGAAAAGTATATAATAGTTGATATAAAAGAATTAATTTGATGTAAGGAGGGAAAAATGAGCGCAAGAATTTTAGTGGTTGATGACGCGATTTTTATGCGTAAAATGTTGGCAGATATACTTCAGAAAGGCGGATATGAGGTTTGCGATGAAGCTGGCAACGGTAGTGAAGCCGTCCAGAAATACGAGAAACAGCATCCGGATCTTGTTACAATGGATATAATAATGCCTGATATGAGTGGTATCGACGCGATTAAGCAAATTAAGGGATTGGATTCCGAAGCAAAAATCGTTGTTGTTAGCGCTATGGGACATCAGAGTTTGGTGGTCGAAGCTATTCAGGCTGGAGCTAAAGATTACGTAGTTAAACCTTTTCAACCTTCGAGAGTTATAGAAGCGGTTCAGAGAGTTTTGAAGTTATAAGAATTATATAAACTTATAAACTTCATTTTAAATATGGAAGATCAAAGAAAAGAATATATAAAATTATTTAAAGAAGAAAGCAGTGATTATTTAAACAGGCTGAACAAAATAATAGTAGAGCTTGAGAAAGACCCGAATAACAAAAAAATAACTGCTGAAATTTATAGGATTTTTCATACACTTAAAGGTATGGCTGCTTCGCTTGGTTATAATGAAATAGAAACAATCTCACATGATTTGGAAGAAAAGCTGGAGATTTTTAAAGACGAAAAGCAAAAGAAAGTTAATGCTGAAGTTATAGACGAGGTATTTAAAGGTGTCGATAGAATCGAACATCTTCTTGCCACATTAAACACAAAGGTTAAAAAAGACGAAGAGAAGCCGGATGAAGGAAACGGGGGAGATTTCCCCTGGGTCGAGATTTTGCTTAAAGAAGATATATCTCTTCCCGCGGCAAGAGCAGCTGTGATTATACAGAGGATAGAAGAAAAAGTTGAAATAAAGGATATCGATCCTCCGTATGAAGAAATAAAATCCGGTAATATGGGAAGGATTTTAAAGGTTAGTTGCGCTGAACCGGAAAAGATTGTAGATATGATTGCTTCAACCGATGAAGTTGAAACCGTGAAGGTGGAAGATCGAAAGGGAGGAAAAGGAATTACTTCAACCGGTTTTGAAGGAATAAGAGTAAACGTTGGTATGTTGGACCGTATGCAAAATCTCGTCGGTGAATTGGTTGTTACTACTTCTCAATTATCCGGTATTATAAGAAGTTTTGGTGAAGAAAAATTTGAGGATATTTTGGAACTTCATAACAGGAGTGTTAAAGAATTGCAGGAGGTTGTTACAAACATTCGATTGGTTCCTCTTTCTTTAATTTTTAATAAATTTCCGCGTTATGTTAGAGATTTGAGTAGAAAATTAGGTAAAGAAGTAAGTCTTGAGATTTTTGGAGAAGATATTGAAGTTGATCGTTCCCTCCTGGAAGGAATCGGCGATCCTTTAATTCATATTATTAGAAATTCAATTTCTCATGGTATTGAAACTCCCGAGGAAAGAGGAAAATTAAAAAAATATAGTGCCGGAAAGATAACTGTTTCGGCTAAAAGTATGAAAGGGGATATTTTAATCCAGATAAGTGATGACGGAAAAGGAATAAATACAAAAGATGTGTTTTTTGCCGCTTTCAAAAGAGGATTGGTAGAAGAAGAAGAATTTGAGTCCCTTTCAAAAGCGGAAATCCTTAGATTTTTATTCACGCCTGGTTTTACAACAAAAGAAAAAGCGGACAAAGTTTCCGGGCGAGGGATAGGGTTGGACGTGGTTAGAAAACTCGTTCGTTCTGTAGGAGGCAGTGTTAACATAACTACAGAAAAAGATAGAGGTACTACAATATCTATGAAATTACCTCTTTCAATGTCGATAATTAAAGTTTATTTATTAGGTTTGAATAATCAATTATTTGCTTTACCTATGACATTTGTTGATGAAACTTTAACAGTATCACGGGAAGCCGTCTCGAGACTTATGGGGAAAGAGGTCATGCTGCTTAGAAGAGAAATTCTCCCGATCTATCATCTTTCCGATATCCTTGAACAGAGTTCTTCTGGTAACGGAAAGCAAAACAGTCCGTGTGTGGTTGTGGAAATTGAAAATGACCGTTTTGCTATCATAGGGGGGACTTTTCGGGGGAGTACTGAAGCAGTTGTTAAACCTTTGCCTTCCCCTATCGATAAAATTAAAGGATATATAGGTATTACTATTATTGGGAATGGAAAACCTTGTTTAATTTTGGATTTACCCGCTCTAAGATATAGGAGGAGTTATGAAAATACAGGATCTTAAAGAGTTGCAATTAGATGGAATAAAAGAGGCAGCCAATATTGGCGGAGGACATGCTGCTACAGCTTTAAGCCAGATGTTAAATAAAGATGTAGAGGTAAAGGTTCCGGAGATAGAAATCTTTCCGATCGAAAAAACATCTGAGATATTAAACTTGAAAGGAAATATTGCTGTCGCGGCGCTTACGAAATTTTTTGGTGATGCCACAGGTAGAAATCTTGTAGTATTGGATGATAAAGACGCGAAACTTCTTGTCGGTATTTTACTCGGCAAGGAAATATCTGATTATTCGGAAATAGATGAACTTGGAATTTCGTCTATTAAAGAAGTGGCTAATATTCTCTGCAGTTCTTACCTGAGCGCGATATCTGAATTTCTTGGTTTAATGCTGTTACCTTCGGTTCCGACGATTGTATGGGATGATTTTCGGGCGATAATTTCGAGCGCCTATTTGGAATTCACTGCGGGAGAGGAATTTGTCTTTTGCGTAAAGAGTTTATTCCATTTTAAAAATACAGATAGTCATCTTGAAACTTTTCTTCTTTTGATACCGGATTCTGAGAGTTTAAGCAATATTTTGAAGGCAATGAATCTTTTATAAACTTTAAATATGGCAATATCAGAGCAAGAGAAAAAGCTATTAAAACTATTTTCTAAAAAAATTGAATCTACCGATTCAGGTTCTCATAATAATCTCGCGGTTGTTTACTATAATAAGGGCTTGGTAAAAGAAGCGTTAGAAGAATTAAAAAAAGCCCTGGATATAGAACCGCATTTCACTCTGGCAAAGAATAATCTTGATTATATTTATAAAAGCACCGGCTATTACGACGAACAAATCGAAAGTTTAAAAAATATAATAGAAGAGTCTCCTGACGATTATGAGTCGAGGTTCGAATTAGCAAGAGCATATAAGAGTATAGGAAATTATTATGAAGCAATTAATCAGTATAGTAAATATTTGAGGCTGAAACCTAACGATATTCAGGCTCTTTTGGATATGGGAGTTGCCTGTAAAGCCAGTGGTTTTTACGAACCATCCGTCGAACAGTTTAAAAAGGTTATACGTATAGAAAAAAACAATGATATTGCCCATAAATTTCTTGGGGAAGTTTATTATAATTTAGGAATGTTTTCCGCTGCCATAGAAGAATTGAAAACAGCAATTAGTTTGAACCCAAAAGACGCGGAATCCTATTATCTATTATCCTTTACTTATGGTGAAATTGGTAAATTTGATGAAGCTACCAAAGCGGCTAAGAAAGCGATAAATTTGAATCCCCGTTTTGGTAAAACAGAAGCTAATTTAAGTTTGGGGCTTTATAAAAGAAAAGGTTATGAGGATTTTCTTTCTGTTTCAAAAGATAAAATAGAAGCAAATCCGTCTTTTGGTTTTTACGCGATGGGACTTGCTTATAAAAATAAGGGATTGTTGAAAGAGGCTCTCGCGGAACTAAAAAAAGCTATAGAAGCTGATCCGTCTAATTCTCTCGTAAGAGAACAGATAGGAGAAGTTTATCTGTTTATGGGGAATAATGAAGAAGCAATAAAATCTTATTTGGAAGCGCTTAAGCAGGATCCGGATTTGCCCAAGTTGGCTAATAATACTGGTATTGCTTATCACAGGTTGGGTAAACTTGAAGATGCTATTTCCTGGTATAAAAGAGCTATTTCTAAAGATCTTAATTATGCTGTTTCATGGAATAACCTTGGTGTGGCTTACTATCATTCGGGAGCTCCAAAAGAAGCTTTTAATTGTCTTAAGAGAGCAAAGGAGATAAATCCGGAATATCCCGATTCGTATTTAAATATCGGTCTTATTTATATGACAAGAGGTAATCATTCGACAGCCGAGAAATTTTTCAAAAAAGTGATTGAAATGAAAGGTGAAAATCCGCTTCCATTCAATTATCTTGGGGCGGTTTATCTTAGCCTGGAACGGTTCGAAGATGCCATATACTTTTTCAGGATGGCAATCGAACGGGATGATAGTTTTGCTGAAGCACTTTATAATCTTGGTTTTGCTCTCTCAAGAATAGGGAAATATGATGAAGCCTTAGATGCGACAAAAAGAGCAATGGAAATAGACCCGTATTATTCCAGTAATAGATTTAAATTGGGTGTCGATATTTACTCTGAGAGATTAGGTATACTTGTAGCAAGAGAATTAACTAAAGACATGGAAGTGGGTAGAGTAGCCGGGGAAGAGACCGCGGAAGATTTCTTCGAAGACCTTTTTGAAGTTCAGGAAGAAAAAGTTAAACCGGTGATTAATGTCGGCGAAAAATTACAAAAAGCAACTTCTTTATTCAATAGTAATGATTTCAATAAAGCTTTAGAAATATTAAACGAAGTAAGAAACGTGGAACCGGGTAACGAAGAAATGCTTTTACTTATGGGTGGGATTTATGAAAAGAAAGAACTGCTTGGTGAAGCAAAAGACGTCCTACGCGGTTTAGTTCCGGGAAACCTTGAAGCTTCAAAACTTTTGACTAAAGTATATCAGAAAAACGGAGAGTGGGAAGAAGCTTTGAAACTTGCCCAAAATCTTAATAAAAGGTATCCGGAGGAGGTTTTTTCTTATGTGGCCTGCGCCCAATACTTAAAAAGAAAAAAACAATACGGGAAAGCAATCGAACTCCTTAAAACTTTTCACGATTGGGAAAAAGAATCGGAAATCTTATTGGAACTTTCATCTCTTAATTTGAGATTGGGGAAAAAGAAAAGAGCTAGTTCTTTACTTGAAAGAAGCCTTTCTATTTCTCCTTCAGCAGAGGGTTATTATCAACTCTCGCTCCGTAAAATCAAGGAAAAAGATTATAAAGGCGCAATAGGAAGTCTTTTAAGAGCGAGGAAAAGAGCTCCGAGAGATAGAAGGATTTTAAAAACACTGATCAGGACTTATTTGATGAACAAGAGTTATGATAAAGTCATAAAATATGCGAAAGAAGCGAAGAAAATTATAAAAGCAGATAGTGATTTAGCGCTATGGGAAGGTAAGGCTCTGTATAGTAAAGGCAATTTTGACGAGGCAATAAAAAGTTTAAAACAAGCAATGAATTTTGATGATAAAAACTTTGAAGCCTATAATCTTTTAGCATCTTTATATTTCAGGAGAGGAAGGTATAAGGAAGCGGAAAATTTATGGTTTAATATTGTAGATAAAGCAGAAGATGAAAAAATATTGAAAAAGGCAAAAGAAGCAATCGAGAGCCTTCTCCGGCTTAAAAAAATTACAGGAGAGATGTAATGCCTATTGAAGGTCCGATAAAAGAATTAGGACTTTTTGAACTTTTTCAGCTGATTTCTTTAGCCGGAAAGAAAGGAGTTTTAGATTTAAACGCAGAGGATATTCTTAAGTCGTATGTTCTTTATTTTGATAATGGTATTCTTGTTTCGATCGATTTTCCTGAAAGATTAAAGAAGGAAGTTTCGGAAAGAGGTTTTATGAAAAGAGAAGAAACAATTGAAGTGGCAGACGACAAATTCGCGCATTACTTGATTGAAAACGAAATTATCCCTCTTAGAACTTTTAAGACCATATTTAAGAAGGCTGCGATCGATGTTATATATTCTTTGTTTCTTATTAAAAATGGTCATTTTACTTTTCAAGAAAAAGATTTTGAGATCGCCGATTATCTTAAGTTGGAAATGAAAATTGAAAATATAATAATGGAAGCTGCCAGAAGAATCGATGAAATTTCTAAAATGGAAGAAATCCTTCCTAACGCAGATATAGTTCTTGAAGTGTCGACTGAGTTAATAGAAAAAGAGAAGATAGATTTATCTCCTATGGATTGGCAGTTACTTTCTCTTATTGATGGAAAATTGGCAATACGCGAACTCATAAGTAAAATAGGAGACAAATTCGCTGTTATGAAAGCCCTATATGGGATGGCTATGGCAGGAATAATAACCGAAACAAAGATTCCTGTTGATGATATTATAAAAAAGGAAAAAACTTCCGTGGAGAAAATCACAGATGAAAAGATGAAAGAGCTGTCCAGATTGTGGCATAAGGGAAAGTATACTGATGGTCTTAAAGAATTATTCAAGCTCAAGGAATTTTATCCGGAGGATCCCGGAATCCCTTACAACATGGGTTATTTTTATCTTGCTGAAGGCAGATTTAAAGAAGCTGTTTCAGAATGGAATTCATTTTTGCTCTTATCCTCGGATGAAAAGAAGAAGACGGAAATCAGTGAAACGCTTGATTTAGTTAAAAGAATTCATAAAAATATTGTGAATTGGGAGGTTTTAGTTGAGTGAAGAAGGACTTCGGCCCGATGTTAATTCCTTAGATGTATTGATCTCTCTGGCTGATCTATACGTTGAGAATGGTTTATTCGAGGAAGCCAAAGATCTTTTAAGGACTGCCATAAAAGAAAATAGTGAAATAATTAAACCCTATTCTAAATTAAGTAAAATTTATATTAGTCAGGGAGAAGAGGAAGAAGCTTTTTTGATTTTAAAAGAAGCACTTGATCTTAGTCCTGAAGATGAGGAAATTAATCGGTTGATTGGTTCTTTGAAAACAGTTAAGCCTTCGATGCCTGAGGAGAAAAAAGAAGAAACAGGGGTAGTTGGAGAAGAAGAGAAAACAAAAGAAACAGAAAAAGTAGGTAAAGAAAAGGAAAGTGAGACAAAAAAGGAGCCGCGCTTAATTGCATCTAAACCTGCCAAATCATCGGGCCAAATTCTAAACAGTCTACTAAAAATAAAGGGAGTTATAGGGGCAATAGTTGTCGATGATATTGGCGCATTGATTGATGCTCGTTTAGAATTGCCTATAGAACAAGAATCAACCGGGGCGATCATTTCCTCGATTTATGATAAAATCCGATATTCTGCTGCGGATTTAAATATAGGAACAGTCAATAAAGTATTTTTTGAATTACCAGGTGGAAATATTATTGTGTTAGGTTCTGAATCTTTAAGATTTATTGTTTTGACCACAAAGAATGTTTTGCTTGGGGGGCTTGAAGATGTTGTTATGGAAGCTTTTTACAAAACAATTGAGGTTTTAGGTATAGAATGATGGAAAATTTAATAAAAGAAATTGTTGCAATAGACGGAATATTCTCGTGTTATGTAATAGATCATGAAGGTGAAATTGTTGGATATGATGGTGGAAGTGAATTAGATGAGTCTGTCATATCTGCTACAATTGCCAGTATATCCAAAGAACTTTCAACGCAGATGAGTATAAGAGACGATTTTTCGATAACAGTCCTGGCGGGGAATAAAAATCTTTTTATTGTCACTAAAAAAAACTTTATACTGGCTGTTTTTACTGATCCTGAAATTGATACCGGAAAAATTAAGTTTGAACTGCGTAAAGGTGCGAAAGCTATTTCAGAAGAATTATAAGTGTCCAATATTATACTTTTGTACGAGAGTCAAAAAAAAATAGAGCATTTTCTTGAAAGTTTTCTTGTTAAAACCGGAGCCGAGCATATATTTTTTGCCGCAAAGAGCGGTGAAGTACTGGTTTATTCTGGTTCTAACAAAGGAAAAAAACTCTCTACAATAACGGCGCTTCTCACAAGTGTTTTTAACGTGACAGAGGAATTGGCTCGAATTATAGAGGAAAATCAATTCAAGCAGTTTTTTCTTAAAGGCAAGGCATGGAATTTACTTTATCATAATATAAGTTCTGAATTCTTATTGGTTGTTATATTTAAAGAAGAAGCTTTATTGGGCTTCGTTAGAGTTTTATCTGAGAAACTTGTTTTTAAATTGAAGAAGGAACTGAAAAAAAAGTACCCGGAAAAGGGCTTTTCAGTTGAGGGGATAGATGGGAAAAAACTTATGGAAGATTTATTTAGATAATGAAAAAGAAAATTATTATTCTAATTTCATTGATAGTATTTTTTATATTTCTGAATTTTCTGTCGGATTTTGTAATTGTTAAAGTTCAAAATATCGTGGAAAGAAAAATACTTACTGTTCTTCCCGAAGGTAGTTACATAAAAGAATTAAAGCTTGAAGGATTAACGGGTATATCCGCGGATTCTCTATATATTAAAGATATTTGTTTGCTCCCAAACGTAAATATTTCTTATTCTGCTATTGGTTTAATGCGCCGCAGGGTTAAAAAAATAACTCTTTCTTCTCCTTCGGTTGTGATACCCGAGCAAGAAGGAAGTAACAAAGGAGTTGGCGGAGAAATTAGTATCTCAACTCTGTTTTACGTTGAAGAATTTGAAATTTCGAAAGGTCATATAGAATATAAAGGTCATGAATGTCTTGTAAGTGGTACGGGGAAAGTTTTTTCTACGAGTAGTGGTGAAATTATTTTAGATGTTCCGAAACTCTGGGGGAAGATAGATAGTATTCCTTTCTCTATAGAAAAGATAAATATCTCTGTGGCTGGTAGAATATCGAATATTAATGTAAAAGAAGTTAAAATGGGGGATTCGAAATTAGAGATTAGTAGTGAAGGCGATGGGGCTATTATGGGAGAAGGGAGAATACACATGACGGATTTAAACAGGATGTTTGGTATAGACGGAAAAGGTTTTATAGATATCTTTTTTGTTTATGATTCCACTTTAACCTATAAGGGTGAGAGTAAGGTTTTGAGTATAAAAGATTTTAACTTGCCTCTGTTTACATTTTCGGGAAAGGGAGATTCCGTTAATGTGAAAGGAGAAAAGCTTTTTGGTTTTGTGAATTTTGGGAAAGCAATTTACGGGCAGATTGAATTATTCGATTTTGATTTTAGGCAGATAAACGCGGAATACCCCAGTTCCAAAGTATCTGGATTAATTGGTTTTTCTTATGTGAATAAAGATACTATTCATATTGCCTCGGATTTGCAAGGAGAATTACTTGAATGTCCGCTTGAAGATTTTGATCTTGATTTAACTCTAAGAGGAAAAGAAATTTTCGTGGATAGCTGTGAGTGCTATTTTAATAAAGGAGAGATTTCCTTTTCCGGAGTGTACGGAGAAAGAATCGATGGTAATTTGCAAGTTAAGAATTTGGATGTTTCTCCTTTGACCGCGTTTTTAGGCATCGAAGTTTCCTCGGTATTGGATTTAGGATTATCTCTTCACGATAAAGTTTACGGAGCTTTTTCTTTAGGCGATTTTACTTATAAAGGTGTGGATTTTAGATCCATAGAAGGTAATGTAAATTTATCCCAGGGAAAAGGGACATTCCCCGGGGTAATTAGTTTCGTTTCTAAGGGTATTTCTTTTAAAGAAAGAAAAGTCTTCGAGTTTGGAAAAGCGAATCTGGAGATTCAAGACGGAAAATTGGATGTGGAAGGCACCTTTAAAAGTAAAGATAAAAACGTAAAAGGACATTTGTCTTTAAACGCGGATACCGTGGAAGTCAAATCGCTTAGTTTTGAATATTCAGGGGGATGGCTTTCGCTTAATTCTCCTTTTTCTTTTACTTACAAACATGATTTTAGTATTAAAGATATCAGATTTAAAGGTAACAAAGGAGAAGATTTTAGAATTAATAATTTCTCTTTATCTGCCAGCGGAATTAAAGGAGACTTAGATTTGATGGGATTCAGACCGGAAATTTTAAGTGAGTTTGGGCTTCTTACACATTCTTTTTCCGGGAATATTGCGAGTAAAGTTTATGTTAGTGGAGAACCCGGTTCTCCTGTATTGGATTTTAAAGGAGGAGGAAAGATTAAAACCGGAGAAATAAGTATCGGAGATTCACTGAATTTCGATATAATATTTAAAAACAATCTGTTCTCTATTTCCAATTTATCTGTAATCGAAGGGAAAAATATTTCAACCTTTAAAGGGAAGATAAGACCGGAAAACCGTTCTATCAATTTGGCTGTTCGCTTACGGGAAGCCGGAGCATGGATATTTTACCCTGTAATAGAATATCTTACTGCTGAGGCGGCTTCTGTAACTGGTAAACTGAAAATTGCGGGTACTTTTAAGGAGTTTAAGATTTATGGTGATATAAATCTACAGGAAACTGATTTGTTAATAAGAGGCCCGGGTATAGCAATAAAGAAAATAAATGCCGCAGCTTCTTTTGACGGATATGATGGAAAATTAAAAAACTTTTCTGCTTTATTGGACGAAGGAAAGATAACAGCGGATGGATTATTTAAGTTAAAAGATAAAGGTTTTGATATAAACTTATATTTGGAAAAAACTCCGATTACCTGGGATTATGTTAACGCGACGGTAGACGGAGACTTGTTAGTTCGAAAGGACAAGCGAAACATCCTGGTAGAAGGAGATATTTCTCTGAATAGGGCTACAATTACGATGCAATTTAAGAAGCAAGAAAGTAAAGCGGGCGGACGTCCTTCAAATCTTTTTTTAGACTTAAATTTTGATGCCTCGCAGGGTAATGTTTGGGTAAGAAACGACATGGCTAATATTGAGCTTGCCGGTAAAGTAGGAGTGAATTATGAAGGGGGTCCATTGTTACTCTCAGGCAATTTGGAAGTTAGGCAGGGTATGTTCTACTATCTTTATAAAAGTTTTGAAGTTACAGAAGGGGAATTTAATTTTAATCAATCTCCGGAAATAAACCCAAATATTAATGTCAAAGCATTTACTCTTATTTCTTCAAATTCCGGGGAAAGAAAAGATCAGGATACTGTATTTCTTGCGGTTTTCGGAACCATGAAAACCCCCGAGTTTGATTTGTATTCTAAATCTTCTCTATCAAAAGCTGAAATAATGACCCTGCTTTCCTTGAATCTTGGGTGGGAAGATTTAACTTCCGTTAAATCTATCGAAAAATCGGTTACCGAGACAGCTGTTAATTATTGGGTAAGACAAAAATTGAATCGAAGATTAAAGGAAGAATTCGGAATCGATGTTCTGGAAATGCAGGGTGTTAGTGGACACTATGAATTTGTTGTCGGGAAATATGTGACGGATAAGCTTTTTGTTAAAGCGAGAACCGATGTTCAGTCTTATGGAATTTCAGAAGTTCAGGCGGAATATAAATTGAAAAAATGGGGTTATATAACGGCTGAGAAGGATTTTCTCGGAAAAACCAGATTTTTGTTTAATTTTGAATGGCGGTACTAGGTCTTAGGTGTTAGGTATTAGGTTTTAGTTTTAAAAAAACAGAAAATAAACTTTGTGATCTTTGTGGGCTTTGTGGTTAAAAAATGGAGGTTGGGGGTGAAAGGATTGACAAATAGAGTTTTTTTAGTAAAAATATATACGTGCCCCTGTAGCTCAGTGGATAGAGCACCGGTTTCCTAAACCGGAAGTCGTAAGTTCGAGTCTTACCAGGGGTATATAATAATAAGTTGAATTGTTGAAGGGTTGATTAATAAGGAGAATAAACTGCTATAGGGGAGGCAGTCAACTTATCAAGGCTGGGTTAATAACATACATAAAGGGGGAATAATGTCTAAACACAGAAGTAAAGATTTAAAACACGATGAATTTAAGGAAACTATCGAAAATATAGTAATTTTTTATGAACACCATAAAAAAACTGTTTTATTGGTGGTAGGAGGAGTCGCTGTACTTCTGATACTTTTTTTTACATACAAGAATGATAAACAAACAAAAACGGTTAAATCCAAAGAGATATATAATATAGGTGTAATGCTTTACAATAACGGAAATTTCAATCAGGCAAGGGAGAAATTCAATACAGTGGTCGATAATTATTTAGGCACTGTTTTTTCTGACCGTTCTACATTTATGTTGGCCAGCATAAGTTATAAGGAAGGTAATTTGGAAGAAGCTCTCAATAAATTTCAGGCTTTCGTTAATGAAAAGTATGATGAGTTTTTTACACCCAGCGCGTATCAGGGAATCGGACAATGCTACGAACAGATGGGGGATATGGAGGGAGCTATTGAAAATTATAAGATTGCCGTAGGGAAATTTCAGAGTAATTCTTTAAAATCGGAATGTATGATGAGCCTTGCCCGTCTTTATTTTGCTATGCAGAGAATGGATGAAGCAGAGAATATTTATAAAGATATACTCGAAATTTCAGAAGACCCTTCTATGATTGAGAAGTCAGAAAAGAAATTAAAATCGATACAGGTTCAAAGAGAACTTAATGAATGAGATTTTATTAAAGGAAATAAGAAAAAGTATTAGCGAAAAAAAACTTGATGCGGTTATAATAACCGGTATTTATAAAATTTTTAACCTTTTGGGTATCGATTTATCCTTTAATATAATTGAAGTCGGGTTTTATCTACTTGTAACTAAAAAAGAGTTATTTTTAATAGGTGATCCTTTTTCCTTTTCTTTAGTGAAAGTTCCAAACGGGGTAAAAACAAGAAAGACAGATATAAAAGGTATAAGGGAAGAGGGTTTTTCTCCTTTGGGTGAATTAAGGGAACTTCTCAAAAAACTAAAGGTGAAAAAAATAGGTTCTTTTGATAATGTAAAATTGTCGAAACTCAGAATAGTCGAGATTCCCGATCCTTTTACCGGTTTTTTCCTGATGCCGGGTGAAGATAGAGTAGCTGTCTTAAAAGAAAATGCTTCGATTTGTGAAAAAGTGTTAGAAAAAGCTTTACGGGCGTTAAAAGATGGAATTTCTGAGATTTCTTTAAGAAATATTATAGATGAGGAAATATATGAGACCGGCGCGGAAAGAAGAGCTTTTCCTACAAAGGTAATTTTCGGAAAAAACACTTCCAATCCATTTGCTTTGAGTAACGATGAAAAGTTAAAGGAAAATGATACGATAATAATTAATTTCGGAGTTATACGTTCGGGTGTGGGTATAGAAATCGCCAGAACTTATACCTGGAAAACTACGGATAAATTTTTAAAGAGAACATACGAGGATATAACGGGAATATATAGTAAATATTTATCCTTTATATCTTACGGGAAAATAGCCAAAGAAGTTTACAATTATGCGATCGAAATTATAAGTGAAAAGGGCTATGAGGTAAATTTCCTTCCGCCTGTAAACGCGCCGCTTACTCTCAGCGGAAAAGCGATGAATATTTCAAAAAATGCTAAATTTATTATAAAAGAGGGGACCATTCTTTATCCCCAATTAAATTTCTATTTCCCCGGAAAATTTGGCGTAAGATTTCAGGATGTTTTTTATCTTTCCGGAAAGAACTTTAATCTTACCAATTTCTTCAATAAGGGAGAGGCAAATGATATTTCCGATAAAATCGGAAAGCCGTGTTAGACGATTTCCGGTTGTAACCGTTTCTCTGATAGCTATAAATATTTTAGTATTTCTTGTTAGTTATCCTGCCATGAATAGGCAGGTTGATATTATTATAGAGAAGGAAGCGAAACTTCGGGAAATTGAATATAGAACATTCTCGGCAGAGGACCCTACTGCTATAATTGAGTATGCGAGTGAGTACGCGAAGGACCCGATGGGTTTAAGAGAAAGAATTGATAAAAGAGAAATAGGAATGCCGGATGAGTTATGGGAAGAATGGAAAAAAACTTATGATGATTTTCAAGAAGCATGGAATCAAAGTATTTACATGAAATATGGATTTGTTCCGAAAAATTTTGATTTTTCTACGTTGATTACTTCTATATTTCTTCATGCCAATTTTATGCATCTTTTCTTCAATCTTTGGTTTTTGTGGCTGGTAGGACTGAACGTCGAAGATGATTGGGGAAGGCCTTTCTTTCTTGGTTTCTACCTTGTATCTGGTATATTTGCATCACTTCTCTTTGCCGCAATTACTCGTTCGGAAGGTCCGTTAATCGGTGCTTCCGGTGCGATTGCCGGAGTAATGGGCGTTTTTGCAGTACAGTATTACAAATCTAAAATACACTTTCTGTTCTTCTGGTATATTCCAAGAATATTTTCGCTTTATGCCTGGTTTTGCCTTCCCCTGTGGTTTTTAATTCAATTGTTTTTTGCTATATATTTAACCGATTATTCGAATACCGCTTTTTGGGCGCATGTAGGCGGTTTTGGTTTTGGGATTTTTGTTGTGGCAATCCTTCGATATAGCGGACTTGAACGAAAATACTTAACTCCGCTTGTAAATGACACGTTAAATCTGATGGATTTGGATTTCAGTAAAGCGGTTGAAGCACGAAGTACAGGTGATACTGGTGAAGCGGAGAAACGTCTTCAAGAAATATTACACCGTGAACCTTCCAATCTTGACGCGTCCAGGGAACTGATTGATCTTTATATCAAGGAAGGCAAAAAGAAGGAAGCCAGTTCGGTTGCCAAAGAAACGTTCAGGTTGCTTAGGATGGAAAAAAGAGAACCGGAAGTTATTCTAAATTTTTATGAAGGGATTTTAGAAGAGAATAAACTTGTTTCGGCCCTTAGTCCGTATGATTTTTACTTTATTTCTCAGATGTATACGAAGCAGGAACAACACGGTGAAGCGGCGAAAGTGCTTGCTGCCGCTTACAAGACAAACAGGGAAACGAACGATGCTCCATACATATTACTTCGTTTAATTAAAACACTTGCAGAGAGCGGAAATAAGAAATTTTTTAAAAAAGCTCTTCGTGAAATGCAAATAAGATTTCCTGAGATGAAGAATAAAACAATTGCTGTATTGAGGCAGGTTAAGAATGAACAGAGATAAAGCTCTGGAAATATTAAAATCTAAATTGAGTGACGATAGAATGATAAAACATAGTTTTGCGGTTTCTGCCTGTATGGAAGCGTTAGCGGACAGGTTTGACGAAAATAAAGACAAATGGAGTCTTGCTGGGCTTTTTCATGACATAGATTACGAGGAAACAAAGGACGAACCGGATAAACATGGAATAAAAGGAGCTGAATATTTAGAAGATTTTGGGGTCCCTTCGGATATATTATACGCGATAAAAGTACACGCCGGGAATGCCGAACCTAAAAGTAAAATGGATATAGCTCTTTTAACAAGCGATGCCCTTTCCGGTCTTATAGTCGCGTCCGCGCTCGTGAATACGGAAGGTTTAAGAGAATTAGATACGGATTTTGTTTTAAAAAGATTTAAAGAAAAGAGATTCGCGGCAGGAGCTAATAGGGAAATTATTCGAAGATCTGAAGAAATGGGTTTGAAGTTAGATGAATTCATTTCTATCTGTCTCGAAGGAATGAAAAGCAGGGCAGATGTTCTTGGTCTTTAATTTACTGGTAAGCTTTTATCCTGAAGCGAGACTCGATTCTTTAATGATTCCGAGAGAAGATGAGTGGTTTTCTAAGGATAAATTTCACCACTTCGCGCACTCGGCGGCTATTTCTTCCTCGATATATCTTATCGCGAATAATATGACGAGAACGGATGATAATACATCTTTTTATATTTCCTTTTCTGTTTCTTCTCTTATTGGTTTATCAAAAGAAATAAAAGATAGTAAAGACAAAAAAGGGACAGCTTCTTCGAAAGACCTTGTATTCGATATCGCCGGTGTTTTATTTGGTATTCTTTTGGTGTCTATCGGAGGCTCGTAACGTTAAAAATTAAAGATCAAAAGATTTTTTTAGTCCAAAGTCCAAAGTCCAATGGGCGTGTTGCCCAAACCCGATAAAGTGAAATTTACAGTCTAGCCAGGTCATTGCGAACGCTTCTTCTTTGCTCTGCCAAAGTGAAGCAATCTTTTCGTATATGATGAAATCGCGACGTTTGAGTCTAACAATTGAGATTGCTTCGCCGGGGTTAGGCAAGAAGATTGACTCGCAAAGACATTTCCCAGGATGAGAAAAAGCCTTTCGGCAACACGCCCCAATGTCCAAAGTCGAAACCGAATCCCAATCCCTAAATCCTAAATCCCGATTTAGTCATTTTGCCTTTTAATTTTTGATTTTTTGTTTTTTTTGGATTTCCTCGTTCTTCTTAATTAGTGCGATTCTCTGTTTTACGCATACTGACGTACGACGACCATCTTCGGGTGTATTAATAGTAAAGTTTATTAATTTATCCACAGTGGTTTTTGCTACATGTACTCTGGTATCGGAAGAACCGTAATATATGAAGAGTTCACCGTTATCACGAGCCACCCATCCGTTACTGAAGACTACATTGCTAACGTCACCCAGGCGTTCAGTATCACGCGGGGCAAGTAATTGTTGTCCCGGTCTATAGATTATTTTTTCAGGATGTTTTAGGTCGGTCATAAAACAATAAAGAACATAACGTAATCCCGCCGCGGTGTTTCTTACTCCGTGAGCGAGATGCAACCATCCTTTTTCCGTCTTTATAGGGGTAGGGCCCTGACCGTTTTTTGATTCTGTGATTGTATGGTAATCACGTTTATCGATAATAATTTCTTTGTCGATATTTGTGTGTTCTATGCTTTTAGAAAGCCCCCATCCTATACCCATTCCCGAACCTGTTTCTATAAAACCTTCCATGGGTCTTGTATAAAAAGCGTATTTTCCGTTTACAAATTCCGGATGCAGGACCACATTTCTTTGCTGGGGAGAAGGAGATTTTAAATCATCCAGACGTTCCCATGTTTTTAAATCTCTAGTACGGGCTATACCTGCCTGGGCAATCGCGGAAGACAAATCTCCTTTTGGAGCATCCGGGTCCCTACGTTCTGAACAGAAGACACCATATATCCAGCCGTCTTCATGTTTTGTGAGACGCATATCATAAATATTATCATCCGGGTTTTCGGTTTGCGGCATATCGATGGGATATTCCCAAAATCTGAATTGATCTACTCCCATCGGGCTTTCCGCGACTGCGAAGAAAGATTTCCTGTCGGCCCCTTCAACTCGAGCTACAAGAAGAATGTTTCCGTTTAACTCGATAGCTCCGGAATTAAAAACCGAGTTAATTCCTAAACGCTCTAAAAGATATGGATTGCTATTGTAGTTTAAATCAAAACGCCAGTCGATAGGCACATGGTCTCTCGTTAGAACAGGATATTTATAACGGTCGTAAATTCCATGTTCTTCTTCTATTGTTTCATTTTTTCTATTAATTAACTCTTCATGTTTTTTGAAAAGTTGTTTAACTTTTCCATTGAATTCTTTTTTATCCTGGATAGGCATCCAATCCTCCTTCTAAAATGAAAATCTAATATTTAATTTATTGTCTGGCAAAGGTATATATTTTTTGAAACTTGTCAAGACGAAATAAACTAGGCTATGTTAAAACCAAAGCACATGGTTTACACTTTGGAGAGGGGATGGGAGTAAAAA
>CAZKVT010000022.1:0-26712 GCA_964556365.1 uncultured bacterium | reverse complement strand
CACTAGTCTCTTGTCAAAAAAAATAAAACCATTCGTGCAATTCGTGTTATTTGTTGTTCCTCCTGGGTGTTGTGGGTTGGGTTTTGTTTTGACGCATGACTCAAGACTCGTGACTCTATTGTTTCCGTGTGAGATTTATTAACGGAAGTATGGCGTCGAATCCGTAACGGTTTCGTATCTCCAAAATTTTTCTTTCGAGATTAACTTTGTTCTTATCCTGAAATAGGGAAGGCATTTTTGTTAACTCAGAAGAGCGTACGCTTATAAGCCTGACCCATCTTTTTGGTATTCGCCTGAAAATTTCCTTTGCTATGGGATATATATCGGAAGCTAAATTCGTAGGAGATGTTTTTCTGTATCCTTTTTTCTCTCTGAAGTCGGCGGCTCTGACGGTTACAGAAATTTTCGTCGCGTATACGTTTAATTTCTGAAGTTTTAATGCTACTTTTTCTGTGAGATAATATAGTAGCGAATATAATTCATCGAGATTTTTTGTATCTTTTTCCAGGGTTTTCGATTTAGATATAGATTTTTGGGGTTGATTTTGTTCTATTTTACTGTAGCGAATTGATGTTATCCATTTGATTCCGGTTAACCCAAATTCTTTTAATACATCTCTTTTCGGATAATTTAATAATTCTCCTATAGTAAATATATTCATATTATGTAGTTTTTCTTGTGAGTTTTTTCCTATACCCGGAAATTTCGATACGGAAAGAGAAGAAACATATTTTTCTTCTTCTCCTCTGGGAATTAGAATCAATCCGTCCGGTTTTGTCTGTTCCGCTGCTATTTTAGCTACTGTTTTACTTGTCGATATTCCTATGGTCGCGTTTATTTCGAGAGCTTTTTTTATCCTGTTTTTTATCTCATTACCTATATCCTCGGGGCTTTCATTTAATTTGTTCGAGTAGGGTAACCTTATATACGCTTCGTCTATCGATACTCCTTCCATTTTATTGGAATATTCGTTTAATATAGAATAAAAGATACCGGAAAAAGTTTTATAAATCCTCATGTGAGGTTGTACGAAAATACAATGTGGGCAAATTTTCATAGCCTTTCCGACTGGTTGTGCGGAACGAACGCCGAATTTTCTCGCCGCATAAGAAGCGGCTGACACTACTCCTCTTCTTTTTCTTGGATCTACGGTCCTTGGACCTCCGGCAACCACTACCGGTTTACCCCTTAGGTTAGGATTTAAAGCCTGTTCTACGGAAGCGAAAAAAGCGTCGAGGTCCGCGTATAAGATCAATTGTAATAACTCCTGATAATTCCTATTACAACACCCACTACTTCGAAGTTTTTATCTATTATGGGATAATCGGGATTCTCGGGTTTTAGGATCCATTTTCCGTTTTTCTTCTCTAACCTTTTTACCGTTACTTCATCTTCGACGAGAGCTACCACTATATTCCCTTTTCCTGGTTCTCTTTTTCTGTCTATGACTACAAGATCTTTTTCGTGTATGCCCGCGTCTATCATACTGTCTCCTTTGACCCTGAGAAGAAAATTATTTTTCCACATATCAAGAGAAAAGTGACCATCTATTCCTTCGAATTCCAGAGTAGGTTTTCCCGCGGTAACTCTTCCTATTATCGGCATACCTGTTTCCCGCAAACTTATTCCCCGGGCTACGCCCTTTTTCTTCTTTATGATTCCTTTTTCCGCGAGCTGGTCGAGATGAACCTTTATCGCTTTCGTGCTTTTAAATCCAAGATGAGCGGCTATTTCCCTTACGCTTGGGGAAAAACCTTTTTTTTCTGTAAAGTCTTTTAGAAATTCAACTATTTTATCTTTAGTTTCCATTTATGTTTCCAGGTAAACATATGTTTACTTAATAGTATATTAATTGTTTTGTATTTGTCAATAGTAATTCAGTTAGAAAGTTAGGAGGTTGGGAAGAAGAAAAAAGAAAGAAAAAGGGAAATCGGTGCATATCTGTGTTAATCAGTGGTTGTGTTTAGGTGCCAGGTACCTAGTGTCAGGTTCCGGTTTTTAGCTTTGACATTGTACTATGGACTAGTTTTCTGGGATTCTCTATTATAACTTCTGGCTTCTATTTTTATATATCTACTCGCAGAGTTATTCTTATAATAATTCCTATTCCGAAAGAAAGCGCGGCGATACCGAGGCTCAGGAATGTCATCTCAAGGAAACGTTTTTTGAAAGGTAAGTCTTTGGCGATAGAAACATAGTAGTTGAAAAATAGTATAATTAATACACCAATGATGAGGGTTGCCGTAAGTGCTAAAAGGTAATTTTTAAAAAAGAAATATGGTAAAACTAAAAATAAAACAGTGAAAATATAGGCTGTTCCCGTATAAAGTGAAGATTTAAGAGCTGTTTCAGTATTTCCATCGGCTTTTGTAGAAAGATATTCTGATGCACCCATAGAAAAAGAAGCGGCAATGCCTGTGATGATTCCTACTGCTGCTATGAGTTTTGTATTTTGGAGTGCAAATGTTAAACCGGCAAGAGTACCTGTTAATTCTACGAGAGCGTCGTTAAGACCGAGAACGATCGAGCCAACATAATTAAGTTTTTCTTCATCAAGCAAATCAATTAGTTCATTTTCATGTTTTTCTTCATCTTCGGCAATCTGTTTGGCTTCAGGGATGTATTCCGCGATTTCCAGGTAATTAACCTGAGCCTGCTCTTCTCCTTTTTCCATCAGTTTTATGGCGAAGGTAAACCCCAGAAGTTTTGCGATTAAAGTAAATTTAAAAATTTGCCAGCGGTTTGGTTTTATATCTTTTTTTGTAATAGCTTCCCAGAATTTGGCGTGTCTTAATTCCTCGGTTGCTATATCGAGGAGGACTTTTTTGTTTTTTTTATCTTTTACCGATTTTGCTATATTGGAATAAATATGATATTCAGTGATTTCATTTTTTTGAGCAGTGTAGATCTGTTTCATAATATGTTCGAGAACCTTGAGAGATTGTCCCATCAAACCTCCTTAGTATTACAGAAGTTTATTAAAGTTCAACTTCCGCATCGATGAATGCTTTTTTCAGCAGCTCAATAAGTTTTAATTTTATAGCCCATTTTTCCAGGTATTTTTTATCAAGGGATTTTCCCTGGATTTTGATTACTCCGATAATATCCAGCCATTGCTTTTCGGAAACTCCATCCCCCATTTGATACCAGTCTAATTTGTTAATAATAATATCTTCAGGTGAGGCAAAGCAAAATTTGCTACTTTGATCATTTTCAATCAATGTATCTTCAATTCTACGATTGATAGCATTTTGTTGATAAGTATTATTTTTGTAAACAAACACATCTATTTTTACTACGGTGTCGAGATGTATTAAGTTGAATGAAGAACTATTTTTAATCGCGTTTTTTATCATATTTTCATCTATATAATATTCTTTTTCGAGGTTATTTTTTAAATCTTTAATTTGATTTAGGTTTATATCTGCTACTATATCAGCATCAAGCGTAGTGCGGGGCATGCCGTATATGGAACTTGCCAGGGAACCTCCGATATAGTATGGAATAGATAGTTGAGTAAAAATTTTGATTAGAGGTTTTAACGCTATCAATATGTCAGGAGAGGTCATTTTTTGCCTTTTTCTAAATATTTTTTTACTTTTTTGGCTAAATCTTTACCGTAGTTATATTCTATAAATAATAGATTTACTTGCTTTTCGTTTAAATTTTTATTGGTTCTTTTGATAGCGCGTTTTGATAAATTTATTGCTGTTTCCGACAGAGAGCGAACACGTGAGAATTTTTCTGCCCGACTTTGTTTTTGAAGCAAAGAGATAAGTTTTTTTTCGGTTTCCACATTTGTATCGAAGGATTGTGTTCTCATAATTTTATTTAAATTAGGAGAAATTTACTGTTTTGTCAAGCGATTTGTGTCTTTTCTTTGGCATTTCTTATTTAAATACCTCGCCGGTTTCTTTTGCCCAGAAAACATGGTCGAGAGTATCCATAGGTATATCAAAATCTTTTGATAATTTTTTCATTTTTTCTTCTATCTCTCCATATTTTTTTTCTGAAAGATTTTTGGGGTATTCCTTAATTAATTTAAGTTCTATCAGGTTTCTTATAATGTGTCTATCGAGTATGGCAATATCCGCGCCGAGTCCGATATTTCGGAGGAAATGACTCGCTTCTTTCCATCCGATACCTTTTACGTTTTTTACCAGATATTTACGTAATTTTAAGGGAGATCTTATCTTTTTTATACCGCTATACAATGAATCACTGTTATCAAAGAATTTATTTCTGGCTTCAAAAAGATATTCTGTTTTCCTATTTTTGAATCTGACCTTTTGCAGTTCTTTATTCATTTCTTTTTTTGTGCCTTTGAGGAGAATATCTTTCTTCTGCATTGCAAGGATTGCTTCCCAACACAATTTCGCTTTCGATTGGGGGGTTAGTATGCAGAAGGCTAATTCCGCAAATAATTTCTCCGGGCTTGCGGTTTTGCCGATTTTGCTGAATTCTTCGAGCCTGCATTCAATTTCTTTTTGGAATTTTAAGTAGGCTCGCTCTATTTCGAAGGGAATTCTTTTATTAATCTTCAATTTTACAAATTTATCATAGTAATTTGATTATTATATGTCAAGATGGTAGTTTTTTGTTTTTATACCTTAAAACTCAGAACAGGTTTTTTGTCGTTTGCGGTTTAAAAGAATAAGAGAAATAGCCCCTTGATTGTTTTTTAAGAATTATTAATATTGATAGTATTAATCAAATAAAAAAAGCCCTTTTCGTGATTGAAAAGTGGCGTGATGAATGTCCTGAAATATATAGTTTAGATTTTTTTTCGGTTTTTATTGTGTTATTGTGAAGGAGCTAAAAAAATATGAGAAAGTTGGAAGTAGCTTTTTTCGATACAAAGCAATATGATAAAGATTTCTTTGATGAAGCGAATAAGGAATTTGGTTTCGATATTAAATATTTTCAAAGCCGTCTTTCCGAAAACAATGTTATTGTCACTAAGGACACCAATACCATCTGCGCTTTTGTAAATGATATTATAAGTAAAGAAATTGCGGATGCTTTATATGATAATGGTATAACTCTTATAGCTTTGCGCTGCGCCGGTTACAATAATGTGGACTTAAAGGCTGTTTTCGGAAGAATACATGTGGTTCGGGTTCCGGCTTATTCACCGGGTGCCGTTGCCGAGCATGCTGTGGCTTTAATCTTATCCTTAAACAGAAAAATCCATAAAGCATACTACAGGACACGGGACAGCAATTTTAATATAAATGGTCTTTTAGGTTTCGATATGGCTGGAAGAACGGTGGGGATAATTGGAACAGGGAAAATAGGAGTTTTTATTTCTAAAATTCTAAAGGGTTTCAATATGAGGGTGCTTGCCTATGATAAGTTTCCTAATAAAGAGAATGAAAAACGATACGAGTTTTCTTATGTGGATTTAGATACCCTGTACAGGGAATCGGATATTATAACCCTGCATTGTCCCCTCACACCAGATACGATGCATCTAATAGATAAATCCAGTATTAAGAAAATGAAAGACGGTGTTATGATAATAAATACTGGAAGGGGAAAGCTTATCAATACCGTCGATTTGATAGAAGCTTTGAAAAATGGCAAGGTTGGGAATGCGGGATTAGATGTGTATGAGGAGGAATCGGAGTATTTCTTCGAAGATTATTCGAGTACTATTATCAGTGATGATGTGTTAGCCAGATTGCTGATTTTCCCTAATGTTCTAATAACTTCACATCAGGGGTTTTTTACGAAAGAAGCGTTAACAAATATAGCGAAAACTACTCTAAGTAATATAAAGCTATATTTTGAAGAAAATAAGCTGCCTAATGAAATTTGTTATCGCTGTTCGGAATTCGATTCTGGAAAACCCTGCAGGAAAGAAAAAACAGGAAGTTGTTTTTAGAACGGTTCTTTATAATTCGAAGAAGAATCTTCCCCCTAAACTGGCAGAGAGAAAGAAGTCCGTTTCCGGGTATAGATTCAGGTAAGGAGAAAGTTCGAAAAAGGCGTCAAAAGGTGCGTCCGGAAAGAGGTATACAAGACCAACGGGGAATCGAATACCGATTTCGGTTTCATCTTTAAAGGCAATTCTTCCTCCCAATCCGAAATACAGCGGCATTTCTCCTTCTTCTACAGTAATCAAATTTGAATTATGATAAATGTAATCTCCGTTTAGATGAATATATCCTTCGTCTCTAAATGACCAACCCATTGCCCCACAGAGTGCTGTATTGTGGCTTGTCCAATATTTTGCTGTAATTCCGGTTGGATCACCTACGGCAATCCCCAGCCCCAGACCATGGTGTGCGGTTAAATTTAAAGAACTTAATATAATAATAATAACGAATTTCTTTTTTATCATTTAATCCTCCCGCATTTTTTAAGCAATAATAGTGTATAATAAATTATTGTCAATGTGTTACTGTGCTTCAGTATAGTCAAATAATTGAATTGTCAAATAGTCAAATAAAAAACTACGAATAAAAAATCCTTAGTAATGAGAATAGCGTGGTGTTTTTGTGGTAAATATATGATTTAGAAAATTTAAAATAAAAATAATACGCCCTTGACATAAGTAAAATATTTATATATATAGAATAGAGAAAAATAGGAGATATTATGGCTAAAGAAAAAGAATTTTTGGAAGAAGGTAAAAGATTAATAGAAGAGGGTAGTTATCAAAAAGCCAGTTTTTTTCTTAAGAAGGCGCTTAAGAAAAACCCGGATTATCCGGATATTAATAATTTGATGGGTGTAGCTTTATCTCTTTCGGGTAGGTATAAAGAGGCTGTGAGTTATTTTGAACGAGCTATTAAGAGTAATCCCGAGTATATCGAGGGTCATATAAATTTTGCCCTTACCTTAAACCAGTTAGGTGAAGTCGAAAGGGGAAGCGAAGAGTTTGAGATAGCCGAAAAACTCGAAATGGAAAGAGATTCTGAGATGGAGAGAGTTGAGTTTTCTGTCAGGGCGAGGATAGCAAACGGGCATAAGGAAACCGCTACTTTATACGCCAGCATAGAAAGATATGATGAGGCAATAGCGGAACTCAGGAAGGCGCTTCGATTTGCTCCTAATTTTCATGATATTAGGACATTTTTGGGTGAGATGTATATTAAAATGGGTGACTATGGAAAGGCAAAAGAAGAATTAAAAGAAGTTTTGGAAAGAAGCGGAGACTTCGTGCCTGCCGCTGTAAAGTTAGGTTTTTGTTATTATAAGGAAGATGATAGGGAAATGGCGAGAGAGATATGGTTAAAGGCTAAGGAATTAGATCCGGATAACAAGAGCTTAAAAATGTATCTCGATTTGCCGTAAATCATTTTTTGGTGTAGTGAATCTTAAAAAAACTCTAAATCTGCCCAGAACCGAGTTTTCTATGAAGGCGAATCTCTCTCTGAGAGAACCCGATTTTGTTCGCTTCTGGGATGAAAAGACAATTTATGAAAAAGCTCTTCAGAAAAGAAAGAGCGGAGAAAAATTTATTCTTCACGACGGACCTCCGTACGCCAATGGGCACATTCATCTTGGTCAGGCAATGAATAAAATTATCAAGGATATTATAGTAAAGTACAAAATGCTTAAAGGTTACTATACTCCGTACAGACCGGGTTGGGATGCTCACGGAATGCCCATTGAAAATATTGTTATCAAGAAATTTAAAGCAGATGATGATATCCTTCGTATAAGAAAAAGCTGTAGAGATTTTGCATCTAAATGGATAAAAGAACAGAAAAGGGATTTTAAAAGGTTGGGTGTTCTGGGTGAATGGGAAAATCCTTATGTTACTATGAGTAAAGAATACGAAGGTATGGAATTAGAACTTCTTGCCGAAGTTGTAGATAAAGGATATGTTTATCGAGGTTATATGCCGGTTCACTGGTGTCCTACTTGTGAGACTGCGCTCGCGATTTCTGAAATAGAATACAAGATGATGGATTCCCCCTCTTTGACTTTTACTATGAGAGGAAATGAATACGAAGCATTAGTATGGACGACAACTCCCTGGACGATTGTTTCAAATCTCGCTCTGGCTGTTCATCCGGATTACGAATATGTCGTTGTCGAAGCAGATAATAGGAAATTCCTGTTGGCGGAAGGGCTTCTCGAGAAAAACGCTAAAAAAGCCGGCTGGGATGAATTTAAAATTGTCGATAAGTTTAAGGGCGTGAAATTAGAAGGAACAGAGTTTAAACATCCTTTTACGGACAGAAAGTCTGTTATAAGGTTGGCCAAATTTATTACCATGGATGAAGGGACCGGAATCGTGCATATAGCGCCGGGACATGGTAGAGAAGATTATATTCTTGGAAAAGAAGTAGGGCTCGATATTTATTCGCCGGTTGACGAAAAAGGCAAATTTACATCGGAATCGGGAGATTTTGAAGGTTTGAAAACAGAAGAAGCATCGGAAAAAGTGCTTGAAATTTTAAAGGAAAAAGATAATCTTGTGCATGTGGGTAACATTCAACATAGTTATCCTATTTGCTGGAGGTGCAAGACCCCGCTTATTTTCCGCGCTACCGAACAATGGTTTATTTCCATAGACCATAATGATTTAAGAAAAAAAGCTCTGGAAGTCGTTAGGAATAATGATTGGTATCCGCCTCAAAGTGAAGAAAGAATGTTCGCTGCTGTTAGCGATAGACCCGATTGGTGTATTTCCAGGCAGCGTAAATGGGGTGTTAATATTCCCGCTTTTTTCTGTAAAAAATGCGGAAAAGCTATTCTTAATAAAAATATGATATTAAAAGTGGCAGAATTATTCAAAAAAGAATCCGCGGATATTTGGTTTGAGTTGAATCCGGAAGATATTTTGGGAAAAGATTTTGAATGTAAAGAATGTGGTTCTTCGGAGTTCGAAAAAGGGATGGATGTTCTCGATGTCTGGTTTGATTCGGGTATTTCTTCTTTTGGCGCTCTGGATAAAGAAAATTGGCCGGCTAATATGTATCTCGAAGGTCCCGATCAACATAGAGGCTGGTTTAATTCATCTTTAATGCTCTCTCTGGCTATAAAAGATAAAGCCCCCTACGATAAAGTGGTTACTCACGGATGGATGTTGGATAATGAGGGACAATCGATGCATAAGTCTATAGGAAACGTGACAGCGCCTTCTGAAATCATCGACGAATTCGGAGCTGATATTTTACGTTTATGGGTTGCTTCCGTTAATTGGTCGGTCGATGTTAAGTACGGGACAGAAATAATGCAAAGATTGGTGGATGCTTACAGAAAGATAAGAAACAGTTTTAAGTTTATGCTGGGCAACTTAGGCGATTTTACGGAGTCGGATAAGTTGAAAGAGGATGAGTTGTTACCGGTGGATCGTTTTGTGTTAATAAAACTTAATTCTTTGATTTTAGAGGTCGATAAAGATTACAATTCGCTTTACTATCATAAAGTGTATCGGAAGATTTATGATTTCGTAGTTGGTACCTTATCTTCATTTTATCTCGATATTCTTAAAGATAGGCTATATGTTGAATCAAAAGAAGGAAAAAAAAGGAGAAGCGCCCAGACTGTGTTGTTTGAACTGACAAAAAATCTTGCTGTTATGCTCGCGCCTGTCCTATCTTTTACAACCGAGGAAGTATGGCAGTCTCTGTTTGATAAGGAGAGCTCGATTTTTCTCGCCGATTTTCCCGAAAGCCGTGAGCTAACGGAAGAGGAGAGTAAACTTCTAAGTAAATTCGAAAAAGTTTTAGAAGTCAGAGATGAATTTCATAAGGTTTTAGAAGAAGCTCAGGAAGACAATTATATTGGAAATTCTCTTGAGGCAAAAATAATTATAAAGAGTAATTTAGAAGAATTGAAATATTTAGAAGAGTATTTGGAGGAGATTTTTATCGTTTCAAAAGTAGAGTTTGCTCCTGAGATAAATACTGAGTATTCATTCGAAGGTAATCTGGGTTCGTATGGAGTTGAAAAAGCGGAGGGCGGGAAATGCTCCAGATGCTGGATGCTTAAGGAAAGCGTTGGAAATAATAGTGAGTTTGATACTCTTTGTGAAAGGTGTATTGAAGTTATAAAAGGAGGAGATTTTGACCTGGAAAGTTGATTACGATTATTTTGAAAGAAAATTGAAAAAAGAAAGAGAAGAAGTCCTTGAAGAAATAAGAGATTTAGAACCAAAAGTGGAAGTTAACCCGTTGGAAGACGGAGAAGAAAATACTCCTTTTCCTACTCATATAGCTGATATAGCTGATATTGAGAACAGAATCGACAGAGATTCTTATATAATCAATCAACTTACACAGAAATTGAAAGATATTGATGCTGCTTTGCAGAGAATAATAGATAAAGAATATGGGATTTGCGAGGATTGTAAAGTTCAAGTAAAAAGAGAACGGCTAAAGGTGATACCTTACGCCAGATGCTGCAAAACTTGCGCTGAAAAGAGAGAAAGTGTTCCTTGGAAGAAAGAAAGATTGTAAGTACTAAACAAAAATTATTTTTTTTCCCCATCTCTATTTTTGTCCTTTTTATTGACCAGTTAACAAAAAGATGGATTATGAATAACATGCTCTATGGGGATTCTAAAAGTATAATAGGCGATATAGTAAAATTTACGTATATTAGAAATCCAAATTCGGTTTTTGGTCTTAAGTTCGGAGGACCTACTGTTTCTACCGTACTTACCGTAATCGCGTTTATATTCGTTATATTTCTTTTTTTTAATAGTAATGTCAGGTTTTCTCTTGTGAGTTTGTCTTTTATAATTGGAGGCGCTTTAGGAAATCTTACCGATAGAATACTTTATATGGAGGTTATAGATTTCATTCAAGTAGGCGCTAAAGGTTGGTATTGGCCGACTTTTAATGTCGCGGATTCTTTTGTGTCTATTGGGCTAACAATGATTATCATTTATTTTGTTTTTATCGATACTTCCGATAAGGAGACAGAGTCTCCTAAAATGTAAAAATCAAATATTAAAATGGAGAATTTAACGAAGAAGTCAGAATCCGGGAGGTGCGAAGTCAGAATCCCATCCCAACTCCCAAAAAAATTATTGAACCACAAAGAACACAAAGAGCACAAAGATTTTCTTTTTGTTTTTTTACTAAATCCAAAATCCAAAATCCTAAATCCTAATTTGTCGTTTTGCTTTTTGAATTTTAATATTTCATTTTGGATATGGGTTTTTTAGCTTACCAACTTTTATATGTACAGCTTCCTTTGATTCTTTTTCCTTTTCCTAAACAAGATTTGCGTGAGTTTGTCTGGTACGATACACCTCTTTCAATAGGTATGTATTATTATGATGAAAACCTTATAACAGAGTTTGAAACTCAAAAATACATTAACCGTTCAATACTCGGTGAGGAAGATTTATTTCTTCTTTCAGGCAGGGAGAAATACGATAGTATTCCTTATTCATATCTTAGAACGGTGAGCGGTGATTATAAACTGCTTCATTTTCATTTTGATAGGAAATTGGAATGGGGGACTTGTTCCGGAGGGATTTTTGGTTCGAGAGATATTGGGAAGTTTCTTAAAGGTTATGGTTCTTTTTCCATGCCTTTTATTTTAAACAGTAATATTGCAGCTTCAATATATGAGGATATTATTAACTTATCAATTGATTGGGATTATTTGTATTTTCAAACGACTAAAGACAAGTGGTTTGGTTATTTTAAGCTGGGAGATGCCAGAGTCGGGATGACTCATGATGACAGAGAATTTATTTCATATCTATTTCGTCCGAGGGATCCGATTTTTCTTGTAATATTGAATGTTGTGGGGCAAGGTTTATTTACCGAAAAAGAACTTAAAACGGAAGATTTTTTTATCGCGCCCATATATGTTTTATCCATGGATAATTCGGTTTACTGTATCATTTCGGAAAATCCCGCGGTAGGTTTTAAATCTAAGTATGGAGGTTTGGAAGTTGGTAAAGATGATTGTTTGATGACCTTAAATAGTGATCGTTTTAAAGCGTTTATCGATTATTCTTTTGAAGATTATTCTTTTAGCGGAGCCGTGGCAGGGAGGCTCGATTATTCTTTCTATGATAAGAAAATCACTCCCGGAATCGAAGGCGTTTTTTACGGAGAAGAATTCGATTTTGAATTGAGTTTAAAAATTCTCGAGGTAAAATTCTTCTGGGGTATGAAGCGGGTTACTTTTGATGGCACTTATGATAAGCATCTATGGGGCATGGATATATTCTTTTCTTTTTGAAATAAATCGGCTCTTGACATTTTTAGGGTATTGGCCTATAGTATAATAGGGAATTTGCTTAGTTCTTTAAAATAAAAAGAGAATTATCCAACTCAAAAGAACTAAAGGAGGTTGATGGTGAGAAAAGCAGTTACTTTAATAGTTGTTTTATTTTTAGTTGTGTCTGTTTCGGGATTGGCCTTCGTCTCTGATTTTGAAGGAGAAGGGGACACTGTGGTTATGTATAATCGTTGGACGGGTATAGATTTCCCATATGTGGACGGATGGTATGGGCGAGTTGGGATCAATGATAGTCTGCCTATAGAAGTTTTCAATGCGCAGGGTTCAGCGACAGCCTTTGAGGGCGAACATTCGTTAGGAGTGGTATTATGGGATACTGCTACTACCGATCCGGGTTCAAATAAATGGGATTTTAACAGCCGTCCCGGTGAAGGTGGTATAGACCATTTTGCCAGTGTGGGTACGGGAGATACAATCAGCTTTAATGTCTGGATACCACCGGAAGGAGAGATCGATTCTGGTTTGGTATTTAGATCTTATGCTCAGTACATTGAATGGAGTGTCTTTGATGTTACTGACTCTATTAATGTAGATAGTCTTTATACGTTGGGATTTGCCGGCGCATGGAAGGAATTTATTGTAGTACTTCCCGACACTGTCAGCGGATCGCAGGTATTCGCAGTGGGAATAGAGTTCGATTTTCCTGAGGTAGTCAATCCGGGTGATACAATATATGTCGATTACATATTAAACAAACCAGGCGGTTCCGGTGTTCCTGTCTCAGAAGGAGCAAATGTACTTACTCTTCCGGCGACATCCGTGAATAGTTTGAAATATGAAATAAGCGCTGCCTTACCGATTTATATCGCTGTTTATAATATCAGCGGTCAGAGAGTTAAGGAGATTGTCCCGGGAACTCAGGCAGCAGGTGCTTACTCCGTAAATGTCGATCTAGCCCCCGGCGTATATCTATACAAGGTTGTTGCAGAGAAACAGAGTAAGAGTACTAAGTTAATAGTGCTTGAGTAAATTGTAGTACGATAGTAGATTGGTTAATTTGAGTTGGATGATTCTCTTTTTAAAAAATAAATAACGAAGGTTCTTTTTCTTTAAAAAAAATTATGTTATCCCTTCATAAATATAGGGAAGACTATCAAAGTAGTTAAAGAATTTGATTCTGGTAACTATTTTCAGGCAAGGAGTTTTTAAAATCTTTCCGCTAATTATTTAACGGGTGTGAATTTTAAAAGGAGTACATCGTGAGGGGCTATTTCCCTTTTGAAATCTTCATAATCCTGTTTTTTGATATCGATAGTTCCTAAGTCTTTTTTATTCCAGATATCCCGTACTTTGTATTTATTGTATTTCCCCTGTAAAATCCATAGATGATCCCAGGTTATTTTCATTTTTAGCGGAACTTTATCTGTGTTGTGGAAGCATACTGCCCATGCTCCCTTCGATAATTCCTTCACCCAGATTTCTTTTCCGGGATGGTCCATCATCTGGTATCCCTGTTTGCCCAGAGGGTCCTGGTCTATGGCAATGACTTCTTTATTTGTTAAGATATCACATATCTCATTAGACATGTTTCTAACATCGTTTCCTGCCATTAGAGGTGCTGCTAATATACACCAGAGAGTGAAATGGGATCTTGATTCGGCTAAAGTTAAACCTTTATTGCCGACTTCCAGCATGTCGGGATCGTTCCAGTGTCCCGGTCCGGCATATTTTTCTAATCCCACCTGCGCGTCTAAGATTTGTTTCCAGCCTAGAGAATAAACAGCCTGACATTCATAACAATCTATGATATCCCCGGTTGTGCGCCATAAGTGTCCAATGTCCTTTCCCCATAACCAGGGTTCATTACTGCCCCATTCACAGATACTAAAAACTATGGGTCTACCGGTTACTTTTAAAGCGGCTCCCATGGTTTTAAAAGTTTCTTCGGCATTGGCTTTTCCGGTGTTGCACCAGTCATATTTAATGTAGTCGACACCCCAGGAGGCGTAAGTCCTTGCGTCCTCAAATTCATGTCCGCGACCGCCCGGGTAATCTGCGCATGTTCTTGTTCCCGCGTCGTTATGAATTCCGAACTTAAATCCTTTAGAATGAATATAATCACCCAATGCTTTCATTCCATTTAGAAACCTTTTTGAATCGGGAATTATTTGTCCGTTCTTACCTCTTTGTTTTGCTTCCCAGCCGTCGTCTAAAACAATGTATTTGTATCCCGCGTCCCGCATTCCATTTTCTATCATGGCTTCTACTGTTTCTTTTATCAGTTTTTCGTCGATGCTTGCCCCAAAAGTATTCCAGCTGTTCCATCCCATAGGCGGCGTTCTGGCAAGACCATCGTTAAGTGCATTAAGAGTGATAGATTGCAGTAAAACAATTAAGCTTACGATAATAAAACCAAAAATTTTTTTGTTAAAAGATGTTTTCATTTTGTCCTCCTGTTTTCTTTTATTTTACATGAGTTTTATAATTCATTCAAGCGCGTTTTTGTAGTATTTAATCATCAAATTTTAAAGCAAAGCCTCCTTTTCCTTTGAGTTTTATTTTAAAAGAGTCATTTGGGATATAGATTATTTTTTCCATATTGAAAGAACGGTTATCTTTGCCGTCAGTTATTAAGGTTCCCGATTTTGTGATTTTAATAAAAGGGAATTTGCATTTTAAACTTTTCTCGGTATTTTCCCCATTAATCCCGGCTACATACCAGGTATCATCAAATTTACGGGCAATAACCACAAACTTTCCCGGGAAACCATCTATAAATTTAGTATCATCCCAATATGGAGGAATTTCCCTTAAGAAATTTTTCACATAATCAGGAACTTTTGCCATACCTTTAGGTGTTTCTGCGAAATGTTGTATGCCCGACCAGAAGACTATTGACAATGCCAATTCGAAGCCATTTGTTGTAATTCGTTTAATGTTAGGAACTTCCGAGAAACAAACCGGTGTAAAATCCATAGGATCGAAAACATTTCTGGTAAATGGTAACATACATGAATGGTTGGGCTCATTGTTTGCGTCGAATTGGTCGAAAGTTACATACTCGAAACCTTTAATAGCTTCTACTGTTACAAGATTGGGGTAAGTACGTTGCCAGCCTCTTGGTAAGGTAGCTCCGTGACAATTTACCATGAGTTCATATTCTGCGGCGTCTTCGAGAATATCCTGATAATACTTCATTACGGATTGACCATCGCCTCCGAAGAAATCTACTTTAATGCCCTTTATTCCCATTGTTTTAATTTTATTAAATTCTTTTACACGGGATTTATGAGTCAGCATTTTATCTCTGGGAGTCTGAAAGGTTGTATTCCAATCGCCTGCCGAGTTATACCAGAGGGTAAGTCCCACGTTCTTTTTTTTCGCGTATTCGGCAAGCTCTTTTATTTTATCGTAACCTATCCTGGTGTCCCAGGTGGCATCAATGAGACAGTATTCCCAATTCATGTCTGACGCATAATCGATAAATCTTTTTTGTACATCGTAGACAGTGGAATCGTCTTTTAAAAGAACCCAGCTCCATGAAGACTGACCGGGTTTTACAAATGAAATATCTTTCAGTTTCGTAGGTTCGGCAAGATCGGTTCCGAGTGTGGATTCTACTATTGTTTTTAAACTATTTCCTATTACGATTATCCTCCAGGGCGTTTTCCATGGTAAGGTATACTGTGGATTAAGTGCACCGCCTTGGAATGTTTCCTGAATTTGCGGAAAATCGATAAAAAACTCATGGCTGATAGAGTCCTGTTGAAGTCGACATCCGCAATAATCCCTATCGGGTGCTGTTTCGTTTAGTAACATCCAGTATTCGCCATAATTGAAAAGTGCCGGGAAGACCCATCCTGCGTTATTGAACTGGAGTTTTTCTATTTCGATACCCTGCTGGTAAAATTCTTCATAACAAGGGTTAACCTGGCTCCATCCCGATTTTGCCTCGGACATGTGCTGGATATATGCTTTTGTGCCGGGACTAAAGTTAAACGAGCTGGTTTCTTTTACGATCTTTTTGATTTTATCGGATTTTTCGGGGAAATAATATCTGAATGCCACGCCGTCGTTCGAGACCTGAAAGATTATATCCATCTTTTTACCGTTTGCATTTTTTAAATGAAAAATCTTTCTGTTAGCACTGTAAGAATATTTTCGTTTTTTACCTAGTACCAGTTCATAATTGTCCTTTATAATTTCGGTGTTTGATACGGAATCGAGAAAAAGATCTTCGGAAAAATTTTCGTCTTCTCTTATAATACCTAATTTTGATTGGCTAAGGATGAGTTTACCCGCATGTTTAACTGTATAGAAAGCATTCTTATTTTGAGATACAAGAAATTGTACGGAGATATTTCTATCGGGGCTTGTTATGATTTGTCTCTTTTCTTTACACGGGCAGGCGGAATATATTCCAAGTGCTAAAAGGATTAACATACAGCTTTGTATTATATTATTCGGTTTCTTTATTCTTATTTGTGTGTTACTATTATCTACTTTAAATATTATAATGAAGCGTAAATTATTTAGCTTCATACTGTGCGCCTCCCTTTTGAATATTAATTAATTGTTTATTTTTATTTCTACTAATTTTTTTATTATTTCAACATCTTTAGAATTCTTAATCTTGATTTGAAATCCTCTTCCTTCCATATATTTTTTTGCATTTTTTAGTGTTGTTTTAATGTTTTTCGGTAGATCGCTTTCCTCGACTGCCGCGACTGCTTTATCTCCGAAGATAAAAGTAAGTTTAAAAAAACCCTTAACCGGAACAAAAAAGAAAAGATTGCGTTTTTTCTTTAGAGTTTTTAACAGCCATCCGGATTTTTGATTATAAAATTTCCAGTTTTCAGTTAATTCCTCATATTCTTCAGCAAGATGTCTTTTTATTTCTTCCCAGAGTTTATATGTTTTTCCAAGCGTTTCTTTTAGTATTTTTTCTGTGGGTTTCATATTCTTATCATCAAAAATACTGTCAGCCATTTTATCTCCTTGTTTTGAATCGTGTAATATTAGATATCATATTTGTTTAATAAATTATGTTCTCAATTGAATCTGTCAAGCTGTGTATATTTGGTTTTATTCAAGTGTTTACTTGATATTTAACCTTATAGTAAAGCCTGTTCCAAAGACAAAATCATCATAGAAAATTTCTTCTTGGTCTTCAGGGTTTTCAAAAGGTCTAAATGAACAACCAAACTGTGTTTGAAATTTAAGAAAATATCAACATTCGAATTTTCCACAGTGATGATATTCTCTTTTGTTGACAAAAAAGAGATTTAAGTTATTTTCGTAAGTAAATGTTAATTGTCGAAAGAAATTAAAATGTTAGATAAAGGGGGTATAAAATGTTAAGAATTAGAATATATAAAATTTTTAGTGCTATCTGCTTAATTCTTTGCGTGTTCAGTTCCTTATCTTTAACAGCGTATCCTTCCGGTGGTCCCTATGGTCCGATTAGGCAAACCTATGATTTACCGAAAGTAAGCGGTAAGGTTTACTATGTGGCTCCGGACGGAAAAGCTGAAAATAAAGGAGAAATAATTTCCAATCCCACAACAATAGAAAAAGCAATTGAAAAGGTAGTAACAGGAGATGCTATAGTAATGCGCGGAGGAGTTTATCGTACAGGAGAACTGATTCTAAATCAGGGTATAACTATGCAGGCTTACGCGGATGAAAACCCTGTTTTAAAGGGAACCTATATCGCAAAGGAATGGCAGAATCTTGGAAACGGATTGTGGAAAACGTCATGGACACGTTTATTTCCGGAAAAACCCGATAACTGGTGGTGGGCTGATTGGCACGGAAGAAAAACCCCTCTGCATCGTTTCAATAATGACATGGTATTTATCGACGGCAAATTTTTGCAATCGGCTGGATGGAGGGGAGAGGTAGATGAAAATTCCTATTTTATAGATTATGATAAAAAAGAAGTTTTCATCGGTACCGATCCGACAAATTGTCTGGTGGAAATCACAGCTTTTGACGGCGGTATTTATAGGACAACCGGAAAGTGTCATGGTAAAATTTCCGATAAAAAAGGCCCTGTGATTCGTGGAATCACCTTTACTCAATATGCAAGGCGAGCGATTTTTGTCGAGGGAACATACCCGCAAGGCTTGTCCGATGAATCGAAACACGGAAAGGAAGTAATAGGAACCAAATTAGAGAACTGTGAAATTTCGAACTGTTCAAGGGTGGCGGCGAGACTCAGGGGAGATAGTTTGGTGATGAGGCATTGCAAAATTAGCAATACCAGTACAGAAGGTATTTACATCGAAGCCTCGAATGATGTTCTTTTAGAGAAAAATATCTTTACGAAGAATAATATAGAGAGGATTACAGGATATTACCCTTCTGCCGTGAAGATTTTCAATCAATCTTATCGAGTTACATGTCGAGATAATCTTGTTGTAGATCTTCCGTATTCAAACGGTATCTGGTATGATGTAGGAAATGTGGGTGGTGTTTTTATCGATAATTGGGTTCAGGATGTAGGTAAAATGGACAGAGAATTTTCAAAAGAGCGATTCTGGCCGAGTGATAACGGGTTCTTCTTTGAAATCTCGAAAAGGGCTATTTGTGCGGGAAATGTTTTTGTGAATTGTGATCAGGGTATTTACGTTATAAATGCCTCGGATGTTGAGATATATAATAATACACTGGTAAACAGTACTGTTACTATAGGTCGAACTCCAAGGAGCGCGGAGGGGGACCATTTCGGCTGGCATCCGAGTACAGGCCCGGATGTCGACGAACGATACGGACATATTTTTATTAATAATCTTATAGTGGTTGATGAAAATTACGACAGACCGCTTTTTGTTACTTTTCAGACTTCTTCTCTATGTAAAAAGCTCAGGGAACCGCAATTAGATAAACTCGATAACAATGTTTATGTCCGAAGTCCTGATAGTAAAACTGATTTACTGATGTTCTGGAGTCCCGCAAGGAATAAGGAATGTATGCTTGAATTTAATTCTTTGTCTGAATTACGTAAAAAGCATAAGGAATTTTCTTCCAATAGTCAATATTTAGTAAATGATGAGAGTCAAATTTTTAAGAGTTGGAAGCTTGGTAATTTTGAATTATTGAAAGGATTTAAGGGTTCTGAGTCGGCAGCCAAACTTCCCGATAAAATAAAGAAACTTCTTAAAGTGTCAGAGGAGAATTCTGCTTTTATAGGGGCCTATCCTCCGAAATAATAAGATTAAAATTTTTTTATACAATAAATTTTAATCGGTAAATCGGTTGATTAGTTCAACAACAAATAAAACTTTTAAGCCGTAAACCTCCAGCAGTAAGCTGTCAGTTTTTCTCTCGCATTTTTTTTGCAAAGTCCTGTGCTTTTTTTAAATCTTTTTTATTCGGTCTTCTTTTGTTTATTCCGCCAAAAAGATATTTTAGAATACTATAATCAGTAAACCCTTTGCAATGGAATTCTCCGATTATGTCGAATCCCTTTTTAAGCAGTTTATTCCTGAGAGTTGTGTGCATAAGCGACATACGGATCATCGAAGTAGAAAAAATGAAAGCTTTTTTATCTTTTTGCATTTCCAATCTATCGACTAAATCGAGCAGGCTTTTATCATGCTCTCCGCCGTAAATTCCCGAGCCGAATCCAATCACATCGTAATCCGTAATCATATCTTTATTAAAATCCGAGGGGTCTATGATTTTCGCGTTTAGTACTTTACCCATTGCTTCAGCTATTTTCATTGTGTTCCCGTGGTGAGTAGATTTGCAAATTATTAATGTTCTCTTATCCATATTTTTCTCCTGTTGGTTAAACAGTTAAGTTTTAGATTCATAATATTCTTTTGCTTTTTTAGTGATTGACGAAATGAATTCGCTTTTTTCTTCTGTATATTTAACTCTATCATTTGGATGTTGTTTTAAGAGATTTCTTTTTAAGTCGTTGTAACTTCGAGCTATTTCCGGGAATTCCTTTAAATAGTCCCTGAAATATAGTCTGTTCCACAATTCCGAATCTGCTTCGACCATGTGTATATGATGTGTGCGTTTACCTTCTGCATTTCGTTTGATGAACCACGCGTAATAAGGCGGTCCGTGATCACCGAAAGCCGGACGGTGAAAATATTCATATCCTTCGGTTTCTAAAACAGGTACTATTTGAATTTTTGTTTCGTCTAAACTCGTTACCTCTACCAAAATGTCTATAATTGGTTTCGCGGAAAGACCGGGAACCGCAGTACTGCCGAAATGTTCTATTCTTTCTATTAAATTTTGAGGTAATTTTTTGCGTAAGAAAACGGCTTCATCTATAAACATTTTTGGCCATATCGGTTGATAGGGCACGATAGATATTTCTTCTTTCACTAATTCTTCTACGCGTTCTTTTAATTTATCTGTCAATAATGTTTTTCTATTCCTCCGAATCCTATTATTTTATTTTCTCTGGTTTTCTTGATAAAATTTGCCAATCTTTTTTCAAATTCTTCCGGGCGTTTACGGGCTCCATCTATATACGCTATACGGATTCTTTTATATGCCGGAGAAAATTTTTGATAATTTTCCCATGCTTTCTTATCGTCTTTTATAAAGTTTATAATATCGGTAGGAAATATAAATTTTTCTTTGAGAACTTCTTTCGCGGATTCCCGGATTGACGGATGTATCAGGTTTCCTTTAAGAAGCCACCTTAGTCTTTCTTTATTAGCCTGGGAGTAGGTGCTTTTGGATGTCCTTGGCGAAAAACGCTGAATACTGTTTTCTTTATCAGGTTTTTTTATTATACTGTCGATCCAGCCGAAGCATAATGCTTCTTCCACTGCGTCGTTATAAAGGATGCGCGGTTTGCCTGAAGATTTATTGGGGTATATAAGATAGATTTCTTTCTCTTTATCGAAGTTCTTCTCGAGCCATTTACGCCATTTTTTTCTCTCTATTACATACAGTGTTTTAAATTTATTCATATCGGTTCCTATACGTTAGATGAGGAGACGTGCCGATAATACAATAATAGTAATTCCTGTTGGAATATTTAAGTAAATTATTAAATTCGAAATAAATAAATTGAAGTGTTCCTTTCTTTTTATAGATACTTTATGAACCAAAAAGGGAATAAGACCACTTATACCTGTAATGATACCGATTATTAATCCAGTTTGAGTTTGTTTTTCGATTTCCAATAACCCGTAAAAAAATAAAAATATTATAGGTATATGTAGGATGAGAAATCCTGTTATTTTACCGGGCAATTTTAATATTTCCCATTCTTTTTCAAATGCCGATTCTATTTCATGGAGTATTAGCAAAGTGGCATTTAATATATAAAACAAAGCAATTATTTTCATTTGTAAATATGATACGTTTTAGACTTTTTCTGTCAAGGATTTTATTGATTGGTGGAAGGTTGAAAATCTTGAGTTAATCTTGTGAAATCCCGTGGTTGAAAATGGGATATGTGGTGTGATTCGTTTACCCTGTTGACTTCATGAGTTTTTTATATAATTTTTCATGCCCTTTTACGCAATCTTCCACCGAAAACTTCTTCTTTACAACTTCCCTTGCCCTTACTCCCATTTTCCTTCTCGTTTTAGAACTTTTTAGTAGATTCAAAACAGCATCTGTAATCTCATCCGGATTACCCGGATTTACAAGCAATCCTGTTTCTTCCTCGTGGATTAGCTCGGGAATACCTCCCACCCGGCTCGCGACAACGGGTATTTTCATAGACATCGCTTCCATTATAGAGATAGGCGTACCCTCGGTCACAGAAGACATAACGAAAATATCCATAATAGAAAGCAGTTGTGGAATATCCTCTCTCATCCCTAAGAAATAAATATCTCCTTCGAGCCCCAGTGAAGAAACCAATTTCTTGAGCCGTTTGTAGTATCCTGCCTGTGTCGATAATATTTTCCCGACAATAAGTAATTTAAGCCTCTTATTTTTTTCCTTGAGTGTTCCCATCGATACAATCAAATTCTCATAACCCTTGACCCAGCTCACATTCCCCACCGAGCCTAAAACTATATCATCGCAACGGATATTTAATTCTTTTCTCAAAAAATCCTTCTTCCCCTCTTCTATTAAAGCAGTGTCAAATTTTTCAACATCCACCGGTTCGTAAATAATTACCTCTTTAGAACCCGAATCCGTGTTATAATAATTTCTGGTATCTTCCGATATGTGCACAAAACTATCCGCGACGAACCTGGTAAAAGGTCTAAGGATATTTATTAAAAATTTCGGGTAAAGGGCTTCATGAAAATGCCACACGACCAAACGCCCCGTGAATAAAGCGGCTAAAGCTCCCTGGAAATTCAATAATCCGTGAAGGTGGACAATATCGATCTCCTTTAGTTTGATAATTCTGATGAGATAATAAATAGATGGGATAAAATTTATAAGATAAATTATATTCAAAAAGAATGTTTCAAAATTTCTGATAAAGTGCGGGGTTCCCAATCCACAACGATAGACCGTAACTCCCGCCTTTCTCACGTAATTGGGGGCTTCCCCATTTCCATTTGGGACAGCCTCGAAGTACTCAATTCCTCTTTCTTTCAATTTCCTCGCGATTCTAAAGATACGTATGTGCGCTCCGCCAATCCGGTCATCCAATAAAACGTTCAAAACTTTAATTTCTTTCTTCATTTTAAAAGCAGCACCAATCCCGCGGCAATGAACATTACAGTATAAGAAAAGCTCGACATGAGATCTCCCCTCATAGCAAAGAAGCCGAAAACAAGCAAAAAGGGATAGTAGGCGGATATTACCTCGGAAGACGCAGCGGTAGACACCCTCCAGTGGTATTCATCGAGCAACGAGAATAATATTCCAATTAGACTCGCGAATACAACCAATCCAATTACGCCAAAATTTATATAACCCTCAAAAGGAAGCGGACAGGAAAGATTAATCTGGGGATAAGAAAAATAATCAGCCACCATTCCTCCCGTACCTACAGGTTTTCCTGCCCAGAGAGCCCTTGGTATCCAGAAGAGAAGCGGCCCTAACAGTTGTTTACCCCAGGTAATGCCTTCTTTTTCCACGTATTGAACTGTATGCGCGCACATCTCATAAGCGTCAAAATGAGGTGAAGTATAGGCTGTTCTTAGCTGCGATAATCTGAAATCCGAAAGAGATATCGTCTCCACTGTTCTGTAACGCAGCACACTACTAAGGGGAAAGATAACAAATATTCCGATAAGAAGTATCGCGGACAGACAGCCTTTTCCCCTGTTCAGCCTTCTTAATAACATTACCACAAACCCAAGAATAATAGTCCCCGCCCAATATCTCGCGGAAGCTAGGGGATTATTAACGAAAAGATTTATTAAAATCGAAGCAATTAAAAGAATCCGCCACTCTCGTTTATCTTTCCATCTATCTTTCAAAAGAATAAGCCCGACAAGAGAAAGAAGAGGTATAAATCTGAAAAATTTATCTATAATAATCATTAGAGGATTGTAACGTATAGAAATGAGTACGTCTCTATATGCTCCGCGAATAAGAAGATTTTTCACGCCAAAAACAAACAAAAAGCCGATGAAAATAATAAATGATAGATAAATAGAAATATATACACCTTTTTTTCCTATCTTAAATCGATTCAAAGAAGAAAATAACCTGTCCGCGCGGGATTTTTTAATGGAGTAACCTAACTGATAAAAAACTATCCATGTAAGAATAAGCAGATTAGCGCAGCAAATCGAAAATTCATCTTCTCCCGAAAGCCATAAAGGGAATTTTCCGGAGATATACTGTATAAAGGGCGCGAAGGATAAAAAAGCAAGAATAAAGAACCAGTGCATCAGATTCAACGAATAAATTCGTTCTCTCTGTTCTTTAATTATAAACAAAACACTGATAACTCCAATAATCAGAAAAGTTATTATATTTATATTATAGATACGCGTAATCTAACCTCCTTAAAATACTTTATAAATAATTATATCATTCATAAGAAAAAAGTCAATTTAAAAAATAGAGAAAATCCCTAATCCAAAAAAGACTTTTCCGTATTCACAGATCCGATAAAACACTTGTGATGTATAAATATCAAAAATGACCCTCGCATACAATTAAAAAACAAAAAAAAGGGTTGACAATCTTAGTATATTTGCCTAAAATTAGTAATATAAAATAATTTAAAAAGGATTTTTTCTAACTAAATTGAGGAGGTTTTATGTTAAAAGCCACGAAAGTGTTGTTAGTAGTTTTCTTTCTTTTATCCTTAAATCTTACATCAGAGCAAAGGGAGATAAATTTATCCGATGGATCATTTGCTTTCGATACCGAAATTAATCTTACGGGTAAAACAAAAACAAGTGAGACAAGAGCATTAAGGTCAACGGTAGTAGACACCCTGCTATCCGAGGGATTTGAAACTTCGGTTCCTCCCTCGGGGTGGGATATGATAAACTTAAGCGGTACCTACACCTGGACCCAAGCCACTTATTATAAACACACAGGAAGCTATGCTGCTAAAGTCGCGGCGTACGGAGTTAACGAAGACGTGTGGCTGGTAACAGACACACTTGATCTCTCCTCCGTATCCGCCTGTTCTCTCACCTTTTATCATCGCGGTGATGAAATGGTTTCTTATTATGATTACTTTGGGATCTGGGTTTCCACCTCTTCACAGACAGACTATTCCACGTTCATCGAGGTCACGGAAGTGGATACATCGGGAATAGAAGATACATGGCAGCAGGTAACAGTCGATCTATCCAGTTATGGGGGAAACAGCACCGTTTATGTTGCCTTCCGTATTAATGACGATAATGATACCCCGGGCTGGTGGATCGATGATGTTGTAATTCATACAATCAACTCCTCGCCCAATACACCCACCTTGATCAGAAAGTTCGATAACGCAATATACAACGCGTGGTTCGACGGCGTTGGAGTATATAGATGCACGCTATCGGTAAGTGCTACCGATCCGCAGGGAGATGATGTTAACTACCAAATACTGCGTGGTACGGATCCTCAATTCAGCGGAGCCTCTCCCTGGGATATTCCAGGGCCTTTCTCATCAGGAGCTACTGTTACTACCGCAATGCCACTTGGTTCCGCCGCATCAGCCGAAACTCTCTATTACTGGAAGGCAAGAGCAATAGATCCAAGCGGCACAAACGATTGGAGCCCCTGGAGCGCGATCCGCTCCTTTACGATGGATATGGATCTGGGGACGGACCCCGCGTACTGGTATCAGGTCGCAGGTCCGCAGTTTGAAAATGATACTCTGGACAGCCTCAAAGTCGAGGGCGACTCGGTTGTAATATCTAATTATTCAGGAGTTGTAGATGTAGGATTCGAAAGCACATTCCTGCCATCGGGCTGGGATACGCTAACGAGAGGAACATCATCCAACAACTGGGCTCAGGTTACCGATAAAGCTTATGAAGGGTCTTATTCCGCGAAAATCACCTACGCCAAAAGCGGTGAAGCCGACGCGTGGCTGGTAACCGATACCCTCGATTTAAGTCTTTTTGACTCCTGTACTATCTCTTTCTGGGGCTGTGATACTTTCGCGGACGATTACCAGTATCACGGTATCTGGGCATCTACAACCTCTCAGACGGATACTTCTACTTTTTCAGAGATTTCTGCTATAGATGAGACCGCTGAGGGGACATGGACAAAATCTACCGTTAATCTCACTACATACGCGGGTGATCCTATCGTTTATATAGCGTTTCGATATAAAGAAGACAATGGGACAGACTGGTATATAGATAATGTCTTCATTAAAGGGATATATACTGCTTCTCCTACCGGGGGCTATATTACCTCTCCGCCGATTGTCTTCTCGGACCTCCAGAATGAAGACGCCGGAAGGAGTGACTGGGTAGGCGCAAAATGGACTAAATCCTCTGCTGATGATTCTATTGGATTACAGATTCAATATCTGCACGGCGGCAGCTGGGATCCTGTACCTGATGGCGATTTACCGGGCAATTCTGCCTTCTTTTTTCAGTTGGATACGTTTTTCTGTAATGTCGACTTTGCCGGGTTAAATACAACAATATATGATACCTTGAGGTTAAAAGCAAAATTTAGAGCTTACACTGATGCTCTTATGAGAAGTGATGCCAGTCCGGCTCTCATGATGTGGGCATTGGGGAAAACCGGTGGTGTAACGTCGGTACCTCTACCGGATGATGAAATGAAATTTGCCCTATATTTAGCCACTCCTAATCTCCTCACCAGCGGGACCGGAACTGAAATCAAATATCAAATACCCACAGAAGCAAAGGTTAAACTCGGCGTTTTTGACCTTCTGGGAAGAGAAGTGAAAAGTATTGTTAATGCTAAACAATCCCGGGGTACTTACAGTGTGAAGTGGTCGGGAACAAATAATGACGATACGCGCTTAGCTTGTGGTATCTACTTCCTTAGAATGGAAGCAGGCGGATTCCGCGATGTTAAGAAATTGGTATTTCTACGCTGATTAAAAAATAGAGGAGCACTGTTGTGCTTCTAACAGATAGTGTTCAAACCTCAAAGAAGGGCAAGTTAACTTGCCCTTCTTTGTTTGCCCCGTGGAATAGGAGTCCA
>CAZKVT010000021.1:0-27651 GCA_964556365.1 uncultured bacterium | reverse complement strand
CAATACGGAAAACCAGTATCAACGGTGGTAGAATTTAAATCGTAACAAACAGTCCATAAATGGAAATCTTAGAGAGACAATAGAATCGTTAAATTCTTGAATGGGTAAATAGGAACATATAATCATAGTGTTTAAAATTTAATGTACGTTGGCGAGATGTCAATGGGTAGAGAAACCACGTACATTAAATTAGTTGAATGGTTAAATAGAAAAATGGTTGAATAGGAAAAAAAGAGGTCTTAGGTCTTCGGTTTTAGGTTTTAGGAAAAAAACAAAAAACGAACTAAAATAAGGCAAGGCTTTTTACCGGATACCAGGTCCCGGGGAATAGGTATTAGGTCTTGGGTTCTAGGAAAAAACTAAGAATCATGAGTCGTCAGTCACCAGCCATTAGTCAAAAACAACAAACAAAAAAATCCTTTTAAATCTGTGTTTATCTGCGTCCAATTCTTGGGTATAAGGGTGGGATTCTGGCTTCTGTCTCCTGGCTCCTGAATTCTCTTTTAATTATTTCAAAAAAAGCGTTTTTTTAGAATCAGGGGCGCCGTGTTCTCCGCTGATATGGCAAAAATATATTCCGCTGTTAAGGATGTTTCCATCGTCGTCTGTTCCGTCCCAGTCTGTTTCATAAGTACCGCTTGAAACGAGTCCGCAGGTGAGCGTTCGTACCTTTCTTCCAAGTAAATCATATATTACAAGTTTCATGCTCCCCGTTTGCGGTACCTGAAATTGGATGGTGGTAAAGGTATTGAATGGGTTGGGATGAATTTGAAGTATGAAGAATCTTGCGAATAAATCGAAATCGATTGCAGTTGTATCCAATGCTTCCATATCGAATCCTTCGCGTATGTAATCATTGACAGCGGAAGCCGTGTATGCGGGGTTCCAGCTAGCTTTTGATTGTTGTTTTGCCCTGTTTATAAAACCTTCAAAAGTTCCATCTCCGCCAAGAGAACTGTAATAAGATTCCACTGTACGATTTGGGTCTGTAAAATTGACTTCTTCATTTGTTGCCCCGGTTTCGCCGGATGCGGAAATCCATTCGTCATAGGTAAGATATTCTCCGTCAAGACGAGCAAAAGAGGACGAGTCAATTGTATAATAAGTGTTGTCATAATAAGAGACATCACTAAAGTCTCCCGCCTGATATACCATTAAAGGCCCAAGAGTATCATCCTGTATAATATTTTCAAAAATTTGTATATTATTCCATGCCGTATTTACATTAACACGAATCGCTTGATAACGAATGTCATATATGGTATTGTTGCTTATTAGAATATTTTCCGCGCTCGCGCCGCCTATATTGACGGCATAAGTATTGTCGTACCATGGTTGATGTACGAAGCAGTTATTCGATACTATACAATTATTGTTATCTGAAATATCAAGATACCATCCGAAATTTCTGCTTGTAGGATTACTCCTGCCTATATGAAGCATGATATTGTTTCTTATTATGGCATCGTTGAATCTTGAAGGCTCTTCTGAATTGCCTCCGATGCTGATACCTATTTCTCCTTCAACGTACAAATTATTATCAAACAGTATTCCTGTAGAGCTATCGGGATTATCACAGCACATTTTGTTGCCTATACTGGATGCACGAAGAAACATATTCTCGCGTACTACTATATATTCGCATTCGAAAAAATAAGTATTGTGGTTAAACATTGTGGCTGCGCCGCCTTCCTGAGAGTTATCCCCTGTCCCCTGGATGAGCCAGCCGTTATGGTCAAAAATACATCCTTCAACAAGCAGCCCATCCACATGGCTCGTGTAAAACCCAGATGAGTGGGAATTTGTACTGTAGGAATCTGTAATGATAGATCTTCTCAACTTGAAGTCGGTTAATTGCGGGCCAGTGTATCTCTGTGCTGCCAATCCGCCGGAAAAAAACCGGAAACAACAGTCTTCAACAAGAATATCGTTGCCTCCTCCCACCCAGCTTATTCCACGATTAGAGGTGATGGATTCGTCATAATCTTCCGAAGATGGGTCGCGTTTATAGCTGTATAGATCGAGTCCAATGAAAAAAATATGCTCCGGAAAAACATGTCCGTCATTGCTTATTACTGAACTTTCTTCGCTTTTGATAAGAGGTCTCTGCCCTTCTCCATAAGAGGAGATTAGTATCGGTTCATCCGCCGACCGTCCCGATTTACCTATAGAAGGAATATTTTCGTACCACTCGTCTCCGCATCTCTGCAGCATCCAATCCGGGCAGCTGTTTCTTAAAAGAGAATAACCTCTTTCTAAAGTTTGAACAGGAGAACTTTCGCTTAAGCCATTGTTAGTGTCGCTGCCCATACTGCTGCTCACATAAATAATTCTTGAGTCTGCGGAGGGTGTTACAACTGTCCATCCTTCAGAATCCTGTGATACTTCCGCCTGGAGGTAAAAAGAAAAAAAAGTAATAATTAATATTAAGAAACTATTAAATGCTTTCAAAAAAATCTCACAGATTGTTTTCATATATAATAATAAAATATGAAATAAGTAAATATATGCAACCTTGCGTCAGTTGATGGCAGCAAACCGCGTTTTTAAAACCAAAGCGGAGGGAAAGAGTCCCTCCGCTTTGGTTGGATACGGTTTAATCGCAGTCTTCGCCGCAAAGTTTCCTGTGAGCTTCATACATCTTCTTCAAAGCTTCAGCCTTTTCAGGAGATTTCGCTTTGATTTTGATGATTAGCCCGTCGTCGGTCTTCTCTATCTCGTGTTTGAAGTTCTCGCTGAACTTGCCGTGACCGCAGCAATGACTAAAACTCGAGCACATAAAACGCCTCCTTTTTAGGTTAGAGTTACGCGTTCTTTATCCTTCTGCCATGTAAGTAGAGAAAAATAAATAATCAGACCACCCTGAGTAATAGGAAATATCGGGTACCACCAGATTCCGTTTAAATGCGGTACCCTCATTATTCCGTGAACCAGGAAAGGTTGAAAAATTATCCAGGCGCCCCCGATAATTCCAAAGATAAGCCCCCATCTAAACCTGCAAAAAACGCCAATTATCCCGGCTATCAGTAAAACGGTAAAAAAGATTAATACAACTTTAGGAAATATACGAGTCATCTGTAAAACGTGGGGTATTTCCCGAACAACTTTATGCCCCAGCTGAATAAACATCAAGGCAGCGACCGCCTTAATATAAATCACAGGTACTGAGAGCTTATCCTGATTTTTCATATCATTCCTCCTTTTTTGATTTTTTACGCTAAACGCACTGCGTCTACTTTTCTAATCGTTTGTTCATGCCAATCAAAATCGCAATCAATATTACCTGAAATATCGCAAAAATTTCAAATGTAGAGTAGGCCGGCAACCTCTGACTCAAGAATTTTTCCGCGCCCAATCTATTAACCATGATTATTGGAGACGAGATAATAACAAAGATAGGTACGATAAGCGGCAATAAGAACAGAATAACCTTTTTGCTTTTATACGCTAATGTTAGAAGCCCTAATGACAATACTCCGGTTACCACCTCAAAAACAACCGCTCTCGGGGCGCAGACAAGACCGAAAATAAAGTAACCCCAGAAGACAATAGGCGCAAGTACTACAGAGACAAGATAAGACATGTATAATTTTTTCATAAAACCTCCTTATAAGTTTATGCATACATACTTATACTATAAACAAAAATTTTTTATATCTATTTCTTTTTTGGGAGATGAAGACATTCTCCGTTTTCCGGGCATCTGCGTTTTTCAAATGCCTGTTCCATAAGTTCATTGATTTTTTCTTTGTAACTTTTAAAAGTTTTGGTATCTACGTAGTAGTGGACATGATAGCCCATTCTCTTCGAATCAAGGATTCCCGCTTCTTTCAGAACCTTTAAATGCTGGGATACCGCAGGCTGAGAAATGCCGAGCTTTCTCGCTAGAGCTCCAACGCAAAAGTATCCGCCTTCAGAAGCCAGAATTTTTATTATTCGTAGCCTCGTCGGTTCGCCCAATGCTTTAAAAACTTTTGCCATTTTTTTAACTTCATCTCTCATTTTTAAACACCCTTTTTCATATAAGTAAATTCTTATATTCTTATATGTATGATAATAGTTTTTTTAAAAAAGTCAAGGGAAGAGCTGCTCCGTGTTAGTGAATTAGGAAATTGGTAAAACGAACAACCGCCCGGAGACCGTAGATGGCGAAACAGAAGAAAACCCCCTTGACATGCCACGCACAATTTTTAATTATATTTTATAAACAGTAGAATATGGAGGATAAAAAATGAAAATAGTTGTAGTATATAAATCAATTTCTGGTTTTACAAAGAGGTACGCGGAATGGATTGCGGAGGAATTAAACACGGGCATTTTGAGACGGGAAGAAATTAATATAGATAAACTCCTTGAATATGATGCTATTGTTTACGGTGGAAGCTTACACGCGGCGGGAATTACCGGGATAAACATTATAAAAAAGAACTTGAGCCAATTAAAGGATAAAAATATTATAATTTTCGTTACCGGAGCATCTCCGTTTAAGGAAGAATTAATCGATGAGATAAAACAAAAAAATTTTCAAAAAGATGAACGAAAATATGTTAAATTATTTTATTTTCGTGGCGGGTTTAATTTTAATAAATTAAACTTGGCAAACAAAATTATAATGACTCTATTTAAGTGGAAACTACAATCTAAGAGAAATAAAACCCCGGATGAAAAGGGGATGTTGGCAGCATACAAACACCCCGTTGACTTTACAAAAAAGGGAAATATTAAAGAGTTGACTGATTATGTTAATTCTTTACTTTGAAAGAATCTACATTACTGCTATAAAAGCAAATCATCTGTCAAGGACAGTATCAGCTTACAACGCTGTCGACAGCTCTCAGCAAATAACCGATATTTTCTAAAGAATCTTCAATTGGAAGATGTTTTCTATCTTATCAATAAAAACTTATTAATAAACTCCTTCTCATTTGCTTTCATTTTTATGAAATAAATACCTGACGGGGCGCCCGACATATCTATTTCCTCTGAATAAAGGCCCGGACGTTCTTCTTTTGAAATCTTTTTCCTGATTTTTCCGGTTATATCATATACGCTAAAAGTGACAGCAGCTTTATCAGGAAGAGTATATATGAATTCTAAATTTTTATTCGTTATTGTTTTTTTTGCGGTCATTGAATAAATTGTGGGCAATTTTTCTATGGGAACGGCTGGTGCTAACGTAATAGTAAAAACAGCGTCGCTTACGTCAGTTGGATCTCCGTCCGAGTCAGTTATTCGAACGAGACAATTAGTCGAAGGCGTGTTAGGTATCGTCCAGGCATAAGTACCGTTATCCGTAGTGCTGGCGGTTACGAAAGACCAACCGGTACCATTGTTTGCCGAATATTCAATGTAAACATTGCCGCTGGTGCCGTTCGATGTCCATGTGATATTATAAACGCTGTCTACTTGCCAGGTTTCTCCACCGTTGGGAGAGGTTACTGTTAGGGATGCGGCTGTCGTTGAGATAGAAAATAATGAGTCGCTGACGTCAGTTGGACTTCCGTCCGTATCGCTCACCCTCACAAGACAACTATCCGAAGGGGTATTAGGTATTGTCCAGGAATAAGTACCGTTATCCGTAGTGCTCGCGATTACGTCCGACCAACTGGAACTATTGTTTATCGAATACTCAATATGAACATTTCCGCTTGTTCCACTCGAATTCCAGGTAATGTTCTGATTGCTTCCTACAAGCCAGTTTTCGCCTCCGTTGGGGGAAGTAACTATCATATAGGGAAGCATATAATCAGAAGAGAATTCAGAAGTATTTAGATTGAGATCAGTAGTTGTGGCAGTTACAGAATCGCCCGGGTTAAGTCCTGAAACCGTGGCATTCCAGTTACCTGCTCCATCCGGAGTTGCTGAACCAAGATAAGTTCTTCCCTCTCCGTATCCGGTATTATCAGGATCCGCCTTAAAAATTTCTACTGTCGCCTGCGTTGGGTTGGTATCTATATTTATAACGCCAGAGATTGTTGTATTCCCGGCGAGATAAACAGCGCTGTTGATAACGGGAAAGTTAAGCTCTTCGTTGGGACCTGTATCAGGATCTCCTCCGTCGTTGGCAGTTACCATATCATCCGCTAAATCTATACCTAAATATCCGGGAGCGGTAGTCCCATTATCGTATATTGAATTCTGAGTTATTTGATTGTTGTCCGCGTTTATGGCATTGGTTGAATGCTCCCATACCATCACCCCGCTTTTACCGTTAAAAGCAATTGTATTATTTGGACCGATTATATTGTAATTGGCAAAACCAAGTTGCCAGTCATCCGTTGGAGGTCCATTCCCATAATATTTACCGATGCTTACCCCTTCTCTGTCATTCTGGAGGGCGCTTGAATGATTGACGTTCAGACCGATTGTATTTCTTGTGACAGTATTATGTTGGGTATACCATTGTGTTTCTCCATCCACATAGCCAAGAATACATACTCCTTCAGTACCATTTCCGGAAATAAGATTACTATCGATAAGATTATCATGAGCCGCTTCCCCTATATATACTCCGGTATGATCATTTCCAATATCGTTCATTCCTGTTAGATCGGTCCCCAGATAATTATATTCTACAGTGTTATGATGATTGTCTCCCGGGGGACAACTGGAGATAGATACACCTCCCGCGTAATTTCCGGAGGAGAGGTTTTTTGTAACCGTATTATTAAATGCAAAAGTAGGGTCTCCCGGTGTTACTACAATATTAATGCCTGCCCAGGGACTCAATGCGTTTGTTCCGTTGCCCCAATCGGTTGTGCCGGAGGGATTGGTTCCGGTAAAATTACAGTATATATAATTATTGTAAGTTCCATCTCCGGGAGAACCCTGAATTCGGATTCCATCCTGCTGGAAACTATCGACCACGATACCCTGAATAATGTTGTTCGGGGAAGTTATCCATAATCCGTGCGAGGCTCCGGCTTGAGCCCCGTTAATTTCTATTAAAAGAATTGCCGACGAAGGCGGGTTTGGACCATCATCAGCACCTCCCTGAGTTAGACCATTTATAAAAACACCGGCAGGATCTGTAAGCTGGGGAAGTTGAGATTGAGGATAAATAGTGTGGAGTCCCGCTCCGGAAATATTGAAATCTATAGTATCCGGTATACCGTTAGCGGCATTTGCTGAAGTAATAGCGTTACGCAGGCTTCCGGCACCAACGTCGTTTGTGTTTGTAACAGTAAAAGTAATTCCTGTTACGTAGATGGGGGACAAAAAAATAGTAAAACATAGGATGAAAAAGAACATGACACCTACCATTTTATCTTTTTTCACAATATACCTCCTTTTCTTATTAGCAGTATAAGAGAAACGAGACAAAATGTCAAGAATTTGAGTTTTTGCGTTGTATGCGGTCAGCGGATTGTTTTTGTGTTTAATATTTCCCCGGGAAATGGCATTTAACAAATGTCCCTTTTTCCTTTTCTTCTAAAACGGGGTCTTCTTTTTTGCAAATGTCCTTAGCAATTGGACAGCGGGGATGAAATGCGCACCCACTGGGTTTATGTAGAGAAGAAGGGACTTCTCCCCTCAGCGGTTGTTTTTTTGCTTTTTTTCTTGGATTTCCCTCGGGTACTGCCGATAGCAGAACTTTTGTATAGGGGTTAAGGGGATTATTATAGATTTGTTCAGCCGGTCCCATTTCCATAATAAAACCCAAATACATTACGGCAATCCGATGAGCAATATGTTTTACTACTGATAAGTCGTGAGAAATAAAAATATATGTGACGTTGAATTCATCCTGTAAGTCCTGCATTAAATTTATAACCTGAGCCTGGACAGAAACGTCGAGGGCTGAAACCGGTTCATCCGCGATAATAAGTTCCGGATTTGTAGACAGGGCCCGCGCTATACCTATACGCTGGCGTTGTCCCCCCGAAAACTCATGCGGATATCTGTAAATGTGTTCTTCGCTCATTCCCACTTTTTTCAGAAGGTCTTTTACTATCTCTTTGTTTTCTTTATTTTTTCCTCTCTGAATAATTAAGGGTTCTTCTATTATATCTCCCACTGTAAATCTCGGATTGAGTGAGGAATAAGGGTCCTGGAATATCATTTGGATTTTGGAGCGGTAGGGAATAATCTCTTTTCTGTTTAATTTCGCGAGATTTACTTTTATTCTTTGTTTATTTTTGTTTTCTAATTCTGCTTCAGCATAATAGAATATATCTCCGGAAGTGGGATTAAGAATCCTGACGAGAGTTTTTCCTATTGTCGATTTTCCGCAGCCGGTTTCACCGACAAGACCGAAAACTTCGCCTTTGTTTATGAAAAAGCTTACTCCGTCGACTGCTTTAACATATCCTATAATTTTTCTAAAAACACCGCCCAAAACGGGGAAGTAAGTTTTTAGATTTTTCACTTCCAGTAAAGATTTATTGTTGGGTTTTTTTACTCTAATAAGTTTGTTTTTCTCTGCCAGTGAATTTAATTTTGTATTTTTGAATTCATTCATGGGGTCTCGCCTTCTTTGTTGTAAAGGTGACAACGGACGAGGTGGTTTTTCTCGATTTCCAACAATTCAGGAACCACTTTTTCGCATATAGGCATTTTATGCTTACACCGGGGATGAAAGGGACAACCCGGCGGGAAATTTAGAATTCCCGGAACATTTCCCGGAATCGTGTTTAATCTTTTTTTCTTCTTCGTTAAGGTAGGGATAGAATCCATTAAACCTTTGGTATAAGGATGAAGAGGATTTTCGAACAATTTAATCGTGCCGGCAACTTCCTGTATTTTACCGCAGTACATTACCATAACTCTGTCGCAGGTTTCCGCTATAACAGCCAAATCGTGAGTAATCAGAATAATCGCGGAGTCTTTTCTTTTGTTTTTTATCTCGTTCATCAGCTCGAGTATTTGAGCCTGTACCGTGACATCGAGAGCCGTTGTAGGTTCGTCTGCTATTAGAAGACTCGGATTACAGGAAAGAGCCATCGCAATCATTGCCCTCTGCCTCATTCCTCCGGAAAATTGATGTGGATAATCGTCCACCCTCATTTCGGGAGAAGGTATTCCTACTTTTTTAAGCATCTGTATAGATTCTTCTCTTGCTTCTTTTTTATCCATATTTCTGTGTATCATCAATGGTTCCATTATCTGGACCCCTATGGTAAAAACAGGATTAAGGGATGTCATCGGTTCCTGAAAAATCATGGCGATTTCATTGCCACGTATCTTTCTCATATTTTCCCAGGAAAGACCTAATAAGTCTTTATCTCTGAAAAAGATTTTTCCGTTAGAGATTTTCCCCGGTGGGTCGGGAATAAGACGCAAAATGGATAAAGCCGTAACGGATTTACCCGAACCCGATTCCCCCACAATACCGAAGAATTCTCCTTCGAAAACACTAAAGTCGAGACCGTCGACAGCCTGTGCCTCCCCGTCTTCAATCATAAAATGGGTTTTTAGATTTTCGACTTTCAGTAATTCTTTTATCTGTTTCTTTCCCATCTTATCTCATCCTCGAATATATTTTTGGATCGAGCGCTTCTCTAACTGCTTCACCTATAAAAGCAATCAGCATTAGGGTTATAAACATAGCAGCCATGGGAGAGAAAGTTAACCACCAGGAACTTAAGTTTGAAATCCCCTGGGACAATAGCTGTCCCCAGCTTGGTGTTGGCTCCGGCAAACCGAAGCCTAAAAAATCGAGTGACGCGAGAACCGCTATTCCTGAAATAATAGTAAAGGGGAGAAATGAAATTACCGGAGTTAGGGAATTTGGCAGGATATGGGAAAAGATTATTCTTCTATCGCTTACCCCCACAGCTATAGCAGCCTGCACGTAATCGTTCGATTTTTCACGCAGGAATTCGGCTCTTATATATCTTGCCATGGATATCCAGTAAAACAACGAGAGAATTATAATCAGTATTGTAAAATGCGGAATCATTATAGAGGAAATAACCATTACGGTGAAAAGAAACGGAATCGAAGCCCATATTTCTATAAATCGTAAGCCCAAGAAGTCTACTTTTCCACCGTAATACCCGAGAACAGCTCCGAAGAGTATGCCAATTGCGTAACTTGCCAGAGTCAAAAGTAAAGCAAAGGTCATATAAATACGAAAACCATATGTGAGTCTCGCGAAGACATCTCTTCCTCTATCATCCGTTCCCAGAAAATTTTTCCTGTCAGGTCCGGTTGGTGGGTTTCTGTCTCCGAGTTCATCGAGTAAATTTTCGTTTGGTCCGTAAGGGTATGGAGCAAGAATTATCCAGTCTCCGCGTTTTTGTTCCTCGAATATATTTCTTAAAACGCGATGATTGTCAAAGTCTTTTTTTATCCTATCGTATAGCTTATATTCGGCTTTTAGAGAAATAAGTTTTTCGTCATGTAGGTTTAGAGTATCACCACCAAGAAGGGTTTTGTATTCAAAATAAATTTCTTTTGTTTTAATCGCTTTAGCAAAAATATATTTCTTAAAAGAAACATCATTATAAAGGGTTACGAATTTTTTACCGTCAAAATTGACGAGAAGCGCTTTGTCATTTATGCCAAATTCCGCGAGAAATGACAAAAAATAAGCTGTTCCGATAATCAAAAGAGAATAATATCCCCTTTTAAAACTTCTGAATTTTTTTAATCTTTTAATAAATAAGGGAGAGAAAAAGGCTTTTCGCGTTTTCTTCATTGTACCTTCAGTCAAGCCTTATCCGTGGATCGATTACACAGTATAGAAAATCCGAAAAGATGTTGCCCAGCATATAGAGGATGGAAGAAAAAACAAGAATCCCGAGCATTACGGGGTAATCTCTATCTAGAATAGAGTTATAACCCAGGAGGCCGAATCCGTGTATATTGAAAACTTTTTCAATCAAAAGGGAACCGGAAATAACAATAGAAAAAACGCTTCCGAGCCCTGTGGCTATGGGAATCAAAGAATTGCGAAGTGTGTGTTTAAAAATAACGGTTTTCTCCGAAAGCCCTTTTGCAAAAGCTGTTCTAACGTAATCTTTGCCGAGATTTTCGATTAAAGAATTCTTCATTAAGATAGTAAGAGATGCAAAAGAGCCGAGAGTATAACAGAATACCGGTAAAATCATGTGATAAATATTATCACACAGCCTGCCCCATAAAGAGAGAGTTTCATAATCCATAGAATGGATTCCTCCCAGGGGGAAAACATTAAAAAAAGAACCTCCTCCCAGGAGAACAAGAAGAACAATTCCGGCGACCCATCCCGGAATGGAATAACCGACAAAAACCAGAGCGGAACTTGTAAAGTCGAAAGTAGAACCGTGCTTTATTGCTTTTAAGACTCCAAGGGGTATACAAACAAGGTATGCGAGTAAAAAGCCCGCGACCCCGAAGCGTAGAGAAATCGGAAAACGGTCCTTTATTACGTGCCAGACGGGTTTTGAATAAGTGTAAGAATCCCCTAAATCGAATTGGACAACATTGCCGAGCCACATTAAGTACGATATATAGAAAGGCTTGTCGAATCCGTATATTTTTTTTAATTTTTCTACCATTTCTTCGGATATCGCGGTTCCGTGAGCTCCCATTGCCCCACCGCCCCCTTCCATCTGCATTTGTTTGTATCTGAGGATTGCCATTTCTACAGGCCCGCCGGGCGCAAACCGCGTGATTGTGAAAACGATAAATGTAACACCAAGAAAGGTTGGTATTATCATTAAAAGACGGCGGATAAAATAGTTAAGCATTACGCAATATTATAATTTTTCTGTGAATCGTCAACCCACCGCTTTTAATTGCTACATAAACAATTAAAAGCAGTCATGAGTCACCAGTCTTGAGTCATGAGTCAAAAAATCCCAACACACAACCCCAATATTTAGACAGGATAAAAACAAGATTAACAGGGTTTTATTTTTTTGTTCTAACTTCTATCTTCTTTTTTTCTAAAATCTAAAACCGAAGACCTAAAACCTACTTAAGTTTCTCCCAAACTCTAACCTCGGCAGGTTTTGCGGGAAGAGGTAGATTCTTTTCTCGTGCTTCCTGCAATGTCTTATCGGCTTTTTCGTCGTACCACCAGAAGGTGGCAATTACTTCTAACAGCTTGAAGGTTATTTCTCCAACGTATGAAACGCCGCTTAAAACAAATTCGGGCGTTCCAAACTTATTCCAATATAAAATTTTTATATTGTCCGGATACCAATTTAAAACCGTGAGATAGTTGCTTACAAGTATTGAATCTATTTTGCGACTGAGTTTTTTTCTTTTATCAAAATCAAATTCTAAGTTATATTCTTCACAAAGTTTATCTACTTTTCTATTTTTAAAACCATATATATTATTTGTGTTTGGTTTATCGGCGTATTTTGAATGGTACGCGTTTTCCGGGTTTGGAAATAGCGTTGTTGTGTAATTTATCCATATCATTTTAAAATCTCTTTCATCGAGGTCTTTGATGTGAGTCGCCCACGTTACTTTCTTAAGGTTAGCTTTTATTCCCACTTTTTTTAGTTCTTCCTGAAAAAGGGTTTCGATTCTGGTATCGTCACTTCGATAAAAATTTAAATTAAGTTCGAAGGTTTTGCCGTCTTTAACGATATAACCTTCATCGTTCAGGTTTTTCTGTGAATATCCCGCTTCTTCGAGAAGTTTGATTGCTTCTTCCGGATTATATCTGATTTTCAGGTTGTTTTTATTTTCGTAAATAGAATTAGAGTAATATGAATCCATGTGCTTATATTCATTATAAAAAAGTTTATTTAAAATCTTTTTTCTGTTAAGAAGAAGACTTATAGCCTTTCTTACTCTAATATCGTTAAAAGGGTCTTCTCTCGTATTGAAAGCGAAACCCCCGTTCGATTCTGGTTTTTCGCAATATATTTTTTGTTTTATTATGTGATTGTACTTAACCGCGTCCATCTTTTTGGGAGTAAAAACGTCGACCCATTTATTTATGGTGTGTGGAACTATGTACGGGGCAATATCGAAATTCCCTTTTTTAAAGTTTTCATATAAAACAGTTTCGTCTGTATAGAAGTCAATTTTTATCTCGTCGAAGTTAAATAGATTTTTATTTAGAGGGTAATCGGCAGCCCACCAGCTGGTATCGCGCTTAAGTACTACAACCTGGTTCGGACTCGCTTTATCGAAAGAATAAGGCCCGCTTCCAATCATCATTTTATTGTTGTATTTTGTGAGATATTCAGAAGGCGTAATTTTTGTTATAATGTGTTCCGGCAAAATGTAAGTTTCCGGCATGCTGAAATATAAAAACAGACTCCATTGAAGAAATTTAGCTTTAACCATCACTATATTTGATGTTAAAGAGATAGGGCGTTCATATTTGCTTTTGTAAAAATCGTTATGGTATGGATCTCTTATTCCTTCATCTATCAATAAATCATAAGTGGCTACGACATCGAACGCGCTGACCGGAACTCCGTCCTGCCATTTTGCTTTTTCGTTTATATGGAAAAAATAGGTCATTTTATCTTCCGAAATGGACCATTTATCCGCGAGTCCCGGAATATATTCATATGTTACGGGGTCGATTTTTAAAAGCGTTTCATATACTAACCTCGATAATATCTGATTAAATAAATTATTTGAATTTTCTCCGTAAGTTCTTAGAGTTGCAGGATAACCATAATCGCCGAAGACCGCGGTTCCGCCTTTTTTTGCTTTTTTGCTGCCAAGGATATTAGGATTTTTATTTGTTTCCCATTTAATTGATTTTATAATACTATCCACCTGTTCTGCCGTTAAATCCTTCGAGCCGTATTTTTTCATTAATTCTTCTTCGTTTGGAATTTGTATTTGGGTTTGGGATGTTGATTCTTCTTGATTACAGCAGGAAACAATTGAAAATAGAGAAATTACGAATAGATATGGAAGAAAATTCTTCATCCTAACCTCCTAACTTTCTAACTAAAGTTATACATGTAGAACATGTAGTTTTTAACTGAAACCTGACACCGAAGACCTAAAATCTACCGGTATTTTTCCCAATATCTAATTTCGGCGGGTTTTGCGGGAAGTGTAACATCTTTTCCTTTTGCTTCTTGTAATGCCTTATCAGCCTGCTCGTCATACCACCACAACGAGACAATTTGATATTCCAAATAAGCGTCTGAGGAATATCTGGAGAGAACACATTCAGGGGTTCCGAATTTGTTCCAGTATAATATTTTGATATTATCCTGGTACCAGAATAAAGTTGCAAGATGTTCGTTAATTAATATTGAATCGAGTTCTTGAATAAGTTTAATTCTTTTCTTAATATCAAATTCAAGATTGTTTGCTTCGCAAATTTCGTCCACTCTTTTATTTTTCAATCCCCATATATTATTATTGTTTTTTTTGTCTGCGTACTTAGAGTGGTATCCGCTTTCCGGATTAGGAAATAGTAGACCGGTGAATCCCATTCTCGCTATTTTAAAATTCCTGTCTGCTATTTCTTTAGTATGAGTTGCCCAGGTAACATTTTTCAGATTTATCTTTATCCCAACCTTCCGAAGCTCTTCTTGGAAAAGTGTTTCTACTCTGGTATCATCGGTAAGATAGACATTTAAATTCAATTCAAAAACTTTTCCGTCTTTAACAATATAACCTTCTTCATTTAAGTTTTTCTGAGAATAACCGGCTTCCTCTAGTAATTTAATCGCTTCCGCAGGGTTATATCTGATTTTCGGATTATTTTTATTTTCATAAGGAAGGTTTGAGAAATAAGAATCCATATGTTTAGCTTCCCCGAAAAATAATTTATCTATCATTTTACTTCTATCTAAAAGTAAACAAAAAGCTTTTCTAACTCTTTTGTCATTAAATGGTTCATCCCTCATATTAAAGTGATATCCATAAGTACCTTTTGGAGAATAATTATATACTCTCTGTTTAATTATATGGTTGTATTTAATTGAATTCATTTTTTCCGGCGTATAATTTTTTACCCACTTCTGAAGCTTCGTCCTACGTATTAAAAAAGCATCTACTGTGCCTTTTTTAAAATTCTCCTCTAGCAACGTTTCGTCTGTATAAAACGCATATTTAAATCTATCAAAGTTGTAAAGGCTTTGATTTCCTTTTAATCCTGCTGCCCACCAATTGGTATCGCGTTTTAATACTATAGATTGGTTGGTATTTGCACTTTCAAACTTATAAGGTCCGGAACCTACCATCATTGTATTGTTGTACTCATCCATATACTCGGAAGCGGGAATTCTCCCTATAATATGTTCGGGTAGAATAGTTAGGGATTGACTGAAGTATAGAAATAGGCTCCATTGTAAAATCTTAGGCTCAACCATAACAATGCTCGAGTTTAAAGCTACAGGGCGTTCGTACTTACTACTCCAGAAGTCGTTTCCAAATGGATCTCGAAGCCCTTCATCTGTTAATAAATCGTGAGTGGCGACAACGTCAAAAGCAGTTACAGGTTTACCGTCCTGCCATTTTGCGGCAGGATTTATGTGATAAAAATAGGTTTGTTTGTCGTTGGATATGCTCCATTTGTCCGCAAGACTTGGTACATAATCGAGAGTCACAGGGTCCAGGGTGAGAAGGGTCTCATAGATAAGCTGCTCCAACATTGAGTTAATAACATAGTTAGAATTTTCTCCTTCAGTTCTTAATGTTGGAGGATATGCCGGGTCACCATAAACGAATTGCCCCCCTTTTTTTGCCTTTTTACTTCCAAGAATAGTAGGTTTTTTGTTTGTTGTCCATTTAATCGAGTTAATAATACTATCAACCTGTTCTTCCGTTAAATTCTTCGGTCCGTATTTTTCCATCAATTCTTCTTTGTTTGGAATTTCTATTTGAGTTTCGGCTACGGAGTCTTCGGGATTACAACAGGAAATGATAGAAATAAGAGAAATTAAAAACAAACATGAAAGAAATTTTTTCATTTTAATCTCCTTTGATTTAATTGTGGATAAACATTGATGATACGCTGACAGCTCACCGCTAAACTTAAACAACAAAAAACCTCCTACAAAGATAAAATATTTATTTTTTTCTCTGTGTTCTTAGTGTCTCTGTGTGAGAATTTCTTATTTTCAATCGTAAACGAAAGTTAACCAGTTATGTTTGTCTTCCTTTTCGCCTTTTATGATGCCGAAGAATTCGTCCTGAAGTTTCTTTGTGATTGGTCCTCTTTTCCCGTCTCCGATTTCTATGTTGTCGACTTTCGTAATAGGTGTTATCTCGGCTGCTGTACCCGAAAAAAAGATCTCATCCGCGATATATAAAGCTTCTCTCGGTATAAGATGTTTTTCTATACGTAAGTTAAGGTCTCTCGCGAGAGTGAAAACGCTGTGACGTGTTATACCCGGCAGTATAGCTGCGCTCGATGGCGGGGTATAAATGACATTGTTTCTGACAACAAAAATATTCTCACCCGAACCTTCGGAAACGTATCCGTATGAATCCAGAGCTATACCTTCGTCAAACCCGTTCATCAATGATTCCATTTTTATTAACTGGGAATTCAAGTAGTTGCCTCCGGCTTTGGCCAGAAAAGGCATCGTGTTCGGAGCAAAGCGGTTCCATGAAGAAACCTGAACGGATATTCCGTTTTCAAGAACTCCTTCTCCGAGATATGTTCCCCATTCCCAGACTGCGATGGCACAAACAACCGGATTCTGTAGGGGGTTAACGCCCATAGACCCATAACCTCGAAAGACAACGGGTCTTATGTAACATTCTTTGAGTTTGTTTATGCTGACGGTCTCGATAATGGCTTTTCCGAATTCTTCTTTAGTATAAGGAATGTCCATCCTGTATATTTTAGCAGAATCGTATAATCTTTTAAGATGTTCTTCATGGCGGAAAATCGCAGGACCTTTTTTTGTATTGTAACATCGAGTTCCCTCGAAAATGCTCGAACCGTAATGAATAACGTGAGAGAGAACGTGTATTTTAGCTTCGTCCCAATCGACGAATTTTCCGTCAAACCATATTTTTCCTGTACCTAAACTCATAAGACCCTCCTTGGACCTGTATTTTTATTGGTTTTGTTATCTGTGTAATTCTAACAAAAAACAGCTAAAAATCAACCCATAACTAATAATTTAAACGCAAAGCGTTTAAATTGTTAGGACGTTAGGCAGTTAGGTCGTTGGATGGTTAAAAACCCCAATCCAAAGCCCCCACGATCTAACGAACCAAATAAAAAATATTTGACCATTTAACTGATCCGAAAGATTCGTACTCGTTGACATTTTTCATTCAATAGTTATTTTTTAAGTATGAAAAAGTTTTTTGAAGAAGTGTTCGAGGGTATAGGAAAAAAGGAAGTAAACGAACTCGAGAAAATTTTTGAAGAGGTAACTTTCGAAAAAGACCGGGAAATAGTGAAGGAAGGAGAGTACGGTGAGGAAATATATATTTTAAAGAAAGGGCACGCCCTTGTGACAAAAAAGGGGAAAGTATTGGCTGAACTAACTACGGGAGATATTATTGGAGAAATGTCCCTTGAAGGAGATACTCGTTCGGCCACCGTGGTTGCCGTAGAAGAGGTAACTCTTGTTAAAAGTGATAAAAAAAGCTTTTACAATCTCATTTCCGAGCAGCCGAAAATTGCTATATGTCTTATTAGAACTCTATCCGGTCGACTGCGCAGGAGCGATGAACAAATAGTAGAGAAAGCTTTACAGGAAGAACGTCTTGCCATTTTGGGTCGACTCGGTTCTACGATAATACACGATTTAAAATCCCCTCTGTCTGCTGTTAGAGGTTATGCCAATATTTTAGAGGGAATAGGTGATGATGAAAAGGTCAAAAAATACGCCAAATCAATTTGCAATTCGGTTGATTTCACTTTCGATATGATAGAAGATATTCTCGAGTTCGGCAGAGACAAAAGCACATTGGATTTTCGACCGGTGGATATTTATGAATATTTGGGAGAAGTGTTGGAGTTGTTCGGTGAAAGGGACGATGGTAAGGAAATTGAGATAAAAATTTTACCCTGTGAGGGTTTATATTATGAGTTCGACCCATTTAAAATGAAGAGAGTCCTTTTGAATCTTATAAAGAACGCCAGAGAGGCAATCAAGGAGAAGGGTAAAATCGAAATTGGGGCGGAAAAGATAGAAAAAGGAATAAAACTGTTTGTCAGGGATAATGGAATCGGGATGCCTCCTCCGGTCGTCAGCAGGATATTCGAGCCCTTTTTTACGCATGGAAAGAGAGGAACAGGATTGGGGATGACGGTTGTTAGGAAAATAATCGATGACCATAATGGAGAAATAAAAATAGATAGCGCTATTGGTAAAGGAACAACTTTTAATATATTGTTAAAAAAATCAATCGGAGAACTTAAAGATTGAGGAGGTAAAGATGATAAAGGGGTTAATCAAGAAAAATAGAAGTTACCGTCGTTTTAAAAAAGGTTTTGAAATAGAAAAGGAAACATTGATAGAATTAATAGAATTTGCGAGATACTCAGCTTCAGCCGCTAACATTCAGCCTTTGAAATATATACTTTCCTATTGTCCTGAGAAAAACGATAAAATATTTCCCTGCACGAAATGGGCAGGATATTTGAGCGATTGGGATGGTCCGGGTGAAGATGAAAGACCTTCGGCATATATCTTGATTCTTGGGGACACATCACTTGCAAAATCATTTGGCTGCGACCATGGGATCGCCGCGCAGAATATACTGCTCGGTGCGGTTGAAAAAGGATTGGGTGGATGTATAATGGGAGCACTAAAAAGAAAAGCTCTCCACGAAAGTCTTAATATTCCTCCTCGCTATGAAATACTAATTGTTATTGCTTTAGGTAAGCCCGACGAGGAAGTTGTTTTTGAAACCGCGTGTAATGGTGACATCAAGTATTGGAGGGATGAGACAGGTGTTCATCACGTTCCGAAAAGACCGACCGAAGAAATAATTCTGGATTTGTAATCTTATGACATTCCGAAAAAAGATGAGAAAGATAGGATTGTTTTTGTTTGTGTCTTTAATATTTTCAGCCGCCGGACAGTTTTCCGAAGAGGTGGAGGTGATAGAGGAAACCGGTTCCGGTTTTACCGATAAGACAGAGAAGTTTTCGGATAAGCCGGAATTCGACGCGGCTGCTTATAAATGGGGCTATATAGACAAAACCGGTAAAACGGTAATAGAACCTCAATTTACATACGCCGGACATTTTTCTGAAGGGTTGGCGATGATAGAAAAAAACGGAAAATATGGTTTTATCGATACGACAGGCGAGATTGTGATCGAACCGAAGTTCGTCGCGGCTTCTCATTTTTGTGAAGGACTGGCAGCTGTCGAGGTGGATGGGAAGTACGGATACATAGATAAAAAAGGGGAATTGAAAATCGAAACAGAATTTGATGGAGCAAAGGATTTTTCCGAAGGCGTAGCAGCAATAAAGATAGATTGGCGGTGGGGATATATAGATACAACCGGCGAAATATTAATTAGACCTCAATTCGATGATGTCGGAGATTTTCATGAGGGTATAGCCTGGGCTAAAAAAGCCGGAAGATTTTCAGTTAGATTGAAACAATCAGAGGGCAGGCGTGGATACATCAACAAAAGAGGGAAATGGATTATCGAACCGTTATTCGATTTCACATATAATTTTTCCGAAGGATTGGCACAGGTATGGATTTATGGAGAAGGGGGATATATAAATAATAGAGGAGAATGGGTTATTGGTCCTCAATACGAATGGATAAGTTATGAACCGAGAGATTTAGCTATAGCGGATAAGGAAAAAAGAGGATGGTTGCGCAGTAAGTATTATTATATAGATATAAATTTCGATACCTGGACTTTTGCCGATGGAATGGCGAGAATTCTTAAAGATGGTGAAATAGTTTTTATAGATAGGTCAGGAAAAACGGTAATCGAGTCACAATTCGATTTTGCAGGCGATTTCTCTGAAGGGTTAGCCGCGGTTAGAAAAAATGAGAAATGGGGGTATATCGATAGGAATGGAGCGATGGTTATAGAAAACCAGTTCGATAATGTCGGAGATTTTTCCGAGGGATTAGCGGCAGCAAGAAAAGATTTGAAACATGGTTTTATCGATAAAAAGGGTGCGTGGGTTGTAAGCCCGAAGTTTGAATGGGTGTGGGATTTTTCAGAAGGATTGGCGCCTGTAATGTTAAAGGATTAAATTGGGAGAGACAAGGAATTTTTTAGCGTTATTGACGTATGAAAGAAAACAATAAAAAAGGGAGGAAGAAATGAAATCTATTTCCTTTTTGGTTTTTTTATCTATATTAATTAGTATGAATTCTAGTACAGGAAAGGAGAAACAGAACTGCAATAATGAAGACTTTACACCTCTTTCTTTTGAAGAGGCAACCGGAAAGGCAGATTCGGTATTGGCTTTGATGACATTAGAGGAAAAACTTGCTTACGTTGGAGGGCACAACTTCTTTTTTATAAGACCTATAGAACGATTAAATCTGCCGGAAGTTTATTTTGCTGATGCCACCCAGGGAGTTCATCTACGTCAAAAAATTAGAGATGAAATAGATTTGAGCAAATACCAGCCTACAAAATCAACTTCTTTTCCATCTCCAATACTTTTAGCCTCTACCTGGAATACAAAGCTTGCGTATAAATATGCGAAATCGATCGGAGAAGAATGCAGAGCCGCGAATATTGGAGTTCTGCTCGGTCCCGGTATGAATCTCTATAGAATTTCGCAATGCGGTCGAAATTTTGAATATTTTGGAGAAGATCCTTTTCTTGCAGGTAGTATTATTGAGAGTTTTGTAAAGGGTGTACAAAGCACTGGTACAGTCGCGACTTTAAAGCATTTTGTCGCGAACAATACTGATTTTTATCGGAGAAAAAGCAATAGTATTGTTGATGAAAGAACTTTGCATGAAATTTATTTTCCCGCTTTTAAGGCGGGTATCGATGCCGACGCGAAAGCAGTAATGACATCTTATAATTTATTGAACGAAGAATGGTGCGGGGAAAGCGAATACGCGATCAATAAAATGCTTAAGGGTAGACTCGGGCATAAATGGTTGGTTATGACGGATTGGTGGTCTGTTGGGGATGGGGAAAAACTGGCAAAATCCGGACAGGATTTAGAAATGCCTCACGCGATAGCTTTGGAGAACGGAAAAGAACTTTTAGAAGAAGGGAAAATAAAAGAAGCTGATATAGATAGAATGGCAAAGAATATTTTAAGAACTTGTTTTGCAATGAAGTTGTATGAAAGAGAAAAAGAACCGGATTATTATAATAAATTTCCTGAACATGTAGATGTTGCTCTTCAAACAGCAAGGGAAGGTATTATTTTATTAAAAAACGAGAATGATATATTACCTGTTGACCCGGATGTGAAAAAAATATTGTTGACCGGTTCGTATGTGGAAGAGTTGCTGCGCGGAGGAGGTGCCGCGGCCGTCGAGGGATATGACAATGTTACAATGCTGTGGGCGATAAAAGATGAATTCGGAGACAGGGTAAATTTCGTTAAAGAACCTACGATTGAAGAGATAAAATCGGCGGATATAGTTCTTTGTAATATTGGAACCGAAGACAGCGAGGGATGGGACAGACCATTCGCGTTACCCGCGGAACAAGAAGAAAAAGTAAAGCAATGTGTTAACAATAATCCAAATACTATTGTCATCGTTACATCCGGAAGCGGAATAAGAATGACCGATTGGAATGATAAAGCTGCCGCGATTATTTATTCCTGGTATGCGGGGCAAATCGGTTATGTAGCCTTAGCCGAAATATTATCCGGGAAAACCAATCCTTCCGGTAAACTCCCCATTACGATCGAGAAAAAATTTGAAGACTCGCCCGGATATGGATATACACAGGGTGAAGCTTTATATAACGATTGGGACCATGGGGGAGAAATGGCACATCCGGTTTATAATGTAGAGTATAAAGAAGGAGTACTCGTTGGCTACCGATGGTATGAAACTAAAAAGATAGAACCTCTTTATCCTTTCGGTTCTGGTTTGTCTTATACTACTTTCGAATATAAAAATATAGAATTATCGAAAGAAAAATTCAGTAAAGACGATGAGATAGAAGTATCGGTAACAATTACAAATACAGGGGATACGGAAGGCGCAGAAACAGTTCAGCTCTATATAGAGGATGTCGAAAGTAGTGCCGAAAGACCGTTAAAAGAACTAAAAGGGTTTGCTAAAGTAAGTTTAAAACCCGGAGAAAGCAAAAAAATTAAGATAAAATTAGATAAACAAGATTTTTCGTTCTGGAACCCTGAAATTAAAGACTGGTTCGCTGAAAAAGGTACGTTTAAAATACGTGTTGGCTCTTCCTCAGCTGATATTAAATTGACAAAAGAGATAGAGCTTATTTAGAAGAACAAAGCTTTTGGCATTTCATCTTTGGCTTTTAGCCGTTAGATAAAAAACAGTGGGGACTAAATAATTTTCAGTTCTTTAAGAACGACTTCTAATTTTTTCTTGTTTTCCGGATACATCTCACACATGGGGAGACGGAAAACTTCTTTTATCATCCCTTTCATTGCAAGAGCGGTTTTTATTGGTATGGGGTTTGTTTCGATAAACTCTACTTTGAAGAAAGGTAAAAGTTCATAATGCAATTTTCTCATTTCTTCGAAGTCTCCGTTTAACCCCGCTTTCACCATCGCGCTCATTCTATCGGGAATAATATTGCTCGCGACGCTTATAACCCCTTTTCCACCTGCTGCCATCAAAGGAAGAACTAGATTGTCATCTCCTGAAAGAACAATAAAGTCATCCGGAGTTCTATTTATTACATCCATCATCTGGGGAAGGCTACCCGAAGCTTCTTTTACTCCGATAATGTTAGGGTGTTCTGATAATCTTACTATTGTATCGGTTTCGATATTTTTTCCGCTTCTTCCGGGAATGTTGTAAACAATTAAGGGTAGATCCACTTCGTCGGCGATCTTTTTGTAGTGGCGATAAAAACCTTCCTGTGTCGGTTTATTGTAATAAGGCGCGACCTGAAGACTCGCGTCTGCCCCAAGCTCTTTTGCTCTGGAAGTCATAAATAGAGCTTCTGCTGTGGAATTCGAACCGGTTCCCGCTATAACAGAAACTCTCTTATCGATATGTTCGCAAACTGTTTCTATTACTTCTACATGTTCATCATGATTTAGAGTGGGGGATTCTCCTGTTGTTCCCATCGGGACTATGCCCGATACGCCGTTCTCTATATTAAAATCTATTAATTTTTTAAGTTGTTCCTTATTTATGCTTTTGTCTTCGTTAAATGGTGTAACTATTGCGGTAAAAACACCCTGAAACATTTTAACCTCCTATAATTTCATTCATCATATCTTCAATGTTATAAAAACCTTTCTTATCCTTTATCCACTTGGCAGCTTGCAAAGCTCCCACGGCAAGACCCTTCCGGCTTCTCGCGGTGTGTTTTAATTCTATAGTATCGACTTCACTGTCGAAAGCGATTACGTGAGTTCCGGGTACATTTCCTCCCCTTATCGATGCGAGATGTATTTCGTCTTTTTCAATTTTTCTGTCTAATTTTTCGGTTACGATTTTTTTCTTATTATTAAGATTTTCGAGAAGAATATTCCCTATCATATTCATCGTACCCGAAGGGCTATCTTTTTTCCTGTTATGATGAATTTCATATCCCATTACATCATATAATGAGCAATTATTCATTAATATGGAACTCTGCTTAATTATTCGGAAGAATAAATTGATTCCTATCGAGAAATTGCCGGACCAGATAAGTCCTATTTTACTTTTTTCCACTTTTTCTTTGGTCTTTTGTATATGTTCATACCAACCGGTAGTTCCGATTACCGCATTTATCCCGTAATTGATATAATTCTCGATATTTGAAAGGACAATACCCGGAACGGTAAAGTCGATAACAACATCCGCACCGCAAAGATTTTTTTCGTTTAATTCACTAAACTTTGCTGTTTTCACTATGGGGTCTATTGTTGAGACAACTTCATGGCCGTTTTCCGACGCCAGCATTTCTACTGTTTGTCCCATTTTACCATAACCGGTTATTGCTATTTTCATAATTTACATACCTCGTTATTGGATATATTACTTTTTAAGCTTTATAAGTCAAGATATTTTACAATGGGAGATACTTTTCGATTTCGTAATCGGTTACTCGTATGCTATAATCTTCCCACTCTGCTTTTTTGTTCCGAATGTATTTTGTAAAGAATTCATCTCCGAAGAGATTTTTAACCATTTTACTTTTCTCTGTTGCGATTATTGCTGTATACAGTGAATCGGGGAGTATTTCTATATTCAATTTCTTTTTTCTGTCGTTGGACATAGTATAAATATCTTCTTCGGTTGGTTTTCCTAATTCTAATTTATCTTTTATTCCCGACAGTCCTGCTCCAAGCATAGCAGAGATGGATAAATAAGGATTCGTCGCGGGGTCGGGAGTTCTGTATTCTACACGGCATGAAGTCGAACTTTTGAATGACGGTACACGCAGCAAGGCCGAGCGATTTTGTCTTCCCCAGGAAACGTAAACCGGGGCTTCATACCCGGGAACAAGTCTCTTATATGAATTTACCCATTGGTTTGTTATAGAAGTAATTTCTGTCGCGTATTTAAGAAGTCCCGCGGCATAATGTTTTGCAATATCTGAGAGATGATAGGCGTCTTTTTTATCATAAAAGATATTCTTCCCTTTGCTGAAGAAAGATTGGTGAAGATGAAGTCCGGAACCATTTAATCCGAAAACGGGTTTGGGCATAAATGTCGCAAAAACACCATTTGCTCGTGCTGTTTCTTTTATGACATATTTCGCAACCTGGATATGGTCTGCCACTTTTAAGGCTTCGTCGTATCTTAGGTCTATTTCGTGTTGATTTTCTGAGACCTCGTGATGTGCGACTTCGACTTCTACCCCGACTCCGTTTAAAATGTTTACTATTTCTTCTGAAATTTCATCATATTTATCGTACGGAAGGACATCAAAATATCCTTTGGTATCCCGGATGTTGAGGTTTCTCTGTTCTGAAAAATAGAAAAACTCGAGTTCCGACCCGACAAAGAATTCCCAGCCATTCTTTTTGACTTTGTCCAGAGTTTTTTTTAAAATATGTCTTGGAGAACATTCAACGGGTCTGCCATCCGGATAATATATATCACAAATAAATATAATCGTTTTCTTCCCGTTTTCGTTCGGAAAAATATAGGTGGAGGAAAGGTCGGGTTTCGCGGTAAGATCCGATTCTTCTATTCGGACCAGCCCTTCGATAGAAGAACCATCAAAGTTAATTCCTTCTTCGAGCGCTCTTTCAGCTTCACTGTGGCTTATAGAAAACCCCTTAACACGACCAAGGATATCGGTAAACCACAAACGGATAGCTTTTACTTCTCCTTCCTGTATTAAAGTAAAAAGATCGGCTTTATTCATTTTCCCCCCATAATATAGATTTGGTTGAATTTATATATATTTAGTCTAAAATATATTATTTGATTCTTTTTTGTCAAGCTGATTTACTGAAATTTACAACAAAGGAACTAAATTGTTAGATCGTTAGGTCGTTAAAAAACCCCAATCCCTAAATCCAAAATCCAAAAAAACTATTAAATTATTCAACTAATCCGAAAGATTCTCAATCACTTTGTTTATGCTGATTACCTCGCCCTGGGATACATTCTTGAAAACATCCAGGTTACCTTCAATTTTCCCTATTACATTTACGTCGCTGAAAGCACGAATTTCCTTTTCTGTACTTGAGGGCGTTTTTCCGAAGAAAATACAAAAGGAAGGGCTTTCAACCCATAGTGCTATTTCTCCCTTTTCTACCGTAATCCTGCCCTTTTCTTTGTATACAGGGACAGGGACTCGGAAGTATATCTCTTCTCCCCATAGGGTTGCTTTTCCTTCAATTGGAAGAGAAGAATAAAAGGCTTTAGCTGTTTTAGGGTTTTCATCTGTCAGTTTAACAATAACTTCGCCGATTTTTTCGGACGTTATTTTTATTTTTTTCATGTTAAAATAATAAGAATTTAAATTTCATAGTCAATCCCTTTTTTTTAGTTGGTTCGGGGCTTTAAGCGACCTAACTTCCTAACTTCCTAACGTCCTAACTTTTTGTCTTTAGACAAAAGAGCCTTGCGTTAATACCCCTAATTGTATAAAATTCATTGTAATGTCTGAATTTAGAAAAGATCCGTTACATAACAAGTGGGTTTTGTTTGTCCCCGAAAGGAGTAAAAGACCGCGTGCTTTCTTTAGCGGGAAAGATGAAGGCGCCCGGGAGGACGAAAAAAATTGTCCTTTTTGTGAAGGGAGGGAAAACCTTACTCCTCCTGAAATCGATTCATTCAGAAAAAAAGGGAAAGCCGGTGAACCCGGATGGCTTGTAAGAGTTTTTTCGAATAAATATCCGGCTCTTAATAAGGAAATCAAAATGAGTCCCCCAGCGGATAAAATGCCTTATATTGTAGAAGGGTATGGTTTTCACGAAGTTGTAGCGGAAACGCCGTCACACACGAAAGACATTTATAGTATGACGCATGATGAGATACTTCTTATTTTACAAATGTATAGAAAAAGGTATAATATTTTAAAAGAAAAAAAAGATATAAAATCCATTTTTATATTCAAAAATCATGGCAGGGCAGCTGGCGCTTCTCTTTCGCATTCGCATTCCCAGATTCTCGCTCTTCCCATATTTCCTCCTTTTATCGAGGAAGAAACTATATTAATGGTAAAATCTACAAAATGTATTTACTGTGGTCTTATTAAGAAGGCTTCGGGTGACGGTAGAGTGTTATTGGATAAGGGTGGGTTTATTGTTCTCGCGCCCTATGCGTCAAGATATCCGTATCAACTTTTGCTTTTACCTAAAAGTCATCAGCCTTTTTTTGAAAACACAGAGGATAAAGAATTAGTTAAACTCGCGGATGTTTTAAAGGAAGTTTTTTTTAGGTATGAAAAACTGTTTGGGAATATTCCTTTTAATTATTTTTTGAATACATTTTCCGTAAACAAGGGGCATTGGAATATTCAAATAATGCCTAAATTGACTGAACCCGCGGGATTTGAGAAGGGTACAGGGATTTTTATTAATCCTGTATTGCCCGAAAGAGCGGTTGAGGAATTAAAAAAAGTCAAGTAAAAAATCTTACTGGTTTCTATTCTTCGAGTATGTTTTTTGCTTCTTCTAATTCATCGTTAAGAACATAGACCTTAACTTCCCCAAGTCCGTCCATCGTAAACCCCAGAATTTTACCTACGGCTTCCTGTTCGAGTCTCACTTTTATGCCTGAGGTTTCGAGTTTTCCCCGAACCATTTCTGCCTGAGCGGGGTCGGTTTTTAGAAGAAGAGCCCATTCGCTGTTTTGAATCATAGACAGATATTAGGGCTGTTGTGATAGAAAGTCAAGCGAAGAATTTTTTCTCAACCCAAAAATTGATTGAACCACAGATTACACAGATTATTACGAGATTTTTTAACCACAAAACACACTAAATACACTAAGCAAGAAAGAATTCAGAAGTCAGAATCCCAACACCAACCAATAATTAGCCACGGATTTACACGGATACACACTGATTTTTTTGTTGTTTTAACTATTAAACTATTCAACAATTTAACGATTCAACTTATCCGAAGGATCTGTATTACTATTTGACTATTTTTCTAATTTAACAATTTAACTGAAATGTGTGAGGGAAAATTTATTTTACGGGGTAATCAGGCACATGGTGGTACAGATTATTTTCCAGGTAAGACTTTCTTAA
>CAZKVT010000020.1:0-29001 GCA_964556365.1 uncultured bacterium | reverse complement strand
TAATTTTAATATTATATCACAAAGTGTAAACCATGTGCCTTGGAACGTCTAAAAATCTCCTAAAAGGGCTTGACTTAAGGTTATTTTTCATTATATTTCCGTAAAATAAGTATTTTTATAAAGTAAAGAAATATATAAAACAAACAAAAAGCCACAACTTTTAAAGGAGGTGTTGTTTTTTTGACGCAAGTTACAATTAAAGAGGGAGAATCTTTCGAAAAAGCATTCAAAAGATTTAAACGTTTATGTGAAAAAGAAAAAATTAGAAGCGAGATTAAAAAACATCAGAGGTATGAAAAACCGAGTGAAAAAAGGCAAAGAAAACGTAAAGAACTCAGCAAAGGAAGAAGGAGACATTAACGCCAAATAACACGTCTTTAAACTTTAAACCGCGTTGTATATTTTTCCCTCAAAACCATTATCCAATACATTACAATGCATTTATTTGACCTGGTGGCTCTTTTGCTTATTTTTGGGTTTTCTCTATGGGGAACGATAAAGGGTTTTATAATCGAGATTTCTGAAATTGGCGGGCTTATACTTTCTTTCGTTCTCGCAATGTATGTTCCCTTAGGATTAAATATAGGCGGAATGAAATATGTCGTAAGTTTTCTCGCTTACTTCTTTGCCATAAGCATTTTTTTTTCGATATTGTCAAAACTCATTCATAAAACCCCACTGGTTTTTATAGATAGGCTCCTCGGCGCTGCAATAGGAGCGATTAAAGGTTTAATTATTATAATTATCCTTTCTCTTATCTTAAGCTTTATTCCATTTAAAGAAATAAAAAAAAATTTGAGCACAAGCGTTTTTTACAACATTGCCCGCATAGCAAGACCTCCCTTAAAAAATTTCTTACAAAACAGAATGAGAGATATCACCTCTCTTGAAGAAACAGAGAACAAACAAAAACATCCTTTCAAAGAGAAACTTAATACAATATTATGAAAAACCTCTCCAGCATGGTAGGGTTAGATATACTATTAGAAAAAATTTCCGCCTTTGCCGAATCAGAACCCGGAAAAAACGCAATTCGAAATTTAAAGCCAGATATATCACAGGAAGAAAGGACCTTTGCTTTTGAAAATCTCACCGAAATAGCAAAAATCTGTTCCCTTCTTCCCAACTTAAGTATTCTGCAAAAAGATTCCACCCCGGAACAAAATAAAATCTTAACGGGAGAGAAACTTTTATATTATAGAAAACTCCTGGACATAGCAAAAGAAACAAAAAAAATCTTTACCGAAAACAACTCTCTGGATAAGCTAAATCAAAATCTTGACCCTGTTTTATCCCTATATAAAGAAATTGGGAAATTTATCGACGAAGATGGACAGATAATACCAAATTCTACACCTCTTTTAAAATCTCTGCACAGAGAAAAAAAATCCATTGAAACGAAAATAGAAAAAAAACTACAGGGGTTCTTGACAGAAAAAGAATATTTGTTACAGGACAAAATCATAACAACCAGATTAGGTAGAACTGTTCTACCTCTTAAATATAATAGAAAAGATGAAATAGAAGGGATAATCGTAGATCTTTCACGAACCCAGAATACAGCCTTTGTCGAACCAGGCGAAGTCGTAACTCTTAACAACAGAATTTCGGAAATCGAAAAAGACATAAATAGCGAAAAAAAGAGAATACTGAAAAGTTTAACAGAAAAAACAAGAGCACATTTTCCCTCTATAAACAAGAATATTGAAACACTAACAGAAATAGATTCTCTTAATGCCAGGGTTCGCTACGCAGAAAAAATCAATTGTATCAATCCGGCATTCTCCGAAAAAAGCACTTTAAAACTAAAAAAATGCTACCACCCTCTTCTTTTAGAGGAAAACAAAAGCGTAGAGCCCCTCGACTTAGAACTGGGAGAAAAAGAAAGAATTTTACTCGTCAGCGGACCAAACGCGGGAGGAAAAACGGTGCTGCTTAAAAGCATAGCCATAAACATCCTATCTTCTTTCTCCGGAATACCCATTCCGGTAAAAGAAGGCACAGAAATAGGTTCTTTTTCGAATGTTTTAGGCATCATCGAAGACGAGCAATCTATGGAAGAAAACCTTTCTTCTTTCTCTTCTTATGTTGTTAGGCTTACAGGTATTGTGAAAAACGCCGACCAGAACGCCCTTATACTTCTTGACGAGCTTGGCGGAAATACAGATCCTGTTGAAGGAAGCGCCCTATCTATCGCATTGCTTAATGAACTAAAGAAAAAACAAAGCCTCGTAATAACGACAACACATTTGAGCACTCTTAAATTTTATGCCGAAGAACAAGAAAAAATGGTTAACGGCTCCATGGAATACGAAGACGGTCCGACCTACCATCTACAATTAGGAATACCCGGTGGCTCAAGAGCAATAGCTACCGCAGAAAAATTCGGCTTGCCCAAACAAATCATTAACGAGGCAAAAGAATATATCGATTCAGAGGTTTTTGAAGCAGAGAAACTAATAGAAGAACTGTCTCAGAGAAACAGAAAATTACGCGAACAGGAACAAAAAATAGCGGACCTAAAAAAAGATTTATCAAAATTAAAAAGCGAATACGACACAAAAATTAAAAACGTCAAACAAGAACAGAAAACGATTTTAAGCGAAGCAAAAGAAAAAGCAGAGGACATAATAACCGAGGCGCGCTCAACCGTCGAAAACACAATTAAAGAGATAAAAGAAACAAAAGCCTCTAAAAAATCAATCAAGAAATACAAAAAGACATTCAGCCATACCTCCAAGGACAAACAAGAGGAGACAAAAACAGTCAAACCTTTAAAAAAGCTCTCCGACATAAGCTACCACGTAGATATGGATGTCCCCTTAGAAATTTCCGTCAGAGGAATGACAAAAGAAGACGCGTGGCAAACTGCCGACAAAATTCTTGACAAAGCTGTCGTCGCTAATTATACTTCGGTAAGAATTCTTCACGGAAAAGGAAGCTGGATATTACGAAATATGATTCACAAAAAGCTGTCAGAAGACTCAAGAATAAAAAAGATAGAGACCCCTCCATATTACGAAGGAGGAGAAGGGGTAACTATAGCCGTTTTAAAATAAAATGCCTTATTTTCTTTTCATAATTGCAAAATCCGCAACAACAGCAATGCTCCTTACCACATTCGTACCGGGAGGAGGACAATTCTACACAAAAAGATACACTAAAGGAATAATAATAGGAGGAGCTCAAACATACCTGATTTACAGCGGAATTCAAACACAAATGGACCTGAATAAAATCAACCGCACAACCAACCTAACTCCGGAACAGCAGAACGACAAAGACAATTTACTCGACCAGAGAAGAGAAATCGCCTGGTGGGTGGCTCTGGTTTGGACAATAGGCATTTTTGACGCCTATGTGGACGCGCAACTCTACAATTTCGAAAGCGACCTATCTTTAGACAAAACCGGAAAACCCAGCGTAAAACTTTCCTTTAAAATAAAATACTAATGTTTCACGTGAAACATTCGCTTGAAAAAACCCTCAAAGAACTCGAGATAAAATCTAACGAAAAAACAAAGTCTCTGCTCCTGCAGTATATTGAAGAACTTATAAGATGGAATAAAAAAATAAATATTATTTCGAGAAAACTCAAAAAAGAGGAAATTTTAGAAAAACTCATTTTCCCTTCTCTAATACCCGTTAAAATAGTAGCGGGCAATGAAAAAATTCTTGATTTCGGAGCCGGAGGGGGAATCGCGAGCATCCCTTTAAAAATTTTTAAACCTAACACAACCCTCTACTTTGTAGAATCGAAAAACAAACCCGTTGTCTTCCTCGAACACATCAATTCACTTCTATGTCTAAATGCGAAAATAACCAACAAATTTGTTCGAAAAAAAGACGATTTAGAAGAAGATTTCGACTGGATTTTCGTTAGAGCGGTAGATCCCGAAAAAATACCGTCGGGTTTAGCCGACAAAATATTATATTACGGAAAGTACAAAGGAGAAAAATTTACCTGTAAAGAAGAGATAAGCTTTAAAGAAAAGACTATTTCAATTTTATTTTAAGAATGTTTCACGTGAAACATTCGCAGTTTTGAAACTTCAAAAAGGAGGAAACAATGGATAGGCTAATTGGTTTTTGCGGACTCACATGCAGCGAATGCCCGGCTTTTGTTGCGACAATAAACGATGATGACGTACAACGCGAGAAAATCGCAAAACAGTGGACACAGGAGTATAAGCATGAATTTAAAACAGAGGATATAAATTGCGACGGATGCACGCAGCTGGAGGGGAGGCATGTGGGATATTGCGATATGTGTGAAGTAAGATCGTGCGCGATTGAGAAAAATGTTAAAAACTGCGCATATTGTGAAGATTATGCGTGCAAAACATTGAATCAGTTTTTCGACATGGCTCCCCATGTAAAAGAATTACTCGAAGAAATAAGAAAAAATATATAACAAATAAGCCGTTTGTTTTTAGGTTTAACTCCTCCTCTGCCGTCAAAACTCAAAAATTACTTCAATGGATTCTTAAAATTTTGAGGTTGGTTTTCAAACAACAACTCCTATCAATCTACGTTTATCTGCGTCCTATTCTTGATTGTAGGGATGGGCTTCTGGATTCTTGCTTCTGCTGGCTCCCGGCTTCTCTTTTTTGTATTCTCTTTCTGCTAAAGCAATGGCCCCAAGAACGCCAGCGTTATCTCCTAATTCCGGAAGAACGATATATTTTTCTATATGTTCCGTAATCTCTGGAGTGTTTATATAATTGTTAAGCAGTTTTTTTACTGTTTTATGTATAAGCGGCAGCATTTGTTTTTGTTTCATAACCCCTCCACCCAAAATGATTCTCTCGGGAGACAAAATACAGATATAGTTTATAACCGCCAAAGATATATATTTGGCTTCCTGTCGCCACGCGGGGTGATCTTCCTCTAAATTTTCTCCCGACTCACCCCAACGATCTTTTATAGCTGTACCCGACGCCAAGCCTTCAAAACAATTTTTGTGGAAAGGGCATTTTCCTTCATAGGGGTCGGCCTTTATATCCTGGGGAATAAAAATATGCCCCATTTCAGGATGCACTAATCCGTGTAAAAATTCTCCGTTTACCATACCTCCTCCCCCAATGCCGGTCCCGATCGTAATATAAATGAAATTCGAAACGTCTTTTGCGGCACCCCACCGGTGTTCTCCGAGGGCCGCAGCGTTTACATCCGTATCAAAACCTACGGGAATATTAAAAGCTTCCTCAATTTTACCGTAAAAATTTGTGTTTTGCCATTTAGTTTTCGGAGTGGATGTTATATATCCGTAGGTAGGAGAATCTTTTTTTAAATCGACAGGGCCAAAAGAACCGATACCTATAGCTTCGATTTTTTCTTTCTTATTTTGTTCCTTAAAATATTTAATTGTTTTATCGATGGTATCAGTTGGGGTTGTCGTTTTAAAACGGTACGGCTCTTTTAAATCTTTAGGGTTTGAACCCACTGCACAGACAAATTTTGTGCCACCAGCTTCTATCCCTCCAAACAAACTCATAAATTACTCCTCATTTCGAAATTACTGTAGCAAAATCTGCCCGTAAAGAAAATTATTTCGTTTTATTAAAAATTACTTCTCTCTGCATATTTAATATTTGTCCGAGAGGATTGCCGGAAAGGCTCATTTCCATTATAACGTCTTCGTTCACCACTGCATACTCAACCTCGTGATCATCCAAGGAAACGCAAAAACTGCCCCAACAACAAGATCTTCCTTTCACGCTCAAAATGTCCGTTTTTGATTCTACGGGATTTGAAAGAGATTTAAACTCTATCAAAGCGCATTCTTCTCCATGTCTCTTTGCTATACCCGTCCAGCTTAACTTTAGATTTTTTGTTTTTAAAAGCGCGAAATTTTGTACTTTCACTTCCTTTCCTTCTAAATCATCAGAAAAATATGGCTTGTTGTACTCAATATTATCCATAGCTAAATATGCAACCTCTATCCAGGGAACATCCCAAATAAGAGTTTTCATAAAATTTCTGTCTTCCGTAGGAAAATCTTCGTAAAAAGCTTCTTTCAAGATTGCTTCGGAAAGAGTATAAGTAAATCCTTCCATATAATCCAGAGGTTTTCCGTCCGGAAATTTCCCAGACGTATCTCTGGTGGATATCAGCATAACATCATTCCACCTGCAAAAGACTTCTTTTTCTTGTACGTAACGAGTAAATGTTCCTTTTATTTGCATGCTGCTTACAACACCTTCCGTCATATCTCGATTATATATAGTCGAGGTTACACTGTAACGCTGTGGAACCGACTCATTAAATTTTAGAATTCCCTGTTTGACCAAACACTCATCTATAGTTTTTGACTCTTCTACTTCTGCTTCTTTTCGACAACAAGAAAGACTGACCACAAAGAAAAACACAACAACCGCAAACTGAGCGAATAACAACCAATGCTTTTTTCTAATCATTTAAACCCCCTTTAAAAAACATTTCCTATCGCCAACATTGTAACAGAAAACAACCCTTCTGTCAAGCGTGCTTTTAATATCGGACAAAAGCTTCCTATGCAAACCATGCAAAGCGCAACTTAAAAACCAACAATAGCCCAGATAACTAATTGATAACCAATCGCTTAATAGTATTCCAAGAAGGTTTTTGCGTTTTTGTTAAAGCGCCAAATAAAAGAGTATATTGGGTTTTGTGTTCTCTGTGGCTCTGTGCGATAAAAAGGTTGGCTATAAAACCTTGACAATTATGGGTTGTTTATTTATATCTTAACTGGAGGATAAGTGATGGATTTAAAAAAGGAAAGCAAGGCAATCAAAGAGCTACTTCTGTCTTACGAAAAAGATAGCGGAGTTTTTCTCACGGATACAAAGCAAAAGTTCTCTTCGAGAAAATATCCTTTCGAAGAAATAAATTTAATAAAACAGGTCCTTTTTCCGACATACTGGAATTGCGGAAAACTTACACAAAAAGAAAACAGTAAAGAACTAATCGAAACAATGGAAGAACTGGGAAATCTTTTCGCTGAAGGAATAAGCCCTTACGTTAAAAGTAAAAAAGAAGCAGAAAAAATTGTCGCTAATGTTTTAAATAATTTAGGGCAAATTAGAGAAAAACTTAAAAAAGACGTCGAAGCCGCTTACTCGGGAGACCCCGCGGCAAAAGACTATACCGAGATAATTCGTTCTTACCCGGGATTTCTTGCTATCGAAATTCACAGGGTTTCACATCTGCTATATACATTCGGGGCAAAAGGATATGCCAGAGAAATTTCTGAGGTCATTCATTCAGAAACTGGAATAGATATCCATCCGGGAGCCGAAATCGGAGATTGCTTTTTTATCGATCACGGAACGGGTGTCGTAATAGGAGAAACTGCGGTTATCGGCAATTGGGTCAGAATTTATCAGGATGTAACTCTTGGTGTCTTACATTTCGAAAAGGAAAAAGAAGGAGAAATAAAAAAAGATTACAAAAGACATCCCGATATTGGGAATCACGTTGTAATTGGAGCGGGAGCTAAAATACTGGGTCCTGTAAAAATCGGCAATCATGTAAATATCGGGGCTAATTCCTGGATAACTGAAAACATCCCCGATTACACTTCTGTTTTCGTCGCAGAACACCCTCGTCTCGAAAAAAGAACAAAATTTTAAAATGAGCAGAGTGGCAAAAAATATCCTTGAACTCATAGGAGAAACACCTGTCGTAAAACTTAACAAAATTCCTGCTAAAAATTCCGCCGAAATTTACTGCAAATTGGAATTCTTTAATCCCCTTGGTTCTATCAAAGACAGAATCGCTCTACACATGATTGAAGAAACGGAAAGAAAAAAACAAATTCATCCCGGAGACACTCTAATAGAATCCACAAGCGGTAACACGGGAATAGGACTTGCTTACGTGTCCGCGGTAAAAGGATACAAACTAATTCTCGTTATGCCCGACACTATGAGTAAGGAACGAATAAAAATACTAAAAGCTCTGGGAGCGAAAGTTCTTTTAACCCCGGGGGCAAAAGGAATGAAAGGAGCAATAGAAAAAGCGGCTGAAATGGAAAAAGAAAAAGGATATTTTCGTATGGGGCAGTTTACAAATCCAGCCAATCCCGAAACACACAGAAAAACAACAGCAAAAGAAATCCTAAAACAGGTACCGGAACTAGATGTCTTTGTCGCAGGTGTCGGAACAGGCGGTACGTTAACCGGAGTGGGGGAAGTTCTAAAAGAAAAAATTAAGGATAGAAAAGTTTTCATCGTCGCTGTGGAACCCGAAAGTTCTCCTGTTCTCTCGGGAGGCAATCCGGGTTCTCACAAAATCCAGGGCATAGGGGCAGGTTTTATCCCTCGTGTTTTGAACGAAAAAATAATCGATGAGATAATAACTGTCAGAAACGAAGACGCGTATAAAACGGCAAGAGCGCTTGCCAGAAAAGAAGGAATTTTTGCCGGAATATCTTCCGGGGCTGCCCTGTGGGCTGCATTGCAGATAGCAAAAAATTTGTCCAAAGAAAAAAAGATTGTTGTAATCCTACCCGATACCGGAGAACGTTACCTCAGCACGGATTTGTTTTGATGATAAAAATCCTTCGGATTGCTTAAATAGTTAAATAGAAAAATGGTAAATAGATTTTTGGGCTTTCGGATATAGGGTTTATATTTTGATTTGTTGTTTCGTTGGTTTGGGTTTTTTAACGATCTAACGATCCAACGGCCTAACTATCTAACTACTTAGTTCTATCGTGTCAATATAAATTATGGAAGAAATAGGTAAGGTTATCAAAACAAATAAAAATCAAGCGACAGTTCAAATAAAATTACCCGAAGGCTGTGACTCCTGTGAATTCTCCAAATTTTGCCGTATCGACAAAAAAGAAAGAGAAATAGTCTGCATAAATAGCCAGGGCGCAAAAACGGGAGACATTGTACGAATTGGCACAAAAAATCGAAGCTTTTATATAGCGATTATTGTGAATTTTCTTCTTCCTCTTTTCGTTCTGATAAGTGGAGTCCTCATCGGCAAAAAAATCTGGCAAACAGACCTTGCCGGTTTTATTTTAGGTATGGGAAGTATGATTGTTTATTTTGCAGTCTTCTTTTTGATCGATAAACAAATCTATAAAAGTGGTAAACTTTTGCCTGAAATCTTAAGTATAAAGAAAAAATAGAAAGACAAACTTAGTGGGCTTGTTCAACTCTTTATTCGCGAACCTTAACTAACTCCGCACAATCATTTAAAAGCTCTGAAGCTTCCATCAAATATTCCTTGGGGTATGGGGTTATTTCTGAAAACTCAGGAGAAAGGGTTTTTGCGTTTCTAAAACCCTGAAGAACATACTTTTTGACTTTTTTAATTTTTGTACATATTTTTTTTATATCTTCTTTCTCTACAATTCCGGGAACCATCGTAGTCCTAAATTCATAATCCTTTGTCCCTTTTATTATTTCAATACTATCTTCTATATCTTCAAACTTTGCTTTCTTGCCGGTCGCTAAAGGATATTTTTCCGGTGAAGTTTTTATATCCATAGAGATATAATCTACAACAGAAAGAACTTCTCTTAATTTATCCGGCAAAGTCCCATTAGTATCAAGTTTTATATCCAATTCCAATTCCTTTTTAATCCTTGCAAAAAAGTCGGGCAATCCGGGGAAAAGAAGTGGTTCTCCCCCGGTAAAGGACACTCCGTCTATAAAATCTTTTCTTTTTTTTAAGTCCTCGATCACTTGTTCGGCTGGGATATCGGGAATTTTTTCTATAAGTTCCGGCAAAACAAGGTCTAAATTATGGCAAAAAGGACATCGTAAATTGCACCCACCAATAAAAACTACTGACGCAATTTTCCCGGGATATTCTATTATACTGGTACCTAAAAAAGATTTAATCAATTATTGCTATCTTCTGTTTTTAAATACTTTCTTTCCTTGAATTCTTCTCTTTTGCCTTCATTCCAGTCTTGAACCGGTCTGTAGTAACCAACAACTCGGGAATAAACTTCGGCTCTTACCGCGTAAACTTTTTCTCTTTCCAAACTTTTTTCTTCTATATTTTCTACCAAGATATCTCCTTTCTTCTATTTTGCCTTATTTAAAAAAACTTCCATTTTTCCTTTTTCCGATTTTTCATTCTCGATTCTTTTATACGCGCCCTCTTTCATTCTTTTCAGTGCGACTCTATCGAGTTCTACTACCTGTCCGAATTCTTCTAATTCTTCTTCTGTATGTGGATATGGACAGAAGAAATGTTCCCCTGAAATATATCCATGGACCGGGCAAATAGAAAAAGTAGGTGTAAAGCTGAAATACGGCAAAGTAAACCTGTTCACTATTTTTTTAGTAAGATCCCTCACTGTCTCCCAGTTTTCAATAGCTTCTCCCAGGAAAATATGGACAACTGTCCCTCCGGTAAATAACGCCTGCAGGGGATCCTGGTGTTCAAGTACGCCAAATATATCATCTACTTCATCTACAGGTGGATGTACGGAATTTGTGTAATAAGGGTAAACTGTACCTTTTGTGTAAATATCCGGAAATTTTTCCTTATCTGCTTTTGCCAAACGGTAAGAAGCGCTTTCTGCAGGGGATGCTTCAAGATTGTAAAGATTGCCTGTTTCTTCCTGGAACTCAGAAATTTTCTTATTCATAAATTCAAGCACTTTTATTCCCCACTCTCTTCCTTCTTCCGTCATCAATCCTTTTCCAAACATATTTATACATGCCTCGTTCATCCCAATTAGACCTATAGTAGAAAAATGATTTGCCCAGAAAGAGCCTATTGTCTCTTTTATTTCTCTTAAATAATACCTTGTGTAAGGATATAATCCTTCTTCCGTAAAATCTTCAACAATTTTTCTCTTTAATTCTAAAGATTCTCTCGCCGTCTCCATAATATTTGAAAGTCGATCAAAAAAATCTTCCTTATCGCTCGCAAGATGAGCGAGCCGCGGGAGATTGATAGTCACAACTCCTATACTACCGGTAAGAGGATTAGAACCAAAAAGTCCACCTCCCCTCTTTCTCAATTCTCTTTTATCCAATCTGAGCCTGCAACACATACTTCTGGCATCTTCAGGATCCATATCAGACGAAACAAAATTGCTAAAGTATGGAATACCATATTTACCAGTCATCTCCCATATAGGTTGAAGCTCTTCGTTATCCCACTCAAAATCCTTTGTTATATTATATGTAGGAATAGGGAAAGTAAAAATTCTACCCTTAGCGTCACCCTCCATCATCAATTCAGCAAAAGCTCTATTTATAACATTCATCTCTTTCTGAAAATCTCCGTAAGTGGCGTCTTTTTCTCTTCCGCCAATTATAACTCTGGTATCTCTAAAACTATTAGGAACCTTAAGGTCCAGAGTGATGTTCGAAAAAGGCGTTTGGAAACCGACTCTGGTTGGGACATTTATATTAAATAAAAATTCCTGTAAAGCTTGTTTTGTATCTTTGTAATCCAGATTATCAAAGCGCACAAATGGAGCAAGAAAGGTATCAAAATTAGAAAAGGCTTGCGCGCCAGCTGCCTCACCTTGAAGGGTATAAATAAAATTAACGACCTGCCCCAATGCGCTTCTTAAATGTTTTGCGGGCGAAGATTCGACTTTACCGCTCATTCCTCTAAATCCCTCTTTTAAAAGATCCATTAGATCCCAACCCACACAATAGGGACCAAGAATACCAAGGTCATGTATGTGAAAATCTCCGCTACTGTGCGCCTCTCTAATTCTTGGGCTATAAATTTTACCAAGCCAATACCTTGCGGTCACAGATGAAGAAACATAAAAGTTTAACCCTTGAAGAGAATAATTCATGTTTGAATTTTCCTGCACTCTCCAGTCCTCTTTCTTTAAATACTTACCCATAATCCCTTCAACATCCCTGAAGACATCTTCAACTTTACGCGCTTCGTTTCTCTTTTCTCGATAAAGAATATAAGCTCTTGCCACATCCGGCAATTTTCTTAGCATGAGGGTTTCTTCTACATAATTTTGAATTTCCTCTACCGTGGGAACATTACCAGCCCTGAAGAAATTCATATACAGTGAAGTCTCAACTTGATTTGTTATAGAATTAGGATCTTCTTTAGATCCTATCGCTTTCAGAGCTTTAGAAATAGCAACGCTTATCTTCTTTTTACCGTACGAAACGACTTTGCCGGACCTTTTTCTAATAAGCCATTCCATTGATCAACCCCCTCCTTTACTACTAAAATATATCATTATTTTATCAAGAGTACGAAACATTCACTTTTTTCGAATACCGAAAAAACCTTATAGCGTCAACTGTTAGTGTAAAAGACCTCAATTTTTGCATTTTTTATATGTTATCTTATAATAAAAAACGCCTCTCATAAGTCAAGGGGCGATTCTACGATTTTTTATAAAAAAATCTAATTTTAGAAAAAAATATTGAGACAACTTAAAACTTGACATTAATATGATTGAGATTAATTTCTACCAATATGAAAACTTTAAACAAGTATATTATGATCAGAAAATTGCTCCATGTTTCAACTATTGTGGTTCCCATTTCTTATCTTTTCTTACCCAGGTTTCCAATGGTTATAGGTCTGTGTGTGCTGGGAATCTTGTTTTTATTCATCGATTTTCTGCGGCTCGAGATTAAAATAATAGGTTCTCGTTTCGATCATTTCTTCGGTAAATTAATCTGGCCGAAAGAGAAAAACACATTAACAGCCGCCACTCATTATGTTGTTGCGGCTTTCCTCTCGGTATATTTTTTCGATAAATGGATAGCAATTGCGGTATTACTTTTTCTTTCTTTAGGAGATACCGCTGCACATATAATCGGTGTTAGGTGGGGCAAAAATCGACTCGACACGGAAAAGACAATAGAAGGAAGCCTTGCCTGCCTTATTATATGTTTATGCGTATCCTTTCTTTTACCTCAACCCTCGTTTATTGTGCTCGTTGTTGGGGCACTTGTTGCTTCTCTTGTCGAATTCTTTCCTTTCGGTATCGACGATAACTTTACACTTCCTCTGATATCGGGTGCCGCAATGGAAATAATGGTTAAAATGCTCTAATTCTTCTTCCTTGTCATAACAAAACTCTTAACATTAAAGCCCACAGAGGAAGGGGAATGTGGGCTTTAATGAAGAGACGTTACTCAAAGAGTGAAAGGATACTAATTATTTCTATCTATAAACCAAAGAGACATTTAAATGATTTTCTTCTCTAAAAGAAGGATCTTTTTTTATGAGAGCACTGCTTGCCGCTGAGAGATTCAGTGCAACTGGTCCAAAGTCCAGCCCGACTCCTCCGGTCACAAACATCTGATCCCAACTACCCTGATCATAACCAGAGGCAATTTTTACCGGAGAAGGCTCGGTATAAAAACCTGCGCTCAGAGACAGCAAATCATTGAACCTGTATTGCCCACCGAGATGCAATCTGATTATACTTCTATAATCAACCGCCTCCCAATTGAGGTCAGGATACGCCAATGTCCAACGTATATATTCCCACATATATTCCCCTGAAACATTAAGATATATTTTGTCTTTTAAATTAACCCCGGCTCCTAATCCCAGAACAAGGGGCAATCTTTCGTCGGACGCACTAGAGTATACCGCACCATCAAGATCTACTCTATAAGCTTTTCCAAGGCCTTTTTTAACAAGAAAACCAACAGAAAGAATATCGCTCGCCTTATATTGTAAACCCAGGCAGGGTTCAATGCCATATTTATCTATATGAATAAAGTTTTCATCATATTCAGGACCATAAACGACACCATAGTCCCTTGATCGCGCCCAGAACAGACCCATATTCACACCAACAGAAAACTTGTCATTTATTGCTTTTCCTATTGTTGTATTTAAAAAATAAAATCTTTCCGATTGAATATACTCTCCAGGAAAGGTTTTAAACCCAGAGGTGTCAACAACTGTAATTGTTATAGAATCTCTTCTCACAAACTTATAAGGCACAGATAAAGATACGCTCAAGAAGCAATCACCTCCGAAGGGGAGAGCAACACCCAGATAGTCAGGAAAAGCGTAATCTAATCGCAAAGAATCCTCTGGATAAACAACATAAGACATTTCTCCTTTAGTTAACTTACAACCCGCAAAAACATTCAGTTTCTCGGTACTCGAAAAGGCAGCAGGATTATACAATCCACACTCGACACTATTATTTAGACCTATAGGAACCCCACCCATACCAAGAGAAGAACCACCCATGTCATTCTGATAATAAGGACTGTAACCAAAAACAAACAAAGATAAAAACAACATTACAACAACTCCTTTTTGAATTTTTAACACAAAAATTTTCACATTTACTCATTTTGCCAATCATCTCCTTAATTCGCCTTACACAAAGTACTTTGTTTCATAAAGCATTATACTAAAAACTTTTTATTTGTCAAGGGGGTTTTTGTTTTTTATGTAAAAAAGGTTTGTGCTATTTGTGTGATTTTTCGTTGAACTAAGCGCTTGGCCTTTCGCTGTTAGCTAGAAAAAAAAATAAACTTTATGCCCTTTGTGTCTTTGTGGTTATTGTCTAGGGTATAGTGTTTAAGGTATAGAAGAAATAAATAACTCTATAAATCGACGTCTACCTGCGTACTAGTTCTGTTTTTCAATTTACAATTTACAAATTCCAATTTACAATTAGACACTGAAAAGTGTTATGCTTCTCCGTGTGCTCTGTGTACTCTGTGGTAAAAAAGTTTTAGGTGATGTGGGATTCTACTAACATCTATAATGCCGCATCAAGGGTAATCGGTTTACCATCAGAAATGCTTCTAACGTACCTTGAGTCTATAAAGTCAACCCATCTTTTTCCTGCGAGATATCTTGCCAAAGCTTCCTCAGGATTCCTTGAAAACATAGATAAAAACTTAAGATAAGAAAAACCAAGAAGAAGATTATCTTCAACTTTATATAAATTATAATCCATTTCACTCAATTTTTCTTCTTCTTCTATCGTTAAGCCAACAGACCCTGAATACAACAGGACTTCACCTATATAAGAAGCAGTGCTTGTCATCACCTGAGTAAGTCCTTTAGCATTTACTTTACTCGTAGCGCTAGGGATAAAAGAACTTTCAGCTTGAATCCAGCGAACAACCACAGGCCATCTCATCCAAAAACGAACAGAATAATCATAAGCCATTTTTATCGTTTCGCTATCCCCTCTAACTCCACTAGAACGAGCATATAACAAAGCCTGATGACGTAGCTCTTCGTATTCTTTATGCCACCTTATCTGAGGTTGTGAAGATAAAAAGTGTGGGGGTATTAAAAGGAGCATAAAGATTATTACTGTTACTAATGGACGATACTTTTTACTCTTTTTTACTTTAAAAATCATCCTATATATAATTTACCATAATTTTCGATTTTCGCAAGGCTTTTAGGGCTTATTAACAAAAAAAGCTCTGCAGTATATGAAATACTGCAGAGCTCAACTAAACCATTAAAACTTAAAATAATAAGGAGGTAAAAATATTTTTACCTATGCAATAACAATACCTTACTCGAAACTCTTGAAGTCTTCTTCTTCCCCTTTTTTATATTCTCTTAAACTCTCAATTTCTTCTTTTAATTCCTGAAAAGATTGAGACGCTCTAAAACGGGTGTATAGCTGGTGATTTTCATCCGAATATAACTGTTTTAAAAGCTCTTCTCTTGCTTTACCAATCGGCAATTCCATCATCATAAACACCCTAAATCCCTTTCCTTCTTCTATAATTTTCTGTTTGCGTTCTCTTGAACCTACAAGACTTTGGTCCACAACATTTTTAGAAACTTGAGTGAATTGTTCTGAAAATTCTCCTTCTTCGGCTCCCCCCACCTCCTCTTCAAATTTCTTTATTAAACCATTAATGTGAGATTCAATCTCCGCTGCTATCTCGAGTCTTGCTTGCTGCTTTGCTTTATCTTTAGCAATCTGTAAATCTTGTGAAGTAGCAGTCGCTTTACCTAATATATAATTATCATCTTGCGTGGTTTCAATATACCAATCCGGAATCTTTATACCGTGTGCTTCAGTAACTCCTCTGGAAGCACAGCCTATAATTAAGATAGTTAGAACTAAAACTGTCACCAATATTTTGTTCATACCGCCTCCTTTGTTATCATTATATTTAGTATAGAGTAATTTTTTAAAAAGTCAAGACCGTAAAGATCATAGTAATTTACATGAAAATAGGATTGGCCATTTTAGTATATGGTATTGACAAAATGGATTTTACCTTTATTATACCAGGAAAAAAGGAGTTATAATGGGGAAGAGATGTTTTGTTTGTGGTAAAACAACAACTTTTGGTAATTTGGTTAGTCATTCAAAGAGGAAAACTAAAAGGACACAAAAACCAAATTTACACAAAATAAAAACAGAAATCAATAATAAGATTAAAAAAGTATACGTTTGTTCAAAATGTCTAAAGGCAAACAAAATTAAAAAAGTTGTATAATTTAAAGAAATCTTTTTTAACTCACTAATTTATTCTATTGTTATAGGCATTAAGAGGTAAAAAATCTCTTGTTTTTCTCCTTCTATAGTAACAGGTTTATTTTTTGCTTCGAAACTTAAAATAACTTGAGAAGATTTAATTTTCCTTAAAAAGCCAATGAGGTAATTAGAAGAAAGAGCAATATTAATCTTCTCACCTTTATACTGTCCATCTATTTCTTCTTTACTTTCTCCTATTTCCGAAAAAACCTCAATATTTAAAATTTCACCCAAACTCAAATTAACAGTTTTAGGTCTATCATTAGAAAAAACAGAAACTCTTTTAAGAGAAGAAAGAAACAATTCTCTTTTTAATGTAAGAATGTTATCGGTTTTTTCTGATATTACCGTCCTATAGTCTGGAAAATCAACCTTTATTAAATTGGAAACAAGTATAAAATTATCCCCAAAAAAATATATTCTACTTTCATCGACCCCTATTTTTATATTCTTTGCATTAAAAGTAGAAAGCTGTCTTAAGACTTTCGGAGGAACAACCACTTGAAAAGGATTTTCACCAAGATTTATTTTTATATCTTTATACCCGAGACTAAAACTATCTGTTGTTACTAATCTTAAGTTTTTGTTTTTATACTCCCACAACATACCGCTCATTTTTCTTTTAGATGAATCTTCAGGAATTATAAAAACAAGTTTATCTATAACTTCTTCAAAAGCATTTTTATCAACCTCATAGGTTTCTTCTTCTGTAATTACAGGCTCCGAAGGAAAATCTTCCTCTTCCATCAAAGGCAAATAAAAATAACCTTTATTGTATTCGATTTTAACCCTATTTTCTTCTTTATGGAAAGTTGTTTCTCCTTTTATTTCGCCCATTATAGAAAATAGAGTTTTTGCGGGTACTATAATTGTCCCCGTTTTTTCTATTTTACAAGAGTCGGTATTGTAGATTAAAGATGTATCAAGATCAGTGGCAAAAATATTAAGTTTTTCTTTTTCAATTTTTATCCTTACATTAGATAATATTGGAAAGGTTGTATGAACCGGGACAATTTGGATTATAGGTTTAAATTCTCTAACGAATTCTTCAGCATTTATCGAAAATAACATTTTTCCTCCTTTTACTTTTTCTATTACTTATAATAATATATTAATTTTGTAGTTGTAGTATACATTGTGGATAAGTGGATAACTCTGCTGCCTTTTTTATTGTTACGTTTTTATTTAATTGTTTTCCATTTGTTGTGTGGATAAGTTGTTTATTAAGTAGTGTCATTGTATCATTCATTCGCTAATTTGTTTTTGATTGTGGAAATTTCGCCTTTTATCCTCTTGTTTTTCCTTGTTAAATTTTCTATTTTGTTGAAAGAATGTAGAATAGTGGAATGATCTCTTTTTCCGAAACCATTACCGATCTCTTTTAAAGAGAGATTTGTTAAGTTTCGCGCGAGATAAATAGCTATCTGGCGAGCTTCTACTACACTTTTCGATCTTTTATCTCCTTTGATTTCTTCTATATCTATGTTATAAAAATCCGACACTGTTCTAATAATTCTTTCTTGTGTAATTCTTTTTTCTTTTTCTTTTATAAAATCATTCAAAACTTTAGTGGCGACTTCCACAGTGATATCTGTTTTATAAATAGAAGAGTGTGCCAATAATTTTATTAAACAACCTTCTAATTCTCTAATGTTAGATTTAATGTTCGATGCTATATAATTGATAACACTATCGTTAATTTGAATATTATCGCTCTGGATTTTTGAACGTAGAATAGCCAACCTCGTTTCAAAATCCGGTGGTTGTAGATCTACCATTAATCCCCAATGAAATCTCGAAATTACTCTTTCTTCGAGACCGGTTATTTCTTTTGGGGGCCTGTCGGAAGTTATCACTATTTGTTTTTTTGCCTCAAAAAGCGCGTTAAAAGTGTGAAAAAATTCCTCCTGTAATCTTTCTTTTCCGGATAAAAAATGAATATCGTCGATTAACAGCAAGTCTATTTCCCTGTATTTTTGTTTGAACTGTACGGTCGAATATTCTTGAATAGATTTTATCATTTCATTAAGAAATTCTTCAGTTTGAGTATAAAGTATCCGTAAGTTAGGATATTGAGAATAAACTCTATTGCCGGTTGCTTGTAATAAATGTGTTTTGCCCAACCCCACTCCTCCGTATATAAAGAGAGGATTGTATTCTCTTCCCGGGGCGTTGGATACTGCCATAGCTGCCGCATGAGCGAATTTACTATTATCTCCTACAACGAAATTGTCGAAAGTATATTTATCGTATAGTAAAGGTTGTTGATTGATATTTTTTACTTCTCTTTTGGCTTCTTCCTTAATATGAACCGTGTCTAATTTTTTATTAACCAGAAAATGTATATTATATAATTGACCTGTAACCTCTTTAATGGATGAATTGAGGTCATTGATGAAATGTTCTGTTATCCAATGTTGGGTAAAAGTATTGGGAATGTTAAAATAGACGTCGTTTTCACTTGTTTCTTCTAACTCCATATTAGCGAACCAGGCTTTAAAAGCGGATTCGTTAACAGTTTCCCTGAGGGTTTTTTTGATTTTATCCCAGTCAAATTCCTTTTGGAGTTTTTCGTTCTTTTTCATGGTAATGTACTTTTTATTATTTGTCAAAATTAATGTTATGTCAAGAGGGCAGTTGAAGAAATTCTCTATAAAATTTTCAAATTCGACAAAGATCTTCTTTTTTCTTTGTACTTGACAAGATTGAAATATAAAAGTATTATTTTAGATGAATTTACATAAGTTGTTCGCGGGTATATTTTTCTTGGGATATTTATTACTTGTTATCTTCCCTTTAGCTTTGCCCATTTGGATTGCGGCTTTAGCGATGACTATTTTATATTGTATAATTATAGACAATGAAGCTATATCTTATTATTTTGCCATGACGGGTATTGCTTTTGCCCTGCAACTGGCGGGAGGTATGTCCTCTCCTCTTTTTGTAGCGTATATTCCTGTCCTTTTTATATTAAATAAAAGAGGTTTACAGCTTAAACCCTGGTGGCTGATTTTGCCTTTGCTATCGCTGTTTCATACCCAACCACTAATATCGTATTTGTTTTTTTATGGTGTTGTGATTTTTTTATATTTTATGAAACCTAAATTAATCAGCAAAAACATTTTTAGGCCAGCTACGCGATCTAATCCAGCGCAAGTGAACAACAATGTTAGAATCCTTCCTGAACAAGAAATACCTGTTACTATACCAGCTAAGTTTGATGACTCCTTGTCCGCGAATTTAGATATTTTAGTGAGGATGTTTGATCCTTTTAGTGTTGTGCTTTTAATAAAAAAGGATCAAACAGATAGTATGCAGGTTCACATCGCCGAAAGCGGCGGAGAGATAAAGAAGAAAGTTTCAATCGGCACAGGTCCATTATCCTGGTTTCTAAACAATTCCGGTATTTTAGTGAATAACGATTTTATTCATTCATCGAGTCATTTAGGTTATTATAAAAATGAAGAACATATACAATGCTTTATGGCTGGTTCGATTGAGTTCCTGGATGAAGTTATAGGAATTCTTGTTATAGACAGAAAAAATAAGGAACCTTTTGGCGAAAGAGATAAGGAGATGTTATCAAGTGTTGCTAAAGGTTTGTCAACGTTATTTTCCTTTTACCGGCATATGAACGCTTCAATGCTTGAAGTTTTTAGGTTGCGTTCACTCTTAACTCTTACAGAGAGAGTGGCTGGAGAAATTAAGTTGGAAGAAGTAAGAAAAAGTATATTCGAGGCTATCAAAAGTAGTTTCCAGGATGTTTGGGCGATTTTTCTACTGAAAGAAGGGAAGGAGTATTATATAACAGAAGAAGACGATAGGAGATATTACCAGAATTTAAGGCTCAGCATCGTCGCGGCAGCTCTCGAAAAAAATATTTCCCTTTGTAAATCAGATCTTTCCGCGGAGACAAAAAGGCCTATTTTATTTCCGGAAGAAAGAAATTTCGAAGCGAAATCTTTATTGTTTTCACCTTTTAGAGGCGACGTAAAAGGAGGAATTCTGCTGCTTTCGAAAAGTAAGGACTGTTTTGACCGGAACCAAGATTTGATGATTTTAAATCTTATGGCTGATATAGCTGCCTCCTCTGTAGAAAAAGCATTTTTATATCATCTTGAAGAAGAAAAAGCCATGAGAGATGGTTTAACTGAGGCATACAATCACCGCTTTTTTCAGGAAATATTGGATAATAAAATTGCAGAAGCTGAGCGTAGTGAAGAACCGATCACCTTACTTATGATAGATTTAGATAATTTTAAGATGATAAACGATCAGTTTGGACATCAGAACGGAGATATGATTTTAAAGAGTGTTGGTGGTTTAATGAAAGATAGAATTAGATCCTCTGATATACTGGCGAGATATGGAGGAGAAGAATTTGCCATTATTTTGCCAAAAACTGGGTCTTTAGAAGGTTATAAACTTGCAGAAAACTTGCGTAATTCTATAGAAAGTAAAGAGTTTATTTCTCAGGATGATCTCAAATTTAATGTTACGATTTCAGTCGGGGTTTCCGAGTTATTGAAACACGCTCATAATAAACGAGATCTTATAGCGGCTGCGGATAGAGCTCTTTACCTCGCGAAAAAAGAAGGGAAGAATTGTACTTGTGTTGCTGAATGCTGAATACATAGATTCTTCGAATCTCAGTTGAATCGTTGAATCGTTAAATTGTTGAATAGTTGAGTGAAAACAATAACATTTTTCTTTGTATAATTTGTGTCTCTGTGACCTATTTTGGGGACATGGGACCAGGTTCCAACAAGTAAAAATTAAAAGTACTACATGTTCTACATATGAAGAGATTTGTGGGTTGGGTGGGAAAAATAAATAAAAGTCTTGTGAAAATCTGTGCAATCGCGTGGTTCCTTTTTTACGGAACATAACTCTTGACTTAGGTTTTGTTTTTATTATATTCTAAGTTACCTATGTTTACTTTTGGAGATCAGTCAAATCTAATTGATAAGGCCCGAAGGGTATCGACAAAAGGAGATTATCTTAAAGCTGTTCAAATTTTACAGAGTGCTTTAAGGAACCAGAATTCTGATCTTCCCCTTATTCTTGAAATCATGCACACTTATCATGCCGTCGATAAGTTAAACGAAGTTATAATTTGGGCGGAGAAAGGTGCCGCTCTTTCTGCTCAAGCTCAAAAAAAGGTAATCGGAGAAGTAGAGGATTTGTTTTATGGTAGAGGTAAGCCGGATCGACTCGCCGAATATCTTATGGAAAAATGGGCTACAAGAAACGATTTCGAAGGAGTATACGATCTTTTCAGAGAGATTAGCGAAGAGAGTAAACAAGCTTTTATTAAAAGGGAAGAACAGGTTGTTAAAAATATCCTTACTAATAAAGAAGATTTTAGCCCTAGAGATTTCACACACTTATATTTATATGCGTTAATGAATGAAGGCAGAAATAGCAAAGAAACGTTGAGACTGTTCAAAATAATATTGGAGAAGAAACCCAAGGATAGAGAGATCATAACACTTGAATTAAGAAGAGCGGAGAGAGAGAATTACGGAGACGCTTATCTAAAATTAGGATTGGGAGAATATCTACTGAAAGATAAACACTATTCAGAAGGGGTTTCAAAATTACGTGAAGCTGTAAACGAGGAGCCCAAATTTCAGGAAGAGGTCGTTCAAATTCTTTCTCCTTATGGGAAAGAAACTAAAGAAACAATCGATTATTTGAGTGAATTATTGATTGAAACGGGAAAAGAAGACAGGGCGCTGGATCTAATTGACGACTTTGAGGTAGATGATGCAATCAAAAAATACCAACAAATGGTGAAAAAAGATACTGAAAACCCAATCATTCACAAACAGTTGGCTGCAGCATATGTAAAGAAGGAAAGATACTCTGAAGCGGTAAAAGAATTTCTTTCTGCTGTTTCAATTGTAGCCGATGAAGAAATAGGCAACAGGGTTAAGGAATTGGAAGATAAAGTCCCCGCTGAAATAGACAATCTGCTTAATATTGCAAAAGTTTATAGTATTCTAGATTGGAAAGGGGAAGTTGTTTCCCTTTTGGAAAAAACCTTTGAGCGGTCTCCTTCTACTTCAAGTATAATTCTTGAGAATTTAAACCAGATATTCGAAGGCAAAGGTTTGCCTTCAAAAGCTTTAATCTTGAAAGCAAGATTGCTATCGAGAGAAGGAGATACGGAAGCAGCACTTCAAATATACAAGGAAATGTCCCTGGATTCGGACAAAACAGAACAAATAAAAGTAGAACTTCAAAAATTTCAAAAAGAGAATCCTGTGAGTACAGAGGGAGAAATCGTTTCTTTAATGCTGCAAATACCGGATAAACCCGAAGAAATCGCTGAAAAAGTCAATCTAATAATTTCCGAGTCGGCAGATTATATCCCTATTATGCTTACTGAGTTCGATAAAAGAGTGAAAACCAAGCCCGAATACACGGAGCAATTTCTGGATTTTTATAAAAATCTGGATAGACAGGAGTTTCCTCCTTTTACGTATCCATTTGCACTGGCTGAATTGTATCGTTTGTCGGAGGAGTACGATAAAGCTGAGATTAGTTTTAAAGAAGCTATCGACGAAGACCCTGAGAGGTTTAAATTTATCATTACGTATCTACAGGGTTATAAAGATGAACCCAGGATTAGAAAAATGATCGCTTCTTTATACTTTCATAAAGGTGAGTTTAAAAAAGGTTGCAAAGAAATTGAAAACGCGGCCCGAGAATTTAAAGATTATGTAGGAGAAATAACTACGTTTTTAATAAATGAAGTCAAAAAGAGAAAGGATAACGAGGCAATTTCCAGAGTATTGACAAAGATTTTCATTCAAAATGATTATTATGAAGAAGCTATTAAATGGGGTTCCCAGGTATTGGATTCTTTAGATTTAGAAAATCAGCCCGACTTAATGCTATCTCTGGCTAAAGCAAACGCAAAAATTGGGAAATTATCAAAAGCAGCTGCTCTGATTAGAAGAGCGATTGGCTTAGACGCGTCTCTTTCGGAAAAAGCGATAGAGGTATTAGAAGAAATTAAATCCGAAAAGGATACCGATTATGAGACGCTTATGACTCTTTACAGGTTGTATAAAGAAGCGGGAAATATTGGTAAAGCAGTTCGTTGTTTGGAGGAAACCCTTGCTAAAAAACCTACAATGGTCGACGCTATGCTTGAGGAAAGCAAAAAACTCATTGAACTTGCTCCGATTCATGCAGCATTAAGGATCTTTTACGGCAGAGTAAAACTGTTAAAGGCAGACTTATCCGGTGTAGACGAAATAGAAAAAGGGATTCGGTTCGATCCTAAACTTAAAAGTTCTGCTGTAGTCGCAATGGAACACTTTGAAGACCCCAATGTTGAAAAAAGCATAGTTTTCTTAAGGGCGGGCATCGAGAAAGATTTAGGGCATGTACATAAGGCTTTAGAGTATTTTATTAAAACCTATTGGGGAAACGAGGATAAAAAAGATATCGCGCTTAAAGAAATAAATACCGCATTGCCAAAAATAGATTTGTCAGAGGAGTTAGTGGGACAATTATTAGAAATTTTCGCGAATGAAGAACGTAATTCACCATTTCTTGCTATAGTAAATGATTTTTTCGATGGGTCTAAGGAAAAAGGGCAATATTTATTAGCTCAAACCGAGAATTTGTTTAAAGGAACAATTCCTTTACCTATCAGAGTCACTCTTGCGGAGATAAGATACCAGGTGGGAGATAAGGAAAAAAGCAAGGAAGAAATGGAGTCTTTGCTCGACGAATTTCCCGAGGTTGCCGAAAGACTTAAGGACTTTATTTCTCCCGATGATGAAGAAATGATTTCTCTGCTTGTAAGAATTAGTCTCGGATTATCTGATTGGGATGCTGCGATATCGTATATAAAAAACTTAAAGATAAAAGAGCAAGTTCCCTTTTATAGTCAATTACTAGAGAAATATTCAGATAACGAAGAAATAGTCCGAGAGGGAGCGTATCTTTACTTTGTCGCGCGGGACATGGAAAAAGCAGATTTATATTTAAACAAGATTAAACATCCGAATAACAAGGAAAAAGTTCTTTTATGGTTTAGAGGAAAAAAAGTTAAAGTTAGTATAAAAGAAATTGAAGAGGTTAGAAGACAAGTTCTGCTTGATAGGTTAAAGATGACGGATTTGCTTGAAGAAAGAGTTCTTTTATACCTGAAATTGGAAGAATTTGAGAAAGCATTTGAAGAAATAAAGGAGATAGAGGGAGAAACAAAGGAGATCCTTTTAAGTAAAATAGAGGCTGAAATCGGGGATTATTGGGGTGCATATAGGCGTTTGTCTAACTTGGAAAATAAAAAGAATTTTCTGGAAAAAAGAGCTCTTCTTGCTTTTTACAGTGGCAAACCTGAATTAGCATTAAGTCTCCTTTCGAAAACCGAAATGAACCCTATAAAAAAACAGGCATATGCTTCTACAATCTTGAGAGAAGCAACCGATTCACACAAAACAATAATGCCTCTTATAAGGAGGTGAGGTTTTATGAAAGAAGAAAAAAAGTCGAATAAAGACGCAAAGCAAACAGAAAAGAAGAAAAACGAAAACAAATCATCTGAAAAAGAACAGGACAAAAATATTGATAAATCTAAGCAAAAAAATCAACAAAAAATCAAAAATTCTGCTGAAATAGAGCAAAGAAGACAAGAACTTAGAGACATATTAAGAACTATCAACAAAAATCAACACAATGACCATTACGAATTGAGAGCTTTACTCGACGCAAAACTCGATCCTTTATCTATTCTTGGTGAGAAGCTCGAACATCTTTCTTCTCTCGATAAGAAACTTGAACAGCTGTCTTCGCTCGACGCACAACTCAAGAAGCTTTCTTCTATCGATGAAAAACTTACTTATCTTTCTTCTCTTGATGAGAGGCTCGAAAGTCTTTCTTCTCTCGATGAAAGGCTTGAAAGTTTGTCTTCTATCGATGAGAAACTTGAACGCTTGACTTCTCTTGATGAAAAGTTAGGGCGGCTGCCTTCTCTCGATGAGAAACTGGGAGAGCTTTCTTCTATTGTCAAAAATTTTGCAAACAATTTAGATAGTAAACTTGAAGAAGAATTTGTTTCTTTGACAAGTACTGTTCAATCCGGCATGGAGAATGTTTCCGATAGTGTAAAGAGCAGTCCTGATAAATTGGTAGAAAAAACAGATGAGCTGCAGAAATTATTGTCAGATAAAATTGATGAATCCTTAGATGTTTCAAGCGAAGGATTATCTCATCTTGGTGAAGTTTTTGAAAAGCTTGAAGGTTCTTTTAAAGAGGAGATTAGTGCTTTAAGAGAGACTTTACAGAAAGTTTTTGAGGAAATGTATATGCAGTTCAAGGATTCTTCAAAAGGATTGGTACAGCTTGCGATTTTAATGGAACAATACGTTGGAGATTTTAAAAAAGAAAGAGAAAAATTTGATAGTAAAATGAAGAAAGAAGAAGCTCGACGGTTAAACGATATAGCTGTTAGAACTTATTATGGAGGAAAAGTAGATGCCGCTATAAGGCAACTTAAGGAAGCTGTTCTTCTGGATGAGGAAGCCCCGGAAACATTGACAAATCTTGCTGTCGCACTTTCTAAAAAAGGTATGCAAAAGGAAGCCAGGAAAATATTCGAGAGGGTATTGAAAATCAATCCTGATATGATCGAGGCTAAAGTTGGTTTGGGGATGATTATGTTCGATAGAGGGAACGTAGACGAGGCTATTGAAATATTTAAAGAGGCAAGTAAAAGGAGTGAATCAGAAGCTTTCGTTTATGCGGATCTTGGATATGCTTATGAGCAGAAAGAAATGATAGATAAAGCTGTTTCAAATTGGGAGATAGCTCTTGAGCTTGACCCTACATTGAAAGATGTGGGAGAGAAATTAAAATTATACAAAGATAAGGAGGCTTGATGGAACAGAATAAATCTCCTTTTGAAGAAATTTTTAAAAGGGAAAAGAAGAAGAAACCAGAAGAAAAAAAAGAAGGGATATTAGATGCCCTTGACAATGAGGAAAAAAGTCTTTTTGAGGAATCTTCTGGTGGAGACACTGTCGCGCTGGAGGGTGAAGGAGAGAGAGAGGGCAGTATTTCCGCAGAGGTTAGATATAGGAATCTTTTAAATAGTCTTGTTAAAAAGAGATTTTTTGAAGAAGCTATGAAGATTATCGGTGAGATGAAAGAGGAGTTTGGGAAATAGCTTAAACAAAAAACAAATATAAGTAACGGCTCAACAATTTATTCTCGAAAGAATACTGATATATGTAGGATACACGATGGTTTTTTTAACTGTAAAACGATCAAAAAATTTGTTCGGGGGAAGAATTTTTTTTATTATTAAAAAATGTTGAAAATAGAAAAAAGCAGCAAAATATTCATATTAGCGGATACTCATTTTCAGGATTGGTCGAGCAAAGGCGAAATAGAATCTTTTGTTCTTTTCCTTAAAAAGGTAAGAGAGACAGGGAATGTATTATTTTTGCTCGGTGATATTTTCGATTTTTATTTTGAATACAAGTCTTTTCTTCCCAAGAGCTTTTTTAGTATATGTTTTGAGCTTAAGAAAACGGTAGAAAAGGGAATTGATATTCATTATTGGATGGGCAATCATGATTTCTGGGCAGGAAAATTTTTTGAAGAAATTGGAATTGTTAAACATGCCCGTCCGGAAATAATTGGAATTGGTAAAAAGAAAATATTGATACAACATGGGGATGAAATGGACAGGAATTTTATGATAAAAACCTGTTTGACTAATAGAGTATCAAGCGCTCTTTTTTCTTTAATTCATCCCGAACTTGGATTGAAGATAGCTAAACTTGTATCAAAGCGTTCTTATGCGAAATCAAACGGGATGAAGCTAAATCATGAAAAACTGAACTCATTCGCGGAAAGTAGGTTTTCGGAAGGCATAGATGATATTGTGATGGGACACTTCCACAAACCTTTTTTTTACAAGAAAAGCAGCAAAACTTTATCGGTTATCGGGGATTGGAAGAATAACCGGTCCTACGGGTTGATTGTGAATGGCAATATATCAGCTATGCGTTTTATCCAGTCTCCTAAGTGATAAATACTGTATTTCAAAATAAGTTCAAGGATTTCTTTTTTATCTTTTTCCTCTACTTCTTTCCACGTTTGTAGTCTTCCCTTTTTCAGATCTTTTAAAGTTGTTGCTAAAGGATTGAAAGGAATTGCTTTTGTTGTGACGCAGTTTTTGCATTTTGTTCCACCGGCCTCTATCTCAAAAAAATCGGTTTCTTTCGACCCGCAGACAATACATTTATCCATTTGGGGCGAGATTCCCTGAAGGGTAAATAAAGAAAGGAAAAAATATACTAAAACCTCTTCTTTAAATCCTCTGTCGAGAAAGCTTAATGCCCTTTTTTCCAATCCAAAAAGACCTTCCATCGGGGAGGGAATTTTCTTTCCCGTCCAGATTAAACTCCAGCCTATATTTAAGAGGTATAGATCTTTTTTTAAAGATGGGTGTGATTGGATGAGGGATGCTTCCTTTAAAGACCCTAAATTTTTACCTGGTTTTATGTAATATACAAGCTGGGTTAAATTGAGGGGTTCTATATTGCCAGCGAATTGTGATTTTGTGCGTCTGGCTCCTTTCGCGACGAGAGAAAGGCGTTCGGAATCCGAAGATAATATATGAATTATTTTACTTGTATTTTTAAAATCATAGCTTTTGAGAATGAGGGCGTCTTGCCTTTTTAGCATTTTAATCTCTTAGCAAATGCGTGGTAACTGGTCTCCTGTTAGCCGATCGATAATTCTTTTTCCGCCAATTATTGTTTCAAGTACGACTCTACTTTTATTTTTATTTGTTATCTCTCCTATTATAGAAGATTCTTTTCCTAAGGCGTGTTTTTTCATTTTTGCAAGGACAGAAGAAGCTCTGTTTTTTGCGACAATCGCGATGACTTTCCCTTCATTCGCGATGTAAAGAGGATCGAGCCCGAGGATTTCCGAAAAGGAAGAAACATTATCATGGATGGGCAGGTTTTCTTCGTTTATCTGGATGCCAAAACCGGACTGCTCCGCGATTTCGCATAAAACAGTAGCAACTCCGCCTCTTGTTGGGTCCCGCATGAATTTTATGCCGCCCGCGGATAACATTCCGTCTATTAAATCCCACAGGGGAGCGCAGTCGCTTTTTATGTTTGTTTTGAAATTTTCTCTTTTACTCATTACGGCTAAACCGTGAGCTCCGATTTCGCCGTTTATAATAATTTTATCGCCGGTTTTTATTCTCTTTGCGGATAGAATAGTGTTTTTTTGTATAATTCCGATTCCGGCGGTATTTATAAATATTTTATCCGCGTTTCCTCTTTCGACAACTTTTGTGTCCCCTGTTACTATTTGCACATTTGCTTTTTTGCTTGCTTTTTCCATAGAGGTTGTGATTTTATCTAATATATCCATATCGAGCCCTTCTTCTATTATCAGGGAGCATGAAATGTAAAGAGGTTTCGCGCCCATTACCGAGAGATCGTTTACTGTTCCGTTTACAGCGAGACTTCCTATATCTCCGCCCGGAAAAAAAACAGGATTTA
>CAZKVT010000019.1:0-29039 GCA_964556365.1 uncultured bacterium | reverse complement strand
TTTTTACTCCCATCCCCTCTCCAAAGTGTAAACCATGTGCTTTGGTTTTAACACACGAAAAATCTGGCATCTTGCCTAAAGGGGTTGGAATTACGGAATTTACAGGGATTTTCTCATTGGGTTTTCAATTTTTGGGGTTTTCAAATTAGCGTATTACAAGGAAGCTGTAGAACTGGCAGTTAACTTTTGTTTTTTTGCAAAAGATTAAACCACAAAATTCCTGTTAATCTTGTTTAGTCCTGTCTAATTAAGAAACACAATTTAAAAGGTAGGGTGTGGTTGGGTAATCTTGTGATAATCTTGTGTAATCTCGTGGTTAAAATTGGGGTTGGGTGGTGTCTCTCTGCGTTCTCTGCGTCTCAGTGCGATATTAATTTTGGGGTGTGGTTGGGTAATCTTGTGTAATCTCGTGGTTAAAATTAGGTATTGACAACTGAGTAAAGAGTATTATAATTTATTTGGTTATGGAAATAAGTACTATCAAGAAAATACTCGAAAACGCTAAGATAATGTTGGACATTGAAGCTTCGGATAAGTTTCAAATAATAAATAAATTGGTTCACGCTCTAAATACAAGCAAAGACAAAGAAGAAATGCTAAACAATGCCGTTATTCAGCGTGAAAAAATAGGATCTACGGGTATCGGGAATGGCATAGCAATTCCTCACACAAGAAGTATGGTGGTTAAAAACTTAATGGTATCGATAGGAAGACCGGTTAAACCAATCGATTTCGGAGCACTCGATAAAAAACCTGTACGCCTGGTATTCTTGTTAGTAGCTCCGCCGTATGCTTCTAAAAGAGAATACTTGATTTTACTCGGAAAAATAGCGGAAACTTTCAATGAGATTTCAGAGGATGAAAAACTATTTTCCATAAACGATGAAAAAGAATTTAAGACAGAACTCAGTAAGCTTTTTGGAGTTTAATATGGATAAACAATTATTACTTTTAATTTCACTCCAGGAATTAGATATTTTGCGTAAAGATAGAATAAAAGAAGAGGAAGTCGGTTTCGAAATCGGAAATATAAAAAAAATGGAAGAAGCAAGGGAAAGTATTGTATCACAACTAAAAGACCATATTTACAGAAAATACACGAGACTCACAAAAAGATACGGCAGTGCTGTTGTACCCGTAGTAAATAATATATGTCAGGGTTGCTATTTGCTTTTACCGACACAAATGATATCTCCCGATCAGGAAAATCTGTCGGTTGTCACTTGTCCTAACTGCGGTAGAATATTATACTGGATTGACTGACTATCTTTTTTGAGTTCAGTCAATGATGCTCCCCAAAGATATTTTTGAATCAACTCCTTTATTCAAAAAAACTAATTTAAAAAATAATCTTTATAAAATTAGGTTCAAATCGGAAGTTAATACTTTCAATAAAAAAAACGACAATGTTTACCTTTTATTAAAAGACACAGAAAAAAAGAATAAAGCCTGTATATTAGTTCATGGTCTCGGAATGGAAATCGGCTCAAAATGGGACACTTATCTACGTGTCGTACCCGAAACAATAGGAGGTTGTTATATAGATCTCCCCTACCAGAGACACAGGAAAACCAATAAGAATTTATTAACTTCATTTGGTGATGGAATTTTTACTCTTAATTTCTTCAATCAGGGAACTCTCGATATAATTAAAACAGTAAACATATTAAAAAGTTTCGGTTATGAAGAAATTTCAATAATTGGAATAAGTCTTGGAAGCGTGTTTTCCATTATGGCAATGGCGCTTGATAAAAGAATTGAAAAAGGAATCTTTATTTTATCGGGAGGAGATTACAGTATACTTACATGGAAAAGTCCGGTTATGTTTAAAGTAAGAGAGATATACAAACAGAGAAACATAACACAGAAGAGCTGTCTTGAAAAAAGAAGTCTTCTTAATGCTTTTGTTAATTCTGTAAAAAAAGGTAAAAATCCATTTGATATTAAAAGTAATATAGTATGTCTTTATTTCGATCCTCTCTCTTTCGCACCCTTAATAGAGCCAGAAAGAGTCCTCATGATAAATGGATTGTTCGATTTAATTATTCCCAGGCAAGCAACCACACGCTTACACAGGGCTTTAGGGAAACCCAAAATAATATGGTTCCCAACAGACCACCTTTATCTTTATGTTTTCAAGGATAGAATAATTTCTTATATCAAAAGTTTTTTAAGATAATATTAAAGGCTAAGCGGTAAAGATAATACTTATTTACCACAAAAACATTAAGGCACAAACCCCCACCCTAAAAATGTATTTTTCTCTGTGTACTCCGTGTGCTCTGTGTGAGAGTGATTTTTAATTGAAAACGGAAGGGCTATAAGCCGGATTCTGTTATAGATAGTCATTGATCTTTGCGACTACCCGAGATTATAGGTCCGGGTAAGTAAACCTACTCAATTTGTCTTGCATAGAAAGGGGTTTACCAAACAGTTTCTGTCGCCAGAAACCCGGTGAGCTCTTACCTCGCCTTTTCACCCTTACCCCGCAAAGCAGGGCGGTATATTTTCTGTGGCACTTTCCGTCACCTTACGGTGCCTCCCTTCGGGAGCTTTCCTTACCCACAATGTCCGGACTTTCCTCACTCTCATATTGAGAGCGCGACTACCCGCCCTTCCGTTATATATAATCATAACACTAATATCTAAAATTTCAAGCTATAAGCGTATAAGTTAAATAGTTAAATTGAAAAATCGTCAAATAGTAGAAAATAGTAAGTTGGGAGTAGATAGCAGTGAGTTGTAAAAAATAACATATTTTTTCTTTGTGTTCTTAGTGTCTTTGTGTGAGATATTATTCTTTTGGTGTTGGGAAGTGGGTTTTAGTAAAACAAAATATATTTTTCTTGTTCTCTGTGTGTTTATTTTTCTCTGTGTGCTCTGTGGTAAAATTCTTTAACCCCAATTTTCATATAATTCAGGCTTACGGTCCTCAAAAATATTATTCAATTCTGTTATATTTTTATTTCTTGCTTCTTCCGGATTAATATCGACCGCAAAGATTCCTTCATCCTCTTCCCCCGCTTCCAAAATTATTTTCCCTTCAGGATCAACGATTTCACTTCTTCCTGTAAAAACATTTCGGGTTCCAAATCTTTCCTCACTTCCGGTTCTGTTGGCAAGAACTATAAAAACCTTATTCTCTATAGCTCTGGTAACAGCAGCTTTTTGATAAAAAGGCAATACCAAATTTGCCGAATGGAGTATTATATCCGCACCTTTTAAAGCAAGCGTCCTCGCAGCTTCCGGAAAAATCCAATCGAAACATACAAGAAGTCCTACTTTTGCTTTACCAATATCGAATACCGGAAAACCTGTATTTCCCGCTTTAAAAACGGCTTTTTCCTCACGAAAAAGATGCACTTTTCTATAAACTCCGATGATTCCATCTTTTCCGAGAAGAATACTTGAATTGTACAAATGTTTACCTTCCCTTTCCAAAAAACCTACTGCCATTTTAATATCTTTTTTTCGGGCTATATTTATCAATTTTCCGGTCAACTCCCCCCCTACCTCTTCACTTAAAGAATAAGCTTCTTCCGAATCTTCAAAAGTATAACCAGTAAGAGCAAGCTCGGGGAAAACTAACAACTCGATATTACCAACATTATCGATATTTTCTTCGATAATTTTCAAGTTTTTTTGTGGCTTTCCAAAAAATGGTGAAAACTGAAAAAACCCGATTTTCATAATAGCCTTAATTAAAAAAGGAATGAAACAGGTAAAATAAACACAAAGCTAAACACAAATTCTAGTAGAAAATTTATTGCCTTGGATTATTTCTTACCTGTCCTATTGCTTCCAAAACAATAGAGGTAACTTTCGATCGGAAACCGGAACTATCCATTCGCGTCTTAACAACCGCGTGTCCTACGTCACTGGTTGTGTAAAAGGGTTCACACTTAGTTAATGCCAGTGCCATAATTTCTTCTCTGTAGGGCTTAATATCCGCAAAGTCAGGATAATCCTCAAAAATTTCCACCAAAATTTCCTCTACCATTCTTTCCATGTAGTTTCTTCCGTTCATGACAATTATTATAATAAAAAAAACAAAAAATTCAAGTACCTTTTTTGCCTAAGTTTAAGTATATGAGTTAATGAGACTATGGGTAGATGAGTTGACTGTCTTAAATGGCGGTCAAACTGGTCTGGTTTTAACAGATAAAAAAATTCCTTCTTTCATATTATCTTTATTTCCTACCCATTTACACATATACGCATATACTCATCCACTATTTTAATTATAAAACAGTTCTTGACAAAATACCTTTTTTTTATATATTAAAACCATAATATACAGTGATTAAATAAAAAAGTACAAATATAAAAGGAGAAGAAATGAAGACTTTCTCATTAAAGAAGGAAAACATCAAGCAAAATTGGTGGCTTTTAGATGCTAAAGGTGAAATTTTAGGAAGGGTAGCTTCCCGAACCGCTTCAATATTAAGGGGTAAACATAAACCCGACTTCACCCCACATCTTGACAACGGCGATTTTGTTATCATCATCAACGCGGATAAAGTAAAATTGACCGGTAAAAAAGAAGAACAAAAATTATACAGAAAGCACAGCGGATATATTGGAGGGTTAAAAGAAACTCCCTTTAAAGAGAAAAAAGAAAAAGATCCGGAGGGAATAATAATCAATGCTGTTTCCGGTATGTTGCCTAAAAATAGACTTGGTAGGAAACTCATAAAGAAATTAAAAGTTTACTGTGATGAAAAACACCCTCACACGGCACAGATGCCAAAGAAATTAGAGGTAGGAGGATAAAAAATGGAAGTACTCGCAATTGTAACAGGTAGAAGAAAAAATGCTGTGGCTACTTCTCGCTTCTTCCCTGGCAGCGGCAAGATTACCGTAAATAAGCAAACAGTAAAAGAATATCTTAAATCAGATCGATTTGTACACGAAGTACGAAAACCACTCGAAACGGTCGGAGTTCAAAACGATTTCGATATAACTATAAATGCTAGAGGTGGAGGACTTTCGGGGCAGGCAGAAGCCATGAGACATTCAGTCGCGAAAGGTCTTGTTAAAATAAAAGAAGATTACAAAAAGCCACTAAGAGATGCCGGATTTTTAACGAGAGACGCGCGAGTTAAAGAAAGAAAAAAATACGGACTTCGAAAAGCAAGAAGAGCTTTCCAGCATTCAAAGAGATAGGAGGAAAAGTGGCATTACAATTTAAAGATCTTTTAGACGCGAGAGCACATTTCGGACATAAAAGAAGGAATTGGAATCCTAAAATGGAGCCTTTTATTTACACTGAAAAAAACGGTTTACATATAATAGACCTACGCAAGTCAGTAGAATTATTGAAAGAGGCTTATCTAACTGTAAACAATATCGCATCAAAGGGAGGAGAATTTCTTTTTGTCGGAACAAAAAAACAAGCTCAGAATATAATCGGGGAATCTGCAGATAGAGTTGGTGCATCATATGTCAGTGAACGTTGGCTTGGCGGAACACTTACAAACTTCAATGTTATAAGAAACAGCATAAATAAATACAATCAACTCTGTGAACAAGTTGAAAAAGAAGATTTTCAAGAATTATCTACAAAAAAGCAAAGCCAAATATTAAGGCAAAAAAATAAAATGGAAAAGCATTTCCATGGAATTAGAAATATGGAAAGGCTACCGGATTTATTGTATGTAGTCGATGTGCATCAAGAAGACATTGCAATCAAAGAAGCTAATCTATTAGAAATACCGGTTGTAGCGATAATAGATACAAATTCTGACCCTGAAACTATAGATTGTCCGATACCTGCAAACGATGATGCTATTGAATCTATAAAATTAATAACAAATATAATTGAAACTGCGATTGTTGGAGGGAAAAAACGATTTGAAGAAGAACAACCAATAAAAGATAACAAAGAATCAGAGAAAGATAAAGAATAAACAACTTAGTAAAAAACAAAAAAATCCCGTATTGAAAAATCTATAATTAGGAGGTTCGTGTGTCTTCGGAAGTTGATGTTAAACTCATCAAAGAATTAAGAGAAAAATCTAACGCTGGCGTTTTAGATTGTAAAAACGCCCTAATTGAATCAAATGGCGATGTAAAAAAGGCAATTCAAATTTTAAGGAAGAAAGGCATTGCGGAAGCAGCAAAAAAAATGGGCAGATCAGCAAAAGAAGGTATTATATATGCCTATGTTCATCCCGGAAGCCAAAAAGCCGGGGTTGTTGAACTTAATTGCGAAACTGATTTCGTAGCCAGAACCGATGAATTTCAAAACCTCGCAAAAGAGATCGCAATGCAAGTAGTTGCCAATAATCCGATAACAATAGACAGGGAATCTGTACCTGAAGAAATAATAAAAGAAGAAAAATCGATATATGAAGATCAGGTAAAAAGATTGGACAAACCTAAAGAAGTGCAGGAAAAGATTATCGAAAACAAGCTCGAAAAGTTTTATAGTGAAGTAGTTCTATTGGAACAAAAATACTATAGAGAACCATCTATAACCATAGGAGACCTCATCAAGGAAAAAATTTCGGTAATAGGTGAAAATATCTTAGTAAGTAAATTCCAAAGGTTCCAGGTTGGAGAGTAACCCGAAATACAAAAGAGTATTAATAAAATTAAGCGGAGAATTTCTTAAGGATAAAGAAAATACTATTTCTTTTGAAAAATTAGATAGTTTTACTTCTGATATCAAAGAAATACAAAAAAATGGCGTAAAAATAGGTTTGGTTGTGGGTGGAGGTAATATCCTAAGAGGTTTAGAAGGATCCAAAAAATATAAAATATCTTCCGCCCAGCTCGATGAACTTGGAATGGCGGCAACGACAATAAATGGCGGAGCTATTTCCTTAACTTTAAAAAAGAAAAAAATCTCTAGCACGGTTTTATCCGCAATCCCAATTTCGTCTTCTGTTGGCAGTACGTACAGCAGGGATAAAGCAATTGATTTACTAGAAAAAAACCATATAGTTATCTTCGTCGGAGGAACAGGCAATCCGTTTTTCACCACTGATACCGCCGCCGTTCTCCGCGCTCTTCAAATTAACGCAGATATTTTATTAAAAGCAACCAATGTTGACGGAATTTACGATAAAGACCCCAATAAATTCTCCGATGCTAAACTTTACAAAAAACTAAATTATAAAGACGCTTTATCACAAAATTTAAAAATAATGGACTTAACAGCTTTTTCACTGGCAATGGAACATAATTTACCTTTGGTTGTCTTTAACGGTGAGGTAAAAAATAATTTAAGAAAAGTAATTATGGGTAATAATATCGGAACTATTATAAAAGGAGGAAGAAATGGATAAGGAACTCAAGAAAGAATTAGTTGAGAAAATGGAAAAAACGTTTTCAATAGTTTCTGAAGAATTTGCCAGCATTAAAACCGGAAGAGCTTCTCCTGCGTTAATAGAAGGAATAAAAATCGACTATTATGGCACAAAAGTCCCCATAAATCAACTCGCATCCATCGCAGTCCCCGAAGCACATCTTATGGTAATTCATCCTTTTGATGAAAAAGCCATACATAATATCGAAAAAGCTATAATATCATCGGATTTGGGATTAAATCCTTCCAACGATGGTTCGATACTTCGGATTCCTATCCCCCCCCTAACCGATGAAAGAAGAAATGAGTTAAAAAAACTTGTTCACCGTCTTGCCGAAGAGGGGAAAATATCATTACGAAATATAAGAAGAGATGTTATAAAAGATATTCAAGATATGGCAAAAAACGGCGGAATAACAGAAGACGATGAAATCAAATACAGAGAGGAAATCCAAAAAATAACGGATCATTACACGGAAAAAATAAAAGATATTCTTATAAAAAAGGAAAAAGAAATCCTTGATGGATAACAACATTATTCCCGAACATATAGCTATTATAATGGACGGAAACGGCAGATGGGCAAAAGAAAGGTCATTTCCGCGCCTTCAGGGGCATCTCGCGGGGGTAAACACTGTGAGAAAAGTTACAGAATATTGTTTAGACTTTAATATAAATTATTTAACTCTATACGCTTTCTCTCGTGAAAATTGGGATAGACCAGAAGAAGAAGTCAAAGGATTAATGTCACTTTTTTCTAAGGTAATTAGAGAAGAAATAGATGAATTAAAGAAAAACAGAATAAGGGTTCGTTTTTTAGGTAACATTGAACAACTCCCCAATGATGTTAAAGAAGCGGCAACGTATATCCAAGATAGCACTAAAAACTGCGATAAAATGAATCTCATACTCGCGTTTAACTACAGCGGCAGAACAGAAATAATTGAAGCGGCTAATAAAGCCATAGAAAAAGGTAAAAAAGTAACAGAAAAAACTTTTAGAGAATTTTTACTGTTACCAGATGTACCGGACCCGGATCTTTTTATTAGAACAAGCGGAGAATTAAGAATTTCTAACTTTTTACTATATCAAATAGCTTACACAGAACTATTTTTCACGGATACACTCTGGCCAGATTTCGGTAAAGATGATTTTATTAAAGCTCTAAATTCTTATAAAAAGCGAGATAGAAGATTCGGGAACATACGTTAAACTTAACTCGCCGCTGGACAACAGCAATACTCTTTACCCCGGCTCTTATTTTGATAGCCCGAGCGGGCGGAATATATTTCTTGTTTCTTATCGAATTGGGAATTTTTTTAGGAGTATATGAATTCTGCGACATTTTAAGAGAACGGGGGCTTACTCCATACAAAAATCTTGCTATAATTTCCTCTTTAATTTTAGGTTTAAATGCATACTTTCAAAGCCATCTTTTTACAGTCATAACGATTACCGCACTGGTATTTGTCGTAGCATGCGCGGAATTATTCCGCCCTAAAAAAGAACAGGCAATATTTCATCTTTCCGGTACCGTGTTCGGCGTTATTTATGTGGGATGGTTGTTCAGCCATCTCATACTCTTAATGCAAATGCCTGAGGTTCTGGAACCCTTAAGCTATAAAAATATTTTCGGTATCGAAATACGTCTTGGGACAAGCCTTGCCTTACTTCCTTTTGTTCTCACCTGGATTAATGACGCAACTGCTTTTTTTGTGGGTAAAAGATTCGGCAAAAAGAAATTTTTCCCTTCAATTTCACCTAAAAAAACATGGGAAGGCGTTATCGGAGGAATGTTTGCGGCAATTGGGGCGGCTTTCATATATCACTATTTATATGCTTCTTACCTATCATGGTTTGATTGCTTAGCTTTAGGTACAGCGGTAGGAATCATTGCCCCTACGGGAGATTTAGTCGAGTCTATGATAAAAAGGGATGTAAAGATAAAAGATGCCTCTGCTATAATTCCGGGACACGGAGGTTTTCTTGATAGATTCGATTCCCTTCTTTTTAGCGCTCCCATTATTTACTACTATCTCAGGTTTTTCGCTATAAGATGAAAAACATTGCACTTTTCGGGTCGACAGGTTCTATAGGAACAAACACTCTCAATGTTATAAAAGGGCTTGAGGATTTTAACGTTGTTTCTCTATTCTGTGGAAATAATATCGATCTGTTATCTAAGCAGGCAGAAGAATTTAAGCCCAAATATGTGGGTACTTTTTTCAAAGAAAACAAAGAAAAATTAGAAAAAAATTTAAAAAATAGATTTAAAACTTTAATCGGAGAAGAGGAAGCGGATTTCCTGTACGAAAGTGAAGAGATAGATATAATAGTAATAGCGACAGCCGGGATATCTTCTTATAAATCCCTTATTAAAGGGCTTAAAAACGGCAAAAGAATCTGTACTGCCAACAAGGAAACTCTTGTAGCTTTCTCTCCCCTACTCAAAGATAAATTAAAAGAACTCCCCGGAAAATTAGTCCCGATCGATAGTGAACACTCAGCCATATTTCAGATTCTTCATAATTCCGGTAAAAAAAATGTAAAGAAAATAATAATTACGGCCTCAGGCGGTCCTTTCTATAATAGAAAAGATCTTAATAATATAACTCCGGAAGAAGCCCTAAATCATCCTACCTGGGAAATGGGTAATAAAGTAACGATAGATTCCGCGACTTTAATGAATAAGGGACTCGAAATTATAGAAGCATCTGTATTTTTTGACCTCAAGCGCGAAGAAATTGAAGTTATACTACATCCGGAATCTATAATTCACGGAATGGTAGAATTCACAGACGGGTCTATTATTTCTCAGATGTCTATACCGGATATGAAAATACCGATACAATTTGCTCTGACGAATCCCGATAGACATTCTCTTCCAAAAAACAAGTTTGATTTTAAAGAAATAAACTCTCTTAATTTCAAAGAAATCGATCGGGAAAAATTTCCTCTTATTCCCCTAAGTTACAAGGTCTTACGTGAAGGAGGAACTTTACCTGCTGTTTTAGTCGGCGCTGACGAAATTGCTGTCGAGAGATTTTTAAAAGGAGATATATCTTTTCAAAATATCACCGATATCATAATTAAAGTAACAAAACTACATAAAAACAATAAAAATCCCGGTGAAAAAGAAATTATTGAAGCATTTAATTGGGCACGACAAGAAGCCCGGAGGATACTGTAAATGTTGTTAGGAATAATTGCCGCGTTAATCGCCTTAAGCGTCATGGTTTTTGTACACGAATTTTTTCATCTAATTGTAGCAAAATGGGCTTCGATGTATGCGCCTGTTTTTTCTATAGGCCTCGGCCCAAAGTTGTTTTCTTTTTTCAGATGGGGAGAAACCGAATTCAGAGTCTCCGCGATACCCTTTGGAGGCTACGTTGAAATAAAAGGGATGGATCCGGAAGAAATGAAAGGCGAAGAGGATGAGTTTTATTCTAAAAATGTATTCTTGAAAACCGCGGTTGTCTTTGCCGGACCTTTTTCCAATTTTGCTCTTGGATTTGTAATCTTTTTATTTGTTTTGCTCTTTCAAGGTGTCACAGTTACACCTGCGACGATAATAAAAGAAGCAAATACAGCCAGTAACCTTTTACCAAAAGATAGAATATTAGAAATAAACGGCAAGAAAGTTTCCAACTGGTATGAAATAACAGAAAAAATAGGAAAGGGATCGAAAATCCTGCTAACTCGTGATAACAAAGAAGAGCAAATAGTAGTCGACTCTCTTATTCTTGATTCAATAATTCCTTTTTTACCTCCGATTGTAGGTAGCGTAATCAAAGATTTACCTGCCGATAAAGCAGGGATGAAAAAAGATGACCGGATAATCAAAATTCAAGATAAAATTATAAACAGCTGGGAAGACATAACGGACGAAATTCATCCCGCGGCGGAAGAAACTCTTAATATTATTTACTTATCTGATGGGGATACAATTAAAACCAGTATGATACCCGACAAACAAAAGACCATAGAAGGAGATTCACTGGTAAGCATAGGAATGATTGGAATAGAAGCTCCTACAACAAAAATGAGGATAGGGACCTTACAGGCATTTTCGTTCGCGTGGCAGCAGAGTTGTAATATCGCTTTACTTATTTATCGTCAATTTAACTGGCTGTTTCAGAGAAAATTTTCTCCACGAGAAGTATCAGGACCTGTAGGCATAGTAATGTTTACAAAAAAATCGTTGGACCAGGGGTTTACAAAATTTTTAATGTTTGTCGGACTTATAACAATTAATCTTGCTATGGTGAATCTAATTCCAATACCTCCTTTAGACGGATTTCATATTATAATGTCACTGACTACTTTTAATTCAAGAAAACCTCCTTCCAAAACGTTGCTAAAAATCGTTCAAACAGTTGGCACTGTAATCCTGCTTTCTCTTATGGCTTTGATTATATTAAACGATGTGTTGAAAGGAATACATGGAGGATTTTAGTAGTTTAGTACAAGTACCGTCATTACGAGCTTTGCTTCTCGCTTCATCCGCACGAAAATAATCTCAAGCGAAATGGAAAGATTGATTCTCATAATTATAACAAATAAGAAAAATTCATGATGATAATTTTAAGCAAAAATACTATTTTTGTTATTTCCTCAACCCATTAAAACTCAGGAGAACAACAAATAATACTAATAAAAATTTCTATTTAATTTTACTATTCAGCTATTCTATAGTTTAACGACTTACTTTAAATTCCGCAAATTCTTTTACATAGTTAGAAAACCACACTATTGACAAGAAAGGATTTCTTGCTAATTATGAATAATGCATAATAGATATAAAGATATAATAAAGACTTCTTTAATATTATTATGGTGTATAGCTTGCATTGCTTATTTTTTTAGAAATTTTCCAATAATTCACCTGTTCGAAGTTATTCTGAACGTTGCGACTCTCCTTCTACTACTATTATTTTTTATTGCTTTAGGTAGGTTTACATTAAAGCATTTTCAGTTTAAATGGAATTCCTTTACAGAAGAATTTTCTTTCTCCTTCGCCACCGGTACCGGAATTTTCATTCTTTTGACTATAATTCTCGCCTCTATAAAATTACTATATGAAATAGCAATAGTTTTGCTCTTCATAATCATTTTTATTATGATATACAAAGATGCCAAATATTTTGTTACCAAAGGATACAATAAATTCTCGGAATTTCTTTCTTATAAAAAAGATTTTAATGAAAAAATATTTATTTCCTTTATTGTTATAGCTATTATACTAACACTCCTGTCCGCTTTAACCCCTCCGTTTTTCTACGATGCATTATCTTATCATTTAGCTGTACCACAGAAACACCTTCTCAATCATGGGTTTATCTTCCTACCTTTAAATTACTTCTCAAACTTCCCGGCTAATCTGGGCATGTTATTTACTCTCGCCATAAGTCTCTCCGGAGGACTTTTAGCAAAACTCACTTCATGGGTATATGCTCCTCTTACCGCTCTGGCAGTTTACTCATTCGCGAAATCTTTTTGGGGAAAGCAAGTAGGAATTCTCTCCTCTGTATTATTTATATCCATCCCAGGAATCATGATTCTCTCCACTTTAACTTCAATAGACCTTGCCGTAACATTCTACTCTTTCATGAGTCTATACTCTATTATTTATTGGTTTAAATATTGCGAAAAAAAATGGTTTATATTTGCAGGAATATTTTGCGGTATCGCGATAGGAACTAAATATACCGCGGTTCTAGTAACATTTTTTACTGTTGAGGTATTATTATTTCTGCATATATCTTTTGTTAAAAAGAAATCAATTCTTACAGTATTAAAATATTGTGCCTCTTTCGGCTTAATCGTACTTATATGCTTTTCTCCCTGGCTAATAAAGAATACTATCTATACTAATAATCCTTTACATCCGTTTTCTTTCTCATTATTCAAGTCTAATAGTACAGAAATTAACGATTATAATCAGGTAATGCAAAGAATAGGCAATCCTATCCATAAATGGTTTTATGGATATAGAAATAAAGAAAGTTCCCTTTTAGAAGGAATTAAACTAATATTGAGCAGTCCCTGGCGCATAACAATGACTATAAACGGAGCAGCAGGAAAAACGGGAATAATTTTTCTCATAGGACTTCCCTTTTTGTTTCTTATCAAGAAAAAACCTCTTTACATTCGTTATTTATTGTTATTTTCCGGAAGCGTCTTTTTTATTTGGGTGTTACTTTTGCCGTGGATGTTGCGTTTTGCTTTTCCAATGTTTCCGTCTTTGAGTATTATTCTTGCGTATTCCTTTGTAGAATTATGGAAATCTTATCCTTTAAAAAAATGGATAACTCTCGGAATTAGCATTGTTTTAACTTACAATCTTGTTCTATTCTTCTCTGAAATGACCTCGATTTTACGCCCCTTCCCCTATTTATTCTCCAATCAATCGCAGGAGGAATTTCTAATATCCCATGGGGTCAATTATTTTCCGGTTATAGAATGGGCAAACAATACAATACCGCAAAATTCCAAAATTTTGTTCATCGGCGAATTACGTGGTTATTACTGTAAAAGAGAATATATTCTTCATGTTGGAATAGATGGTATAGATGAAGAAAAGTTAATATTACGTAACCTAATTAAAAAATCTAACAGTATCAATGAATTACTGCAGGAATTAAATAGTTCAGGTATCACACACATTATAATTAATTTTCCCGAAATGAAAAGATTAGCTAAAGCATATCTGTCTTTAAATTCTTATTTTGATTTCCGGAAGAAAGAAAAAAATGAACTCGCCCGAGAATTCTTCTCGGAATATTTACACCCTTTAGTTTCAAAACATCAAGTAATTCTATACGAAATAAAATACACGAATATCAAAGGCAAATAAAAGATACAAGAAAAAGGACGCTTAAAAGCGTCCCTTTTTTTAAAACTTTAAATAATTAATTTACAATTACTTACCCGGTCTTAAATTCAAGTCAGACGACAAACCATCTTTGCAGGCACCAGCTATCGTATAAGAATCAGCAGCATAACTACCAACCGGGTCATTATCGTAATACACCTGTCCTTCTGTACCTGGCTCCGCAAATACACCCATCGTAACCGCATTTATTCCAGAAACACCACCCGTATAAGGATTTTGGAAATTAGGCGGCAAATCATTTGTAAGATCGAGTACGTCTGCCGTCCCATCTGGATACCTACCCATCTGATCTATAGAGAGCGATTCAACAGTTACCTGCAGAGTATGCTGATTGGCTTTTACGGAAGCACATTTCGCCCTGTCAACAATCTTTACAAAATTCGGGATAGCTATAGCTGCAAGAATACCTATGATGACGACCACAACCATTAACTCAATAAGCGTAAACCCACGTTTCTTCATATAACCTCCTAATTTTTAGAGTTTAACTTACATTTATAAATACTTTCTACAATAAATCTATCAATAATCATACACTTAATATACGTACAAAAAACATTCCCAAATCCAAGATATTGTCTTTCAAACATTTAAATCTCACATTTTTGCAAACTGCAAATCAATAAGCGAATTTCGTAAAATAAAATTAACAAAAAATGAGTAGTACACATAAAAATCAATCGACAAGACCCGTAGAAAGAATTAAATTAATAGGAGTTGCGTTTTTTTCAAAACCGGTAATACTGTAAGAATGAAAGAGACCATCTGTTTCGTACTCAACCACACCTGCAACATCGGCCCCAGACTCATTCTGAACAACCGGGCCAGCAGGAGTAAAAGGATTCTTCATCATGCCAGTCAGTTCAACAGAAATAAGATCGATTGAGGCAGGATAATGATGTCCTGGGATTTCTATACAATAATATTCTACTTCAAGTTGAGTTGTATGCATATTCGATTTCACCTCTGCTATTTTTGCTTGATCCACAATTCTAACATAATTAGGTATCGCGATTGCAGCTAAAATTCCAATAATCACAATAACAACCATTAACTCAATTAACGTAAACCCCTCTTTAATCCTTATCATAATTATATACAAAAATACGAAAAAAATCAAAAATGTCAAGGCTAAAAAAATATATCTTTATAATTTCCATAAAAAACAACAAAAAAGGAACCACAAGATCGCACCCTGGTACAGTCTTTCCTCCCTACAGGGCAGGCAGATTAACACAAGATTTTTTTTGTTTTTTAAGTTAAAAGCTAAAGGCTAAAAGCTAAGAGCTTTTTTAATACGTTCTACGGCTTCCTCTACATTTTCCCTATTGTTAAATGAACTTATTCTGATATAACCTTTTCCGCATCTGCCGAAACCACTTCCGGGTGTACAGATGATATTGGATTCTTTTAATAATAAATCAAAGAATTTCCATGACTCTTCTTCTGTTTTAATCCAGATATATGGGGAATTTTCACCACCGTTGCACTTATATCCCAATCCTTCAAACGTTTTACGTATTATTTTAGCATTCTCAAGATAATAATCTATCAGAAAATTAACCTGTTTTTGTCCATCCTTTGTATAAACTGCTTCCGCGGCTCTCTGCACGGGATAGGAAACACCGTTAAATTTAGTGGTTTGACGCCTTTCCCACAAATCGTGTACCGAGTACTTTTCTCCATTCTTGTCGTAAGCCATACATTCCTTAGGAATAACGGTGTACGCGCAGCGGGTACCTGTAAATCCGGCGGTTTTAGAAAAACTTCTGAATTCTATCGCCACATTTTTTGAACCTTCGATTTCATAAATGCTTTTGGGTAAACTATCATCCCTTATAAAAGCTTCATACGCGGCATCATAGAGAATAAGGGCTTTATTTTCTTTCGCGTAATTTACCCAATTTTTTAAGCTTTTTTTATCAATGGTTGCCCCGGTAGGATTATTCGGAAAACAGAGATAAATCAGATCTACTGATTCTTCTGGCAAATCCGGTACATAATTATTTTCTTCGGTTGAATCTAAATATATCAAACCATTATATCTGCCATCTTCCCAAGTTCTCGTACGACCAGCCATAACATTTGTATCCACGTAAACAGGATAAACAGGATCCGGGACCGCAACCTTTGAGTTCAGAGAAAAAAGCTCCTGGATATTACCTGTGTCACATTTTGCCCCGTCACTAACGAATATTTCATCCGCGGAAATATCTGCACCCCTGGACTTAAAATCTTTTTCGGCGATTTTATCACGCAGAAATGAGTATCCTTTATAGGGACCGTATCCACGAAAGGATTCATCCTGCGACATATCCTCCACAGCTGCCCGGAAAGCTTCAATACAGGCTTCCGGAAGGGCTTTTGTAACATCTCCTATACCAAGACTGATAATTTTGCTTTCTGGATTTTCGGCTTTAAATGCCTTCACTCTTTTTTCTATCTCAGCAAAGAGATAGGAAGATTTTAATTTTAAGTAATTTTCGTTAATATTTATCATAAATCCGGGATTATTATAATTCCTTTCCTTGAAATGTCAACGCCAGCCCCCCACCACACCAAAAAAATTATATCACACAAAGACACAAAGATCACAGAGCCCCAACCACACCTAACTTTATATTATATTTAAAAACTATATAATAAACTCTGACTACCTTTCCCATGTGAAGTAATCTCCCCCTACATTTTAATTTTAGTAGTTCGAGGATTCATTTACCGCTTAAGGGTTGTTGGGGATAAACCCCAACTCTACGTTTTCGGGATTAGGAAATCCCTCCTACAGACTTAATTGTAGGAGCGGCTTCCCAGCCGCGATTAATATTTCGGAATAAAAAAATCCCATATATAAAAAAAACACTACATTTCCTACAGGCTCTACATGTGAAATGTTGGTTGGAAGGCTAGAAAGAAAAAACAAAATATCTGTGTTTATCCGTGTGAATCCGTGGCAAATTTAAGTCTTACAAAACTGAAATCCTCATTCCCATCAACACAGATAGAAATGAGGAAATCAGAGAAATGCAAGAAAGGAAGGAAAATCTTACTGCACTTCGGTGGCTCTTAAATCCAGGGAGAAAGAATTAATTGTCTCCCCTCCTCTTTCATCCCTGGCTTTTAATTTTATCACAAAGGAAGTATCTTTATTTATCTCGGGAGCTTCCCACACAAGTTTATTCCCTGTGAGTACCATACCGGGAGGACCCTCTTCCAGCGATAAATCTACATTATCCCCGTCACCATCATTTACTTCAATCTCATAATCCATTGTTCTTCCTTCAATAGAAGGTGGAGCAGAGACAAATTCAGGCGCGGAATTCTGCACCAGAACCCAACCGCTATTAACAGGGAGTCCTTCCCCTATTCCGTCAAAAGGAGTAGCAAGGACATGTACCCTATCGCCAGCCTTAAACTCGGAACCGGATAAAACTTGATTCGCACTAACTTCTTCCTCATTTATAAACCATTTTACCAGTAGAGAGAGCTCATCTCCGTCAGCATCCGTTATATCAGCATTAAGCGAAAGATCTTTTCCGTGCCTTGGATTCTCCGGCGAAATAGTAAGAGTATTTATCCGGGGAGGAGAATTCTTAATTACAATCGGACCGATTTTCTTTTTTTCTTCTCCTCCGATTAAAATCGAACAAAAAACCGTATCATTTTTTGAGAAGTTATCGGGACTTAATTTATTCCCGCTAACATTATGAACAGGTATTCCGTTAACAATCCAGTTATAATCAGGAGTTTCTCCTCCAACGGCAGTAATCTTAAGCGTTATCGCGTCCGAAGATGTAGGCTGCTCCGGAGAATAATCCGCCGCGACGACATTTCCGCCTTTGAAAGAAGACGCGGAGGAGGACTCATCTCCCCCGCATCCTGTTATAAGTAAAACAATTAAAACGCAACTTGAAAATATTACCTTTCTTTCCATTTAAGTATCCTTTTCAATGTTCCATAACCTGTCCCCGTTTCAACCAGAATTGAATCCGACGTCTGATGAACTACCAAGACCCCTCCTTCCATGCTAAATGAATACCTCGGAGCCTGTGGTATTCCACCACCCAAATTCCTTATACGTCCTCCTCCGGTTTTGTATTTACAATAATACTCCCTCGCGCCTCCAACACCCATATTACAATCACCGGCAAATTCAGTCGGTTTAAAAGTCGAGAAAATCAATGTATCTTTCAACATAACAGCCTGGCTTACGGTTTTTTCGTCAACATGTGTTGAAGAATCCGAATAGCTGATAAACCATCCATTATTATCCGGAAAATCGATAGAAAGATTAAAAGGACCTTCAGTCCAAGCATTTTTCAGATCATCATTTTCCGTTAAAGGATAAGAACCGGATTCGAAAGTTACGGTATCCAATATAGCGTAAAATCTATTATTTGTGTTCTCCTTAAAAATATGAGCTCTGTCTCCGGTGCCGTAAAATACCCAATAACATCCAAGAGCAGGTTCTCTCTCTATAAGCGGAGCGTAGAAAGCAGGCTGCGCTATTGAATCCTCCGCGGCGCTGTCTGGTATAGGCGGCTGAAATATACACCTGGCTTCCCAGGTTGAAATATCCGGATCACTAACATCGACCTTCCACATTTGACCCGCGAGGTCCGGAATATAAAGCAAATCGTAACGATTATCATACCTGGAATTTAAGTTTACCATACTGCCCGCCGAAGCAAAGGGATAAACCATTCTATCAGCATCTCCGGACGCGGGCGGGATAAACCAGAAAGTACTATCTTCACTAAGACCATCCGTATATGCCTTATATATATCGATCGCCACAATAACATTACCTTTAAGAGAATCAGACGCGGTGGCAGGGTTATATCTATCCCACAACGAATCGGGACATTCACCGCCACCGAAGAAAGCAAAAAATCTATCCACCGTATCCGTACCTATATTTCTGCCGACTTTATACATAATTGGAACAGAAGTCGTTAAACCCATAGTGTCATGCTCAAAACTAAAAAGATGCGACGGACTGCTAGGATTGGTTACATCTAAAGCTGTAATTCCTCTGCCTCCCTCACCCTGAGCAACCATTAAGACCGTCTTCCATTCATTCCAATCTTTATAATCAGGATTTGTACTGGTAGGGAACCAGATATCAGCCGCCATAGGATCCGCGTCAACAAAAAATCTATGCGAATCCCTTAAAGCCTTAACTTCAGGAATAAAATTTCTGGGTACAACGGCAAACAATTCCTCTCCCGAGCTATCAGCAAAAGCGTGAAGCAATCCTGTATTACTTCCGGCATAAATCACGGCTGTCCTTGCAATCATTGAATCTCTATATTCACCGAAGTCATCATCAAGATAGTAGGCATTGGGAGAACCAACACGTAGAGGTGAAGAGTGAAAGATATCACCAAGGTACGCGGTATCTTGCGTGACGATATTACCACTTCTTACAAGATTTATAACTTCGTTTGCGTCACCACTACTCGCGACATCTAAATCGACGGAATCGAAATTTGAACTGTTAAATTCCTGTAAACTTCCGCCTTTTATACCGTAGATATTTCTTGTCGCGGGATCTCTACCTCGCAGTAAATCCCCCGCGTTCCAATAAACGAGTTCATCCGGAATATCATCAAAAGATAATCCGCCTGTAACCAGCTTTACAGAACGCAGGTGTCCTTCCCAAAAAGGAGTGGAATCAGGATAGAAAGAACCAAGATACATACGTGCTTCATACCCCGTTGCAAGGAATTCTTCTTCGATTGAAGTCACCTGCGCCGAGGAAAAAGAACGGGCTTGCTGGGATTCGATTCCCATGAATATGCTTCTAAGGGCATTTGCAAGATCGCTCGCGTCTTCCGCAATGTAGGCGTATCCGGTTAAAGGTTGCTCTTGAGGATTTATAGAAGCAGGTACCGTATAATATTTGTGATTATCCCCACTACAGCCGGAAGAAGGGTCAATAGCCGTATCATTCCCGGACATAAGGGCCGAATCCACCCAGGTACCACCCCATCTCGCTGTCCAGTTGAGAACATTCGCACAATTTGCATCAATACCCGTACCGTAGCCAACAGTATAGACCCGTATAGAATCAGGACCGGAAATGGTATCCCTATCTCCGTGAAATGCCAGATATGCGCTGCGAACAAGATCCACCGCTCCTCGTCTTTGATCATCCGTATAGTCAATCCTGTCGGGTGGCCCTCCAGGATCAATAGCCGTTGATGGATAACAATTAGTCCGGGGCACATTAGGCGTTCCATCAGTAACAAGAACGACGCTGAATTTCATACACCATAATTCAGGGTGAGCATTTCGATATTCTGCTATATATTGAACAGCACTGTCAACCAGCATACCGTTAGGTGTAGAACCATTCATTTCTGTAGTGTTTATATGCTCCCATATAGTTGCAACAGACGCACCCATCGTATCGGTGTACAGAGTATCCCAACCAGTAAGGTCGTCCACCCAGGTTTTGCTTACCTGATCCCACCTTATAGGATTATTATAAGTACCCGCAACATCCGCGCGAATCAGATGATTATTTGCATTATAGGCAAACTCTCTATTCTCCCCTACAAATACCTTTGAATCATCAAAAAAACCCTGACCCAACTTTATCGGAAATTCATCAGTGCTGTCGACAATTCCATCCGCGTTCACATCGAGCAGAGAATGAATAACAAGAAGAGCATCCTTCATTCTGTTTGATGTTATCCCGACTCCAGGCGTATGTTTAAGATGTACTCCAACATGAGCGATTTTAAGCCCATCATCGGTCGTAAATTCAACATAACATTCAACATCCTCGACATTTCCCAGACCTGGTACCGGAATCGTTATATTTCTTTCTTGATAATCACTTAGGCGATGCCAACTGTGAGTACCTCCCGGATATTCATGCCAGCCCGAACCATCAAGAATTCTTAATGTCCAGCTTAAATCTAAATCACACGTTCTCGGCCTACTCCCAGGCTCCTCCCATATTACATTCAAAACCCAGTCTCCGCCTGCGGGATCTCCAACAAAACTACCCATATCGTTAAGGGGGTAATTATAGGGATACTGTGTACTATCAAACCAAGCACTAAAATTCTCGATATTGGGCACGCTGGAACTAAAACTGCGATTCAAAAGTCCAACATCCACATCAAATGTTTCTGTTTCATTATACATTGATCCGGACCTGTCCAGCAGAAGAAGAGCGGCAGCAGGAACCCTTGATGTTTTAAACAAATCTTCATCCTGAATGTGAGCGCTCAAAAAAAGAGGTACAAATATAAAAACTAAAAACATCCTTTTCATTTTAATCTCCTTTTGAATTCAAACCTCTTATATATTCTTCAATCTTCTCGTCCATGGGACAGAGCTTCATCACTACAGGTATGAGTTTTCTCGTTCTGTTTTCTTCTATTTCCATAAACGAATAATAAATTCTTAACGGATACTTTACCCCTCTTATTTTCTCAAGTATTAAACTCGGTTCAATTTCTCCTTTTTCATTTTTAAAGTCCTCTTCGGGGAAAATTTTTCTCATTTCTACCATTGTCAAGGAAGATACTCCGAGCTTCCTCGCCGATTCATTTTCCAACTCCTCCCATACATGTTTCAACTCTCCTTCTCTATAAAGCGCAGAATATCTATCGAATTTTTTCATCTTTATCGCCCTTTTCATAAGCTCCAAGTCGCGGGGCAATCCCTCTATTTCGGTACCTTTTGAAAAAAGCACCTTGCATCCGCCCCTAAAGATGCCGGAATTCAAATAGATAAACCTCTTTTCGAGATTCCGCTTTCCGTAACTTTGAACTACTGACGAATTCTGAATATCCTCGTATATTCCTTGTATTCCCTGCTTCTCAATCTCTTGCCAATCAAACCTTCCGCCTATTGCTATAGAAAACAGTAACAGTAACATCATCTTATCCTCCTTTTTTAATACATTGTATTACCTTTTTGACCCTGTCCGCCTAAAGGAGACCAGGGACCTGCCGCCACATCGACAACTTTCTGCGGCACTTCAACATCTTCTTTTCTACCCATCAAACCTCCCGAAATAAATTCATACACATAATAAGAACCCTGTCCCCCTCCGGGGGAAAGAGGATACGGATTTTGTCCGTAAGCGTTACTATAAATCATCGGAACGGGCGCTATCACAAAAGACCTTGCCGAATCAGCACTCATATAAACTCTGTGGACATTTACAATAGCACCTCCGCTCTCGAGAGGCATAGAAGTATCAGCAACTATCATAGTATCTATCATTCCTGTCTGCGCGGGAACCAAAGGAATCATAGAAATAAAGTAATCGCTTCCTGTCTCCGCGAGCTGAAGAGCGCCTTTTCTTTTTATTAAATTAATAGTTGAAGCTATATCTCCCTGTGTTATAAGAGCGGTAGCTGTAGTCAAAACAGTAAGGATTACCATAATCCACAAGACAATTATCATCGATATTCCCTTTTTGGCATTTTGTTTTTTTGTTGTGTTCATTACAATCTCCTCCTTTACGGCCTTTTATTCCTGAGAGTCGCCTTACCACTATACTCTATCGTATCCGTAGCATTGGCTATTCTTAGATGATATTCAATACGTTCTATCGGTTCTTCCCCTACAGGGAGTTCCCATTCACCCAGATCACTTACCTCGGATACCGCAGTTACAGTATCACCAGTGGTGTCAACGTAAACAAACTCCAACGAAGCAACGTTATCAAGAGCAAAATCGCCGTCTATAAGCAGCACACCTGCAATCACTTCTATGGAATGAATATCTTCCGGATCAACTGTTCCCACCTGCGCTCCGTCGATATCATTAGAATATCTTATATTATCACTCTCTCCACTTATGATACCAAACGCTTTCGTTGCTCCACTCAAATTGGTCTTATCGCAATAACCTATATTTCTAATTTCCTTCGCGATATAAGTGGAAGCTTTTCTTTGTATCGTATTAACTTCCGACCACTGCCTCTGACGACGCAGGGACTTTTCCTGATAAAAGAAAACTCTATATACCATAGTTAAAATAATTCCTAATATAAGTATCGAGACCATTAATTCAACAAGTGTAAATCCTTTCTTATTCATACTTCCTCCTAATCATGACGGGAAATGTAAGTTATTATTGTATCATTAATATTTAAATCAGGGTCATTCGATATTACTCTTACTTGCAAACATACTCCGACATCAGAAACATTGGCGGCTTGTTCCGGTATGAATGAATCTATTTCTAACCTCACTCCGATATTCGTTTCGGAATCCGTTGTATCACGAAGTACGGTTCCAACAGCACCAACAGCCCAAAAACCATCGAATCTCGAACCCGGCACCGACGCCGCTTTAAGCCAACCTTTAAATTCTTCGATAGAACTTTCCTGCAAAAGAGTTCTCTTCGCGTTTCTTTCAGAACGTACAACTACCTTTGTGTTTCGAGCATTAAACGCGGCTACTCCGGCTATTACAAGCGCAAATATTAAAAAACTTACCATCAGTTCGATAAGAGTTACACCTTTATTCTTCTTCATTTTTTATTCACCTCCATTACCCCAAGCGGCGAAATATAAAATTCCAATATTTTTTTTGTTTCGTTATCAAAAATTTCAAAAACCCTTAAACCGTCGTTATCTTTAACAAAACCATCAGCTTGAATAGTAAAAGTTATGACAGCATCGCTTAAATCAGATAAATCCAGCTCTGAACCCATTCCCATTCTATCCTTCACAGTAGCCAACCCCTCTTTCATACATCTCAGCGAATCATCGATCACATCAACTTCTAATATATAATTTACACCATCATTGGCAGCATATCGGTTTGCCCGCTGGTAAAAAGCGACAACTTCATTCCTGGTTTGTTCTAACCTGCCTTTTTTATATAATCCACGAAAAGCCGGTATTGAAAGCGCCGTAAGGATACCTATTATTATAACAACCACTATTAACTCAATAACTGTAAAACCTTTATGCTTCATTTATCCTCCTCTTTCTTTAGTTATACAAATTTTATTCCTAAAACTAAACCTTTCATAAACAATAACTTGGTTTTCGGTAACGATGTAATCCGTTTCGGATATATGTAATTTGTTTCATACATTATCAACCACAAGATTTCGCAAGATTAAAACAATATTTTCAAAAAATTTCTTTTTCCTTAGGCTCTCTTTCAGTGGCGAATTCAACTCTGTTACCGCCTTTTTCTTTAGCAAGATAACAGGCATTATCAGCATATCTGACAAGTTCCACAAGGTCTTTTCCATCATAAGGAAAAACTCCGATTCCTATTGAAAGAGTTAATCCTTTAAATAATTCATTCTCCCGAACACCCTTAAGCATTTGAGTTGCCACTTGTACAGCCCTTTGCATATCGGTATTGGGTAAAATAGAAATAAACTCATCTCCTCCATATCTGCCCAGCAAATCACTCTCCTGTAAACTCCCCTTTATTGTATTAACAAGAGATTTAAGCCCCTCATCTCCAATTTGGTGCCCATATTTATCATTAAACTCCTTAAAGTTATCGAGATCCAAAAATAGAATGGCAAATTCATCATCGTTTAATTTTGCTTCTGAAATTTGCTCCGTCAATTCCTCTTCCATGATTCTTCTGTTGATAGCTCCAGTTAATGGATCTTCGGTTGAAAGTCTTTTAGTTTCTTCAAAAAGTCTCGAACGTTCGATCGCGACAGCAATTTGCGCTCCGAGAGCTACCAGTAAATTTCTCACCGACTTAGGAAAATCATCTCTGCGAAGGCTTTCAATATCAAGAACACCTATAATTTTTTCTCTTATCTTTAATGGAATCGAAAATTCGGATTTCTTTTTAAACTCCTGCGGACCGTGGAAAGGAACCATAGAAACATCAGCCGCGTAATAGGGCTGACCCGATTCGACCACTCTGCCTATTATGCCGCCCTCTCCTATTTTGATTTTAGTTCCTCTAAAAGATTTTATCGCGTCTACAGTCCACTCGAGGGTTGCATACTTACCGTCATCATCAACAAGATAAACCCCTGTAATTTCATATCCAAAATGTGTAGTTATTTGCTTTACGATTTCTCCGATAAGATCATTAACATCCAAACTCGAAATCATTGCCCGGCTCATTTCATAAGAAATTCTGAGTTCCCTCATTGTATTATCGAGCCTCTGATAAAGACGAGAATTAGCAAGAGCAAAAGCAAAAACAGGAGAAAGGTTTTTCGTTAACTCTTTTATTCTTTCTATATCATCGGGAAATTTATCAAGATAATACAAATATAAAATAGCTTCGACCTCACCACGCAATATAATGGGAACCGCGACCAAAGATTTATCTTTACTGTTTTGTATTTCTTCACTTGGGTTGTAAAGCTCTGCAGGATCTTGAGAAACCACAATATCTCTCTTTCTTATAACTTCGCCTTCGATACCAGTCGCAAGTTTTGCTAAACCTTTATGAATAGAAAAATCTTCTTTAAGAGTCGAATAATCATAGGCGATTTTCTCCGGATTCTCTTTTAGTATCAGAAGAGAGGAGTAATCGGCGTGGGTAATTTCCGGCACAGTTCTTAATATTTCCCTTATAACTCCTTCCTGTCTGCTAAAAAGAGAAATATTACCAAGTAATTGCCCTACCCATTTAAAGAAATCAATCTCGTTATAAACCTCCATGTTAAAAATATACCGTTTTAACGACAATATGTCAAGTGGAAAGTTCTCTTTTCGGAGTTGTGGCATGGGAGTTTCCCCTTGACTTTTTAAGGTAAAAAAGTATTATAAAAAACGAATAGTTAAGGGAAAGCGGTTAGAATCCGCTGCAGCCCCGCTACTGTAATTGGCAACGAAAACTGACCAAAAACCACTGGAATTTTTCCGGGAAGGTGCAGTGAGTAGGATGGCCATAAGTCAGGAGACCTGCTATTTACGAGTACTCCGAGGGGAGAAAAACAATAGAAAAATTAAAAGAAGTATCATATGTAATTATATTTACTGCTTTAGCCTTAGGTTTAGGTTATCTTTTCGCTTACATCCCCAATTTTGAACTTGTTTCGTCTACTGTTTTCCTGGCAGGCATCTTATTTGGTATTCGTGCGGGTACTTTAACCGGAATTCTTACTTATTTTATCTTCGGTTTACTAAATCCACTCGGTATGTCTCCCCTACCACTTCTTTTAATGCAAGTATTTGTTGGGTTATTAATAGGATCAGCCGGCGGTCTTTGCTATAAGAAAGGATGGAATAAAGCTCCTATCATTTTAACCATAGGAATTCTAATTACACTCATATCAGACATGCTTACTACATCGGCAGGATTTCTATTCTTTCCCACTAAAAAAAGTTTCCTGGCTTACTTTATTATAGGGCTGCCTTTTGTCATCTGGCACGTATTCACTCAGGGCGTTATTTATGGTTTTGTTTTAACCCCAACAATACAAAAAATAAAAAAAAGGAGGTTTTATGCTTTTAATCATACTAAGCATGATGTACTTTGAATCGAAGGGAATAACAGTAACAGCGGACAGGTTTGATCATCTACCCTATCAAGTCGAAGTAATCGAGATTGAAGATATGTTGACTATCGATAAATTAGATGAGATTCTAGAAAAAGAAGCGGGCGTTAAAATAAGTGGAAATGGAGACCCGAGCTCGCTTAGCCAGGCAGCCGTTCGGGGTAACACTCCCAAACACACACTTATAATGCTAAACGGACATAGAATAAACGACCCGAAAACTGGCGGATTCGACCTTTCTACTATCCCATTAAACGCGGTAAAAAGGATTGAAATCATAAAGGGTTCGTCTTCAGTATTTCAGGGCTCTAATGCAATAGGCGGAATTGTAAATTTAATTACCGAAAAAGGAACAAATGAAATAAAATTTCAGGGAAATACCAATTCAATTTTAGGGGCAAATTTACAGCTTTACAAATTCGGTGTAAACGGAAATCTAAATATTGAAAAAGGAGAAGGACAAAGAAGTAATACAAACTTTGAGCATTATTCCATAGGTCTTAATTGGAATGACATAAGTTTTATGGGTAGCTATAAAGATCTCGGGATTCCGGGTGTACTCCCCGACAGCGGTGTAATTCCAATGTTTGGGGATTCAAGCGCAACATCCCTTTTCGACAATCAGCAAACGCAATTCGCGGACCTCTCGTACAGCAAAATCATTACAAATAATGATGTAGTAATACTTATCGAGCCTGCAATAACAGGAGAACAGCTCGAATATAATTTCAAATATTCGGATTTTATGACTGGAAACGAAATTATCGAAAATGATGAATATAAAACAATTGCGGGACAATTTAACACGAAGCTTTTATACAAAATGCTCGCTTTATCGGTTAATATCGAAAAAGACATGGTATGGATCGATCAATATACATCGAATTATGATACAACATCTTTTTCACCTGAAGAAGAAAAAGCGGGGATAGCTCTTTCTCTTTTCCACGAAACTGAAAATATAAATACATTTGCCTCCGCAAGAGGAGACTGGTACGGAAGTTTCGGTTTACATCCTTCCTTTACAATCGGTGGTAGAATTACCAAGCCAATCGAGGTATTCGCATCAATCGGTTCCGCGTTCCAGGCTCCCACACTCTACGATCTTTACTATCCTGGCTTCTCCAATGAAAAACTTACCCCTGAATACTCCCTCGCGTTAAACGGAGGAATAAAAATAACAAACATCACGATATCCGGATATGTAAAAGAAATACGTGATAGAATAGCAAATGATGAAACCTGGACTCCTCAGAACATTGCTAAAAGTAGAGTTTTTGGGGTCGATATAGAAGCTGACGGTACATACAAAGATATCTCATATTCATTAATATATTCCTATCTCGACGGCTACGACGAAGAAAACGAGATAAAAAGGGAACTTCAACATCAACCAAAACATTCTATCGCTGGCATTCTTTCTTATGAAAGTCCGATAAACGCCGAAATATCCGGAAAATGGAAAGGAGAGAGAAAAAGATTGTTTACATTCGGAGGACGGAAAATAGAAAACCCTGCTTTCATAGTCGATATGGGAATCAGCAAAAAAATAAATACCTTTAAAGTGGGACTCAGCGTAGAGAACTTATTAGACACGGAATACATAACAAACTTTGGAAGTTCATACACCGATAGAGATTATCCCGGAATGGGAAGACACTTCAACATCTGGGCTGGATATTCGTTTTAAAAGACACCACCCTCTCATTTTGAACCACAAAGCACACAGAGAAATAATTTTGTCAGAAAAAGAAAAAACACTGAGAACACAGAGAAAAGATAAAAAAAATATACTATGGGAAGATTATCAGTGTTCGTCGGTGTAAATCTATAGCTAATTCAGGTATGTTGGGTCGGGTTTTAAAAAAAGTAAACTCTGTGATCTCTGTGGTAAAGTATTTCGGTGTGGAGTTGTGTGGGCTCTGTGTTTTTTTCATTTTGCTTTTTGATATTTAATTTTCCAAGGGGGGTTGACAAACTTTAAAAACCGATTATAATCCCATTGCTCGGTGGCCATAACGGAGAGGTCATACCCGTTCCCATTCCGAACACGGAAGTCAAGCTCTCCTGTGCTTATGGTATTGCCTTTTCGAAGGTGAGAGAGTAGGTCGCTGCCGGGCTTTTTTATTTTTAGGACCACGAAGACACAAAGATAATTAGGACGCAGATAAACGCAGATTTACTCAGATATTTTTTGCTTGTTTAAAACCCACCCCTCAACACCAAATTATTCTCACACAAAACCACTAAGACACAAAGAAAAAAACAATAATTAGCCACGGATAAAAAAATATTTTTGTTTTACTAGAAGTATAATGAAAAGTGTCTTTACCTCCCCCCAGGTGTGGGTTATTATTAAAG
>CAZKVT010000018.1:0-31118 GCA_964556365.1 uncultured bacterium | reverse complement strand
GAGTACACAGAGAACAAAAAAAACAGAATTCAGGAGCCAGAAGTCGGAATCCAGAATCCTATCCCTATACCCAACAGATTAAAACAGATTTACAGGATTCTTTAATTTTTTTTACTATCAGCCGTTCGCTGGTTTTCGTTTTTAGTTTTGACTCATGACTCAGTTTACTGATTCGAAGAATCTACTTAGCAAGTGTACCGTCAATATCAAATACGAATAATTGCATTTACTATATCAGCAGTGATTTTAACCGGTACCGTCTCCTTTCTTTTTGGAAATTTCTTCCCAATTAACCTTTCCCGTAAACTGCATAACTACAAATAAAGTTACAATGCTTAGAATTGTTATGGCAAGCCCGGTAAAACCCTCGAAGAAAAAGGTATAAGAAAATAAAACCAGGTATATAAACTGAGAAATCGCAATTTCAACAAATGCAAAGCGGTTACTGACAACTAATCGCATATAAGTTACAACAAGAGCTATCGAGACAGCAGAACTAATTAGAAATGCCGCGTGAATAGATATATGATCGACAAGATAAGCCAAAAGCATGTGAAAACTAAAGAATGCTGCTCCAATAAAGAAATAATTCATAGGATGAATGTTTATACCACGCAGTGTTGTAAAGATGAATAACAAGAAGAAAAACAAAAACAATGAAATAGGAGCAGAAAAAGTGACCTGACTAACCCAGGGTCCGGGATTAAGTTTTCTGGGTAGATCCATCCCGATTTTTACCCCCGTTAACAGATTGGAATATTGCCATTTTAACTCCCAACCTTTTTCTTTTTTTGTTTTTTCCGTCGGAGAAATACTGTTCTGCGGAAAGTCTATTTTATCAAAATCGGTATTCATTGTAAGAATAAAATCTTTAACCTGGGTTACATTCTCACCAAAATCATACCACCACTGATCTAACCCCTGGGAATTGTATGAGACTTCTATTGTCTCTTTTTCCCCGGGAGAAAGTATTATAGGATACGCTACTCTACCTAATGATATGTTTATTCTTTCTACTTCTTTATCATTTACTAAAAACTTAAAATCGTCATAAACCGCGCCCGCGGCAGGAAAATCGAAATTAAAATAAATAATATGGGATTCATAAGTATCGTTAATAATTTCGTACCATCCCGAAAAGTCCACAGCATAAGTAGAATACCAGAGCAAACCTTTTTTTCGATGTTCGAGAGATAAAGAAACATCGATTTCGCTTGCCTTAAGCGGCAGAGGATGATTGACAACATAAGTTTCGAATTCTTTAATAGTTTTACCCGATTCAATTCTCTCTGTTTCTCTCTTTTCCTGTGTCTTATAATATATAGAAGGGGCTTTTTGCAACTGCATTGTACCCCATAGCTGTCTTACCATTCCTTTAAGTTTGTAATCCTGCGTATGTGTCCTTTTTAAAATAGTAGCACCAAGAACGAACCAGGCCATTACTATGAATACATAAATCAAAAAAATTACAGGAAGTTTTTTCATAATTTTATCCTCCGAAAAAAGCTATCCTTGTTAATGGCAAAATTAAACTTCAAAAAAAATCCCTATACTTAATATCTCACATAATAATACGTAATACTATATAAGGCACTACATTAAAGAAAAGTATGCATATCTTATAAAACATCATCCCGGAATAAATAATGGTATTAAATTCTTCCTTTTTAATATCGTACCATTTACCGTGAACTCGATAAATAAAATTACGCCCCAATGTAAAGGCTAAGAAACTCATCATTAATAAACCCAAATTAATTATTGCACTCCAGAGTAAAAAATCTAATAAAGGATCCATTTAATACCTCCTATTTGTATATATGGTACTATGATTTAAGCATTATGTCAAGAAGTTTTTTGGTAAAATCCCTATATCCAAAAAAACACTGAACCATAAAGAAGCAGGTAAATGGGTATATGCGTAGATGTGTAAATGAGAAAAAATAGTCAACCCATTTACCCATAAGTCCATCGACTCATTTACTTAAACCTGAACCCCAAAGACCAAAAAGTTTTTTGTTTCAACTAAAACCTAAGACCTGACACCTGAAGCCTACAATCTATTTCGCGAACAACATTTTCTTTGGTTCGGAAAGCACCCCATCTACACTTAATCTATAAAAATAAACACCCGCATAAAGCGAATCTCAAAGCCCTTGACAAAAACATGAGAATGTATTACATTGTCATACAAAAGGAGGAGATATGATTAGCGTAAGATTACCTAAAGATTTAGAGAAACAACTACAAAAGATTGCCAAAGCCACCAATACTACCTTAAGTTTCAATATAAGAGAAGCTGTAAGAATGCACATCGAAGAACTTACAGACATTTGTGAAGGATTGCAAAGAGCCGGCGACAAAAATGCTAAATATCTTACTACTGAGGAGTTAAAAAAGAAACTTGGCCTATAAAGTACTCTGGGACTCAAGAGTAGAAAAAGACCTTTCCAATTTAGATAAAAAAACAAAAGTAAGAATAATAAATAAAGTAACTACTTACCTAAACAAAAAACCTGAATCCCTGGGCAAAAAATTATCCGGAGAATACTCACAGTATTACAGATACCAAGAAGGCAGTTGGAGAATAATTTATTCTCTTAACAAACAAGAAAATATTCTTACTGTATATAAAGTTGGTCATAGAAAAGAAGTATATAAAGATTTCGGACGAAAAATGCTCCCAATAGCATTATTGATATCTCTGCTAAAAAATAACCCCTTTGGGTAACTCTCTTATCAATAAAAAGACTTAAATTATAATTTTTTTCGTACAAAAATTGACAATCAATACAAATATTCATAAAATGAACAAAACAATATTTTTATGTGTTATAAGTATAAAGGAATGGAAGTGGATAATTTAATAATCGAGAAAGCGAAATCAGGAGACAGAGATTCCCAAGAAATTATATACAAGGAATTTAAAGATAGAATTTATACACTTGCTCTTTACTATACAAAGAACCCATCGAACTCATCTGATGTTACACAGGATATATTTATAAAAGTATTCAGAGTATTAACTAAATTTAATGGAGGGAGTTTTAAGGCATGGATATACAGAGTTTCAATCAATCATATCTTAAACTACGTAAGCAGAAAACAAACATTTGCAGATTTAAAGCAAAACTATCTTAAAACAAATGATAAAAATATCGAAGAAAAAATTATGATTGAAAAGACTCTTAAAAAAATGCCGGAAAAACTTTCTTTCCTTTTAATATTACGAGAAAAAGAAGGCTTAGGTTACAGAGAACTTTCAAACGTTTTCGGAGTCCCGATAGGCACCATAAAATCAAGACTTTATAAAGCCAGAAGAGTTTTCAGAAAATTGTATGGAGGTAATGATGAATAGAAAGTTAAAGATTTTTCTCTCTTCTTATCTTGATGGAGAATGTAATAACCCAGAAATAGTGGGAGACATGTTAAAGAAAAACAGAAAAGCTAAAGAGATTTATACGGAACTTTTAACTAGCAAACAGATTAAAGACTTAAAATATACAGAGTGCCCTTTATCATTTGATAAAATTATTTTATCAACAAAAAAGGAAGCCATAAAACAGTTACTTGTAACCGCGGGGGCTGTAGCAATATCGATATTATTCCTTTTCCCAATAATAAAAAGCTCACGCCAGGCTCAGCAATTTAAAAATAAAATTTTGACGGAGGTATTGAGATGAAAAAGATAATTATTTCTTTCATTTTTGTGAGTATCTTTTTTTCTTTATACGCATTCTTCTTCTACTCCAAAGCGCTTGAATTTGCTATAATTCCGAAATGGGCTATTCCTTTTTCAGCAATTGCTTCTTTTCTACATAAGGCTCCTGGTTTTTTTATCGTACTACTTTATCTCTTTGGACTATTAGCCTTTTCATATACAATATATCTTTTTACAGAAATAATTCACAATCGGACAGAAAGCTGGTTGAAAACAGGTTATTTTTCGTTTATAATCGCGATTACAATTATATATGCTTTTATTTATTCCCTGAATTTTTATTTTTATCCCAAAATGATACCGACGAACAATCTAATAATAGGATGCCTCGTTTTCTCCACGATTTTCTTTTCCCCATTACAACGATTTAAAAAATATATAATCCCATATATTATCTTCTTAATAGCTTATTTCGTTATACTTGAAACTTATGGGAATTTACTCCTAATAGATAGAAATATAGCGCTTATCTTTTATCCGGCATATATAATACTGTTATATCTTTTAATATATCATTTCCTTATGAACGAAAAAATGAAATATTATCTTATAATACTTGCAGTATTTGTACCTATAAAATATCAACAAGGTAAAAAATATAAAACATACCAAGTTCACAAAAAATCAGTCGAGTACACAATGATTATACCCTCAGCAAATTATTATAACTTGAGCACCATAGAACATCCTTCCGAACTAGGTTCGCTATACAAAATCATACTAGAACTCGACTCTATAACCGGCTTTAAAAACGCGCAATACGATCCTTACTATTGTCTTTTTTTGTTTAAAAACCTGAATCTTAATAAAGAAAGAATAAAAGAAATTAAAGGATTGATCGAAAACAAGGACCTATATATCGGTAAGATACAAAAACGAAAAATTAGTGATATTATGGAAAGATGGAAAACTAAAAAAGAAACAGGAATAATAATTTTAGTAGTAACAGGAGAAATTCCCGATAGAATTGGTCTTTTAAAATATAGTGGAGGTGGATTACTTAGACATCAGGGTACACTTATCACCAACGTTGTAGACGCGACTCTTCCAGGAACAGAAGGGATCACAATATTCAGGAACGTGCCTCCCGGGAAATACGAATTGATCTTACTTTATAAAAAGAAAGTTCCGAACTACAACGTAAAAATACCAATTATCGAATCGAATAACGACACGTTGAATCTGGGTAAGATTGAGATAAAATAATAGAATCTAGAAACCAGAAGTCAGAATCCCAACAAATCAGTCCAATGTCCAAAGTCCTAAGTCCAATGTCAAAAAATTAATACTGGAACCTGGTATCTGGTCCCTGAAATAAGCCACGGATTTACACAGATTATTTTAGTCCAATGTCAAAAATCAATACTGTAACCTGGTACCTGATACCTGAAATAGGACGCAGATTTTCAGGATTTTTTTGTTGTTTATTTGCTGTCAGCCGTGAGCGGGTTTTTGTTTTTAGTTTTGACCCATGACTCAAGACACATGACACATGACTCAGTTTACCTATTCGCAGTATCCGCATTCATAACATTTTCCATTATGAACACAAATCACACCACCACATTCCTCACATTTGTATTTTTCTTCCTGGGATTCAAGAAATTTCTTCATTCCATTTTCCTTGATAAAATTAAGATTGTCGATCATGCTCATTTTATATCTTTCCCTGTAACCTTTATCAAGCTTTTCTAAAATTTTACACGGAAAGTCTTCACATTCGAAACAATAATCTACCTCTTTCTTATATGCCTTTTCGCAACGTTTTTTTATGAAAGCACAATATTTATCTCTTGCCCTACAGCCGATACAGGGATTTTTACTTTTCTTACCGCTTAAGGCATACCCAAAATAAGCCACACATATTCGGCAGTTCATACCGCAAACAGCAATCAAATCTTCTTTCGTTTTCATCATTTTTTTTGTATAAGACTAAATTTAGAATACTTAAGAAAAATAAAAAACAAATTAAAAAAACCTACTTAACGATACCAGGAATTTCCTAAAAGTTGATTACGCGATTTTTCGTCATTTAGAAAGAGTAAAAGTTGGCCTTCTTCAAAACCGCAGGCATAAAGTTTTTTAATCCACTCTGTTATTTCTTCGTAAGAGGCTTTACGACCATGATGGAGTATAGGATAGTTCCTCTGATGAGTACCAACAATTTCCGCAATAATTGCTTCTTTTTGAGACACTTTTACTCCTCCTCTCTTAATATATTACTATACTAGAATCGTACAAAAAAAAACAAAAATGTCAAGTACTTTTTTAACAAAAAAACGTCGCCACAAAGACACTAAGACACAAAGTTTTTTTACTTTTAATCTTTGTAAATCCGCGGCAATATGTTCTTAGCCACGCGCTACTTTTATTTCTGTCATTACGTCCGCAAACCTATTAGATAAATCCATTATCTGCTGACTGTGCTGTTCTATTTCAGCGAGAATAAATTTTTTCTTCTTTTCAGAAGAAATATATTGACTTGAAAGTATTTTGAAAAGATCATTGACTTCAGAGGATTCAAACTCATGAGCAATTCGATACGCGTCATGAAGAGTTCCAATTTCTTTATCTGAATGTTTATCGAATAAATTTTTGATTGAATGCGTTTTTAGGACCAATTCGACTTCAGGCAAAGATAGAATTTGTTCCTCCGAAAGAGATTCCTTTGTTTCTTCCAACCAATCCGCGTGAGTAATTTGATTTAGATTCATCTTTTTCCAAAAATCCTCAACCTCAGGTACATGGGAAAACAACTCCGCGAATTGCTGATACATCTGCCCGACTTTCCTCTTAGTCTCGATAGCGCTCTCAAATATTTTCCCGAGAACTAATTCGGCATTAGAGTCCGACATTTCCAGACCTCCTTAAGGATTAATATTTTCTACTTATAATTGTATTCAATTATACTGCAAATGTCAAGTATAAAAATTATTGAAAAACCCTATATATTTTTAGTATACAAGTAGTAAATAGGGAGTAGTTGGATCGTTAGGTCGTGGGTTCGTTGGATAGTTAAAATAAAAAAATAAAAAAGGTAAGGTGTGGTGGGTAATCCAGTGTTAATCTGTGGCAATTTTTTAGTTGGTTCGTGGGGTCGTTGGTTCGGAATTCCTTAAACCACCTAACGACCTAACCGCCTAACGTCCTAACGATTTAGTGTCCTCTGTGGTAAATTTTTGTTTTTGCCAACGAAAAACAAATATCCCTATCAAAGCTCCGCTTATATCTACAAGAATATCAAAAAGATCATCCCATCCCACAGGGCATTTAATCGATACCAGTTGAATCGTCTCCTGCAGTAAGGATATACCTAAAGCAATTAAGCCTACTTTAATTGGAGATACAAGTTTCCGTCTATTTGAAAAAACGGATGATATAAGCCAAGCGAGTATTGCATAAAGGATAATATGCATTATTACATGAGACAAGTCTGTTCTAAAAGCCCTGTCAAATCGAGTTTTATAAACAGTCGAAAACTGACGCATAAAGTAAAAAGGAAAAAGTATTCCTATACCCCAAATAATTAATAGTATAATGCGCCATTTTCGTTTCATAATTTAATCGATACCTTATACCAGGTCTTCGGCATTAGGTTTTAGTTTTGACTCTGGACTTTGAACATTGGAATATGTTCTAGTATACCACTTAATCCATAATCCTTGAACTTCTAATGTATACGCTTCTAATCCTTTCTGAATTTGCGCTCCAATAATCACCGCATCAGTTTCAACATCAACGCTTTCTGCGCGTGCAGACGATTTTCCGCCTGGTCGAAGACAACCGAATTAGGTCCGTCTATCACATCAGCTGTAACCTCTTCACCTCTAACAGCAGGCAAACAATGCATAAATATATAATCATTAGCCGCACAGAAGGCAATATCTTTATTAACCTGGAAAGATTTGAAAGCTATCCTTCTCTCTTCCGCCTCATCTTTGAATCCCATAGAAGCCCAAACATCCGTATAAATAACGTCGACTTCGTCCGCGGCTTTTTTCGGATCATTTGTCAGCAGAATCGAACCGCCGGAAATGGCAGCCAATTTTTTAGCTTCTTCCACAATTTCTTCATTCGGTTCATATCTTTTCGGACAGGCTGCCCGGAAATCCATCCCCATAAGACCTGAAGCCAACATCATAGAATGACATACATTATTCCCGTCACCTATAAAAGCTAATTTAACTTCTTCGAGTCTCCCCTTCTTCTCGTATATTGTCTGGAAATCCGCGAGTATCTGACAGGGATGCTCCAAATCCGAAAGTCCATTTATCACAGGAATGCTCGCATTTTCGGCGAGTCCCGTTACGGTTGAATGCTTAAAGGTTCTTGCCATAATTCCGGAAGCCCATCTTGAAAGATTCTTTGCCACATCCGCAACACCTTCTCTTTTCCCAATACTGATATCAGCCGGCGCGAAATAAATCCCCATACCTCCGAGTTCATAAATGCCTGTCTGGAAAGTAAACCTGGTGCGAAGAGAAGGTTTCTCAAAAAGCATTGCAAGAACTTTACCTTTTAAAGGTTCTTTTTCCATTGCTTTTTCTTTCTCTTTTTTTAATACACCGGCGTCTCTTATTATTTCTAAAAACTCTACCCTATCGATATCTTTTATCGAGACAAAATCTTTTTTCATTTTTCCTCCTTCTCCCACCTGCTAAGTTCCATCTGATATTTTAACAAATCTTCTTTAGAAAGATAATTAAGTATCAACACACCATTAAGATGGTCTATCTCGTGCTGAACCATTCTCGCTATAAGACCTTCTACCTTATATTCTACTTCTTTCCCATCCACGTCGAATCCTCTTACAACGAGAACCTCCGCCCGATGAACCTCTACGGTAGCAACGGGAACAGAAAGGCATCCTTCACCCATCACATCCTCTCCATTCGCCTCGACTATTATAGGATTCACCAGAACTATTCGCTCATTCTTTTTTTCTTGATTTGCTCTACCAACAAAAATCTGGCTCGCTACTCCTATCTGATTGGCAGCGAGCCCCAACCCTTCTTCATCCGTCATAACCTTAAACATTCTCTCAACCAGATGATGAATATCAGAAAAATCCTCCACCTTTTTGGCTCTCTCGTGTAAAACCGAATCAGGATAAACTCTTATTTCACTCATCTTTAATTATTTTTAAATTTAACTCCTTTAATTCTTCATCACTAACCGGCCCCGGAGATCCTTCCATAAGCCCAAGACCACTGAGAGTTTTTGGGAACGCAATAACATCTGTAATCGAATCACCTCCGGCAAGAAGCATACACAGTCTATCAAAACCGACTCCCATGCCTCCATGAGGCGGAGCCCCGAGAGCTAGCGCTTTAAGTAAAAAACCGAATTTATCCATGGACTCTTCTTTACTCATTCCTATAACCTTCATTAACTCTAACTGAATTTCCGGATTATGGCATCGGACACTACCCGAAAGTAATTCTATGCCGTTTAAGACTAAATCGTACTGTTTACCAATAATCTCACCTGGATTCTTTTCTATATCCTTTACATCCCCTGTGGGTTCAGTAAATATATGATGACAGGGAATCCAACAATCATTTTCTTCGTCCCACTGGAACATAGGAAAATCGGTAACCCATAAAAACTTCCATCCTTCTTTAATAAGATTCAGGGCTTTCCCGAGTTTATCACGTAAAACCCCAAGAGGAACAAAAACTTCCTTCTCCTTATTACCCACAATCAGGAACAAAGTTTCTCCCACTTTCAAATTAAAAACATCGCAGTCCTTAAAATATTTTACAAATGAACCCTTATAATCCCCTTCTACATTCATCAAATATAAAAGCCCCTTTGCTCCCGATTCCCTAACCATTTCTTCAAACTCTTTTATTTTGCTCCGGCTAAAAATACTCTTAACTTTAATTCCTTTTATTTTATCAGCAGAATTCAAGATTCCGAAATCTCCACTTTTCCCCGCCTTACTGTAATCCTCAATGATAAGAGGGTTTCTAAGGTCCGGTTTGTCTGTCCCATATTTCTCCATAACTTCCCTGTAAGTAATCCTGGAAAATGGCGCGGATACTTTTTCTCCCAATCCTTCTTTTAGGAAAGCAACCATCAAATTTTCTCCGACCTCGAACACATCTTCCTTTTCCACAAAAGACATTTCTAAATCTATCTGAGTAAATTCGAGCTGCCTGTCCCCTCTCATATCTTCATCACGGAAAGACTTTGAAATCTGGTAATATCTATCAAAACCCCCTACCATAAGAATTTGTTTGTATAACTGCGGAGACTGCGCCAGAGAATAAAATTTACCTCTTTGAAGTCGTGAGGGAACAAGAAAATCACGCGCTCCTTCGGGTGTAGGGGTCGCGAGAATTGGAGTCTCTACTTCCAGGAAACCTTTTTCATTCAAAATTTTCCTGGCTACCTGCATTAATTTATGACGGAGGATTAAACCTTCGAGGGCTTTATTTCGTCTAAGGTCGAGATATCTGTATTTGAACCGGAGTTCCTTCTCTGCCTGAACATCTTCCTGTACAACAAATGGAGGAACCTCAGAAGCATTTAAAATTTTTAAGCTTGAAGCATAAACTTCTATTTCTCCGGTATCCATATCTTTATTTATCATATCCTCGGGTCTTTTTCTAATCTTACCGTCTACAGCAATAACCCACTCCAATCCTAATTTTTTTACTTCTTTAAGATCAAAATTTTCTGATGAAAACACAATTTGAGTAACACCGTACCTATCCCATAAATCGATAAAAACTATTTCTCCGTGGTCACGAATCTTTCTGATCCACCCAGCCAAAGAAACATCCTTGCCCTGGTCTTTTGCTCTTAACTCTCCGCAAGTTACATCTCTTAACATTATAATCCCTCGATTATTTTTTCAACATCCATTGGAACTTCTTTCTGTTCACCCTTATCCATATTTTTCAACTGAACAACACCTTTATTTCTTTCATCTTCTCCTATTATTATTACCCATTTCGCGTTTTGCCTGTCGGCTTCCCTAAACTGAGCTTTAATACTCCTGTCCATAGTATCTTTGTCACACGAAAAACCCTTCTCTCTCAAAGAATTCAATATTTTCCATCCCACAAGACCGGACTCACTATCAAAAGCAACAAGATAAAAATCTAAATTTGACTTTTCTTCTTCTTTCGGCAGAAGTAACATTAATCGGTCGATACCGACCGCGTAACCGGAAGCAGGAGTATTTTCTCCTCCCATAAACCCGATCAATTCATCATATCTCCCACCTCCCCCAACTTCATTCTGAGATCCTAACCCGGGGTGAACAAATTCAAAAACCGTTTTAGTATAATAATCGAGCCCCCTTACAAGCCTACTGTCTATATTAAATTTAATCCCTAAATAATCAAGATGACTTTTAAATTTTTCAAAGTGCTCTTTACAATCATCACACAAAAAATCCAAAGGAAAAGGAGCATTTTTTATTTTTTTTCTATCTTTTTTACAATCCAATATCCTCATGGGATTCTCAGAATACCTTCGATTACAGTCTTCACACAAGTCGGACAATTTTTCTTTTAAAAAACTCTTCAATTTTCGAATAAAATCCTTCCTGCACACCGGACATCCAATCGAATTTATATTAAGCTTTATGCCCTCAATATTTAAATCCTCAAATACATCCAGAGCCGATTTTACAAGTTCCGCGTCGATCTCGGCAGAAGCAGAACCGATTACTTCGGCTCCGAATTGCCTGAATTCTCGATATCTTCCTTTCTGTGGTTTTTCCTGTCTAAACATTCTCTCTATATAATAAAATTTCTGCAGGACCCCTTTGTTAAAAAGCCCATACTGAAGAAACATTCTTACAACCGAAGGAGTCCCTTCGGGCTTTAACGTAAGGCTTCTGCCACCCATATCTTCGAAAGTAAACATTTCTTTTTTGACAATATCCGTGCTTTCTCCGGTCGATTTTCTGAAAAGCTCTGTAGACTCAAACGTCGGGAACCTGATTTCCCGGAAATTATATTGCATCATTTTTTTTCTGATAATATCTTCCGCTTTTCTCCACCTGATGGATTCTTCGGGTAAAATATCTTTTGTACCTTTAACATTTTGGAAATTTGTTTTAAAACTCATATATCAAAATCTCCATTTTAACTTAAAACCCAGTATGCGAAACCTACTCCGGACAAATTGAAAACAAAATCATAAATGCTTATGACTCTTCCGGGGACATAATACTGACTCAACTCATCTATTGCCGCAAAAAGTATAATAATAAATAAAAATTTCCAGTTTTTTTTTCCAAAACCAAAAAACAAAAAAACCATTAAAACGGAAAAAAGAAAAAGATGCGAGAGTTTATCCAATGCGAAAACATCAGCCTCGGGAATACCCCTTAAAGGAAGCAAAGTAGCAGAAATTAAAATGATCAACCATAAAAAAAACGGAACGCGTTTCATACTCTAAAACTCTCTTCTTCTTTTTTAATTGATTTTCTAATCCCTTCTATTGAATCGATTCTTAAAAGGTTTTCTCTGAAGGTAGCAAAATTCATTAACCGATAAAAACGAGAAAGGTATCTGAGATGAATATCTTTGTTTTCCGTAGAAGAAAGAAAACAAAAAATAGAAATAGGAACCCCATCGAAAGAATTATATTTTACCGGTGTATTCGCAATAAGTATAGATAATGCTTGCCCTTTCCTATCTTCCTGTTTATTATAAAAGACAACACCCTTACCTATACCAAAAGAGTATCTTTTTTCTCTCTCAAGAAAGGAATCGAGTTCCGGAAGACTATTGTTCCACGAAAGAATTTTCCGAAGAGCTTCTTTACTATCCTTAACATTTTCTTTTTTAAAATTAGTAAGGCTTTCCCATATCATCTATAAGATATACCTGCTTAAGTCTTCATCGCTAACTATATTTTCCAATTTCTCTTTTACATATTTTTTTTCAATAAAGATTTTTTTCTCCTTTAGATCGGGCATTTCAAAAAGATAATATTCGAGCAAGGCATTCATAACAGTTTGAAGTCTCCTCGCTCCTATATTCTCACTTTTTTCATTAACTTTTTTAGAATAATCTGCTATTAAAGTCAAAGAATCCTCGCTAAAATCGAGTTCGAATCCTTCAGCTTTAAACAAAGCTTTATATTGTTTAACAAGAGAATTATCCGGCTCGACGAGAATTCTCCGGAAATCTTCTCGACTTAAATCTTGAAATTCGACTCTTATCGGAAATCTTCCCTGCAACTCGGGGATAAGATCAGAGGGAGAAACAGAAGAAAAAGCTCCGGCAGAAATAAAAAGTATGTGATCTGTATTTATCGGTCCGTATTTTGTGTTTACTGTTGTTCCCTCGACAAGAGGGAGAAGGTCTCTTTGAACTCCCTGCCTTGAAACGTCAGGACCGGATTTTGAATCAGCCCCGATAATTTTATCTATCTCATCAATAAATACTACTCCCGAGTTTTCAGTTTTTCTTTTACTTTCCTCGATAACTTCATCCCTATCTATCAATTTATCCGATTCTTCTTTCATGAATATTTCTCTGGCTTCTGAAATAGTGACAAACTTTTTCTTTGTAGATTTAGGCATTAAACTTGAAAAAGCGTCCTGAACACCCAAACCCAGCTGTTCGGATCCGACGGCGCCGAGTATTTCAATAAAGGGTCTATCTTGTTTTTTTAGATCAAGTTCTATTTTTCTTTCTTCGAATTCTCCGTCTCTTAATCTTTTCCTCATTTTTTCTCTGCTTTCGTCCATAGTTTCTCCAACTTCACCACCCGGCATTAGTAAATCGAGGATCCTTTCTTCAGCAAGCTTCAAGGCTTTACCCTTAACTTCCTCAATTTTTCTCGACTGCACCATCTTAACCGCGACATCCATAAGACTCCTTACCATAGATTCCACATCTCTACCCACATATCCAACCTCGGTAAATTTGCTTGCTTCGGTTTTTACAAAAGGAGCTCTCATAATAAGAGAAAGCCTTCTCGCAACTTCTGTCTTCCCAACACCTGTAGGACCTATCATTATAATATTATTTGGATATATTTCCTTTTCCATGTTGTCACTGACTTGCTGTCTACGCCACCGGTTTCTTATTGCTATCGCGACAGCTTTTTTTGCCTCATTCTGACCGATTATATATCGAGCCAACTCTTGAACTATTTCTTTCGGCTTTAATTCTACCTTATTCCTCATCATTAATAACCTCTATCGAAATATTATCATTGGTATAAACACAAATATCAGAGGCAAGCTTTATGGAAGTTTTCACAATAGAAGGAGCGTCAAGAGTTGAATGCCTGAGCAATGCTCTGGCTGCTGATATCGCGTATCCTCCTCCCGAACCAATACCTATCAAACCATCATCCGGACGTATCACCTCTCCATTACCAGAAAGAATAAAAGATTCTTCATCATTCATAACTCCGAGAAGTGCTTCCAATCTTCTCAAATATTTATCCTTTCTCCACTGTTTCGCGAATTCAATTACAGCTTTCGAAATGTTTTTAGGATATTTGTTAATTTGCTCCTCGAACATGGAACATAACGTAAGCGCGTCCGCCACAGATCCCGCATAACCGACAAGCACTTCTTCTTCTCTTAGCAATTGAACTTTTTTCGCGTTAGCCTTCATTATTGTATCCTGGACAGTAACCTGACCGTCGCTGCCCATAGCGACAATTCCATCTCTTCTAACGCCAAGGATTGTTGTTCCGTGTATACTATTCACTATTCCTCCTCGGAAAAATATTATCTTATAATTTCGTAGTTTGGCGGTTCTTTAATTATCTTAACATCATGGGGATGACTTTCGGTAAGCCCCGAATTTGTAACCTGAATAAATTTTGCTTTACTCCTGAGTTCCTTAAGATTACGCGCCCCCACATATCCCATACCCGAACGCAATCCTCCCTCGAGTTGAAAAAGAACTTCACTGACAGGACCCTTATAAGGTACTCTGGAAACCACCCCTTCGGGCACCAACTTTCCGGTCTGAAAATAACGATCTCTACTGCCCGCTTCCATCGCGTCAACAGATCCCATACCCCTGTAAACCTTAAACCTTCTTCCCTCCAAAAGAATAGAATCTCCCGGAGCTTCATCCGTACCCGCCAGAAGCCCTCCTATCATTACAGAATCCGCGCCACCGGCGAGAGCTTTTGTTATATCTCCGGAAAAAGTAATTCCCCCATCCGCAATTATCGGTACCTTGGCTTTTACAGCCTTCGCTACGTTACGGATCGCCATTAATTGCGGAACTCCTATTCCACTAATAACTCTCGTCGTGCAAATAGATCCCGGTCCCACTCCCACTTTGACAGCATCTACATCTAATTTCAATAAATCTTTCGCGGCTTCTCCGGTAACAATATTTCCTACAACTAAATCACTATCACAAAGTTTACGCAATTTCTTAGTAACATCGAATACTTTCTTCGTGTGCGCGTGAGCAGTATCTACAACCAGACAATCCACTCCCGCGTCCAAAAGTTCTTTAGCTCGTTCTGTTGTATCGTCACTCACCCCTACGGCTGCACCACAGTATAGTCTACCTTCTTTATCTATATTGGCTTTGGGGAACTCCTTTCTTTTTATAATATCTCTGAGAGTTATCAAACCCACAAGCTTATCTTTCTTATCTACTAAAGGTAATTTCTCGAATTTATGCTGCCTGAAAAGCTCCTTTACCTGTTCTATCGAAACACCCTTTTTACCTGTTATCAGTTTATTCCTGGGAGTCATAACCTTTTTGACTTTAGTGTTTTTATCATCCTCGAATATTAAATCACTTTTTGTTATTATACCTTGCAAAAGCCCTTCTCCGTCTATAACAGGCACTCCCGAAATATTGTGAACACTCATAAGCTCTTCGACTTCTCTTATCCTAACCGAAGGAAGAACAGTTATAGGATCTGGAATAAGAACACTTTCGAATCTTTTAACTTTCCGTACTTGAGCCGCTTGCTCTTCTATAGAAAGATTCTTATGAATAATGCCCAATCCGCCCTGCAGGGCAACCGCGATAGCCATTTCATCCTCGGTCACAGTATCCATAGCCGATGAAGCTATTGGAAGAAAAAGACTGATATTTCGGCTAAATTTACTACTGACTTCCGTAGCACTAGGAATAACTTCCGAATAACCCGGCTCGAGAAGAACATCTCCGAAGGTTAAGCCTAAATCAAAAGGTTTTTCTTTTCCCAAGAATCCTCTCCTTCAGGCACTCTGCCTTTAAACACTATATTTGCCTCTCCTGTAAGCCAAAGCCTATTGCTGCTTTCTCTTACAGTTTCAAACTCTCCGCCAATCGTTTTCACTTCAAGTTTATCTCTTCCTGTTTCTTCCATTACAAAAAAAGACATACTGGCAATTCCCGAAGAACAGGAAAGAGTTTCTCCCTCGACCCCCCTCTCAAAAACCCGCATAAAAACGGAACCTTCCTTCTCTTTAAACCAATCAACATTATTTCTGCCGACAATAGCATTTGAAAGTTTGGCGCCTTCCACCTCGACATTAAGTTCTTCCACGTTCTCCGTCGGAATAACATAATGCGGAACCCCGCATCTTACAATCACGCCATTATCTTTCTTTTCCAAAATACTAATTTCCGGCATTAAAGCGGATACCGTATCATCATCGTTATAAATAAGTCTGACAGCACCGGCTTCCGTTTCCAGTACATCTTCCTTTCCGACTTTACCTTGAAGGTAAAGCAAGCGAAAGAAAACTCTTATCGCGTTACCGCAAAAAGGAACATTACTTCCATCGGGATTATAGAATATCATTTTCTTCCCATTCATAACTACAAGCCCGTCCCCACCGATACCATATCTTCTTTTCAATATTCTGGGACAGACCTCGGCATAATTAAAACCTTCGACATAAGGAGTCAACACAAAATCGTTGCCTCCGCCTTCCCCTTTAACAAAATCAATCATTATTTACTCTCCAGTAAAGCAAGATCTTCTAATACTGTTTTCATAATATTAGAATCAATTGTCGTTTTCTTCTCAAGGAAAGCTTCCAGCATAGCGTTCTCGCAAATTATATTAATCATTCTAGGCTTCCCTCCTGAATACCTATGTATAAATTCGAAAGAATCACCGGTAAAAGGTAAAGATTCTCCGCCGGCAACCTTTATTCTATGGCTTATATACGCTTTAACAGATTCCAAACCCAGAGGTTTAAGAGTGGTCCTTATAGCAGTTCTCTGATATAAAGCCTCATCCTGCTTTAGATTCCCTTCCATTTCCGGCAAACCGAAAATTACGAAATTTATCATATGCTGCGATTGAGTTTCTATGTTAAGCAATCCACGTATTTCTTCCATTGCATCTTTACCTCTCAGCATATTCCCTTCATCTATCAAAACAACCACCTTTTTATTCTCATCACTATATTCCTGCAATTTATTATAAAGCCCCGAAATCATTTCAACTCTATCATTAGCTCTATTTTCAACTCCCAATTGCAATGAGATTTTCCTGAGAAACCACCCGGCCGAGATATCAGGATGGACTATTACAAGAAGAGAAACTTCGTATTCATCATCCGAAGTAAGCATATTGAGTATCCTTCTCGCCAGCGTGGTTTTTCCCATCCCTATATCGGCAACAACCAGCGCAAGACCCAATCTATTCTCAACCGCATGATAGATTTTCTGCAAAGCCTTAGAGTGTTGAGGACTATCGTAATAAAATCTCTCATCAGGAGAAGTCGAAAATGGCTTCTCTTTAAAACCAAAAAAACTTTCGTAATCCATTAGTAATAATTAATACATCTAAATTACTTTTTGTCAAGGATTAAGATACCTCTAAACCACCATTTTTAGCCACGGATTTACATAGATTATTTTAGTCCAATGTCCAAAATTCTAAGTCCAATGTCTTTTCCATTTTTAATATCTGGTCCCGTTGATATGTTCTAATTCATAATTCATAATTCAAACTTCAAAATTCTTAATCCTAAACCCAAGATCTGGCATCTAAATTAGGTCACAAAGAACACAAAATTCAATAATAACCCTCTTAATTTCATGCTTTTAGAAAACACAGAGGGGAAAACAAGATTCTTACGTAACCATACTTATTTTCAAGAAAAAATTCGTTGTAAATGCTCATTAAAAATAGATTTTCAATGTTCGAATGCGAAATTTTGGAGTGTATCCAAAATAAAAAACCACCTTGACAAGCCGCGTAAAGAATGTATACTTAAAAACATATGGAGGAGAAGTACATATTAATATTCTAATCCTTGCGCTTTCAGTAAGTTTCAACTTTGATTCAATACCTTCACCGCAATTGCCGGATGACAGTTTTCGTATATCTATTTACACTTCCGATAGTACCAGTTTTGCCTGTTCCCTCTCGGTAAAACCAGTCGGTAACTACTTAAAAATATGCGAAGAAGATGAAAATATAATCAATATTGTTGAAGGCAAGTGGCAGGGATGGGTAAAAATATTCAATGTCACAGATTCGGTAATGCTTTACTGCAAGGACTTAAAAAGCAAAGATTTTTCCGTCAGCAACAAATTTGAAGTAATAAAAAAAGAAAACATCAGTCAATTAAGACAAACCGCTACAAGCGACTCTATTAACATATATCCTAATCCGCTTACAGCAGAACACTCCTCTGCTTCTATAGACTATCACCTTAGTGAAAACGCCCATGTCTCTATAATGATATTTGATAAATTCGGAAATCCGGTTTGGGATATGGAAACAGATGAAACCGCAGGCACAGCTCATAGAGACTGGGAAGGGATAGACAATGAAGGCAACAGAGTTTTTTCCGGCACTTATATTGTATGTATAAAGGCAACAAATCAAACTCGGACGATAGCCCAATACTCGGGCAAAATAGCCGTTGTAAGATAAAGGCGAATGATTCAAAACAATAAATTATTAATAATTACTGTATTATTTTTTATTTCATCATTGAAAATAAATGCTAACACGGGCGCTAATTTTCTAAATTTCGGAGCGGGAGCAAGAACAATGGGTATGGGGAGATGCGGAATCGGTTTATCCGATGATGCCTCAGCACCCTATTATAATCCAGCGGGATTAGCACAAATCAAACCGCAAGAATTATTATTCATGCACAGTACCCTTTTTATGGGAACAAATCTCGAATACTTTGCTTATGCCCTTCCAACGGCAAAATCCGGTACTTTTGCTTTTTCTTTTGTTCAGGCTCGTATTGGCGATATTGAAGGTAGAAATGAAAACAATAACCCTTTGGATGAATTCGGAGAATCGGAAACTGCCGGCATATTATCATACTCAACAAATTTTTCAAATTTTTTATCCTTTGGAATTAATCTTAAAATACTTCAACACTCTATTTCTAACTGGAGCGCGGTCGGGCAGGACCTCGATATTGGTTTTATGTTCCTTCCTGAAAAACCATTTTCTTTAGGTATAACCGTAAAAAATTTACTTAAACCATCTTTCACATTAATATCGGAGAAAGAACAGTATCCTCTCAGATTTGAAGCCGGAGCAAGCTGGAAAACTATCGACGACAAATTAATATTAGCTGGTGATATTGGTTGGCATGAGAACAGTAACATACAATTAAACGGAGGTGTCGAATATAAATTAAACAGCCTTGCTGCTTTAAGAGTAGGAGCTGACAACAATTACCTTTCTTACGGATTAGGTTTGAATTTCCCCATCGGAAATAAATCCATGAGAATTGATTATGCTTTACAAAATCATTACCAATCCGAAGGAATAATAACCCCTACTCATAATTTTTCATTAACCTTTAACTTCGGAGGGTTTAGAGCCAAATTATATCCGGATAAAGAAGTATTTTCTCCGATAACAGACGGAGAAAATAACATTCTTTGGTTAAACAAAGAAGTAAGAACCAAAGATGAAATTGAAAAATGGGAACTTTTAGTGAAAAGCCGGTGGGGTGAAGTATTAAGACATTACGAAGGCCCGGGAGAGCTTCCACAGCGATTTTACTGGGACGGCAGAGATGATAGCGGACAACTCGTACATTACGGTGATTACTTCTATAAATTTATCGTAACCGAAAAAAACGGAAGAACTTATACTTCAAGCGGCAAATTAGCAACAATAAAAACTGAAGGACCATTAGAAAGGTTCCTTATCGAAGAAAAATGGCAAGGGCTGGAAGAAGACATCTATATAGAAGAAGATTTTGATTCGGAAAAAAGCGAAACACCCTTTAAACAAAAAAATGAAAAATAAATAATTAGGAATGAAAATGAAAAAGATATTATATTTATTAGTTTTATGTTTTTCCTTAAGTTTAGCAGGGCAAAGATTACAAAGAAATTCTTATATCGATATCCCTTCAGCAAATTTCCAGGATGGACTATTTATAAATGTTAACGGAAGCTATCCTTTTTCGTCTGAATCCAATTTCGGATTCGACCCAAACGCCGGAATAGAATTTTCAAAAGAAAGAATAAATGTCGGTTTTAATTGGTTTGACGGAACAGACTTTGGGGTCGATTTAGCATATCAATTTTACAAATCACAAGTTACTTCATTATCCTTTGGAATAGATAATATAACATTCAGTAAATATATCTCTCCCCTGGGAGCGGACACGACTTTCTCGGACGAAATATATGAAAATCGCCCTCCCGAAGCCTGGTCATTTTATTTTGTCGGCAATAGAAAATTTGGTGAAAAATTCGAATTTTCTGCCGGAGTTGGTAGAGGAAAATTTGTGGGTTACGGACCACGCAGTTATTTACCTAACACGGATATATTCTTTTCCGACAAACATGAAAATTTCTCATTCGGGCTTATTCTGGGAGCTAAATATTCAGCAAAAGATTGGCTGGATCTTTTATTGGAAGCCGACGGCAGAGATATTAATCTGGGCATTCAATTTGATTTGGGAAGGTTTCAGGCGGAAATCTCAGCCACGAAGCTCGAAGGGGCTTTATTCGGAGAAGGAGAAACGCATTCGCCAAGACTAAACAGTACTATATCATTCAAGTTGCCTTTCTTTGAAGGCGAAAAAGAAGAAGAAAAACAAAAAAAATGGGAACCGGTTATAACAGAAGATAGAGTTTTCTTCGGAGACGGTTTCGAAGAAATAGAAGCTGCCGGAATGGTCCCTCAAAGGATCGATGACTTAGAAAAGCAAAGAAGCCTTACTCCGGGAGAGTACAAAGAAGATACTCCTGAAGCAATCAAACTGTTTCTCGACGCGACGGAATTGTTCGAAGCGGGAGAGTACGATAAAGCCAGAGTAAAATTCGAGAAATCTCTTGGAGGTTTAGGGGAATACAAACTTGAAGCTCTATACAGAATCGGAGAATGTTATTACAATACAGGTAATTACAAAAAAGCTTTATCGATATTTTACAAGATTAACAGTGAATCCAGGGGCACTTATCTCTATCCTGAAAGTATTTACGCTATAACTGCCTGCCATATAGCTCTTGAAAACTGGGAAGAAGCGGAAATGAGTCTCAACACATTAACATCAGAATATCCCGGCTATAAAAATGCGGATAAAACAACTGTTATAAAAGCAATTATTGCTTTTGGACAGGGAAATTATGAAGAAGTAACGGAATTATTAAAGGGAATCGAAACGAAAGAAGCGCTTTTTTACAAAGGAAAAGCCTATTTCTTTACAAAAAAACCCCTGAAATCACTCGCTGCCTTCAAAAAATTGATCGATGAATATCCGGAAAGTCCACTCGCCCGGTACGCTTCTTATTACATGGGAGATGTGCTATTCTTTTCCGGAAATTATTCCGGAGCACTACATAAATACGTTGATTTCCTGGAAAAGTATCCGTACAGCGAATTACAGGAATTTGCTTCCTATAAATTAGCCGTTTGTTATTACAACGAGGAAAATTATTTAAAAACGATAGAACACTTAAAACCCACCCTGAAGAGTAAAGACATATTTCTCGCTGCCCACAGCAGTTTCCTCCACGCTAAATGTTTACAAAAATTAGATAGGGATGAAGAAGCTTTAAGCTCTTTTACTCAAATAGTCTCGAATTACCCGGAATTGAAAATTGCTAGCCTCGCAAACATTGAAATGGGACAAGTTTTTCTCCGAATGGGGGATACAACGCAAGCACGTATAGTCTATCAACAAATGTCTTCAAAATATTCCTCGGGAGAAACGATCGGTCTCGGAGATTATCTCGCGGGAGGAATAGCTTTTACCGAAGGGGATTATTTGACCTCCAAAAAACATCTCAACAAAATCTTAAGATATTACTGGGGATCCGATATAACATGTCCTGCGATAGCTTTACTACTAAGGACATACAATAAAACAAGAGATTATACTCTCACTATCGCACTTGGAAGTGAACTCCTGCGGAAAGACGCATGTGAAAAAGGTGATATCTGGAAAGCCAGAGCCATGTTTAACCTGGCCGAAGCGTATTATCAGACAAATCAGTACGAAAACGCGAAAAAGTTGTACCAGGAGATAATAGATGAATACCGATACAGCGATGCGGCTCTCCTTGCCGCTTCACAAGCCGGTTATGGCTGGTGTCTCCTGCACGAAGACAGATTGGACATAACAGAAAATCAGTTTACAAAAGTTATGTCAGCTTACTCCATGGATACGACCGCACTAATCAATTCCTCCTTCGGCAACGGAATAGCTCTATATAATAAAGAAGAATATGAAAAAGCCCTGAACCATTTTGAAAGTATCAGTAAAATTCCTTCAGATCATCCTTTAAAACCCAAAGGCATGTTTTACGCCGGAAAATCATACTATAATTTAGAATATTACAGACAGGCAATAGATTCCTGGGAAAATATACTGGAAGATTATCCTAAATCCGAAATTGCACCTAACGCTGCATATGAAATAGGAATGACATATTTTCAGGGATTAAAATATGATATGGCAGCACCGTACTTTAAGATAGTAATCGATGAATATCCGAATTCCCCAATAGCAACAGAAGCACTGCTCACATTAGGAAACAATTACTACAATGCAGCGGACTATAAAAAAGCAATCGATGCTTTTAAGAAATTTATCTCAATACATCCTAATGATTCTCTGGTAGATGAAGCGGAACAATCTCTTTCTTCGGCATACTATATGGCCGGACAGGAAAACCCAAATATGCTAGAAAGTTTTATCAATGAATTTCCCTCAGACCCCAAAGCGGCTCTGGCTTTATTTAACATCGCGGTTCATTCGTATGAAGAAGGGAATAAAGAGATGGCGTTAGAAACATTCAGAAAAGTAGTTATAGATTTTCCGGAAACGGAATACGCGGAAGATGCTCAAGTAAACGTTATTAAAATATATGATGAAATGGAAAATCATGAAAAACTTGTAGACGAAGCGAATTTGTTTCTCGAATATTTCCCGGAAAGCGAAAGAACACCGCTTGCTTTATTTTACGGGGGTTCAGGATACTTTTATCTGGGAGAATACGGAAAAGCCATAGAATTGTTTAAAACAATAGTTAAGGAATATCCGGCAAGCGAATACGTCGAAACCGCAAAGCATAATCTAAACCAATGTTATAAAAGATTAGGGAGCACAGAAAGAATAGAAGAAGAAGGCTCCGAAAATCAATAAAATGAATTTATGTTATACCAAACAAGTCAATAAAAAAAGGAGTGTTTAATGGCAGGAATAAGTTTTCTTCAACTTTTAAAAAACAGTTGGGCTATAGACCTACTTTTGATTTTCTCAGTAATAGCGTTAGCGGTAATACTGGAACGGCTTTGGGCGTACAGCAAATTAGGAATCGACGAAAAAGCGCTCTTGGAAAGAGTCAAACACGCGTTTAAAAGAGGTAACACCCAGGAGGCAAGTTTCATATGTAAATCCGCGAATCATCCTCTCGGCGAAATATTAGATGTCGGCATAAGAAATAAGGATTTGCCCAGAGAAGATATTTCCGATTTACTCGACGGTGCTCTAATCGAAACAAAAAGTTATCTCGAAAGAAAGAACTCAGTGTTAAGCACTATAAGTTTCATCGCCCCTCTTCTCGGTTTATTGGGAACAGTTATGGGTATTATTCGAGCTTTTCATGACCTTTCCGTATCCGGGGCCGGAGGGCCTTCTGTGGTAATGGCTGGAGTAGCTGAAGCCCTTGTATCCACAGCTATAGGTATTATTGTAGCTATACCTGCAGCTATATTCTACAATTATTTTATGAATAAAGTGAAAACCATTCTCACCCAGATTGAATCGAACTCTATAAAATTTCTGGCTTTCCTAAATAATAATAAGCCCCAGGCAGCAAGAGAAACTCTAAAGTTAGATTAGGATACTAAACTATGAGAAAAAGTACTATTGAAAGCTACGATGATTCTGTGGGGAAGATACCCATCACCCCAATGATAAATGTGGCTTTATTGCTGGTTCTATTTTTTATGATGTCAGCACCCGCTATTTTTATGTCCGGAATATCTGTTAAAAACCCTACTCTTGTTCAGGGAACCTCGGCTGCGGATGATACAGAACTAAAAGCAAACATATATATAGATTCTCAAAATCGAATTTTACTGAATAACAAACTTATCGAAAGGGAAGAATTTCCGGACAGGATAGCAGAACTCCTTGGCAGGAGTGTATCCAGAATCGTGGTTGTCAGTGCTTATCCGTCCATACCAATACAAGAAGTCGTAACCGTATTAGACATAGCTAAACAAAAGGGAGCCTTAAAATTAGTTCTCCTGAGGAGAAAAGAAGGATGAGAAAAAGAAGCATAACTTCCGAAAAAACAGAAGAAGCAAATATCATGATAACACCTCTCGCGGACGTAAGTTTTACAATTCTTATAACTCTTATGGTTTTAACTCCCGTTATAATGCTTTCTTCTAAGCTACATGTAAATCTTCCCGAAGCCACAACTGTCGAACCTTCCACCGAACAAAATATCTCTATAACAATCACATCAGATAATGAAATCTCAATAAACAACGAATTAGTTACCACTAAACAGTTAGCAAACATTTTAAAAGAAACAATTAGACAAAATCCCGACAATCTTGTGCTTATAAGATCCGATAAGGAATTGGAAACAGGTACTGTTATGAATATAATTGCCCTTGCAAAAAAACTCGGAGCACGAAGCATCTCGATTGCCACGATACAGAGATAAAAATGATAGATAATACTGAAGGTTTTTTTGATACAAGAATTAAAGTAACAATGGTGTTTTCTCTCTTGTTCCACTTTGGTGTTTTTTATTTCAGTGAAACAAAAAGAATAAGCGAAACTGTAACCAGGATCGATAATATTGAATTTATAGATCGAACACTGGCTCCTTCACCAAGACCCATGCCGCCTCAAAAGAGTATATTTAAAGCACTAAAAGATAAAATTACTCATAAAGATGACGAATTAAAAGACATAGATCAAAATGAAATTGAAAAAATAATCAAAAATTTACCACCTGTTCCCAAAATCAGTGAAAAAGGGATAGACCTGGACGAAAAGCAATTAGATCGCACACAGGCAAAAGGTATCGATCTGGATAAATTCGAAAAATTAGAAGGCCCCGAGGTGGGGAGCAGTGAAATACTCCGGGTAGCCTCGTCTGATAGACAAAGCGGAACAGAAGACATAATCAGTAAACCCGCCATAAAAATCAGTGATAAGCAAACCTATAGTCCAAACGCTAAAATAGGTCTTGTTTCTTCCCCGGGAGGCAGCGGAGCAGTAGATCTTGAAAAGATTCCAACTAAAGAGTTAGATAAAATAACTCAGGAAACCTCTAAAAAAGAAACGGCAAAAATATCAAAGGCTCCATCGAAATCAACCACAAAAATAACCATATCAGGACCCCTATCTTCCAGAGAAATAACTTATAAACCCAACACACCATATCCCCTTTGGGCTCAAAAGCGAGGATTAAGCGCAACTATAAGCGTACAGATCGCAGTTAATCCCGACGGAACAGTTAAAGAAAATACTTTTGTGACCAGAACCTCTGGTTTCGGTTCATGGGACAGACTGGTAATAAACAGCGTAAGGCAATGGAAATTTGCAGCTCTTAAAGGCTCGGGGATAGTGCAAACCGGAATTGTCACCTTTAACTTTATTTTGGAGTAAGAATGAAAAGAAATATAGTAGTTTTAACTTTAATTATCGTCAGTATTAACTTGTTTGCCCAGGAAGAGATATCAAAAGAAGTAATCAAAGGCGAATACTTGGGAAAAATAGACGAAAAAAAACCACCTTCAGAATTAAATTATGATATCTTCGAAGTCATTCAGCCATATGGGAGAAAAGGCTCGTATATATATGACCTGGAATTACAGAAACACTCCGAAATAAACGCTACTCCTCTGCCGATACTCGCCAGCAAACAAATAAGAAAACCCCAGATGGGTACAATTTTAACTCTGCCGATTACGATATCAAATATCCCGATAGAAGGAAATATAAAACAATGGGAACTGTCAATAACCGATGAAACAGGGGAAGTATTCAAAACTTTCTCGGGTATGGGGAAACCTCCAAAAAACATAAAATGGGAGGGAAAGGACTCGAAAAATAATATAATCGATATGGGCAAAAATTATTCTTACTACTTAAGAACAATCGATGAAGAAAACAAATCCTCTTTTAAGCTCGGCAAAAAAATACGGGTCCCCGGACTTTACTGGAAAGAAGAAATAAACTCGGTAGTCCGTTTAGACGGAAGACTCGTCTTCGAAAAGAAATCCGCTGCTCTTAGTGAAACCGGCATGAATTTGCTTGAAGAAGCAGCAGATTATGTACGGAAAGATATAAAAAAACATCTTAGAATTATAGTCTATTCTGAAAACGAAAATTTGGCTATGGAAAGAACAAAGAAAATCGCCAATTTCCTGATAGACCGGATAATACTCCCGGAAAAAGCAATGACAAGTGTCGTCGGATACAAATCATCCGGCGCGGACAAAACGGATAGAATAGATATAACGATAAGATAACTTAGGGCTTAAGTCATAAAGGGCTCTCGGCTTACCGCTCACGGCTAACCGCTTCACACACCTAACACCATTCTTTTCTTATTTTTTAAAATGTTCCTTGCTGAAAGCTGACAGCCGTCAGCAGATAGCCTAATATCTCTGTGTTTAAAATGGGGGTTGACTTCTTAGTTATCCCGAACTAATATAGGACATCAGTCGCACATAGCGGGGCGCTAGCGGTTCCCCATACCTGTAATCCGCTATAGCAGGGCTATTGGCTTGACCTTAGTTTATGTTTTTTTACTATGGGCTTCTTAAGATAGCGTTGAAGTTTGGGCCCTCCATAGAGGAGAGTTTTGAACCCCGTCAGGTCCGGAAGGAAGCAGCGGTAAGAAGTCTTAACCTCTGATGAAGGAATACCTGGATGGAGCTTTTTCTTAAAGTCGTACCGGTAAGAATTCATAGGCAAGGCAAGTCGTGCGGCTGATTAGAAAATTATGGGATATTTAGTTTTAACAAGAAAATACAGACCACAAAATTTTGACGAAGTACTGGGGCAATCCCATGTAACGAAAACTCTCATGTCCGCGCTTAAAAGGAAAAGAGTAGGACATTCTTATTTGTTTTCGGGTCCTAGAGGGGTTGGAAAAACATCCGTAGCTCGTATTTTAGCAAAAGCTGTAAACTGCAAAAAGGGGATAGTCGAAAACCCCTGCAACGAGTGTGAAAATTGCAAAGCCGTCACCAACTGTAATTCGGTGGATGTTATAGAAATAGACGGCGCGTCAAACAGAGGAATAGATGAAATAAGAGCGCTCAGGGAATCAGTATCATACAGTCCCGTACAATCTGCTTTTAAAGTTTACATCATCGACGAAGTTCACATGTTAACGAATGAAGCCTTCAACGCGCTATTAAAAACTCTCGAAGAACCACCATCCCATATAATTTTTATATTTGCTACTACAGAACCGCAAAAAGTTCCGAAAACGGTTTTATCCAGGTGTCAGAGGTTTGATTTCAGGGCTTTAAGCAATAAAGAAATTTTCGAAAAATTGAAAGAACTGGTGTCTTCGGAAAAAGTTAAGGCGACAGATGAAGCATTATCGCTTATAGCCTCCAGAGCGGAAGGGGCTATAAGAGACGCGGAAGGCATGCTCGAACAATTAATATCATACTCAGAAGGAGAAATTAACGCGAATGACGTCCGAGACGTATTTGGATTTATTGGTGATAGCTTATATCTAAAGCTGTTCCATGGTATCAAGAATTCAGAAGAAACCGAAATTATAAAGAGTGTAGAGGAAGTAACCCAAAAAGGATACGACCTCAGAGAATTCACATCCGGTTGGCTAAAATTTTTAAGAGAACTATTACTCTGTAAACTTGAAATCAAAAACATTACTCCTATTGAGTCCGACAAACAAATGATAGAGCTTTCAAAAGATGTTTCAACAGAGTTTATTACGGCGGTATTAAATTTGTCGGCGGATTTAGAAAAAGATATAAGACTACTTCCTCATTCTCCCGTCTATCTTGAGCTGGCAATGCTCCGCATGGCAAGAATACCAAACTTGCAGGATATAAATACTTTAATAAAAAAATTGTCACAGGGCACTACTCCTTTAGAAAAACCCAGCGAGAAAAAAAATGAAAAAGAAGAAAAACAATCAGTCACCGTAAAGAAGAATCCCGTTACTAAATCCGCGAAAAATCCTCAAGAACTCTGGAACACAATAATGCAAAAAATAAATGGCACCGGAGGGAAAAATTTTCTTAAGGCGTTTTTAAAAGACGCGGAACCGGTTGCTTTTGATAATAACATTCTAAGAATAAGAGTGCCTTCGACACATAAAAATCACCTCGATGAAGATATTCATTTCTTAAGGGATGCTCTAAAAGAGGAAACAGGGAAAGATATAGATATTGAAATAATAACATACGAAAAAAAAAGGGATACAAAATTACGTGATAATTCTATGGTCCTAAAAATAAAGGAGATATTTAATGCTGAAGAATTTATTTGACATGCAAAATTTAAAGCAAAAAATCGACGAAATGAAAGAGGAACTTAAAAAGGAAAGAATAACCAGTGAAAGCGGCGGAGGAATGGTAAAGGTAGAAGGAAATGGATACGGAGACATACTTAAACTCGATATTGAAGACAGTCTTCTTAAAGACCATGACAAAACTCTGCTTGAAGATTTGATAATCGCGGCAGTAAGCATGAGTAAGGAAAAATCAAAAAAAATGTTCCAGGAAAAAATGCAGGAAGCAATCGGATTTTTGCCTTTAGACGGAATTCAAGACTTGATATCTTGAAACCACCAAATATTTTCTTTCGTTTCACACAATCACTTCAATCATTACCGGGAATAGGTAAAAAATCGGCAGAAAGAATCGCTTTCCACATTTTGAGCAATCCCACCGCGGGGGAAAAGATTCTACATTCTTTAGAAAAGGTTTTATCGGAAATTAAATTCTGCGGCAAATGCGGTAACATATCTACGGAAAACCTATGCCATATCTGCGCGTCTCCCCAAAGAGACAGAACGGTAATATGCGTTGTAGAAAAACCTATGGACGTTTTCGCAATCGAACGCTCTAATTCTTTTAACGGATTATATCATGTACTGGGAGGATTGCTTTCACCTCTCGATAATGTTTATCCCAAAGATATAAACATAAATTCTTTAATAAAAAGAGTAAAAACAAAAGGAGTAACGGAAATCATCATCGCAACGAATCCCACAACAGAAGGGGAAGCAACAGCTATATATATTGAAGAAAATTTAAAAAATAATGGTGTAAAGATAACCCGTATCGCCAGAGGTATCCCTTTCGGAACCGATATCGACTTCGCAGACGATTTAACCCTATCCAGAGCCCTTGAAGACAGGCAGGAATTTAAGGATTAAAAGTCCACCCCAATCCCCAAAAAAATATTTGAACCACAAAGATTTTAAATCAGAATTCAGAAGCCAGGAGCCAGAAAAACAAGTTGAATGGTCAAATTGTTGAATTGTTAAATCGTACCCCCAGACCTCTTCCCCATTTCACTATTTTTTAATTTAACTATTTTACTTAGATTCGAAGAATCTGGTATCTGGTACCAAATAATGGGGGGTTGACAATAAATGCCCAAAAACTATATTATACTTGGCGCGGGGTGGAGCAGTTAGGTAGCTCGTTGGGCTCATAACCCAAAGGTCGTGGGTTCGAATCCCACCCCCGCTATATTATATAGGGTATAGAATATAGGGTTTAGGGTATGGAAAAAAACAAAAAAACAAAATTAAATCTCTTTACTCTATGTGGTTAATAATGATCCAGGTTACAATTTCTCTTATCATAGGATATACATTCGGTTCTATTCCAAACGCTGTTTTAATCTCAAAGCTAAAAAAAGTAGATATAAGAAGCACAGGAAGTGGTAATCCCGGAGCAGGTAATGTCGCGAGAGAAATCGGAAAATCCTGGGGGGTTTTGACTTTTATACTGGACGTTATCAAAACAATAATACCAATGCTCATAGCAGATAAATTATTTCACTTAAACTTATTCTGGGTAGGCATAACAGGTATATTCGCGGTAATAGGACACTGCTATTCACTATTTTTAAAATTTAAAGGAGGAAAAGGAGCCGCATGTTCCGCGGGAATAATGATATACCTTTTTCCAAAATTCTCTATTATATCTATAGGAGCCTTTTTTCTGATTCAGAAAAGTCCTCGAACCCTGAAAACTTTTTTGCCTATATTTTTGACTGCCCTCGGGCTCTGGATATGGCTTTACTGGAATTCCATGCCTCTATTTCTTCCGTTTGTATTAATATTCCTAACCGTTGGAATTCTTTTAAACATTGATTTAATTAAAGACTTAATTAAGGGAGGAAATAAGTGATATTAAAAAGAAGAAAAATTTATAGAATCGGAGCCGGTATTGTATTCCCTCTGGTTTACTACTTTTCACCAAATAAAATTATCGTTGAAATGTTACTCCTTTATTGTCTTGGTATAATGACCACCCTGGAAGCTATGAGATACATATCCCCCAACCTCTGGAGAACTGTTGCGGAAAATTCTAAAGGAATATTAAAAGTAAGACAGGGTATGGTTACAGGGACTACAGCTCTTCTTATTGCGAATATAATAGTTATAGCATTTTTCCGCAAACCTGTGGCAATTGTGAGTCTCGTATATATGCTTTTCGGAGACGCTGCTGCCGCTATTATAGGAACTAATTACGGAAAAACAAAAATAGGTGATAAAACGCTGGAAGGCAGCCTTGCTTTTTTTATAACAGTTATGGTCATTGCCTTAATCTTTTCCCAATGGACGGGAATACGCATTCATCTGATTATTTTGATTTTTGGAGCGATTGCAGCTACTGTCACTGAAGCCCTGCCTATAGAAATAAACGATAATTTAACGGTAGCTCTGGCTTCTGCTATCGTCATGCAGATATTTGTTATGTTTTAGCCCCACACCACACCATTTTTTAACCACAGAGG
>CAZKVT010000017.1:0-31564 GCA_964556365.1 uncultured bacterium | reverse complement strand
TTTTACTCCCATCCCCTCTCCAAAGTGTAAACCATGTGCTTTGGTTTTAACAAAAGTCCACACCCCATCCCCCAACAATTATCACACGGAGACACAGAGAACGCAGAGAAAAAAAGAAAAATCATGTTGTTTTTACTCGAAACACGGAATCCGTAACCCGAAACTCCTACTAACAACAAACCAAACAAACATTATAGTAACTTTAATAAGATAAAAAAACAGTTAGACTACTCAAAAAGAACTGTTGACAATATTTAATCATAAATTATAATCGAATATATGAAAACAATAGGATTTACAGGCGTAATTGTTGATAAGGTTTGCGGGTTCGGAAAAGAACGCGAAAAGCCACAGAAAATCTGTATCGATGTTTCCCTCGAAACCGATTTCAAGTGCGTAGCAGAAGAAGATGATTTATCTCTCGGCATCGATTTTAAAACCGTATATGCTCTCATAATAACTGGATTGGAAGGAGAAATTTACACACTCGAAAAGGCAGCTCTTTCTATATGGAAAAAAATAAAAAACCTCAAAGATATAGGCAAAGTCAAAGTTACAGTAAAAAAATTAGAGCCTCCTTTTGAGAATGAAGTAGAAAACTCTTGGGTAACGATAGAAGAATAATAAGATGACTCACGCATATCTCTCACTCGGTTCAAACATCAAAAAAAGGGAAATAAATCTTCAATTGGCTTTTGAAGAAATTTCGAAATTAGGTAAAACCATAGGTTCGCATATATATAAAACAGAACCCTGGGGTAGGGACGATATCCCGGATTTTTTAAATGCCTGCGTTTACATTGAAACTGAATTAGATATAAAAAAACTATTTAAAAAACTAAGTTCTATCGAGGATAAAATGGGCAGAAAAAGGGAAGAAAAATGGGGTTCAAGAATTATAGATATAGATTTACTGCTCTCAGATCAATTGATATTTTTTAGCACAAATCTCACTATACCACACCCCCACCTTCACCAACGCAATTTCTACCTTAAACCACTTTCGGAAATAACAAAAGAAGAAACCGAACCTTTAACAGGAAAAAAAATTAAAACTCTTCTCGCGGGTTGCCCGGATAAAAAAGGCGTATGGAAAACTGGGAATACATTGCAATAGAAGGCGTAATAGGCGTCGGAAAAACAACGCTGGCGAAATTTCTTTCCCGGGAATACAGCGCGAAACTGGTACTTGAAGATATCGACGGGAATCCTTTTCTTCCTCAATTTTATGAAGATACGGAAAGATACGCTTTTCCCACTCAGATCTTCTTTCTTCTTTCCCGTTATAATGAACTCAGGAATTTAACGAACAGAGACCTTTTTACCAAAAAAATTATTTCTGATTACACATTCGATAAAGACAAAATATTCGCTTTTATAAATTTAGATGAAAAGGAAAAAAGCCTATATGAAAAAATCTACACTCTTCTCGATAAAGATATAATAAAACCCAGTCTTGTAATTTATCTACAGGCAAGCCTCGACACACTATTGGAAAGAATAAAAGGCAGAGGAAGAGTTTATGAAAGAAAAATTAGCGAAGATTATATAAAAGCCCTAATTCGCTCATATAACGAATATTTCTTTCATTTTCAAAAAAGCCCGGTATTGATAGTAAATTCAAATGAATTTGACTTTCTAAATGAACCTACACATCTACAATTATTGAAGAATGAAATAGCCTCTATTAAAACAGGGATCAACTACTTGTCCATAGTTCAATGAAAATAATAAGAAAAATAGAAGAACAGCAAAAATGTTCTTTAAATATGAAATGCCGCGATAAAAAAATCAGTCTTATACCTACAATGGGCTTTTTACATAAAGGGCATTTAAGCCTAATAGATACCGCAAAAGAACTGTCGGAGAAAATTGTAGTATCTATTTTTGTAAATCCAACTCAATTCGGAGAAGGAGAGGATTATGAAAAATATCCAAGAGATGAAAAAAGAGACTTGGATATACTGGCCGATAAAAAAGTCGATATCGTATTTATACCGATCGTAAAAGAAATGTACCCGGAAGGATTCCAAACATTCTGTCAGGTCAACCAACTAACAAAAAAATACTGCGGAAAAAGCAGACCGGGGCATTTTAAAGGAGTGACCACAGTAGTTTTAAAATTGTTTAACATAATACAACCGGATATTGCCGTTTTCGGGAAAAAAGATTACCAGCAATATATTATTATAAAAAGAATGACGGAAGACTTGAATTTACCAATCAATATTATAGCCTCCCCTATTGTAAGGGAAAAAGATGGTCTTGCTATGAGTTCAAGAAATAAATATCTTAATCACGAACAAAGAAAAGAAGCAACCGTTTTATATGAATCTTTAATTTACGCAAGCAATCTTATTAAACAAGGTAAATACGGAGCTGGTTTTCTGCGAAAAGAAATGACAAACTTAATTAAATCAAAGAATAACACCCGAATCGATTATATTGATTTTGTAAATCCTGAAACTCTAAAGGATGTACAAAAAATAGAAGAACCAACGAGAATTTTAATGGCAGTACGGGTAGGAAATACAAAGCTCATCGATAATATGGAGGTAAAACCATGAATTTAGAAGCCAGAATACAGAATACAGAATCCCTTCAACCCTCCAAAAAAAAGAGGAACAACGAATCACACAAATAACACGAATACCTCTATTGGTCCAAAATCCAACGTCCAAAGTCATGAGTCAAAAAATATTTGTGCAATTTGTGCTATTTGTTGTTAAAAAAATGGGGTGTTGGGGAAAAAACAAAAAATATGCGTGTTTTGTGTTTTAATTTTAGAGGATTATAGTGGCTATCACCTTAGAAGAGAAAATTCACAGGGGTCTTAAAGTTTTCCTGATACTTGTAATTCTCACGATGTTAGCCCTTTTAGTTCTCTCGGATCCTGACCCAAAAAAAAGATTTAGTTTCAACATTATTCAAAAAATTTCATACGCGTTCAAACAAATGAATCCCATTTACCTTTTATTTGCTTTCTTTTTCTGGATGATTCATATTCTTCTCGATTCTTTTAGAATCTCTCTTTTATGCCAGGGAGTTACAGGTAAATGGGGCAGCATGAGAACATCTATCGAAGTTATTTTAACCGGAGCTTTCCTCGCCGCGGTTACACCTTTTCAAACTGGCGGACTTCCTGTGCAATTATATTTACTAAAAAGAGATGGCATTTCTTACGGAAAAGGCACCCTTATTATTCTTCTCCGTGCTATCTTTTATGTAATAATGATGCTTATAATTTTACCTTTTCTTTTCCCTATTCTTACTAAGCAATATGATTCTACCTCCATCAAAATATTATCAAAATACAGTCTTATCGTTTATCCGATTATTGTTCTAATTATAGCATTCGCGCTGATAAAACCAGACATTATTAAGCATTTCTTGTACAAATTGACTCATTTATTGGGAAAGAGAAAAAGCAAAGCAATAAAATTAGTCGATAAGATGTTTAAAGAAATTGAAGAAATGAAAGACGGCTTCTGGCATTTTGTAAGAGAAAAAAAATGGCACTCAATATCAAGTTTCTTTTTGACCCTAATAACTTATATTCCCTATTTTTTTATTGCTCCCTTACTCCTTAAAGGAATGGGAATTAACGTATCATTCATAAGAATTGCTTTTCTCCAATTAGTAGTAATATTATTTACTTTCTTTTCTCCGACACCCGGTGCAACCGGTGTATCTGAAGGAATATTTGCCATCATGTTCCTGGGAATTGTCGGAAAAGGTCTGCTTGGGGTATTTACAATATTATGGAGATTCTTCACATTCCATCTAACCGCTCTTGTTGGAGGGATAATTACTCTAGATGTGTTAAAATTAGGAGGTATGGAAATCGATGAAGAATGAACTTACTAAAAAAAGACTTTTGCAAGGAATAAGATTATTTCTTTTTCTGTCTATAGCGACTGCCGCAGTAATATTGTTTTTTACTATCAGTGAAGACACAATAGAACAATTGAAAAAAATATCTCCTTTATTCTTAGCACTAACCTTTTTGTCTACAGCCTTGAGGTTTTTCTTTGATATATGGAGACTCCGATATATTATTGAAGCTCTCGGGAAAAAATTGTCCTGGAGAGGCGCCTTCCACTTCACAATGGGAGGATTGCCTCTTGGAGCCATTACTCCTATGCAAGTTGGAGGAATACCTTTTCAACTCTATGTGTGTAAAAAAGAAAATATATTGGTTCCGGAAGGAAGTGCAGCGATTTTTACGCGAGGTCTTCTTTCCGCAATGGTCCTACCTTTGCTCCTTCTGCCTATATACTATTATAGACAATTCTTAACTTCAGGAATAATGAGCGCAATTCTTAAATATTTGACTATATTCTACGGAATAGTAGCCATACTTTTCTTCTTCTTACTAACTCAAACTCCATGGTTACAACGTAAATTCGGACGCAAAGTGAAAGGCATTGTAATGTTTAAGGAAGTTTTCACCAATGAGTACATGAAAAGAAAAATGGTTTTTCTTAAAGCGTACATAACTACTTTCCTTTCCTTAACCTTTTATTTTCTCACAGCCCCTTTGCTTATAAGAGGGCTCGGCATCGAAGCACCTTTCTTTGAAGTGATGATTCTACAAATCATATTGACATACGCCGTCAATTTTATGCCCACACCCGGAGCAACCGGACTTGCAGAAGGAGGCGCTGTCGCGATTTTCAAACACTTGATGCCAAAATCCGTCTTAGGTGTTTATGTTATGTCGTGGAGATTTTTTACAGGTTATTTTGGAATAATCGTTGGGGTACTCGCTATAACAGAATTCGTACGGGAAAAATGGAGATAAATTAGTGAATGAGTATATGGGTATATGGGTAAATGAGATAATGAGAAAAAGAGCAACGAAGAATAAAAACTTCTAACTCATACACGCATCTACTCATCAACATATTTTCAAGTGTATTCAAACTTGACTTAGCTTAAATCTCTTTTATATTAATAATATGAGAAAATTGTTGTTATTAATAGATGGCTCATCCCTTGCATATCGTTCGTATTATGCTTTTATTCGAAACCCTCTGAAAACATCCAAAGGGGAACCGACTTCTGCCATTTTTGGTTTTGCCAGAAGTTTAAAAAAGCTGTCCGAGGAATTGCACTTAGATTATGCGGCGGTTTGCTTCGACCTTCCGGGTCCAACTTTTAGAGAAAAAAATTTTGCGGATTATAAAGCAAAGAGGAAAGAGACTCCCGAAGACCTTGTAACACAAATTCCCTATATAAACGAGTTATGTGAATCCGCTGGATTTTCGGTAATAAGCAAGGAAGGATACGAAGCAGATGATATAATAGCGACCCTTACCGAAAAAGCAGAAAAAGAAAACATAGATACAATAATATTTACTCTGGACAAAGACTTAATGCAGCTTGTCACAGAAAATGTAAAAGTATTAAATATGCACAAATCCGGAGTAGAGTTTTACGATAAAAATAAAGTAAAAGACAAATTCGGCATACCTCCCGAAAAAATAAACGATTTTCTTGCTCTCTCGGGAGATCCATCGGATAACATCCCGGGAATTAAAGGTATTGGGAAAAAGACAGCGGCAAAGCTGCTGAATAAATTTGATTCTATCGAAAATATTTTCTTGAATATCGACCAGATTATAAACACCAACATCAAAAATAAGCTTAAAGGTAAAGAAGAAGAAGCAAAACAGTGGAAGAACCTTACCAAGTTAGAAAAAAATGTACCTATTTCAGAAGAATTAAACGATATTAAGTACAAAGGCATAGCCGCCAAAAATTTAAAAGAATTACTGACTCGTTTTGAACTCTATTCGCTTGTAGAAGAATGGCTGAAAAAAGAAAAAAATCCTAAAAATTTCAATATAGTCGATTCAATCGAAGCAAAACAGAACCAACCAATATGCGTATATTATAATAAAGAAAATTTTTTTATTTCAGTAGATGATAAGTTAGAAATTACAGAAAAAAAACCTCTAAGACTGCGTCTTACCGAATTTGAAAACAATACGCTTATTTTAGAAGATGCGAAAAAATTCGCGCATACAATCGGTTTTTATCCCGGAAACAAAATCTTCGATCTTTCCATTATGCATTATCTTCTTTATCCAAACCGTAGAAATCATTCCATCGGGAGAATACTTTTAGAATTGGGTACAAGCGTTGAAGAAGGCGAATCAATATGTATTTCAATGAAAAAAGCCTATGAAAGATTGCTCGATGATTTAAAAGAAAATAAACTGTTAACAGTTTATAAGGAAATCGAAGAACCTCTGATTTCCATTCTGTATAAAATAGAAAAGCAAGGCTTACTTATCGATAAAAAATTGTTAATAGCATTGAAAAAAACCATAGAAAAAAACCTTGAAAAAATCGAAGAAAATATATACAAACTCGCAGGGTGCAAGTTTAACTTACGTTCTCCGAAACAACTGAGCGAAATTCTATTTATCAATTTAGAATTGCCTCCGGTCAAAAAAACTAAAACAGGTCTTTCCACAGATTTTGAAGTACTAAAAACACTTTCAAAAAAACATCCCGTAGTCCCAAAAATAATAAATTTCAGAGAATTGGACAAATTGTTATCCGCCTATGTAAATCCTCTAATAAATTGTGTAGACAAAGAAAGCGGAAGAGTTCATAACGAATTCCAACAATCCGTCGCGTCGACCGGAAGGCTAACCACAACAGCTCCAAATCTTCAAACCCTACCCATAAGAACGGAAACCGGAAGAAAAATCAGAGAAGCAGTCATCCCCCCAAAATATCATCTTATTCTATCCTGTGATTATTCTCAAATTGAATTACGAATCCTTGCATATATCTCACAGGACGAGAAATTAATAAATGATTTTGAAAATAACCTCGATATACATCTCCAAACGGCCTGCAGAGTTTTTGGAATTAAACCGGAAAATGTTATTCCTGGAATGAGGAGAAAGGCAAAAGCAGTTAATTTTGGGATAATATACGGAATAAGCCCTTTTGGACTTTCCAAACAATTGGGAATAAACAACACAGAGGCAAGTGATATAATAAAAAGATATTACAAAAATCACCCCGGGGTAGAGAAATGGCAAAAGGAAACTATCGATGACGCCATAAATTCAGGATACGTAAAAACTGTCTTCGGCAGAAAACGACTCATACCTGAACTAAAAACTCTTCGTGAAATAGAATACGGAAAAAGAATCGCTATAAACACACCAATACAGGGCAGTGCCGCGGATATAATTAAAAAAGCAATGATACTTATTAGTAAAAAAATAGAAAAAGAAAGGTTAAAAACAAAAATGATTCTTCAAATTCATGATGAACTTCTTTTTGAGGTGCCTCTAAATGAAAAAGAAGAAGCAATTAATATTATAATACCTGCTATGGAAAACGCAGGGAAAGCGGTTAATATCGCTTTAAAAGTAGATTATGCTTTCGGTAAGAACTGGAATGAAGCACACTAAAACAGGAAATGAAATAGCCACGGATATTCAAGGAGGGACACAGATTTTTTTTGACTTATGACTTTGGACATTGGACTGTGTACCCATAAAGTTATTTGCGCTATCTGTAGTTAAGATAAACAAACTATATAAAAATAAGGAGGAGTAGATGGATGTTGTTCTGTTAATGCTTGTCTGCTTTTGCAGTTTTTTTCTCGCTTATAAATTTTACGGTACTTTTATATCAAAGAGAATATTTGAATTAAATGACAGTAAAGAAACTCCCGCTCACAAGTTTGAAGATGGAATAGATTACGTACCAACAAAAAAAGAAATTATATTTGGGCATCATTTTGCGTCTATCGCGGGCACCGGTCCGATCGTAGGACCTGCAATAGGGATTATATGGGGATGGGTACCAGCAATAATATGGATTGTTTTAGGTACAATTACTATAGGCTCCGTTCATGATTTCGGCTCACTTGTTCTTTCTATAAGAAATGAAGGTAAATCTATTTCGGAAATAACGGGTAAGTATATTAATAAAAGGACACAAAAAGCATTCTTTTTAATTGTTTTTCTTGAACTTTTAATAGTGATAGCTATATTTGGTCTGGTAATGGCAATAATTTTTAGTATGTTCCCGGAATCCGTTTTTCCAATGTGGTTTCAAATACCAATAGCTGTCTGGCTCGGATGGATGATTTACAAAAAAAACGGAAATTTAGTTCTATTTTCGATTATCGCGGTAATTATCATGTATCTAACAATTGTATTAGGAATTTTTATACCACTTCAGTTACCCGGAATAGGAATCCTTCCGGCAACAGGTTTATGGACTATAATACTCTTTATCTACGCTTACATAGCATCCATGCTTCCGGTAACGACACTTCTCCAACCAAGAGATTACATAAACTCTCATCAACTCCTTGTCGCTCTATTTTTACTTTTTCTCGGAATAGTTGCCTCTGCCTTTAGAAATCCAAACTTTCACTTAGTAGCTCCTGCAATCAATCTAAATCCTACGGGAGCTCCCCCTGTTATTCCCTTTATATTTATAACGATTGCCTGCGGAGCAATATCGGGCTTTCATTCACTTGTTTCCTCCGGAACCTCAGCCAAACAATTAAACATAGAATCGGATAGTCAAATAATCGGGTACGGTGGTATGGTAATGGAAGGAATTCTCGCGACTCTCGTCCTCATCGCGGTCGCAGCCGGCATAGGAATTGCCTATCAAAACGCAGGCGGCAATATATTAACCGGCATTCCCGCGTGGACTGCCCATTACTCTTCCTGGGCTGCGGCAGAGGGTCTCGGCTCAAAAATTTCAGCTTTTGTAATTGGTGCCGCGAATATGATACAATCGAGTGGAATACCTAAAAGTTTCGCGATCGCCCTTATGGGTGTGTTTGTTGTATCTTTTGCCGGAACAACTCTCGATACCGCCACAAGAATTCAAAGATATGTTTTATCAGAACTATTCGTAGAGGTCAAAACTTTTCAAAATCGTCATTTCTCTACGGCTATTGCCGTAATAACAGCCGGACTGCTGGCTTTCGCGACCGGAGCAAGCGGAGCAGGCGCCTTAAAACTCTGGCCTATGTTCGGAGCGACAAATCAAACTCTAGCAGCATTAGCTCTCTTACTTATTACATTATGGCTAAAAAGAAAAGGCGGCATAAAATTCCTGATTTCGGGGATACCGTGTGTTTTTATGGCTTTGATAACAACATACGCTCTTGTAATAAACCAATTTCGTTTTATTAACAGCAAAGATATACTTCTATCAACTCTTAATATAATAATACTATTACTTAATATCTGGATAATAGTTGAAGGAGCCATTGTACTCGGATTAAAAAAAGAACGAATAATTAATAAGAATTAAATAAAAAATTATTACTCCAATAAAAAAAGGCGGAAATATTCCCGCCTTTTTTGTTGTTTTTTAGATGTTTTTTACTGCAAAAGAATCATCTTTTTTATTGCCATAAAATTATCCTTATCCACCTGCATTCTGTAAAAATACACTGCACTCGGGAGTTCTTTACCAAATTTATTACTACCATCCCATTTAATTTCATGATAACCCGCTTCGATTTCTTTATCGATTAGAGTATTTACCACTCTACCCATCACATCGAAAAGCAGTATGCAAACATGAGCTTTTTTCGGACATCCATACTTTATCACAGTCTGCTGATTAAATGGATTCGGATAGTTCTGGGTAATAAAGAAACTTTTTGGTATACTGTTTTCTTCGATTCCACTACTGCCAATTACATACAAGTACACAGGAACAGAAACTTCCGATTTATAGGGATCATTACTGCTGAGAATAAGATCGGCAAAATAATTACCGGCATCCAGAACCGATGCGTCGAAGATAACTTCTACAAAAGCACTATCACCCGCCGAAATAGTATCGGAAACATAATCGACATCGAGCCAGCAAAATTCATTCTCCGCGAACAAGAACTCATCCCACCAGGCTTCTGACCCCGAAGTAAAATTATAAATATCAACTCGAGAAATCTCTTCCGAATAAGCAGCAATACGGAAAGGAATTGCCGCATCGATCAATTCTTCATTAACATAGTAATCGAAACTTTTGGATTGAAAATCAATATTTTTAAACTCGATATGATACCATGTTAAAGCAGTATAATGATAGGTTTGATCCCCTCCCATATCACCGTTAATATAGAAACAACCATTTTCTTTCGCGAAAAACCATATCAAATCTTCACCCTCACAACTTCGCAAAACACAGTACGCGTCAGATGTTGTAGTATCCCCGGAACGTATATAAAAACCAATATAACCGGGCCTGATAGAATCAAACTCCTGATATACCCCGTTATAATGTGAAGAAGGAGAAGAAGATTCATGATAACTATATGTTCCTTTCGCAGCTGTAATACTGGTAACTTCTTTTATACCACTTCCCGCTGTTAACCAGCCATCATAATCTCCATCCTCAAAATCATCTTCAAACATCTTCGGAGAAGCAAATTCCCTCGGTTCTTCTATAGTGAAACCATCAACTTCTCCGTCTGTTTCACAGGGTTCCAATACTAAAGATTCTTTAGTGACTACTGAATTTGAATTTACAATTGTTTTTCCTCTTTCTTTGACTTTGTTTCTTTGCGCTAACTCTGTCAACATCAGATTGTCCAGATCGATTGCAATATTAAAAATTAAATCACTTAAACCTGTATTGTAAATTATTAAAGTATCGGTAGATATCTCATCTATAAACAGACTATCGCTTAAGGAATCGGGTACGACCGAAATATCCGGCGGTCCCAAACATTCACCCCTCATATAAACTGTTAAATTAGGATTATCAGGATCATTACTTTCGATGGTTAAAAGGCCCGTAATAAGTCCCATCGAAGTCGGGGTAAAAGCAACTAACACTTCCTGTCTTTCTTCTGGAACCAGTACGAAAGTGGTAGTATCGATTGTATAATCTTTATTATCTGACGAAATATCACTTACTATAAGAGTATCGGTCCCTCCATTTGAAATAATTATAGTATCTATGGCAGAAAAATCAGAATAAACAACACCATAATCTACAGTATCTTCCACAATAACAATATCTGGTGCTCCTGTCACGTGTAAATGAGCAGGCACAAAAACTTCCGATTCATCGGGATCATTACTATTAATTATAATATTCGCGTAATAATCACCACCATACAAACCATCAGCATCAAAGGTTACTTCTATATCTATACTCTCTCCTGATAAAATGGTATCTAACCCGTGGTCAACTGAAAGCCAAGTAATTGAAAAGAATGATATTTCATTCTCTATTAGTTCAACGATATCAAGCTTACCATCATCATCATCGTCAGCGTTAAAGTTCATCGATTGAAAAGCATTGAAAATACAGTTTCTCTCAGCATTAAGCACTATAGCTCCATTATTAGGAAACCCTTCAAAAAAAGCCAGTTGACTCGCGCCAGAAAGAATATCTACAATTTCACCATCTCTGTTATATTGGTCATCTGTCCAATATAAGTTTTCAATATTATTCGGATTATTAAAAATTGAATGTTCAGAGGTGACGGCAAAAAAGTTTAAAGGTTCCGTAAAATCCAAAACAAAACTTATTCCTAAACTCGTAAGCAAAGAATGCGAAAGATACTCGTAAATGGCCCAGTCAGCGTATATTAAAAAACCACCATTTGACTGATAAATATCAAGCGAATCAAGTATTTCTTCAGAAGGTATATTACCATAAGAATTCACAATAACCAACTCCCAGGGGATTCCACTCTCTAATTCCACCTGCAATTCATCCCAACTGGTTACCAGTGTTCTGGAAAAACTAAGATTAGCCAAAGCTGAATCGTAATAAAATGGACCCGGACCTCTTTCCATAACAAGAACATTTTCAAAAAGCGCCATAGGGAGATTACTTTTGTAAACCCTCTTAGAAAACTCTGCTTTAAAACCATTAAAAGTCCCAGAATTTTCATCCGTCTCTAATGGTTTACTATCCGCGAAATCTTTAATTTCAAAACTAATATTCTGGGATTTCAAACTCGGAGTCAAACTCTCCATAAAGATATCAAAGCTCAGATAACTTTCTCCTGTATTAGAAATCGTTAAAGTATGAATCGATTTTTCCCCGGTTATTAAACTATCGCTCAAGGAATCTGGGTTAACCGAAATATCCGGGGGTTCCCAACATTCTCCCTTTAGGAATATCTCAAAAAACGGTTCATCCGGGTCATCCGAAACAATTGTTAAAGTCCCCATTTCTGGACCCAACGAACCCGGTGTAAAAGTTATAGGTATTCCTTGAATTTCTCCGGGACCAAGCTTAAAATTAGTAAAATCAAGAGTAAAATCGAGATTGTCGACAACAATATTGTAAACTGTCAATGAATCCGTACCTTGATTATAAACATCTAAAGTATCGACTTTTGAATACCCGGCGAAAACAATACCATAATCCAGCGTATCTTCCGGAACAAAAATATCCGGAATGCCCGTAACATTCAAATGCGCGGAAAGGAGAATCTCCGATTCATCGGGATCATTACTGTTAACAATAATATCCGCAAAGTAATCGCCACCATAGAGACCCTTTGCATCGAAAATCACTTCAACTAAATTACCAAAACCCGGCGAAATAGTATCTGAATAGATACTAACATCAACCCAGCAAAATTCATCCACAGCAAAAAAGAACTCATCCCACCAGGCTTCTGACCCCGAAGTAAAATTGTAAATATCAACTCGAGAAATCTCTTCCACATACTCTGCATATCGAAAAGGAATTCCCTCTTTAATCAATTCCTCATTAATGTAGTAATCAAAAGTTTTAGTTGTAAAATCAATATTTTTAAACTCTATATGATACCATGTCAGAGCGGTATAAAAATAACTGTCATCTCCTCCCACATCACCATTCACATAAAGATAACCATATTGGCTGGCAAAAAACCATATTAAATTCTCACCCACGCTATTTCTAAAAACACAGTACGCGTCAGACGTTGTAGTAGACCCGGAACGTATATAGAAACTAATATAACCGGGTTGAATCGAATCAAATTCCTGATATATCCCGTTATAATGTGAAGAAGGAGAAGAAGATTCATGATAGCTATATGTTCCCTTAGCCGCTGTAGTACTGGTAACTTCTTTTACCCCACTCCCCGCTTCTAACCAGCCATTATAATCACCATCTTCAAAATCGTCCACGAACATCCTGGGAGAAAACAATTTCTTTGGGTTTTCGATAGTGAAATCAAGTATTTCTCCGGCTGTTTCACAGGGTTCCAAAACCGAAGACGTTTTAGGAGTTAACAAATTTAAATTTTTACTTTGTTTTTTTATTTTTTCGCTTTTATTTTTTTGTTCCGATAATAATGTTTCTTTAATATCAATTTTAACATCAAAAAACAGGTCACTTAAACCTGTATTACGGATGGTAAAAGTATCAGCAGATGTTTCACCGGAAAACAAGCTATCGCTTAAGGAATCGGGTGTAACCATAATATCCGGGGGTTCCAATCCTTCACCCTGCAAGAAAACTGTTAAGATAGGTTCGTTTAAGTCGTTACATTCTATAGTGAGATTTCCCGTCGATATAACCTCAGCAGCCGGAGAAAAAATAACTCCAACCGTCTGAGTCTCACCCGGAGGTACATTAAAATCAGAAATATCGGCAGAATAATCGATATTGTCTGATGTGATATTATTGATAATCAAAGTATCTGTACCGATGTTATTAACCTGAAGGGCCAAAGTATCGGGATAGCCTATGAATACAGTATCGAAATCTAAAGTATCCGGGTTAAGTGATATATCAGGTGTGAATATAGGTACGGTAAAATGACTATTCCAAGTATTATCGTCTATATCATTTGTAATAAGCTCAAAATTAATAGAATGATTTGCCGGGCATTCTGATAATACATCGAAATTAAAATCTTCTAAACTAATCGCAAGTTCACCGGCTGACACATCACCAAAACTGTCAGTAGAATCTACTAAGGTAACATAAGGGTCTCTCGTACGAATAGTTCCTGTAACATTAATCGCGTCCTCGAGACCTACATTATGCACAGTTAAAGGCAACCCAATACTTTCACCGGGATCGACATTACCATCGTTATTTCCCGTTCCATCCATCACCGTATATTGTTCAAATACAACCCATGCGCTCGAAGGAGAAATAACATCTACATCTTCTTCATAAGGAATATAATTGTTTTTAGTAACTGTACAGTACATAATCCCAAGGGTATTAAGTCCCGGAGAAAGGGTTAAATTAATATCCCCAAACGCATCGGTGTATCCCCTCGCGTACACTTCTCCTTCTTTATATAAACAAACAAGAGCACCTTCTACCCCCGAAATACCATCTGTAACACTAACGCTAAAACTGCTTACTCCAATAGGTATTACCGGATCATGAGTAACCATCAATTCTTCGGGAGTATCTGTCCAGAGAGGCATTTCAGGGTCTCCGAATAGATTTAATTCATAAATACACCATGCCCAAACACCACCCCAGCTTACCTCTGAAACGTACCCGTCCTTCGAAAAAGCGTGGGCAACACCTATATGATCATGGTAATTATAATCCTCCTTAAATATTTCATGATAAAAACAGGTATCTATATGCTCGGAAGGACCCATGGACGGAGGGCTTCCCCAACCGTATCTCGAATTCATAATAGAATAACTGCCTCCCGTTGAAGGAGTCAAATAATGCTCCGCAAAACAATCACCGTAAGAGATATAATCGATAGCACCGCACATACAACCTATAGAATTATGAATACCTAGTAAATCGCCATTATCCAGAGCATCCAGATCATCGGAATCGAAATACGCATCGGCATAATAAGTATAAATACCATGTTCATCTCCATGCCCAACAAGATGAGCAAAACCGAAGCCTGAGAGCATCGAATCGATAAAAGCCGCCCCGGTTAAATTTCCGTCTCTTTCGTACATTCTCGAAACCTGCCAATCTCCGGGCACTATATTGGCTATCGCTTCCTGTGAAAGTTGTTCATCATAATAACTCCATAGAATAGCCGTGGGAAGTAATATTTTCTTTTGATAACCTAAAGGAGGATTTTTTTCGTATGTGAGAACCTTATTTACAAAAATCTCTACCTGGCCAACAGTTCGGACAGGAGCTCTTCCTACAAATACATCCGAATATAAATCAACCTCATCGGTGGATTCTCCGTATATATTATCTCCGTCAGCGTTCCAGTCACCATCAAGGTCTGAAAAATAAAGGTCTGAAGGAATTGTATCTTCATCAGGATAATATCCTAAGTATGTGTTTTTATACCAGACATTTCTTCTCGGAACTATCTCCTGCCCCCATTCATAGTCACATTGACCTCCGAGAAGTACCCAGATGGTTCCCCATGAAGAATTCGCGTCCTTAAGAAAATTCCTTACTCTCTCCGCGTTATCCGCTCCTGTGTAATTAGAGTAAATATAATCGAGAGTTACCACTTCCGCGGGAACACCCTTCTTTGTTTTCCAATCCGCGAGTTCCTGAAAAGCCGATGCAAAAGAATCTACTGTTATTATTACATATTCTATATTATCCTCGGGTAAAGCTAAACTTCCGCTTAATCCGATAGAAGGTTCGGAAAACTCTATATCTTCGGGATTAAGAATCAGATTTTTAACTCTTTCTTTGAATATTTTGTTTTGTTTTTCAGTTTTTGTTCTTAATGAACGTAAATTTTCTTCATAATTAACCCTAAACTTTATATGGGAATAAAAAATTAATTTCTTTTCAGATGGGATATATTGCAGCGGATAAACAAGTAAACTGGCAAGTCTATAACCACCCATCGACCCTGTATTTGGATTTTCAATGATTGTTTCGGGATAAAAAGTAGTTTTAGCGTAAATATCCTTGTTTTGATCCACAAAAGGGAAAGCTTTACCTTTTAAAAACGGCTGAGGATGCTGCGTAGGGTATATATCATATTCACCGGTTATTTCCTCTTTGTCTACCGAAACGATTTCCACACTAGTAACTTCCGCACCCTGAGGTATTAAAAGAGAAAAAGATGCCCTGGGAAGTTGTGGTGAACCTAAATCAATAGTTGTCGAACCACAACTCTCGAGTTTCACTACATCGTATCCCTCTATCTTAGAAAATGAAATATCTCCCCTGTTAAAAGTTATTTCTTTTTCTACAACCCCTGCAAAAACTACAAAAGCGAAGAAAAAAACAAATATACAAAAAACACTAAAAAACACCCTCTTAATATCTAACAAAAAACCTCCTTAACTAACATCAATTGCTATATTAAAACTATAAACTTATCCTTTTTAAAAATGGATAAGTTGAAAAAATATGTCTATTGAATATAACAAAAATATAATAAAAATCAAGATTTTAATCCACACCACCCAACCCCAATTCTAACCACGAGATTTCACGGATTATCACAAGATTCCTTGTTGTTTTTACTCGAAACACTAAACGCGAAACCCAAAACTTAAAACTTTATCTCACACAAAGCTACAGAAATCGCAGAGATTTTTATTTGTTTTATTACTAAATCCTAAATCCCAAATCCTATATCCTAAAAAAACCATTTGACTTAGATTCGTCGAATCTATTTACTAATTAGACTTACATTCACGATAAAGCTGTACAATTTCATCTATTTCAAGAGTTTCAGCTCTTCTCTGTAGATCAAGAGAAACTTTTCTGATATCATAATCAAAGAGATTATTCCTAAGTGTCTTTCTTCTGAAACGGAAAATATTCCTTAAAAATTCCTCGAAATTTTTATCAACTTCAATTACTGGTTTTTCTTTCAAAACCCCTTTTATGACAGTTGAAATCACATCGGGTTTAGGAAAAAAAGCTTCGGGTTTAATGTCAAATTCGATTCTGATATCGTATAAAATATTAAACAATACAGAAAGTGAAGAATATGCTTTTGTTGAAGGTTTTGCCGTAAATCTTTCGGCGACTTCTCTCTGGAGTACAAAAACCCATTCTTTTATTTTGTTTCTATTATCTTTAATCTTGTTCAATATCGGGACAGAAACCGAAAAAGGCAGCGCGCCCACCGCAACTTCCGGAAAGGAAGAATCTATTCCGACTTTAAGAAAATCTTCGCAGATAACGTTCACACCAATATTCTTTAAATAATCATAGAAATCTTTGTCTATTTCAATAGCGATAACCTCGAAATCTCCTTCTAAAAAATATCTTGTTATTATTCCGAGACCCGGCCCTATCTCAAGAATTTTCTTGTAGCGACTAAAAAAAATTAGTTCTGAAATTTTCCGGGCAATGTTTTCATCGAGCAGTAGGCTTTGCCCACGAGATTTACTTAAGTATTTATCACCCAGAATTTTCTTTATTTCTTTTACTGTCATTTTCCTGAAATAAACGATAAATCAACTTGTTTTTGAAAAATTGAAGATCGAACTCTATTAATTCTTCATAACCCAAACTATAATCACCACCCGCATTCCAAAATATAAACCCATCCGAACGAGCATCCGAAGCTCCTTTTAACTGATTATAAACGTACTTCTTGCCAAGTTTAGACCTTCTCCAGGTAAAAGCCTGCAGATAAGGGATTATATCTGTCCTGTTTTCCGGTAATCTCTCGCGCGCTTTTTCGACCGATTTAAAAATCAGAGCATAGGTTCTCGATTCCTTGGTAGAATCCTTCATAAAATTATCATGAAAATGTGAAGGATACAACATCGGATAAACCGCGTCGACTCTCTCAGCCATCTTTTCAAAATTTTGCCCTTCTTTCGCCAGAACATTAGCCCACACAGTATAACCATAAAAAGTAAGTGAAATCCTCTTTTCAGGAGGCTTATTTTCTTTTACCATATCCAGAAATTTAACAATATTATCCAATTTGTCCTGCCAGTTCTTATACGGTTTATTTCCGGAAGGATAACGTATATAGTCGAATTGCACTTCATCGAATCCGGCTTCAAAAGCCCTGTTCATAATTTCCACATTATACTTTCTGACCTCCGAAAGAGAAGGGTCGACCCAATAGCCGCATTTATCCTGAAACCAGATTTTGCCTGAAAATTCTTTTAAAGCCAGCGCTCCCATATTTTTAAAAGCAAGTGCTTCATCCTTAAAAACACATTGCCTGGCAATCAAATATATATCTCTATTTTTAGCCTTACTAATAAATTCTTTATAAAGAGAAAACAAAATTTTTCCTCTCTCGTCCTTCACATCGAGAACCGCGGCATTAACGAGCCCTAAATTTACCATCTTAAAAAAATCATCTAATTTATGTTTGGAATAAAAAACTCCTGGAGCCAGATAAATTCCTCTCACAATAGGTTGTCCTTCAGCAATTACAGGAATCTCAGAAGGATAAAAAGAAAGTATAAGAAAAAACATAATAATTGGATTAAACCACTAAGTCACAAAGGCTCGAAGATTATATTGAGAAATCAGAAGCCAGAAGTCAGAATACAGAATCCCCTCCCCCAAAAAAATATTCTCACACAAAGACGTAAAGAACACAAAGCCCATCACACATTATCTTCTTTTTTTAAATAAAAAAACAAATCTTTAAAACCTGGGTAAATCCATATTAATTTGTTACTAAATAATCCTAAGGATTGGGCTGGAAAATGCAAATACTGAAAATCTGCGTTCATATGCGGCTAAACCTATATTCTATGTATAAACAATCCTGATTTTAGTTTCGGTTCGAACCATGTAGACTTCGGGGGCATTTTATTACCATCATCGGAAATTTTGATAAGCTGTTCCATTTGTGTAGGATACATGGAAAACGCTACTTTAAATTTTCCCGAATCGACCAACCTTTCTAATTCTTTTAATCCTCTTATTCCTCCCACAAAATCGATTCGTTCATCTTCTTTGGGATTCTTTATTCCTAAAATAGAATCTAACAGATTTTCCTGAAGAACAGAAACGTCGAGCGAACAATAAGGATCATCAGGCGAGAATGTACCTTCTCTGGCTTTAAGATGATACCACTTCCCATCGATATACATACCAAAATTATGATAGGTATCCGGATCATATCTGCCTTCGAGACTCTCGATAGTAAAAAATTCCTTTACTTTATCGAAAAATTCCTCTTTAGAAAGTGAATTGAGATCCTCAACTACCCTGTTATATGCCATAATCTTTAATTCGGTGTGAGGAAAAACCACAACAGGGAAAAAATTGTATTCCTCAGAACCATTATGATTTGGATTTTGTTTTCTTTTCTCTACTCGTATATTTGAAGCCGACTCACTGCGATGATGACCGTCGGCTATATAAAGAGTTTCAACTCTGCTTAAAATTTCCTGGAATTTTTTTATAGTCCCGGCATCACCTACCTTCCAAATTGTGTGAAAAACATTATCACCTGTTTTGAACTTATAAAGCGGGACTCTATTCTTAACTTTATTAAAGACACTATATATATCTTCTGTTTTTTCTGTATCATAATAAGCGAGAAAAATAGGACCGGTATGCGCACCAACCGTTCTTATATGTTTCGTTCTATCATCAACTTTCAACTTCCTTGTAGATTCATGCGTAAGAATTTGCCCATTGTCATATTCATCGACCGAAGCAAGACATACAAGACCGGTTTGACTATGACCGTTTTCATCCTCTTCATAGAGGTAAAAAGAAGGGGTATCCTCTTCGATAAGATAGCCTTCTTTGATTAACCATTCAAAGTTCTCTTTACTCTTCCGGTAAACTCTATCATCATAAATGCTAATATCAGAAGAAAAATCGATTTCAGCATTAACGACATGCAAGAAACACAAAGGATTCTTATCCGCCAAAGCCTTTGCTTCTTCTCTCGAAAGCACGTCATAGGGCGGAGATGAAACTTTCTTCGCGTATTCTACTTTTGGTCTAAAAGCTCTAAAAGGTTTTAATAAAGCCAACGAAACCTCCTTACCGGAATCGAATTTTATTAATTTTAACCAAAAAAGACTTTCTATTTTACTTGGATTTATAAATATGTCAACGGGGAAAAAGAGAATTGTAAAATTCACGCCAGTCGGTTGGAACATTTAAGCCGTGGGGCCGTAACGGTATTAATTATAGAATCTGTATAATATATATTATTTCAGTGCTCGAACCTTCCGTACTCGTCTCATCCCCATCCAATTTAACTCTATAATCCTGATATAAGTTCTGCCAACCGATATCACCGCTTCCGCTCGCGAGAACCCGCGGTACGGTACTAATCGGAGTCCAGACCCCAGCGGCTCCGTCCCCATATTCTATATCGGAAAGTAAAATCCCACAAGCAGGGGAAGGATCTCCCGCGCCCACAATACTAACCTCCCAATCATTTGCCGGCCAGAGAATCCCTCTAACCCTGTACCTTATCCTCTGATAGTATCGAGTATTAGGTTTACTGGGTTCATAGTACTCAGGAAAAGAGACCGGAGGGAAAGCCGGATTATTATCATTCCTATCGACCCTGTTGAAATCCCAGCTGACTGTATTAGTCTGCACATTTATCCAAACCATATCGACTATTCCCATCGACACGGGAACCAACGCGGTGGCTTTATCGCCCCCTACAGCCGTTGTAGAAACCGCGTATATCGCAAAGGGCACGAGTAAAAACAAATAAAACATTCTTTTCATTATAACCTCCGCTATTTTAAAATTCTTTCCTCTCAATCTTTTTAACCGGCTTTGCTATCCCAAAATTAAGCTTTTCCCTTTTCATTCCGCCGGTTAACTGAAGATATAAAACAAATCCTCTAGGACTTAAATCATATCCCGGAGGAAAACGGGAAGCCTGGACCGTATAATCCCCGGGAACTATGTTATTAATCGAATACTCCCCGAAAAAGTTTGTATAGGTATGCCTGGAGTAATCACCCCTAACTATACTAACTTTAATATTCGCGACACCTTTCTCATCCGGATCTTTCTTAAAATTATGATTGTTATCATAATAAACAACTCCTCTAATAGAAGAAAGGCTAAAAATAGGAAAATTTACTTCCTGGAAATCTATCAATCCGGTATTCACTTTTTTAACTAAACTATCGCCCCCCAGAAAAGCCGGAACCCCTTTTATATCGAGCCTGACAGTATGCGCACCCTTAGGAACAGGAACAAATCTGTATTGCCCTTTCCTGTTTACACCAATTTCCTTGTCTCCGTCCAGAATGACTTTTATATCCTCGAGCGGAGGCTCAGTGCTCTGCCTTCTACCATCACCATTCTCATCATGCCATATATACCCGGTTACCGCTCCAAAACCGACTTCTTCGATAGAGCCTCTTTTAATAATCTTAAAGGTATAAACTTTTGACTCACTCGTAGTGTTACCCGAAACACCCACCCTACTTGACAATCCACCGCTGCTACCAAAAGAAAGAAAAGCATTATAATTTAATCTTTCCTGTTCAGGCATATGCCTTAATCTAAAATTCCCGGAAAGAGATGAACCCATTTTAAGAATTGCTCCCAAAGAATATTCCCACCCATAATTTCCCGATCTGGAAACAGCAGTTTCCAAAACATTAGAATGAGGAAGGTTTAAAATACCTTCCAATTCAAGACTCTCATCCTTTCTATCAAAATAACTGTTACGATATCTAAAATTGAGCTTCCCCCTATTATACAGATAATAACTAAGACTTAAATAATTCCGATAACCACCATCTCTATCTCCGCCCCAATCTATACTATTGGTAAAATTGACCGAAAGATTAATAGGAAAACGGTAAGAAAAACCATCGAGAACCTGGTTTCGTAATCTCCTATCCAGCCGCCCTGTCTGGTAAAAACCGGAAAAAACATTCAAGCCGTTGGGAAGACTGTATGATGGATTTATTCCCCAATTAAACCTTCCTCCTATATACTCGATACCCTCTTTTGATACAAAACCTTCACTGTAATATCTTAAAAAAGACCGCATGGAAAAAAGCTTTTTTCTATAAATAATATCTTCATTAACGGCAAATTCCGTTCTTTCCAAGTAACCAATTTTTAAATCATTTAAAATCACTAAATCTCCTAAATCTATATCGAATTCATCACCTAACATATTAGAAACCCTATCACTATCCCACCGGGAGTTAAGCGTGAATTTGTGATTGGGAATAAAAAGCTCCATCTCGGAAAAAAAGTTATTGCGCGTAAAAGAAGGAAAAACGTGGGCATACAAATCTCTCATCTTTCCTACCCTTAAATTAAACTGATAATCTGCTAAAGGATAACCATAACCTACCTCTATTCCCCTTAAATAATTCATATCACCCAAAACCACATGATAATTATTGTTACTTTCACTAAAAGAAATAGAATCGTACCTGACCTGAAATCTTTTTACTCCAAAAACTTCTCTATACTTCATAAAAAGGATATTAGCGTTCCACTGATCACTTCTTGCATCTAATAAAGAATTAGTAACAGAATAAGAATTTTCATCATATTGATATATATTATGATATACATTCGTATAATATTGAAATGACAATAAAAATAAAATCATTATCTTTTAATCACTCGACCTTTTTAACACCCTCCAGTATCTTATCCCCGCCGTAGTCCACACTTGCAACTATCTCATCACCCTTCCCGATCTTTATATCTTTAATCTCTATTGTGTACTCGCGTCCCTTACCGGGCAATATTACCGATCCGGATACCGAATCTCTATATACTTCCTCCTCTCCCCTTTTTACCCAGTATTTAACCGAAGGTCTCAACCACATATTGCACTTATTCTCTACCTCTAAATTCAAGATCCCGTCCTTTTTCACCTTCATTCCCTTTATCTCCGCTTCCTTAAACGCTGTACCGGCTACTTCTAAATATGTAGTTATTCCCACCCTGCCTGCTAACTGCACAAGTGGAGTCCACTCTTCTTCCTCAGGTGGTTTCCCTTCAAAAAAGACTACACTCCAGTATCCTCCTTTACTTTCGGGAGGAATATCCAAAGTGATTCTTATTTCCTTCATTTCTCCCGGACCCAGAGTGAATTCGCCCGGATTTATCGTCATCCATTCGGAACATGAACCATCGAGAGAACCTATATCATGATATTGTATCTTTCCATCTTCATCTAAATCCCAATCTTTACAATAAACAGAAACTATCGCCTCGTTATAAGCATCTCCGTTCTTCACGGTTACTTCTCTGGTAACTATTCCCGGATAAGAACTAACTTCCATTCTCAAAGGAGATACAAGTAACGATACAGATATTATCAAATGTAACATTTAGTAAATCCTCCTACTTCTTCATTAATGTAAAATCGATATTTGTAAGAAAATCCCCCGCGTTATCTTTCCATTTTAAATCCAGTCTTAAATCTATAGAAAAAGATTTTCCGCTTTCCTCCGTGGGAAGACCTTCAAGAAGCTTCATCTCCCCCATTTCGAAAGCAACCCATTCCTCTCCATCTATTCTCCACGCTAACCGCTCGATTGGGATCATACCCCCGGAATTGGATATAAAATCCCCTTTCGCGGAACACAACAAAACCCACTCAGTGTTGGCGTGTATAGTCCCCTGGATAACTCCCGGAAACTCGATAGGCGATGCGTCAGCGTCCAAAAAACCTACGTCTATCTCTTTTGCACTGATATCCATAGAGAGAACCTGCTGATTGACAAAACCGACCTCTACGGAGGAATGTTGACCCGGTATTAAGAAAAATAAAAACCATATCATTTTTGACCCTCCTTTTATTTTATAATATAAAAATAAACCATTCTATTGTCAAGCTATTACAAGAAAAGAGAAGGGGCGCCTCATTGGCACCCCTTTCTCCTTAGCAGAACGTCAGTTCTAAGTGGTTCTCATTATAAAGTTTGGATGGTGTAGGTTATTGTGCAGGTCGAACTCGCTCCCCCATTAACTTCATCGCCGTCGATTTCTACTCTATAGTTCTGTTCCAACGAAGCCCATCCGCCTGTAACTCCCGTTCCACTGGCAATTTCTGCCACAGTTGTGCTGAATGCGGTCCAACTTACTGGGGGATTAGCCGCGTACTCGATCTCATCGATAGTAATTCCGCAAGCGGGATTCGGATCTCCGTCTCCAACCACGGTCAAGTTCCAATCAACATCAGCGGCGGCAAACATAACGAGATAATCAACCGTTTGATAAGGACGCGCGCTCGGGCTGGAAGGTTCATAGTATAGAGGAAAATCTGATACATCTGCGGGAGGAAATTCAGGATTGTTCGAATTAACCGTAGGTCCTATATCATTGAAATCCCAGGTGATAGCCGCGTCACTCAAAAAAACCGCGACAACAGAGGGTAAAATAAACTCAAAATCCGCTGCATCATCCGCCGAACCAATACCAACACCGGCAAAAACTAAAACTGGTACTACCAATAACATTACATATATAAGTTTGCGCATAATAAACCTCCTTTAGGTTTAAAGCATTTTTTTAACCACTTTGGAACGTCCGCTAAATTATCAAAGAACCATTTATATTATATACAAGTACCGTTCCAAAATATAAGGCATTGAATAGCAATAAGATAAAAGTAAAATCGTTTTGCAAACTGCAATTTTATTTCGCAGAACGCTAAAATTTTTCATTTGTAAAAATTTTGTTACATAGGCGTAAATTTGCCACGAAGACACTAAGACGCAAAGTTTTTGTTGTTTTTAATTCAAAACTCAAAATTTATAATTCAAAATTCTTAATCCTAAAGACTAGCCTTGCTGTCAGCTGTAAGCTGAGAGCTTTTTAAGCTTTACTAATTGACTAATTTACCGATACGTGTCGTTGGGGTTTACCCTCAATAGATGAAGGGCGGGAAATTAACCACCACGCCACTAATGCTTAGAAATAAGAAAGCGGACAGAGTTAAGCTCTGTCCGCTTTGAAACCTTGAATCCTTAAGATCTTTTAACTTTTCTCTCCGATGTCTTCGCTGATTTTTTTCTTAGTGGATGAAATCTTTTCTTTCATAAGTTCAGCGATTCCGCCTATACTTCCAAGAACTCCCGACGCTTCGTACGGAAGAAATACTTTTGATGCCTTTCCATTGGCTATAGACTGCAGCGCTTCGAGATATTTTATCGCTATAAGATCGTTTGTAGGATTTCCCTTATGGATTGCTCTGTAAACGTTTGTAATGGCATCCGCTTCACCCTGCGCGATTGCAATTTTTTTGTATTTATCCGCATCCGCGACTTTTTTGATTGCTTCTGCCTGTCCTTCGGATTTCAAGATAGCAGACTTTTTTGCCCCTTCAGCCTCAAGAATCATAGCTCTTCTATCTCTCTCCGCCTTCATTTGACGGTGCATCGCCTCCGTAACATCCGACGGCGGTTCTATTCTCTGAAGTTCTACCCTTGTAACTTTCGTCCCCCACTTATCTGTGGCGTCATCCAGAATCTGCCTTAGCTTAGTATTTATTACCTCTCTTGAAGTAAGAGACTCGTCAAGAGCCAGATCACCAATCAAGTTCCTAAGATTTGTCTGAGCCAATTTAGTTGCCGCGAGATAGAAATTCGCAACATTATAAGTAACCTTAATCGGATCTGTAACTTCGTAATAAACCACAGCATCGACGTCGACAGCCACATTATCTTTTGTAATAACAGCCTGCGGGGGCACATCTACAACCTGCTCGCGCATATCGACCTTTTGCATTTTTTCAACCATCGGGAAAATAATTGTAAGTCCGCTGTCGGCTGTTCGTTGATATTTTCCTAATCGTTCAATAAGTCCTTTCTCCCAGGGACGCACAATTTTTATCCCGTTTGCCGCGATAATAAAAAGCACAACACCTATAATAATATACAAAAACAACATTTTACTTTACCTCCTCTTTGATTTTTACAACTACATGTGTTCCATCGAGTTTAACCACTACCACTCTATCACCCTTTTTTATTATCTCTCCGTTTTCGCTATCTGCTCTCCAAATCTCTTTATCTATTCTAACGCTGCCTTCATTTTCCATATTATCGATTTCCTCGAGTACTATTCCTTCCTTACTAATAAGGCGATCCGCGCCAATACCCGGAGGCTGCTTCCTACTAAACCTCTCCGCGAATTTCCTCGATACGGCAAAAAGAATTCCTGAAACAACAACAAACCCAACCCATTGCCATATAGCATTTGCTCCGATGAGAGCAAGAACTCCTGCAACTATAGCTCCGACGCCAAAACATGCCAGAAAGAATCCGGCTGTAAAAATCTCCCCGATGATAAAAACTGCCGCAAAAATAAACCATACTAAGTAGATTTTAAAATCCATATTTTTCCTCCTTTCATATATAATATGCATTATTTTGAAATTTATTCAAGATTTTTTTTGAAATTTGCCACGAAGACACTAAGGCACGAAACACCACACCACTCTTTTATTCTTTTGTTTTTTACTCGAAACCCGAAACTATAATCACACAAAGACACAGAGACACAAAGAAAAATTATGTTGTTTAAAACCCATCCACACCCTCCCAAAAAATTACCATAGAGGACACAGAGAAAACAAAGAAAACACAGAGATCACAGAGCGGAAAAGAAAAAAATATATTTTGTTATTTAAAACCCAACCCAACAAACCCAATAAACTCTACGAACTCAATAAACTAAATCTCACACAAAGACACTAAGACACAAAGTTTTTTGTTGTTTTTATTAAATCCCAAACCCCAAATCCTAAAAATTAACCACAAAGTACACAGATTTTTTTAAACCGTCTAAAAATACTACTATACAACCAAAGAAAAAATACTTATTTAAAGTAATGTCTTAGGGTCTTTTTTCTCTATAAACCCATCAAAATCTTTATCGAAACTTACAATAGGAACATTGTACTTCTTACAAAAGTAAAGTTGGTATGCGTCATCGAAATCAAGCTTCGTTTGATTTGCGAGTATAGCAATAGAAGTTTGTTCCTCAAAAGAAGCATTGACGAGAGTTAATCCCTCAAAAGAAGAAAGAGAAGAAAATATTTCAGAAAGCAAAAAATTTCCCTTTTCTTTACTGATGATAATTCCTATGGAATGAACAGAAAAATCAGTAATAAAAGCTTCGATATCACCATTTTCGACTTTCTCAAGTAATCTTAAACAATCTTCGGCTTTATCCTGGTTAAGAAAAACTTCGAGAAAAATATTTGTATCTATTAGGACCATTTATTTGGTCCAATATTCTTTTGTCTTATGCTGAAGAGAAACACTATCTATATTTAAATTCTCTAATATTCCCTTGAATTTCGAGAATTTTGGAATAATAATTACTTCTACTTCCTCTCCTTCTTTAAGCTGAAGAGGTTCTTTTGTTTTTAATGTAGAATTTTCATATCGGGCTTTTACTTTCTTTAATCTTTGCATTTTTTCTCCTTTAAATAAAAATAATCTTATAAAACAAAAAGTCAATAGGAAGTAGCGTTGGGGTTATCTCCAACAAAAAAATTACCACAAAGTACCCAAAGATTTTTATTTTGTTTATCCCCAACATCACATATTCTCACGCAAAGAACACGGAGCACACAAAGTTTTTTTAACTCGAAACTCTAAACCCATAACCCGTAACCACACCACTAACATAGCCACTAATTATACATTAACTCCTAATTCTTATGTTATTTTCTTCAACTATCCGCGTATGTGATGGCAGCTTGAATTGCATCGTGAGTTAGCCCCGGATAACTTTGAATGAACTCATCAGGAGTAAGACCGGCAGCCAAATTATCCAGGACAACGGATACCATAACTCGAGTACCCTTTATACAAGCCTGCCCATGACAAATATTTGGATTAACTGTGATATAATCTTGCCAATTCATAGTCTACCTCCTTACTTTTTCTGTTTTTCATAATTATTAGTAAGTTACATAAATTTCATTGTTATGTCAAGAGAGACTTTTAAAAATTAAAAAAGTTCTCCGTTAGCATCTATCTTCCCCACTAACATACCATTAACATAAATGTATTTCGCCTTCAAGTCAAGATGTCCATCGAGTTCGGCAATCGCGAACATAACACTCAAAAAACAATCTCACATGGAGACACAGAGAAGCATAGCACTTTACAGTGTCTAATTGTAAATTGCAATTTGGAAATTGTAAATTGAAAATTGAAAAACAGAACTAGGACGCAGATGAACGCAGATTTACTCAGATTTTTTTGTTTTTTTTACTAAATCCTAACCCCCAAACCTTAAATCCAAATATTGGCACAAAGACACTAAGGCACAAAGAAAAAACTATTTTACTATTTTCTAATTTAACCATCTACTAGAGTAAATGTAGGAGGGACTTCCCAGTCCCGAAAAAACGTCATTGCGGATTCGTCGACATACTGAGCTTACACAAAGCAATTTTATAAACTCAACACTATCTTCCCTTTAAATTCGATCTAACACAGTTAATATACACCTTATTTATCATCGCCTGTTAATATATCCCTGCAAAGCTTATCGCTTATCCTAAAACCTTTTTCTATTAACAGTTCCAATAATCCTCTCTTGTTAAGCTTGAATCCTTTTTCGATTGCTAAACATATAATACCAATGGTCCCCATGGTATCAACATCCATAAGTCCGGCAATATCTCTTGCTGTTTTTTCATCTATTAATGCTAAATCGGCTTTTAATTCCTTACAAAGAAATATTACTTCAGATTCTCCACTTCCCAATGTAATGGATAACACATTAACAGGAACTTTATCTTTAATAGATTCTCTTTTAATCCAACCATCTCTAATTGCTTCTTTTGTTTCCTTTGAGCCAGGCTCTTTTTTACCTTTTACTACAACTTCTCTATAAACAGCTTCAGGGATAAATACTTTACCGAATAGTTCCTTTAGTAATTTAAATTGACTTATTTGTGATAACGCAATCAGACAACTGCTATCTGCTACAACACGCAATCGCTTCTTTTTCAATTGCTTCAGGAGAAATTTTTTACACTTTTTTTATCTGTTTTGTAATCCTTTTCTCTATACTCGTAAGCAGGAATATTATATTCTTTTAAAAGTCCTATGAACTCTACCCTGCTCATCCCTGCTAACTCGGCTGCCTTCCCTAAAGATATTACTTTTCTCTGGAACATGTTAACCGCAATCGATTTTTTTATCTCTTTTACTATATCCTCGGATTTGCCTTCTTTCTCCAAAGAAAAAGCTATATCTTCCGGTATTTCTAACTCTATATGTTTCTCTTTCATTTTTTCCTCATTTATTTTATTATAAACCTAAACGGTTGATTTGTCAATTCCCGCAAAAATAATAAATAGCATTATTACTTAACTGAATTGTCAAGTGTCGAGGGCGTGTTGCCCAAATATAGAGATTTGACCCCAAATATACTAACACGAAACCCGTAACCTTATCTCTCATGTGGAATATATAGGGAATGCAATTTTTGTTTTTACTATTCAACGATTCCTCTACTCAACTATTTAACTTAAAACCAGTAGGAGGGACTTCCCAGTCCCGAAAAAAAGTCATCCAGAGATATTTTAATGTTAATTTAAAAAGGAGGTAAAAAAAGAAAAACTTAACCCTAGAAATAAAAAAATATGTGTTTTGCTTGTGACCCAATGAACTCTATGAACACTATAAACTCAACAAACTAAGTGTTTGACACTTTTCAAAGAAGGTCTGACCCCGTTAATAACCTACCTTAGCAGATCCCCATAATTTCATTTCACTTATGCATGTGTCTTCATATTTAGAACCTTTGTATACATCTTTAATAATAAATTTAATAGACTTAGTAACATGAGGTTCTATCTCGATCTGTTGCCGATCCATCGTATCTTTTAAATCCAAATTTAATGTAGACCCATCTGACAATAATATCTCAAGATTTTTTATTCTATTATTGGTTTTGAATATTGACCTTGATTTGGAATAGCCTGAAATGATATCAATCCTGGCAACTTTGTATTCCTTATAAAAATCAAATTGAATCCATTCCCTTATACCATCTCCTTCCGCCCCTTCAACCCAAGCTGTATTATCGTCATCATCAAAAATATTATCTATATCATATAAAAGCTTATTATCTTTATCAATAAGAGTAGAAGAACAAGTTACTTTGATATGGTGTCTTTGAATTAGTCCTTCATTTTTCTTTAATTTTGCTATAATACTATCTAAGTCGTATTCTATACAATCAACAAGTAAACCGTTATATCTATTTCTCTCCAGAAAATCAATAACTTCCGGATTATCAATTTTTTCTATTAAATATAAAAAATCTTCAATCGGATAACTGCCTGGAGGTTCCTTTATGCTTTTTTCGAATGAATTGAGGATAAAATTAAGATTCTTCTCATATTCATAATTAACCAGACAATAAGCTTCTGCAATTGCTAAATCCTCTCTCATACCTTTTGATTTGTATTCTTTTAAGAATTCTACAATTCTTTTGTCTCGTAATTCTGCTAATCCCCATAAAATTGGTAATGTAGGTCCGTAACCTTGGCTATCAAAGGGACCTTTATTATCATATGTATGCATGTCATTTATTAACTCATCGAAATATCTTCGTTTATCTATTTTAGTTAAAAGATATGATGAACATCCATTACCTTTAAGATGTTCCTGAAGTTTATCATATAACAACGATCTATTAATTGATACATCTTTTAATGCTATTCCGAATAAATAATTTAATTTTTCTTCATCTTTGAGCTCAGTAGATGCCAAACAGCTCCTAACAATAGCTCTCATAGCCTTATCTGTGCCCATCTCAATTAATGTTTTATAGGCTTCTTTTATTTTTCGTTCATCTTCTTTAGTGCTTATACCTTTATCAAGAATTTTTTCAATTATTTTCGCATGATATTCAACATTTAAACCTTTTGATTCATCTCCATTTGCCGATAATTGATGGCAAGAGCTAACAAAACATAGAATTATAATAACATATATTTTCATATTTCTATACACCTCCTTCAGTTTCAACGATCAGCGGTAAACAACCCATGCTTATCATATATTAATCCTGTAATCAAACACACTAATATTGATATTACAACGGCTTTCCAAACAATAAACCAGGGGGCTTACTTACTTCTTTTTTTATCATTGCATCCTCTTCCCATCCTTTCTCTAAACCTAGTATAATTAGCAACTATAAAGGTTATTAGTCATGATTTTAAGCATCATTAGTATTATTCCCATTCCCAGTTTGGGCCGGCGAGGTCGGTTTTTGGATTAAACACCCGCGTATTATCTGCTGAAAAAATGGAATATTCATATTCGGTAAACATTATATAAATGTTATCTTCTTCCGGATCAAAGTCTTTAAGGTTCGCATAAAATGCTTCTTCATCTTCTTTGCTTCTGAAAAGTATGCAACCTGCACTTTTTTTGCCATAGTGGAATAAATTTAAATCTTTATAATTTTTACCTGTAGCAGGTTGGACCTCTGATAACGATACTATAGCATTAATAGCATTAATAGGGTCAGACCTTGAAATGTGAAATGATTGTTTCAACATCTCTCCTTATTTTTCGTTCTTCCTTCATTATTCTCTCCATATCCCCGGATGATTTACTTACTGCCGAATATGTTATTTGAAATGCTTCCCCTATCTCTTTATTGGTTAATCCTGTTAAACGTTTAGATAAATATATCGCTGCTTTTCTCGCAAGTATTGGTTTCTTTTTTCCTG
>CAZKVT010000016.1:0-32689 GCA_964556365.1 uncultured bacterium | reverse complement strand
CCTTTACTTTGGGTGGATGAGCAAGAGAAACATTTTTTACTTCCGGAAGAGAATCAAGCATATCGTATATAACTCCCCAGTTTAATCCGGCTTCTAGAACGGCAGAAAATTCTTCTCCCGGAAATTTTCCTAACAAACTTTTCAACTCCTTAACATCATTATAAAAACTACTCGTATCGGCTACCTTACCATCCTCGGTAATAAAACTCATTGTTGTATAATTCTTATGTACATCACATCCAAGATAAAGCATACTAAACCTCCTTTTTCTTTAATAATAACCCACACCTGGGGGGAGGTAAAGACACTTTTCATTATACTTCTTGAAATGTGAAAAGGTTTTGTTCTTCTTATTCTTGATTCCCTAATTTTTTTTATCCGGTTTGCCGTCTGTATTCTTGTTGACGGACCCCGCTCGAGGAGAATGTTGATACAGGTTATCGAATAAAAAATCTAACCACAGAGAGCACAGAGAAAAAAAGAACACACAGAGATTTTTTGTTGTTAATACCCAACCTCCACCCTGAAGATAATCTCACACAAAGGCACAAAGAACACAAAGCCCAACCACACAACCCTTTATTTTTATTTGTTTTTTCTTGAAACACGAAACCTTTAATCTTAATGATTATATTTATTCATAACCTCGATTAGATTCTCAATTTTTTCTTCAGGGGTGGAATGATCGAGTTCAAGCGCGATAATAATATCGTTTTCGCTGTTTTTTATACTGTCAAAAAAGCTATCAAAATCGATATTACCTTTACCTACGGGCAGGTGTTCGTCGTTTTCGCCATTATTATCGTGTAGATGGACGTATTGAAGTCTTTTATCCATTCTTTTGACACAATTAGAAGGGGATAACTCGGAAAAGACGTTCCAGGTGTCCTATATCCAGACAAAGGGCAAAGAAATCGCTGTTAACGCCGTTACAGAGCTTATTTAATATATCTGGTTCTTCTTCGACTAAATTTTCTATTACTATCTTAATTCTTTCTTTCTCGTATTTCTTTATTTCTTCTTTCCAGAAAATTATTGTTTCTTTCAGCCAAAAATCTTCCAATTGCCATGTTTTGATATCCCCCACAATTCCGCTATGCATAACTAAAACTTCCGGTTTTAACTCTTTTGCCATTTCATAAGTGAGCCGCATGCGTTTTTTCACGGCTTCTTTGAGCAAATAATCTCTATGTGTATTTCTGATGCCTATGAACGGTCCGTGAATCGAAATTCTGCCGGAAAAATTTTCAATTATTTTTTTATGCTGTTTTATTTTTTCATCCCACGATAGGGGAGAGCTGACTCCTTTTAGACCATAACTTTGCAGCTCAATACCCGTGTTTAACTCTTCGAGTTTCGGCAATATTTTAAGATCGTTTTCATAACCTGATATACACACAGAATAATTCATTTTATTTCCTCTAAAATAATAAACAATCCCGCATGACTGTCAAGGACAAATTTCCGCGACGGCAGAAATGGTATATTTGTAAATCGGTTAATTGGTTAATTGGTGAAGAAAACGTTATTCGTGCTATTCGTGTTATTTGTTGTTACTTACATAAATTCTTCGAATCTAAGTTAAATGGTTAAATTAAAAAATAATCAAATAGTTATTTTAGGGTTTAGGATTTTGGATTTGGGAGTTAGTTTTGACTAGTGACTCATGACTTGTGACGAAAGACTCTCTTTTGCATCTGGCAAAAGAGGATTATACTTCCAGTCCTTTTTCTTCAAAGAGATAACGTTTAATTTTATGGGTTGTGGTTTTTGGGAACTCTTCATCTCGTATCTTTACCCTTCTGACTCTCTTAAAATCGGTTAATTCTTCGTTCATTTTTTTTACAACCCCGGTTAATACTTTATGAGGGTCATTGTCCTTTATTTTATGTTTTTTACAGTATTCATCTATTGCTTCGTAATTTGGATAAATAGTAGCCACTAATTCTCTTTTTTCTGTATTTGGATTAGTTTGATAAGATACGAGAATCTCTTCGATAAGGGGTGATTTACATAAGTAAGTCTCAATTTCTTCGGGGTAGATATTTTTTCCGCCTTTGGTAACTATTACCGATTTTTTTCTTCCGGTTATATACAAATAGCCATCGGAATCGATAAAACCCATATCTCCCGTTTTAAACCATTCGCCTTCAAAAACTTCAGATGTAGCTTCCTCGTTTTTCCAGAAACCTTTGAAAACCGAATCTCCTTTTACCGCGATTTCACCAATTTCATTTACTCCGGGGTTAAGTATTTTTACTTCTAAACCCGGCAGAGGCAATCCTATGGATTCGTTTTTCGGAGCATGTGGTGGGTTTACGGAAATTACCGGGGAAGTTTCTGTCAATCCATATCCCTGAATTATTGGAAACCCCCATTTCTCAAATTTTTTGGAGACCCATGCAGGGAGTGCGGCACTTCCGGGAACCAGGAGTTTTAAATTATCCAATCCTACCTGTTTTCTTATAGTGGAATAAAGGAAAGAACCGCTTCCTTTTTTCACTTTATGGAGAAATGTCCCGACACCGTTTAAAGTTCCGAAAAGAATTTTTTTAGCAGTTGGAAGTTTATTGATTTCATTCTCTATTCCTTTTATAAATTTTTCAAGAATTAAAGGTACAACAGGGAAGATAGTGGGCTGTGTTTTTATACAGTCTTCTTTTATTTCTTTTGATTTTAGAGAACGGGCAAGGGTCGTTGTGGCTCCAATGAAGAATGGAGCCAAAATATTAACGGTTTGGGAAAAAACGTGGTTTAAAGGAAGAAGTGAATAAAATATATCGGTTGAACTAAAATCGACTGCCTCACACATCATTTCAACATTGCTTGAAAGGTTCCTATGTGTAAGTACAACTCCTTTAGGAGATCCTGTTGTGCCTGAAGTATAGAGAATTAAAGCCTTATCATCGAGAGATAACTCAGGTAATGTAAAATCATCTATTTTCGAGGTCACCTCCGGCATTTTTAACGGCGTGCTTATGTTGATATCCTGGCTGAGTAATTCTTCTGAAGCAAAAAGCAATTTTGCCTCCGAATTGTTAAGGAAATGATTGACTTCTCTGTAAGTAAGTCTGTTATCGAGGGGGACACCTATGGCTCCCACTAATTGTATAGATAAGTAAGCAATAATCCATTCCGGATTATATTGTCCGTAAATGGCAACCCTATCGCCTTTTTCGATACCTGTGGATTTTATTTCCGTGGCTAAAGAAATTACCATCTCTGCAAGTTCTTTGTAAGTCCATTTTTTAATTCCGCCGTTGGATGTTAAAATTTGCAAGGCGATATTTTCAGGATAAGTTTTAACAGTTTTTAGAAAACTCTGCGGAATTGGAAAGATCTCTTCCGGTTCTTTTACTAAATTCCACTCCATAAAGAAATTATATGAAAAAAACGCCTATTTGTCAATGGCAATTCAGATTCAATGAATCTGAATTGAGTCATTAGTCATGAGTCATGAGTCATGAGTCAAAAAAACCCACCAAACAACACCGAAATTTATCTCACACAAATCCACAAAGGACACGAAGATATTTTTTTCCTATTCAACTATTCAACAATTTAACCATTCAACGCCCAAAATACTCTGGATTTTGGGCTAGTACAATTTTCTTCTCTTCCATCGAAGGTATATATATCCTACCGCAAGTCCGCCTAAATGAGCGAGATGGGCTACATTACCTCCACCTTCAAATAAATATAAAAACTCGATTGCTCCGAATATCCAGACCGCGTATTTCGCGTCGATCGGGATTAGAAGCGGAAACATTATTAGTTTTGTTCTGGGGAAAGTTACGCCGAATGCAAGAAGAATGCCGAAAACTGCTCCTGAGGCACCTACTACAGGCGTTAACGAGTTCATGTTGAATAGGGAGTATACAAGTGCGGCTCCGATGCCACAGATAAAGTAATACTTGTAAAATTCTTTTGTGCCCCATAGATATTCAAGTTCTCTACCAAACATCCATAAAATATACATATTTATTGCGAGATGAAAGAAACCTCCATGTAGAAACATATACGTTACAGCCTGCCAGCCCCAACCTTCCATAAATAATTTAGGTATTAAACTAAAGCATAAAGTTATTATGTCTAGATTAACCAGATTGAGATATTTGGATTGTATAGATATATTTGCGATAAAACTAGAGAATAGTATCTGTAGTATGAAAACTAAAACATTCGCGATTATAAGGTTTTTAAGTCCGTTTTGTGTTTCCCTCATTCTTATATTTTCTCCTTATTTATTCAAATTCTCAATATAGGATCTTTAATATAGCCATTTCAATGAGTATCCCAATATGAGTACTCCAATAATACCAAAAAGGTTGATTTTTATCATTAATCCAAATATCAAGGTAAAGATATGTAAGTCTATACTTATTGGATGGAATCCAATTCGCAGGGGTGTAGTCATAACTGTTTTTACCGCGCCATCAGGTAGTACCATACCAAGTAAATCTCCGATGAAACTTCCTATTATTAAACCCAATAATAAAATAAATATTGTTAAAGGCATATTTTTCTTTAGTCTACGCAAAATTTAAACCTCCTTTCTGTCTTTGAGTATATAAGATAGGTTATAATACCTACTATGGAACCTGTGATTAAAGAGGATATAATGAAAATAGGGGAGATATAAAGAAAAGAAATGCCGGGCAGGAAAATCGATGTGGCAAGTATAAGTTGAGCCATAGTATGAGCTTCTGCCCCTATTATGCTTATTCCCAGTAAACTGAAAGGCAGTTTGCTCTTTAATATCAACCACATTACCATTATGCTAACCGCTGTTCCGCTTACAGAAAATAAGAAAGAGGGAGTGAAAAGTCTTCCCAAAATTAGACTTCCTAATATCGATTTAAGCATTCCTATTAAAAAGGCTTCTTTTATTCCATAGTAAATGAGAGCCAAAAGAATAAATATATTTGCTAAACCAAGACGGATTCCGGGTATTGGAGTAGGAAACAGACTTTCTACCACAAATATGGTGATAGAAGCAGCTGTAAATACTGAAAGAAAGGCTATTCTATTCAGTGATTGCATCGTAGTTTTCCCCTGTTATTCTTATTACTACTCTATTTGGGATACAAATAATAAAATCTCCTTTATTGGAAATCCAACCCTTTTTTTCACAAATTTTTAAAGGACAGGGTGAGTTTAGAATTCTTACTCTCCCATCTCCGATTTCAACTTTTGCGGTTCCAAGTTTTCCGTTAATGATAAATTCTCTATCCTGATTCAAAGGATAAACAAAAGTCCTGGTTTTGTCAACACTTACGATAACTTTTTCGCCATGTTTTTTAGGAAGAAAAAAGACAGATAGTAAAAAAAGGATTATGATAAATATATCGCCCGTTCTTAAAGGACGAAATCGATTTTCCTGCCGCAATTAGAGCATTCCCCCTTGTCTATACCAGTTATTTTTGTATGAAATCCAGTCCTTTCAACCAGAAGACTCGAACATTCCGGGCAGTATGTATTTTCGGTTTCGTCTATCGACGCGTTACCGACATATACGTAATGCAGATGTTTTTTTGCTGTCTCGTATGCTTCTTTTAATGTATTTATTGGAGTTGTGGGTCTATCGTAATTATTGTGTGGAAAATATCTTGAAATATGTAAAGGAATGGTTTTGTCGATCGATGCTAAATATTTTGATAGTTCTTCTGTTTCTGTGTCGTTGTCGCCGGGAATTAAAAGATTTGTTACTTCTACGTGTATTTTTTGCGATGCTTTTCCGATAGTCTTTTTTGTAGTTGCAAGGTTTCCTTTAAGAACTTTTTTGTAGTATTCAGAATTCATAGATTTTAAATCGATGTTCATTGCACTCACGATCTCCAGTAAATCATCGAGAGGGGCTTCTGAAATTAATCCATTCGTTACCATGACAAGATCTATTCCCTCTTTTTTCGCGTATTTCGCGGTATCTTTTATAAATTCGAACCAGATTATAGGTTCCGCGTAAGTGAAAGCTATGGAGGGTGTATTGTATTCCTTTGCCAGTTTAGTTAAATCCTCAGGTGTTATTTTCGTAGTTTGTGTTTTTTTTGCAGATATAGTGTAATTCTGACAATAAGGACATCGCATATTACAGCCATTAGGAGAAACAGACAGAATCTCGGAACCTGGTCGGAAATGGAAAAGGGGTTTTTTTTCTATTGGATCGACAGCTAAGGATGTTGTTCTGCCGTAATTCTGCGCGTATAAAGTTCCATCTTCGTTCTTTCTTGCCCAACAGATTCCTTCACCTCCCGGGGGAATAGCGCATTCATGTGGGCAAAGTTTGCACCGGGCAATTAAGTTTTCGGTTATTTCGTAATATTCCGCTTCTCTTTTATTCATAAATATTTATTTCGTTATTGTATATAAATTTATAAATATTCTCGGATGTGTCAACAAGTAGGGCTTCTAAATTATTATTTTTAATGTATTCTCTGGCTTTTTTTAAACCCATCGCGACCAGAGCGGTAGTAATACAGTCTCCTTCCATTCCATCTTTTACAATAACGGTAGCAGAAGCTATTTCCTTTGCGGGGTAACCGGTAAAAGGATTTACAATATGGTGGTATCGTTTACCCTCGATCATGAAATATCTTTCATAATCCCCGGAAGTAAATACAAAACAATCATTAACTTTTAGAGTACCTATTATCCCATTCGCGTCCCTGGGGTCCCTTATACCGATAACCCAATCGTCATCTATTTTCTTTCCTAATAATAAGACGTCTCCTCCCGCGTCGATTAGAGCGGAATTGATTTTATTTTTCTCTAAAATACTTTTTGCTCTGTTTAAAGCATACCCTTTTGCTGCTCCTCCGATATTAAGAGAAAAACCCCCGGGGATTATAAGCGTATCTTTTTTTATTTCTATTTTTTTATAATCTACGAGAGGTAAAAGTGATTTTATTTCCTTTTTTGAGGGAAGAGTAGGCCTACTAAAATAATTCCATTTTTTTAATATTGGGTCGATTGAAATATCGAAATATCCGTTTGTCTTTTTGGAAAAATCAAGAGATTTTTTGATTATTGTGATGTAAGTTGTGTCTATTTTGCCTTTTTTTATACCCTGTACATTAAGAGTATCTATTCTTTTAAATTCTTCTTTTATTTCATTTATCACTTTTTTTGCCAGAATTGGATTTTTCGAGTAAATCTTACCGCGAACGTAGGTGTCGAAGTAATAATCCTCGAATGTAAACTCTTTGGTGGTTAAGAAAAAAAGGGAAGCGGCTAATAATAAAAGCGCGATTACTATTATTGCGCGTTTAGAGCCCATCACCACCCCTTAATTTTACCACAGAGGGCACAGAGAAACAAAAAATACACAGAGAACACAACGAAAAAATGTTTTTTATGTTGTTTTTAAACGCTCCAACACGCTCACGCACTAACGCACTAACTAAATTTAACTCTATATTCATAATGGAGTTAAATTAAAATTAGCTTTCAAATATTTCTTTTACCTTCTCGAAAGCCCAATCCAGCTCTTCTTTTGTAATCACAAGTGGGGGAGCGAAGCGGATTACAACAACGTGAGTTTCTTTACAGAGAAGTCCTTTGTCCTTAAGTTTTTCTGCATAGGGGCGAGCTTTTTCATTTAATTCGAGTCCGATTAAAAGTCCTTTTCCACGTACTTCCTTGATTATAGGGTTTTTAAGACTTCGCAGCTTATCCATAAAATAATTACCGAGTTCTAAAGCTTTTCCCGGTAAGTCTTCATCTATAAGATAATTAAGAGCGGCAAGTCCTACCGCGGCAGCTATCGGATTTCCGCCGAAAGTCGAACCATGGTCTCCGGGATTGAAAACTCCCATGATTTCTTTTGAAGCCGCGAATACCGAAACAGGGTAAACTCCTCCGCCTAAAGCTTTTCCGAGTATTATTCCATCGGGTTTTGCGTTTTCCCACTGCCAGGCAAATAATTTTCCCGCTCTTCCGAGTCCCGACTGGATTTCGTCGAATATCAAAAGAACATTATTTTTTTCGCAGATTTCTTTAACTTCTTTTAAGTATCCTTCAGGAGGAATAATAATTCCGCCTTCTCCCTGAATCGGTTCTATAAAAACTCCGGCTGTGTTTTCATTGATTGCTTCTTCTATTGCCTTAGCGTCGCCATAGGGTACAATTGGGAAGCCCGGAGTCATAGGCCCAAAACCATCTCTGTACTGTTCTTCTGTCGATAAGGAAATTATGGTTATTGTTCTTCCGTGGAAATTATTGCTCGCGCAAATAATTTCGGCTTTATTTTCAGCAACTCCTTTTACCTTGTACGCCCATTTTCTCATTGCCTTTAAGGCTGTTTCTACACCCTCGGCGCCCGTATTCATAGGAAGAGCCATTTCCATGCCCGTAACTTCGCATATTTTTTTCAGGAACAAAGGCAGCTGGTCATTTCTGAACGCTCGTGATGTTAAAGTGAGTTTATCGAGCTGTTCTTTCATTTTCTCAATAATTATTGGATTTCGATGTCCATGATTCAATGCGGAGTAAGCAGAAAGCATATCCATGTATTTGTTTCCTTCTACGTCCCATACCCAGACACCCTCACCTTTATTTAAAATTACGTCAAGAGGCTTGTAATTGTGAGCTCCGTATGTATCATCCATTTCCATTAAATCCTTAGCAGAATAGTCCATTAATTTCCTCCTTTTATGAGTATATTAAAATGTTTTTTGTTTATCTATACCCGAAAAATTTTGAATATTTATTCATCAATATGCAGTTTTTAAAATAGCTTTATTTTCCCAATTGTCAAGGGCGAATTACGGGATTAAATTTGGTTGACAAAAAGCAGAGAAATCCCTATCATTATAATTGTCAAACAAATTGAAAGTATATTAAGGAGGAATTTATGAAGTCAAAATTTTTATTAATATTATTAATTCTATTAATCTCTTTAAATATTCACGCTTCTACAGAAAAATACTGGGAAAAGGTTTCTCAGGCTTTAGAAAAAGGGCTTCCCAAAACGGCTATCGAGAATTTAGATAAAATATTAGAGATAACCGATAGAGAAGATAAGCATATTGAATGGCTTAAAGCATTAACCCAAAAAATTGCCTTGGAAGGCAACATTCAGGGAAATAAACCTGAAGAAAAAATCAAAGAGCTTAGATCGGAATTAGAAGAGGCAAGTCCGAAAACTAAAGTCTTACTCAAAACAATTCTGGCTCATTGGTACTGGCATTATTATAATCAAAATAAATGGCGTTTTGCTGGCAGAACTACCACAGAGGGTTTAATTGAAGATGATTTTGCCACCTGGAATTTAAATAAAATCTTCCATGAGATGGATTCTTTATACCAGGATGTTTTAAAGGAGAGAAAATTACTTTTAAGTATACCTATAGAGAATTTTATTGGCTTTTTGGAACCGGGGACTACGCCGATTGCATATCGTCCCACGCTTTATGACTTTATCGCGCACGAAGCCCTGGATTTCTATACGAGTACTGAACAGGCAGGGATACGTTCTGAGGATGTTTTTGAGATAAATGTTAGTTCAGGCGCATTTGGACCTGTGAAAGAATTTCTTGATTATAAGCCTACTGCAATCGATGTCCATTCGGCAAAATATAAAGCTATTAAAATTTATCAATCATTACTAAAATTTCATTCAGAAAAAGATAATGTTGAAGCTTTAATAGATGTTGACCTTCATCGTTTACGTTATATTCTATTTAATTCGACTGGGAAAAGTAAAAATTCTTTATATATAAAACGTCTTAATGAGGTAATTGAGAAATACAAAAATTATCCACTTTCAAGTTTAGCTTTATTTCGTTTATCAAAAATATGGGGTAGTAGAGGTGATTTTGTCAAGGCGCACGAGATAGCAGAAATAGGTTATGAAAGATTTCCCCATTCTCTTGGAGGTAAAGCCTGTCAAGCTTATATATATGAGTTGGAAAAGAAATCTATATCATTGAAGATCGAGCAAACGATACCTCCTCAGCCTTCAAAAATATTAGTTAGTTATAAAAATTGTGATAAATTATTTATTAAAGTGTATAAAGACCAATGGCCTGATTTTAATAAGGAAGAATTTTTTCAAAGCCTTAAAGCCAATGTAGTTAAAATAGAAAAACTGTTATCTGGTAAGCCCTATAAAGAATGGATCGTTGTGCTTCCACAAAAAAATGATTTTAAAACTAGAACTCTAGAAACAGATTTCCCGGAATGCGAACCCGGATTTTATAGAATATTTGTGAGTTGGGAGGAGAAATTCAATGATTTATCAGAGGCTAAGCAAGCATGGTTTATTGTGAGTAATTTTACTTTAGTAACAAAAAAAAGATCCAATATGGTCGAAGGGCTGGTTTTAAATGCGGTTAGTGGTGAACCAATTAAAAACGCGAAAGTTACTGAAATATTCAGAGAAAATTATCGTAGTGACTATATTCTGGGTCGTGAGTCATATACGGATTCAAAGGGACTTTTTAATTTCCTAAAACCTGATAGGAAAGATTATGGAATTTTTTTACAAGTCGAGAAAAAAGGGGAGAAAATTTTAGATCTTAGGGGGATTCGATTCGGAAAAGAACAGAGCACAAGAAACGATAACGTAACTATTTTTTTTACTGACCGTTCCATATACCGACCCGGTCAGCCTATTTATTTTAAAGGTATTTGTGTTCATATAGATGAGGAAAGAAGCAATTATGAAGTTTTACCCAATGAAGAAGTCAAAGTTTCCTTTTGGGATGTAAATAACAAAGAAATCACCCATACTATTTTTACAACAAATCAATTCGGAAGTTTCAGCGGACATTTTACTGCTCCTTACGGAAAACTTACGGGTCGTATGTGTATAAGAGCGGAAAACCCTTTAAAAAAACTAAGATCTTTAGGAGGAAAATCCTCGTTTAGGGTTGAAGAGTATAAACGACCTAAATTTTACGTAGAATTCGAATATCCAAAAGAGGAATACGAGTTTAACAAAAAAGTAAATATAAAAGGAAAAGCAATCTCTTATACGGGAGCGCCAATATGCAAGGCTAAAATAAAATACCGGGTTACTCGCGGATCAAATCTTCCGTATTGGTTTAGATGGTATTATACGTATTTTAGAAGTGCGTCTCATGAGATTGAGAGAGGGTTAATTGAAACGGATTCCACGGGCAGCTTTAATATCCAATTTTTGGCGAAATCGGATACAAATAAATCTACCAATAAACACGTTAGTTATAGATATAGCATTGATGTTGAAGTTATTTCAAAAGACGGGGAAACTCATACCGCTGAAACTTCTATATATTTAGGTTATTCGAAATTAACAATTAATTTATCTGCAGATAAGTATCAAACAGATAGAAAGGAATTTCCTTTAAAAGTGGCGACTAAAGTTTTAAATGGTAAAGATATAACTGCACAAACTCATTTGAAAATATTTAAACTTAAAGAACCTGATAAGCCTGCTAAATTATCCCTCTGGCAGCATGAATTATCTAAAAATGTTGAAGCCGATAGTAATAACAAATTTTTATACGATTGGGAGAGTTGGCCGGAGGATAAATTGGTTTTCGAATCTAAAGTTACGACAAACAGAAATAATCCTGAAGAGGTTAAAATTAAACTGCCGACCGGTTTATATAAAGTAGAGTGCACTGCTATAGATGAATCGGGTAGTGAGGTTAAAGCTTTTTTGCCTCTTATGGTTTTGCCTTCTTGGGATAAAAAGAAATTTCCTATTAAACTTCCTTTTATAGCTAGAGTAAAAGATAACACTGTTGAGGTAGGAGAAAATCTTGAAATTTTATGGGGTAGCGGTTATGAAAACTGTCGGTGTTTCGTGGAAATTATCCGTGATAATAAGATAATAAAACGTTATTGGACCGATGAAAGCGTTACGCAGCATAAACTACATTTCCCTGTCACTGAAGAATTCAGAGGGGGGTTCACTGTATATTTAAATACAGTAAAAGAAAACAGAGCCTATCTTGAAAGTTTTCGAATACATGTTCCCTGGGATAATAAGGAGCTCGATGTCACTTTGGAAACCTTTCGGGATAAAATTAAGCCGGGAGATAAAGAGAAAGTATCTCTGAAAGTAAAAGGCAAAAAGATTAAAATAAAGTCTGCTGAAATGGTTGCATCGATGTACGATCTTTCCCTTTGCCAATTTTGTCCACATGATTGGAGAAATTTTGATTTCTTTTACCGCGATTATTCCAATATGCGTAGTTTTTTTGTTAATCGTCCCAAATCTTTCGATATATGCGCTTATATCTGGAAAGAATCTATTTCTTATCCTAAGATCGATTACGTTCATTTCCCGGAATATTTAGAAAACAACTATTTACGTTATCGTTTTCCAAAGGTACCTCGAATAAGTTACAAAAAAAGTGATAATATTGATAAAAAATATGGTGTAATTAGAGGGAATGTTATTGATAAAGAAACCGATAAATCTTTGCAGGGAGCTAATATTCGTATTGAGGGAACGAGATTGGAGGACGTAACTGATGCTAATGGGAATTTTATAATCAAAGATGTTCCTGCCGGCAATTATAAAATAGAAGTCAAAATGAAGAACTATTTAGAAGCAACTATTCCAAATGTAAGATCTTTAAAAGGTTTTATTACTACTATCGATCTTAGTTTGATGAAAGTTTTTGTGGATGGTCAAGGTGTAGTTGTACGGGCAGATAGGGAAGTAATAGAAATGGATTTAGCAGGATCAAGTATTTCTACGGAATTTGAAAGTGAAGAAGAAAAAGATGAAATAACTCCGGCAGATATGAAAACTGTTGAAATACGTAAAGATTTAAAAGAGACTGCGTTTTTCTATCCCCATCTTTTGATGGATAAAAACGGAACAGTAACTTTTGAATTTACTGCTCCGGAAGCATTGACTAAATGGAAATTTATGGGGTTTGTTCATGGAAAAGAGTGCGAAAGGGGATTTGTTAGAGGATATACTGTGACACAAAAAAAGTTGATGGTTCGTCCGAATCCTCCCAGATTCCTGCGCGAAAGCGATAAGTTATACTTCACTGCCAGAGTTGTCAATATGTCCGATAAGAAACAGGTTGGTAAAGTCCAATTGGATTTTAAGGATTTAATAACTGAAGAATTAGTAAATGAAGAGTTAAGTTTAACATCTCATGTGCGGTCTTTTAGTATAAAAGCTCATACATCAAAGACTTTTTCCTGGAAAGTAATTGTTCCAAAAGGGATGAATCCTATTACTTATACGGTAGTAGCAAAGACTAAAGAATATTCAGACGGAGAAACCGACGCGATACCTGTTCTCTCCAGCAGAAAATACCTGACCGAATCATATCCTCTTTACGTTCGAGGTAAACAAACGAAGAACTTTACTTTTAATAGAGTAAAAGATGTGTTAGATTCTAAAACCGCCGAGCCGTTTAAGTTTACAGTTCAAATAACTTCCAATCCAAGCTGGTACGCGATTCAGGCGTTGCCGTATCTGGCTGAATATCCCCACGAATGTTCGGAACAGATTATGAATCGTTTATATGCCAATAGTATAGGAAAGCACATCGTAAATTCTAATCCCAGGATAGAGGAAGTATTTAATCAGTGGAGGGGAACCGATGCTATTAAATCCAATCTCGAGAAAAATCAAGATTTAAAATCGGTTATATTGCTTGAAACACCCTGGGTACGTCAGGCAGAAAGAGAGAGTATGGCAAAAAGAAATGTTGGAATATTCTTTGAAGAAAATAGAATCAGTCAAAATATAAATTCCGCTTATAATAAACTAAGTAAAATGCAACTTTCTAATGGAAGTTGGCCATGGTTTCCCGGAGGTAGATCAAATCCTTATATTACCCTTTATATTGTAAGTAACTTTGGAAAACTTAAAAATATGGGCGTAGACGTAGATATGTCGCTCGCTTATAAAGCTATAAACTATCTCGATAAATGGTTTATGGGCGTTTACGATGATTTGGAGAACAAATCCAAAAACAATCTTACTCCATTAATCGCTTTTTATCTATATGGTCGAAGTTTTTATTTGGAAAGCAGACCGATTTCTTCGAGTTATAGAGAAGCTACAACTTATTTTTTAAATCAAGCAGAAAAACACTGGTTAGAGCTGGATTTTTGCCTTTCTCAGGGGTATCTTGCACTTGCTTTAAAGCGTTTTGGTAGAAATAAAGTACCGGGAGAGATTATGGCATCAATAAAGGAACGAAGTGTTACGGATGAAGAAATGGGTATGTTTTGGAGGGAATTAGAACATTCCTGGTGGTGGTATAGGGCGCCGATTGAAACCCAGGCTTTAATGATTGAAGCTTTTTCTGAAGTGACAGGCGATACGATAGCGGTTGAAAATTGTAAAGTGTGGCTATTGAAACAAAAACAAACAATAAACTGGCGTACTACAAAAGCGACATCGGACGCAGTATATGCTCTTCTTTTAAGAGGAGAGGATTTTCTTTCCAGTAACAAATTAGTAAGAGTTTACCTTGGAGAAAAAGAAGTTACGCCTGAGAAAGTAGAAGCTGGTACTAACTTCTATGAAAAACAATATTTCAAAGAAGAAATTCAGAATGATTTTTCCGATATTAAGGTTACCAAAGAAGATAAAGGGATTGCATGGGGTGGTGTTTATCTTCAGTATTTCGAAGAGCTTTCGGCAATAACTTCACATGCCACTAATCTTAAATTGAAAAAAGAGTTGTTTATTAAAAACACCACAAAAAGAGGAAAAGTTATTAGTCCTTTACCGAAAACTGTAAATGTGGGAGATCTTTTAACTGTCAGAGTCGTGTTGAAAGTCGACCGGGATATGGAATATGTGCATTTGAAAGATATGAGAGGCAGTGGGTTAGAACCTGTCGATGTTTTATCCTATTATCGTTATCAGGATGGGTTAAGTTATTACCAGTCGACTAAAGATGTGGCTACGCATTTCTTTATCTCTTATTTACCGAAAGGTACGTATGTTTTTGAATATGATTTAAGAGTGCAGCATAAAGGAGTTTATCAGAGCGGTATAGCTGAGATACAGTGTATGTACGCGCCTGAGTTTAGCAGCCATTCCGAGAGTATATTGTTGAATGTGAAGTGAGGTTTAAGAATCTAAAATAAATAATCAGGAGGTTTTTATGATTTGTTCCAAATGCGGAACGCAGAATCCGGATGACGCTAATTTTTGTATTGGTTGCAGTGCCAGATTTGTCAGTAAAAGCGATGATGAATTTTCGGTTTTTTATGAAAGGTTTGGTAGCTTCGGAGAACGTTTACTAGCTTTTCTTCTTGACGCTTTAATTTTAGGTTTTGCTGGATTTATAATTGGAGCTATTTTTGGAGGAGTTATCGGTTTAGTTTTAGGGATTATGGGAGCTTCTCAATTAGCAATTGAGGAGATTGCCGGGAATGTTGGTTTATTATTAGGGATAACGCTGAACTGGCTTTACTTTACTATTTTAGAAAGTTCTACCTGGCAAGCAACTTTCGGTAAAAAAACTTTAAATTTAAATGTTACCGATTTAAACGGCAATAAGATTACGTTTGGAAGGGCAAATGCAAGATACTGGAGTAAATTCATATCATCCATAACTCTAGGAATTGGTTATATAATGGCAGCTTTTACGGAAAAACATCAGGCTCTTCATGATATGATTGGCGGAACTATTGTCATGAAGAAGAAATGAGTCTTTTTATTATATATTAATTTTAAAACTTATCTATGTTGTTTTTTTGAAAACGTAGTTGCGTGAGTAACTTATATAGTTTACAATTCACTCAATTCTCACCTCAACCTTTAATACTTCAACTATTAAACCCCTTAAATCTCTTGTTTTTTTTGAGCTTTCTTAGTAATATGCAAATCCAATAAAATGATTAGGAGGAAAAAATAGATTTCGAGTACGAAGAAGGTATTAAAGACGTTTCTTTTATTAAAGTGAGCCGGGGAAATCTTCACCGTAATATCTTTACGCTTTCCTGGCCCGCGGTCGTGGAACATTTATTTTTTACAATTACCGCTTTGGTTGATATGGTAATGGTTTCACGTCTCGGTACGGATTCTATTGCCGCGGTGGGATTAGCAAGTACTTTATTCTTTATATTTATTTCCGTTTTTGCTTTTTCCCTGCGTATTGCCGCTCAGGCTTTAACCGCAAGGTTCGCGGGAGAAGGTTCTACGAACAAAATAAAAGTTGTCGGCGGAAATGTTTTGTTTGTCACTATAATTTTGGGAATCTCTATAAGTCTTTTGGGGGTATTTGGCAGTAAAATGTTAATGGGGCTTATGGGTACAAGTGAAATTGTTTGTGATCTTGGAAGCGGATATCTTAGAATTGTAATGGGTTGTTCAGTATTTGCTTTTGTTTATTTTACTTCGACAGGTATAATGAGGGGAATAGGGGATACCAGAACCCCTATGTTTTTGATGATTCTGGGGAATTTTTTTAATATAGTTTTTAATTACTACCTAATATTTGGTAAAGGTATCTTTCCGCGTCTTGGAGTTGTCGGAGCGGCTATTGCAACCGGAGGTTCTTATGTCTTTAGTGGAATTTTAATTATATTTTTGGTCCATTTCAGAGAAAGGATACCCGTCAAAATTGAAGATATCAAAAGAATAGAAAGTAAATCTATGTGGAATATTTGGAATATAGCTTCTCCCGCTATGTTGGAATTTGGTATACGGAGAACGAGTTTGTTTTTCTTCATGAAAATGGTCGCGTATCTTGGGACTGCTGCTCTGGCGGCGCATCAGCTTGCTCTAAGAATCGAATCTTTTTCATTTATGATGGGAATTGGTTTTGGTATCGCGTCCAATACTTTAGTAGGCCAAAGTTTAGGGGCAAAGAGAATAGATTTAGCTGACGAAAGCATAAAGAAAATTTCATATTACGCTATAGCGGTTATGTCTTCTCTTGCTTTCATCTTTGTCCTGAAACCGGAAATGATATTTTCAATTTTTAATCCTGAAGTAGATGTTAAAACCCTTGCAATGTTGGCGATTATAATAGCCGCGTTTGAACAAATACCTCTGGCTTTCCTTATTGTTATTGCGGGAGGATTGAATGGGGCAGGAGATACAAAAACGCCTATGATAATATCTTTTGTAGGTTCTATTCCGGTTAGATTGTCTCTTGCTTATTTATTTGCATTTAAAATGGGTTACGGTTTTGCCGGTATGTGGCTTGCGGCAGTCTGTGACTGGTTTATCGAGGGGATTCTCGCCGTCATTGCTTTTTATAAGGGTAAGTGGAGAGAAATAAAATTTGAATAAAAAACTAATTGAACTACAAAGATCGCAGAGTACACAAAGAAAAAATTTGTTGTTTTAACTAAACCCTCATATGTTGACAAAGATGAATATATTTTTATAATAATGATAACAATATATATATAAAGTAAACCAGAAACATTGAGGTCAGTTTATACGGCTTAACAATGGAGTATTTGTAATTAGTATTAATACGGATAAACTATGTTATGGAAGGAATAAAAGTGAATTTAATTGTTGTTAATATTATTGTAATAGGTGTCCTCGTTGCACTTTTTCTTTATAAGACTTATAAAAAAGATTTCTCGCTTCCACCCCACGAGTTTGCCTATGGTATATTGCTAAAAAGCATTGAAGAGCTTCCAATCATGGTAGACCAATTTCTGTCATTGGAGGCGTTGGACCCAGGTAAAATTGAAATAGAAACTATGGGAGATAAGGTGGATAAAACTCTAAATCTCTTAATAAGTCACATTACTTCAAAACAAAATGAGTCATTAATGCCCCTTGTTTCTTCACTGAAAGATATTGATACTTTATCTAACAAAAAAGAGAAAGCGATTAAGCTCGTCAATGCTCTTATTCCTTACAGAGATCAGTTAAGGGATGAAGAAAATCAGGATTCCCTTATAGTTTGTATCTGCTACGGCATGAAGCAGCCTGTTGATATTTCTTTAGATGCAAAAGGACACATCGAAAGCCTTGTGACCACGCTTGACACTCCCAAACAAACTGCGATCCTCAAATCAGGACAATGTCCAGTAAATTATTTGGTCGGAAATATAAATATCTATCCGCTCGATCTTGAAAACACATTCTGGCATAAGACCAAGAATTTTGGAGAATCGAAAGATAGCTCCATATTGGAAATAAGATTTATGGGTTTGAAAGGAATCTTTAAATATCTAATAAGTGAGATGGAAGACAAAACGGACAATCAATTCAAGCATTTAGATGGTGAATTGATAGAATAGTTAGTAGCATTAAAAATTAGAAATTTAATATTTGGATAAGATAGGTAAATATCAGTGACAAATGCATGTATTGTGGGTTAGGTTTTAATAAAAAAAATTATTTCGTATATTTAGTGTGTTTTGTGGTTTATAATTATGGATTTTGAAGAATTTGAGAAAGTAGTTAAAGAAATATCGAGAGATATACCTGAGGAATACAGGAATATCTTGAGAGAAGAAAGAATCGAGATTTTTTGCAGGGAATATGTTCCAATGGCGGTTAAACAGCAATTTCCCGGAAAAATAGTTTTCGGTTTGTTTTCAGGAGTTCCCAAAAACAAAATAAGAACTTTTTCTGTGCACGCTCAGCCAACAAGGATTGAAATTTATAAAGAAAGTTTTGAGAATATTTTTGGCAGAGAAATTAATAGCAGAATGAAAGAAAGGATTTATAAAACATTAGTTCACGAAATAGCCCATTATTTTGGATTTGATGAGGAAGAGGTAAGGGAGAGGGGATACTAAGCGGCAAAGCCGCTTAATTAGTTGAATAGTTGAATGGTAAAAAGTAAAACTTTGTGATCTTTGTGTACTTTGTGGTTCAATATTTTTTCTTTGGTAAATATTTTTTAGTAAAAGGGGTTGACAAAGCATTAATATAGAAGATATTTTATTATAGCGAGGAGGTCAATATGGAAAAAGATGAAACAAGTGAATGGATTGGTTTAGATGGTCAACGGTATGAATATTCTGTCCATGATTTACCCAAAGATTTTGATACAGGTAAGTATGGGAACTACATTTTTGCAAGAAAAATGAATGATGGTCATTGGATTCCGATTTATATAGGTCAGGGCGATCTCGGAGTTCTGATTGGGAAAGCTAATCCGCGCTTAAAATGTATAAAGGAAATGGGCGCTACGCACGTCCATGTGCATCAGAACGATAGTGAGTGGATAAGAACTACTGAAGAACATGATTTATTAGAAAATTATTTGAAAGTATTCAAACCCTTTGGTTGCAATTATAAGGGTGGTGAAGACAAAGACAAAGACAAAAACAAAGACAAAGACAAAGAAGACACTTTATTTGAATCGTAAAATCTGATAGATACTTAAGATCAGTTATATAGTTGAATAGTTGAATCGTTGAATGGTTAAATAGTATTACAAACCCTTAGGATTAGTTTAATAGTTAAATTAAAAAATTAGTCAAATGTTTTTTTCTTTGTGTGCTTTGTGTACTCTGTGTGATAATTATTTTGGGTTGGGGAGAAGGGTTTTCAAAACAATAAAGTCTTTTTTCTCTGTGTTCTCCGTGTGCTCTGTGTGAGAATAAGTTGGGTGGGGGTTGGGTTTTAAGCAACGTAAATATTTTTTATCTGTGTGTATCCGTGGCTAATTAAGTATGGCACTTGACAAATACGATATAAATTACTAAATTTTTATTAGGAAACTACGGAAGCTAAGGAGGAAAATTTGAAGAAATTTTTTCTTTTAAATTTGTTATTTTTTGTTACCTGCAGTTCGACACAAAAAGAGATTAAGGTTAACGACCAATCTAAAACATCTAATTATATATTATTCGATTATATAAACTTATTAAGCGGAAAAAACTATTACCCGCTTCTTGATAGTATCAAAAATGGACAATCCGATGATTTTTTTGCTTTGAGGATGGCTTATACTAAAACAAAATCTTATGATCCTTATAATGTTGAAATCGACGGGTTACGAAAAAAAATAGAGATAAATATTGAAGGAAAAAATTATGAAAAAGCTCTTGAAATCGCAAACACGATTCTTAATAGAAGATATATAGACATTAAAACACATTTGTACTGCGCGAACATTTATTATCAACTCAATAATAAGGAAAGATCAGATTATCATTATGGTATTTATAATGGTTTATTGAATTCAATTTATTTTTCCGGTGATGGTAAAAGCGCGAAAACTGCTTTTATTATTATGGAAATTTCTGAAGAATACGATTTAATGAAATGGTTAGAATTCGAACATACAAAACAATATTTAATGCTTTTAGATGGCTATACTTTTGATATATTCGAAGTTTCTAATGATAGTATAGAGACGGAATTATTTTTCAACACAGCTTTGGCTTTAGAACATTTTTCAGAGGGAATCGACTGATTATAAGTCAAATTACAACATTGATAAGATTTCGTTGATTTATATATAATAAATAGTTTTAACATACGGAGGGAAGGAGTGTAGAATGTCAATAATTAGAAACTTGTACGCTAAGTATCTTTACAACAAGGGACTTAACGCAAAAAAGACAGGTAAGTTACCTATGGCCAGCGATTTAATGGAACAGAGTTCGGATATATTGTGGGAAATGATTTCGGGAGGTAATGATAAATACGAAGACGAATACGCCCGAACTAAGATGAATTTGGGTTTGATATATAACAAAATGGGAAAAATCGATGATTCGATTTGTTCTTTTCAAATATCGATCCTTAAATTTAAATCTCTTATTTCCAAAGGGAGAATAGACCTTATAGATGATCTGGCAAAAGCTGAAACAGCTTTTAGACATCTATACGGAGGTGAGGGAGAGGAAGTCTCTTAGCTTTAATTTTTTTTCGATTAAATTCTAATTTAAAAACGCGGTTATTTGTTAAGACTGTTTGTAACAATATGTGGGTTGACAAAAACAGTGTCTAGAGTAAGATACATACCAGTTTGTGTTTTTAAACTTTTAATAATTAAAGTTTGATAGTTCTTTAAAATTAGAAAATATGTATAATAAAAGGGGGATTAAATAGCTATGAAAAGTTATAGAATAGCAGTAGTACCAGGTGACGGCACGGGTCCTGAAGTAGTAAGGGAGGGGTTAAAAGTTTTAGAAGCAGCCCAATCGAAATTCGGATTCAAATGCGAAACTGTTGAATATGATGTCGGTGGAGAAAGATATTTGAAAACCGGTGAAGTTTTACCGGATTCGGTGATTGAAGAGCTTAAAACTTTTGAGGCTATATATCTGGGAGCTATTGGGCATCCCGATGTAAAACCCGGTATTTTGGAAAAAGGAATTTTACTCAGGTTGCGTTTTGCCCTCGATCAGTATATAAATTTAAGACCTGTAGTACTTTACGATAAGAGATTTTGTCCTTTAGCCGGTAAAGAAGAAAAAGACATAGATTTTATTGTAGTAAGAGAGAACACTGAAGGATTATACTGTGGTTCCGGCGGTTTCTTGAAAAAAAATACTCAAGATGAAGTTGCTGTCCAGGAAAGTATTAATACTTATAAGGGAGTTGAACGCTGTATAAAATTCGCTTTCGAATACGCGAAAAAAAGAAATAAAAGAAAACAGGTTACTTTGTGCGGAAAAACCAATGTTTTGACTTTTGCTTTCGATTTGTGGGAAAGGACATTCTATAAAGTCGCTAAGAATTATCCCGATATAAAAACCGACTATGCCCATGTTGATGCTACATGTATGTGGATGGTAAAAAATCCTGAATGGTTCGATGTTATAGTTACCGACAATATGTTCGGTGATATTATAACGGATCTTGGAGCTATGGTTCAGGGAGGTATGGGTATTGCTGCCGGAGGAAATCTTAACCCTGAAGGCGTATCGATGTTCGAACCGATCGGGGGAAGCGCTCCCAAATATACAGGCAAAAATGTTATAAATCCCTTGGCTGCGATATGCGCACTTTCTTTGATGCTCGATACTCTCGGAGAAGGAGAGGCGGCAGAAGTGGTTGAAAATTCTGTAAAAAAGGTTGTTAAGGAAAAGCTCGAAAGTCTTTCCGCGGGTAAGATGGGATATTCAACCACGGAAGTGGGAGATTTGGTAGTTGAAAACCTGGCGTAGTAGATTCTTCGAATCCAAGTTGAATTGTTGAATGGTTGAATAGGTGAATAGGAAAAACAAAGATAAACATCCTTTTAAGTACTGTGGGATGGGAGTTTTTGAAAACAAATATTTTTTTGTCCTCGGGTGAGAAGGGTTTTAGTGTATTTAGTATGTTTCGTGGTTAAAGTTTTTTCTTTGTGTCTTAGTGCCTTTGTGGCTATTTCCATTCTCAGGGGTGTCGATTCCAAAGATTGACATTTTAAATAAAACAATTATTTTAACTTTAACGAATTCAACAATAAAGATTCGGAAAGAGGAAGAGATGTGATTGCATTTAGAGGAAAGTATATACGCGGATATGAACGAGTTGTATCCAATTAAACAGAAAACTAACCTTGAAATCTTATAATAATTTTTGATTCGTTATAGTTATATATAAATTCAAAGGAGGAAAAAAATATGAAAAAAAAGTTTTTCCCAATCATCGGGTTAATTATCCTGATACTTTTTTCTTGTTTGAAACCTGACGAAAAAGATACTATATCTGAAACATATTGGTCAGATGGCGCTATAATCGATGCCGCAAGCGGTTTCCCGTCGGATATTCTCCTGGCTTTAGAACATGCAAATCCGGGGGATAATATCCGGATTCCAGCCGGAACGTTTGACTTTGACGAAAGTATTTATATGGACGCGGGTGTAAATATTGTTGGTGCCGGCTGCGATGAGACAATACTTCAGACAAACGGAGAACTGGTAAATCCTTTATTCATTGTAGACGGTTCAAATGGATTGCCTGTCGGGTTTGCTCATATGAAACTGATCGGAGATCAAGCAGCTGATTCTGATCTTATGGACGATGGTATCGAATTAAGAAATGGGTGTCAGGATTTCAGAATAACAGAAATGGAATTCGAAAGTTTCGGGCAGCAGGCCATCGGAGTAAATGGCAATGCCATGGGCGTTATCGACAATTGCAGTTTTATTAACATCTACCGTCCGGCTATAGCTAATTTCGGATACGGTGTAGCTGTTATGGGAGACGGCGAAGCCGCATGGAACCGTTCTTTCATACTGGGCGATCAGAACGCTGTTTTTGTGGAAGACAGCTATTTTATTGGAAACCGTCACGCCATAGCTTCAAATAACGGGTCACGCTATGTTTTCAGGTACAATTTAGTTGAAGATAATGGCGGAGAGGGTGCATGGGTTCAGGCTATTGATGCTCATGGTCCGGGGTACGGTTCATCTCGGGGAAGCCGCAGTTATGAAGTCTACAATAACACTATTGATAACGCAAATACTACTTGCTGGGTAGCAATGTATATTCGCGGGGGCGACGGTGTTATTTTCAATAATACCATTTCAGGGGGTATCTCGACCGCCCCGATAATGCTTACGAACGAGAGCGGATCCGAATACCCCGCACTCGACCAGATCCGTGAACTTTATGTGTGGGAAAACTATTATGAAAATAGCCTGACTGTCCCCACAAACTGGTCGCCTGGGGATCCTAGAGTCGTACAGGAAGGTCGGGATTATTTTAATTATCAACGACCAGGATACACGCCTTATACCTATCCACATCCATTAAGAGATAGATAAAAGAAAATTGGTATAGAACTTCTTCCTGTAAGTAGATTTTATGTGTGAGAAATTCAGTCATGATCCATCAGGTGCAGGTAGTCAGTCAAAAAACAAAATATTACAATACAAAATCAGTGTTTATCCATGTTAATCGATAGCAATAATATTTTCAATTTTCAATTTACAACTTGCAATTTACAATTAGACACTAAGAAGTGTAGTATTTCTTTGTGTCTCTGTATGAAACTAAGGGGTTGACTTTTTTAATGGTTTTAATTATAGTAACCGCACAAAAAAGGAGATATATTATTATGTTGGGAGTAGAGTTGGGGATTTTAAATTAACATATTGGCATAGACAGGTCTTTAAACGAGATACTTCCTATTTTTCTGTCAAAATCTTTATTCAAGACAAAATAAAAAAAGCATTTCTTTATACTTTTTCATCAAACAAATCACTTATATTAAAATTGACAAAATCAATGTATGTTTTTGACTTGAAATATTACGTACAAATGTTTATTATGCAAAATATTCAAGAAATCAAAATTGGTGTAATTTAGGTTTCTCAGTCGTAATGTTAATTAATGAAAATATAATTATATAATTTTTAGGAGGTTTTTGGTAAAATGAAAAAGGGTAAATCTAAGAAAAAGATATTAAGTGGAGCTGAAATACTTATTAAGTCTTTAAAAGAAAATAAAGTCGATGTTATTTTTGGATATCCCGGAGGCGCGGTTTTAGACATTTTTAATCATCTACATGATAGTGATATAAATTTTTATTTGACGAGACATGAACAGGGTGCGGCTCACGCGGCTGACGGTTATGCCAGAGCTTCCGGAAAACTCGGGGTTTGCATTGCTACTTCAGGTCCGGGAGCAACGAATCTGGTTACCGGTATAGCAACCGCGAATATGGATTCTATTCCAATGCTTGCGATTACAGGGCAGGTCTCAACAAGCCTTATCGGTAATGAAGCTTTCCAGGAAGTCGATGCCACAGGTATAACAAGACCCATAACAAAGCACAATTATCTGGTTAAGAACGTCGATAATCTTGCTCAAATAGTGAATGAAGCAATATATATAGCAACTACCGGTCGCCCCGGGCCCGTTTTAATCGATATCCCTAAAAACGTTCAGCAGGCACAGACTTCAAAAATTAGCAGCAATGGAATCAATATACCCGGTTATAAACCTACACTTACAGGTAATTTAAAACAGATAAATAAAGCGGCAGCATTAATAGATAAAGCAAAGAAACCGCTTATATACTCAGGCGGAGGCGTTATTACTTCCGGGGCTTCGGATTTGTTAAAGAAACTCGCGGAAAAAATAAACGTGCCGGTTACTACCACATTAATGGGATTAGGAGCCTTTCCTGAAACACATAAACTTTCTCTTGGTATGCTGGGAATGCATGGTACTCAGTATGCTAACTTCGCGATAATGGAATCGGATCTTATATTGGCTATAGGAGCGCGTTTTGATGATAGGGTTACCGGTAAAATTTCCGAATTTGCTCCTCACGCGAAAATTATACATATAGATATCGATCCCTCTTCAGTCGGAAAAAATGTCAGAGTCGATATACCGATTGTCGGCGACGTTAAAAATGTTTTAAAAGAACTAAACAGAGTTTTAAAAGCTAAAAAACATGATGATTGGATAAAAGAAATCGATGGGTGGAAGAAAAAATTTCCTCTGAACTATAAAAAGAATAATAAAGTTGTTTCTCCCCAGTATGTGGTTGAATGTGTTCGTGAAGCTACAAAGGGTAAGGCGATTATTTCAACTGAAGTCGGGCAAAATCAGATGTGGGTCGCGCAGTTTTATAAGTTCGATAAACCTCGTACACTTCTGACTTCGGGAGGACTCGGCACAATGGGATATGGTTTTCCTGCCGCTATAGGCGCAAAGGTTGCTAGACCGGATATGCCTGTTTTTGATATTGCCGGGGATGGCAGTATTCAGATGAACATTCAGGAGTTGGCAACCGCGGTCACAAAAAATATAGATATTAAGATAATGATTCTCAACAATGGTTTTCTCGGTCTGGTTAGGCAATGGCAGGAACTGTTTTATAACAAAAGATATGCGGCAACGTGTCTTAGAACCGGAGCATTAAATCCCGATAAGATTGACTATGAAAAATGTCCTGAGTATACGCCCGATTTTGTTAAACTCGCGGAAGCCTACGGCGCAACAGGAATGAGGATTTACAAAAACGAGGATGTTAAAGAAGCAATTAAAAAAGCGTTAAAAACAGATGGTCCTGTCGTTGTTGATTTTATAATTGGTAAAGAGGAAAATGTTTTTCCGATTGTTCCCGCAGGAGCTTCACTACGACAGATGATGGGAGGAATGGCATAATGAGAAGAATAATTTCTGTACTGGTCGAAAATAAGTTTGGTGTTCTGGCAGGAGTTTCGGAACTGTTTAGCAGCAGAGGTTTTAATATTGAAAGTCTTTCAGTGGGAGAGACTCTGGATTCGCATTTATCAAGGATAACGATAGTTGTCGATGGAGACGATTATATTTTTGAAGAAATCAAGAAACAATTGAATAAACTTATCAATGTTATAAAGGTTCAAGATTTTACCAATGTTGATCATGTGGAACGAGAAATGGTTTTTATAAAGGTTAATCTTTCGAGGAAAACTCGCGCTGAACTTATAGAAATAGTTAATATATTCAGAGCGAAAATTATCGATGTCGGCAAAGATTGCATGACTGTTGAAATAACAGGTAAACACAACAAGATTAAAGCTTTTATTGAATTGGTCAAACCTTTTGGTATCGTGGAAATAGTAAGAGCCGGCAAAATAGCAATTGCCCGTAAAAAAGGAGGGAAATAATGGTTGAGATTTATTATGATAAAGATGTAAATATTGATATTTTAAAGGATAAAACCATAGGGATTATAGGATATGGTAGTCAGGGGCACGCCCAGGCTCAGAATCTTAGAGATTCGGGATTGAATGTTATCGTTGCGGAAGTAGAGGGAACAGACAATTATAAATTAGCAAAAGAACATGGTTTTGACCCGATGACTGCAGATGAACTTGCTTCGAAAGCAGATATTATTGCTGTGCTTGTACCGGATGAGATACAGGCTAAAATTTATAAACAATCTATAGAATCTAATTTAAAAGCAGGTAACGCGTTGCTTTTTTCGCATGGTTTTAATATTAGATTTAAGCAAATCATTCCTCCCGATTTTGTAGATGTTATAATGGTAGCCCCTAAAGGTCCGGGACATCTTGTTAGAAGTGAATACGAAAAGGGTGGGGGAGTGCCGAATCTTATTGCCGTAGAAAACGATGCAAGCGGTAATGCTTTTCAGTTGGCGCTCGCTTATTCAAAAGGAATAGGCGGAACAAAAGGCGGGGCTATAAAAACCACCTTTCCTGAAGAAACAGAAACAGACCTTTTCGGAGAGCAAGTTGTTCTTTGCGGAGGGGTTTCCGCCCTTGTGAAAAAAGGTTTTGAAGTATTAACTGAAGCAGGATATCAACCTGAAATTGCTTATTTTGAATGTATGCACGAGCTTAAATTGATCGTCGATTTGTTCTATCAGGGCGGTTTGAACTATATGCGTTATTCTGTGAGCAATACGGCTGAATATGGTGATTTTACCCGCGGAGAACGTATTATCTCCGAGGAAACAAAGAAAGAAATGAAAAAAATACTATCTGAAATCAAAGATGGTTCTTTCGCTAAAGAGTGGATTGAAGAAGCTTCAAAAGGAAAACCGAATTTGAAAAAGTTCGAAGAAAGAGATAGAAATCATCCGATTGAAATAACCGGGAAAAAACTAAGAAGTATGATGGATTGGATAGACGATAAAGTAGTATAATAACAGGTCTTAGGTTTTAGATATTAGGTGTTAGGATTAAAAATTTGGAGGAGACAATGAAGAAGTCCGGGAAAAAAACAGGAGACAAAAAGAAAGAAGTAAAATTGTATGACGCGACTTTGCGTGAAGGAACACAAGCAGAGGGGATATCTCTTTCATCAGCCGATAAGATAAAAATAACTAAATTGCTCGATGAATTGGGAATCCATTACATAGAAGGTGGTTGGCCGGGTTCAAATCCGAAAGACGCGGAATACTTTAAAGAAGTTAAAAATTTAAAACTTAAAAATACCCGTATAGCCGCTTTCGGAAGTACCTACCGTAAAAATACAATGCCTGAAGAAGACCAAAACATCAAAGCTCTTTTGGATAGCGGAGCCCCTGTTATAACAATTTTCGGAAAAACCTGGATACTTCATGTTAAGTATGCCCTTCGTACAACGTTGGATAAAAATCTCGAAATGATCGAAAAAAGCGTAAAATATCTTAAATCAAAAAAGCGAGAGGTAATTTATGACGCGGAACACTTTTTTGATGGATACAAAACAGATCCAAAATATGCTGTGAAAACTCTTGCCGCTGCCGCGAGCGGAGGAACAAGCGCGCTGGTTTTATGTGATACGAATGGAGGAAGTCTTCCTTATGAGGTGGAGAATATAACAAAAACAATCGTAAAAGAATTTCCCGATTTGGACATTGGCATACATACACACAATGATTCAGGTACTGCTATGGGAAATACTCTTGCGGCAGTTCAGGCTGGCGCGACACATGTTCAGGGTACTATAAATGGTTATGGTGAAAGATGTGGAAATGTGGACCTTAGCGCCTTAATCGCAAACCTTCAGTTGAAGTTAGGTATGAATGTTTTGCCGATGAAAAATTTAGTACATCTGACAAGGGTAGCGAACGCAGTGGCGTTTATAGCGAATCAACCACCCCCATATCATTCTCCATATATCGGTCGTAGCGCATTTGCCCATAAGGGTGGTATTCATGTGTCTGCTATGCGTAGGAATCCTCTTACGTATCAACATATCGACCCGGAGCTTGTAGGTAATGAATCTCGAGTTCTGATTTCGGAGCTTTCCGGTAAGTCCAATCTTCACAGTAAACTCGAAAAAATGAGTATGTCCGGCAAAGTCGATAATCTAAAGGAGGTTTTGGATAAAATAAAAACACTCGAGCACGACGGATTTAGCTTTGAGGCGGCTGAGGCTTCAGTCGAATTGCTATTGCTTCGTTGTAAAAAGGATTATAAACCTCCTTTTAAAATGCTGGACTTCATGGCCGTAGTCGAACACAGAGAAAAAAGAGGAATCTTTGCTGAAGCCACTGTAAAAGTGCTTGTCGGAGATAAAATCTTTCATATGGCAGCTGAAGGGGATGGCCCTGTGGATGCTCTACATACAGCTTTAACGAAAGCGCTCCGCGAAGGACATCCCAATATAGAAAATTTTCATCTTGCGGATTATAAAGTTCATATTATTAATAGCAGTAAAGGTACAGGAGCTATAACCAGAGTTATGATAGATATGCAGCTTGATAACAAATTCTGGAGTACGGTCGGAGCTTCCGCCAATGTAATAGAGGCAAGCTGGATAGCTCTTTCTGATGCCATGGAATATGGTATATATCTGGAGGAACAAACTTGAATATTGAAAGGGATTTATCGGTAGTATTTAAAGATGCAAACTTGTTCAGGAAATCTTTGCTGGGTGGTCTTTTTTTTATGATTCCTCCTTTGTTTATTCTTTCCTTTGGTTTTATTGCTCGATTTATCTATAATCGTTTAGAGACTGGTAACAAGGAACTTCCTTCCTGGGATAATTGGGGTGCTTTGTTTATAAAAGGATTTGAGTGGGGTTTGATAATTTTATTCTATTTAGCAATTCCGGTATTATTTTTATCTCTTTTGCCGGGTTCTGTTATAGAATTTTTGGTTAATCCCAGATTTGTAATATCTTCTTTAAACCTTAACGGTTTTTTTATATTATCTTTTTCTTCTGTAATGGGTTTTATCGCAATGTTTTTTCTGCCTATGGCGTTGATAATTTTTTCCGATTCCGGGTCTCTTATTAATGGTGTAAAGTTTGAAATTATATTTAAACATATTAAAAGTAAACTCTTACCATATATACTTGCTTATTTTGTTATGATTTTCCTACTTGGTTTCGACTTTTTACTGCACATTATATTGAATAATTATGTTATTCACTTTGGGTTAATACCTGCTTATTTTGTTTTTGTCTGGTTTGCTTTTATTATTTCTTTGATTTCAGCTTCTTTATTTATTGAGAGTTTTTAGCTTATTGACGAAACTTTTAAGGGCGCAAGTACGAAATAATTCCTCAGGTATTTCAATTTCCCATTTGTTTTTATCGTTTTTCTCAAGAATTAGATCTACTTTTCTAATTAATGTATCATCTTTAAGGAAAACCTTTAAATTAAAACTGTTTTCTTGTTCTGTGTATTTTAGCAATTTTGCAACAGAGTCTTTTTTAGAGAATGTTTCCCCGCGAATATTTTCTAATTCCGGAGTGGAAAAATTCGGCAGAGTAATTTTAGAAGGTATTTTATATTCTTTCATTCTAAAATTTATTTCAGGGTCGGCTTTTTTCTGGAACATCATATAAAAAATCTCCTTTCCTTCTTTCCTCCATTTTTTTTCATATTTTGTAGAAAAATGGTTGGAAAGCTCGTCAGTCCATCCTTTCTGAAATAAAGATTCCCAGAGATGAACCGATGCCATTTCTTCCAGTATAAAATCTCTATAGAAAGGATCATCGGTCGCGACAATTATTTTCCCCTTATCAGTTAAACAGGAAGCTGCTATTTTAAAAAATTCTCTATCCAATAATCGGTTCTTATAATGTTTTTTCTTAGGCCATGGATCCGGAAAGTTAAGATATATATGAGAAAGTGATTTTTCGGGGACTAATACTATGAAAGCTGCTTTTGCTTCCATGCAGACTACTTTAATACTATTCTTTTTGGCTTTTTCTATTTTCTTGGTGGCTTTTCTAAAAGACTCATTCGAATAATCGATACCGAAAAAATTTCTCTCCGGATGAAGTTCGGATTTTTTTATGAGGAATTCTCCGTTTCCAAATCCAATTTCGCAATCAACAGGATTTTTATTTCCAAAAATCTCTTTCCAATTTACAGGTTTATCTAACTCTCTCCAATTCAAACCTATATCCATGTTATTAAATTAATTTAAACATCCCTTTTGTCAAGGGTTTGTAGGAATAAACAAAAAACAAAATAATTTTACCACAGAGAGCACAGAGAAAAAAGATATTTGTTTTTAAAAGCCATCCCACAACCCAAAAGTATTATCACACAGAGCACACAGAGAACAAAGGGAAATTCTGTTTTTTTACCCTACTCAACCCTAAATAAATAGGACGCAGATGAACGCAGATTTACAGGATTATTTTGTTTTTTAACACACCAACACACCCACGCATTAACACACTAACAAAATTAGTTTAGGAACTTTAAACTAATTTTACCTTTTCTTTAGCCAGTTTATTATAACTAATAATACCAGGGCGCCAACGAAAGCCGTTATTAATGAACCTATAAGGTCGCCGTGTTGAACTCCTAACGATAATGAAATACCTAACAGGTCAAATAAGAATCCTCCTATCAAAGAGCCTATACATCCTACAACAATATTGCCTAAAACACCATATCCTTTTCTTCCCGCCATTACTTTGCCTGCAAGCCAACCAGCCAGGGCTCCGATAATTAAAAACCATATAATATTCATACTTTATTCCTCCTTAATTTTACCAGTAATGATGTACTGATTCGCGTATGTATTCATCATAAATATTCTTTACCTTTTTCATAGTTTCGTCAGATAGGGGAGATAGATCTGGAACAGAAAAATTCTCTTCTGCTTGTGATGGGCGTTTAGCACCCGGAATGGTACACGTTACTGCGTCAAACATCAAAATCCAGCGTAAGGCGAACTGTGTCAGACTCATTCCGGAGGGACATATTGCTTTTAGTTCTTTAACGACTTTTAATCCTGTATCATAATCGACTCCGGAGAAAGTTTCCCCCCGATCGAAAGCTTCACCCCTGCGATTGAAATTTCTGTGGTCATCGGAATCAAAGGTTGTATCCTGTTTAAATTTCCCGGTTAACATTCCCGAGGCAAGAGGAACACGTGCTAAGATACCTACCTTTCGTTTTTTTGCCTGTTCAAAAAAGAGTTCTGAGGGTCTATGACGGAACATATTGAATATTATCTGTATTGATTGCACGTTAGGATATTCTATCGCTTTTAATGCTTCTTCGACCTTTTCTACGCTTACACCGTAATAGCGAATTTTACCCTCTCGGACAAAATCGTCCATTATTTCGAAGACTTTAGGCTTATAATAAACTCCTATAGGAGGGCAGTGCAGTTGAAGTAAATCGATGGTTTCAACGTTAAGGTTTTTTAAGCTTCTTTCGATGAATGAAGCAAGATTTTTACGGTTATAGCCTTCTGCTGTATGAGGATCGAGCCTTCTGCCGGCTTTAGTGGTGATATATATTTTTCCATCATGTTTGTTACGTAATTCTCCTAACAATTTCTCGCTGCGTCCGTCGCCGTAAACATCGGCTGTGTCGAAAAAATTTACTCCGAGCTCTAACGCTTTATGTAAAGCGGCCATGGATTCCTTATCCTCAACAGGTCCCCAGGTTCCACCAATTGCCCATGAACCAAAACTCACCGCCGAAACTTTAAAACCCGTACGCCCTAGTTCTCTGTATTGCATTATTTGCCTCCTTATACTTAAAGCCCTTTTCTATCTGCAAAAAATCCTATGTTCAATAATAAAAAACTTATTATTAAAAAATCAATCTTTATCAATCTGTTTTAAACCACTCAATTGCTCTATCGATCTTTGTAAAAACTTTTAGATTGTATCCTTTTTTGACGGCAACGTTTTCCAGAAATATTTCATTAGCATTAGTACTAGAGTAAACTAGAGCTACCTTATGTGGTGTCATTTTCATTTTTAGGTCCGTATCAACAGGTACAGTTCCTATTAAAAATGTATCCGTCGTTCCACTAATAATTTGTGCTTGCCTCATATCTATCAGAAATCTACAATAACCCTTTTCATTATGATAATCACGGACAAACTCTTGCAGTGTTATGGAATCGTCGGGGCGATGAAGCTTACCCTTAACACTAATAATACAAATTTTATTAACTTCATCAAACTCTG
>CAZKVT010000015.1:0-36909 GCA_964556365.1 uncultured bacterium | reverse complement strand
ATATTCGTAAGTGATTCTATATTCTCCGGCAGGTTGCGATGAGTCTCCGCTCTGCTTACATACCGCCTCATCTACCCATACTTCTCCGCTGTCTCTCATTCTCTCTATGTAAAAAATACCGTTTAAGTCGTTTACATCATAACTGCTATCATCCACGGTAACTGATAATTGAGTCCAGTCGTTCGTTCCCGTAATTTTATCCGAATATTGATGGGCGAGTACTCTTATCCCATCGGTTTCTTTTACCCAGAAAATCACACCTATCCATACTCCACCTTCCAGTTCATTCGTCTTTAACCAGCAGGATGCTTCGAATGGACCGCTGTAATCCGATATTTCAAACCTCTGAATCGCGAATTCCACATCCGCGTAAGATTGAGGGGGATCGTAAGGTGAATACAGTGAGTAAGTACCTTCTTTCGGATCGGAATTGTTCACCTGCCATGAATGCGATACGGTACCGCCTCCGGTTGTATCTCCGCAGGAAAATTCAAAAATATTATCCAGTGAATCAACATACCAGATTGTTTCTCCGCTATGTGAATAACCTTTCCAGTTATTCATATTTCCTGTTTCAAAACCGGGATTTTCTAAAAGATTACTACCGGGAGCAGTAGCAGAATCCAGGAGAACGGAAATTTCGGTAATTTCTCCCATACTTCCGATCTGGTAAGTTTCCGAGAGTCTATTTGTACCCCCGGAGATTTCCGGATACTTTATCCATTTTAAGGCGTTATTGTCATAATAGGAAAGATTCCATGTTTTTCCGTCGGCTGTTGTGGATGTATCCCTTCCCGCGTCGTCGTATTGATAAGTCTGTTCTAAATATATCTGTCCGGGGTCTCCATATTTATAGGATTTCAGTTGTGTTTTTCTTCCCGATAAGTCATACTGATAGACATTTTCATACAGAGAATAAACTTTTACAGTATCTAAATTACCCACATCATCCCGACTGTAACAAATATCTCCGTTTTTATCTGTTGTTTTTACTATTTCTCCCGCTTTGTTATACTCATAAACTAAAGAATCGGACGGGTTACTGCTGTTAAAATGAGAAATGTCGTCATAATATAACTTACTTCGTATTCTGCTTCTCTCATCATAAACATATTCAGTTACTTCTCCGTTTCTGTCTTCCTTGAACTGAAGTAAACAACCGCAGGGATAGTAACCGAGTGAGTCTTTCGTTCCGTCCGCGTAATGAGTCGATACGAGTTTATTCTGATTATAACTATAATTTATGTCCTTATCACGCGCGTTCCTAAATTCGATAAGTTTCCCGTCCTGACTGTAATCGTATTTCGTTGTAAATCCGGCACCTTCATTTTCTTCCACTTCTCTTAGTTTCCCCACCGGGGACGATTTGTAATTATGAGTTACAACAGAATTACCTAAGGTATCCAGTGATTTTTTACTAGAAAGGTTTCCGGCTTTATCGTATACAAATTCTCCATAATCGCCGTTTGGATGGATTACCTTCGATAGTTTACCTAAACAATCATATTCGTATTCTGTCGTATCCATTATTGAAGGATTTATTCTAGCCTCTATTTTCTTTTCGATCTCACCCATATCATTATATGTATAAAACGTAAGTATATCGTTATTCTGATTTGCGTCTCCTCCCACATCCACTCCGCTTTTTAAAAGAAAAGGACCGTTATCATTATCGCTGTATTCATAATATGTTATTGTACCTTCGGGGTCTTCTACTTCAAGGAGATTACCTACCGCGTTGTAATCATAATCCGTAACAACGTCTGTTACTCCCTCTCCCGCTACGTATCTATCTTCGAGCGTTATCTCATCGGTATAATTATTCGCGTCGTAAGTATAAACGATGCTTCTTCCCACTTCATCAATACTCTCTTCTAATCTGATATAATATGGATTATCGGGATCGGGCTGTGAATAGTAATTCAGAACCGAATCGCCGCCCGGATACACTATTTTTGTAGGATAGGAAGAGTATCTCGTTTCGCCGTTCGCCGAGTACTGGTAATATTCATATCGAACGATTTCCCCATTGGGTTTTTGAATTCGCAGTGGATTATAATCCGAATCATAGCTTAGATAAGTAGTGGTTTTACCCGCGACTGTTACCGAGGAACGTGTTCCGACAGGATTATATCGTATTATTTCCGCGTAATCATAACCGTCTTTTGTAGGAGTAAAATCTCTATCATTCGGATCATGAGCCCCGAGTTCTCGTAAGTCTTCCCAGTGATAGATGTATATAGAGTCGACTCGATGATTACCGCTGTAAAACCTCTCTATATAAGTTTTTTCCAGAACAGTATCTCCGGATGCTATTTCCTGATAATAAACACCTTCATCACCATATTTACCGTACCAGTTATTTACCCTGTATCCGCACAGGCGAAGACTATCATAAGCAGCAAAACTCGTATCATTATTCTCATAGTATCCTCCTTGAGGAAAAACCTGCGTTGCTATATCTGATTTTACATCCACTCCTGTATCAACCTCTGAAATTAAATTTCTGTTATAATAATACCTATCGAGTACTATTAATAAATCATCACCTGTGTGCTTTACTATCTGCGCTAATCGATGGAAGTATTCATTCGAATCAACACTATAATCAAAAAGAGAATGAAATTCTAAATATTTATACTCCATCCATTCATCTTTCCCGGAAATTTCTACTTTATTCAGTAAGAAAGTAGAATTATAAATCTCATAATAAAATTTAAGACTATCTCCCCATTTATCCACAACGTAATCTAAAGTATCTCCGTCATCATATCCAAAACGTAGAGTTGTTTCATCAAATCGTTCTACTGAATCAATTAAGGCAACTCTCGGAAAAACATCACTCTGCGAGTAAAACTCTATACTTCCATCAGACTTTGTGTATTCCCAGTGATTCGAATCTACCTCTGCCAGCCCTCTGTGTACTTTATACACATCCGCGAAAGATATAGAATCACTGCCGTTTTCTTTAACAAGCATAACATCTCTTATCTCGTTACCGTCTCTAATCTTATAGTAAATATCATCATAAATTGTATCCATTACGAATAGTAATTTTACATAATTATGAGTCCATCCGCCTTCGCTGAACGGCCGTAATAATTTCTCGTATTCAGGATTATCTTGAAAATATACGTTCCTTTCCCTGCTTTTATAGGTCCTGATTAAATTTACACCATTCGGCTTTTCTGAAGAAAGGTCTATGGATTCAAGGCTGAAAGTACCATCTTTTGCGTTTACAGGATCTCCCGCGTCCGCGCATTCATCCGGTACCTGATCCGCCTGAACTACTACATGCCAGGCTGGACCGTAGGATGTACCCATTGGATAGGTACCATGTTCCAAAACCAGATCACCATTAGCCCCAGGGATAGCATTGGGTGTTGCCCAAACCGATCCAGTAATGATACGAGTACGATTATTTATTACTTGGCAATGTGATCCCCCGCAATTCAAACCAGCATCAGGCCTCATTAAAAACCATAATTTACTTGGGTCGTACCAATCAACACCGGAAAGGCTTTTAGCGAGGGCTGTAATATTTCTAGTTTCACCCGGCGAAAGATAAATATCGTAACCACCACTCATGTTTGTCCACGAACTAACACCCTGTAATGTTAGAAACATAAAAGAAAAGATTAAAAGACTTAATTTTATCCTGAACCGCATTGTCTCTTCACCTTCCTCAACAACTTTATTTGACCAACGTTGATATCTTTTCTTCCAATTTCTTATTCTCTTCCCTTAAACCCTCGACTTCCTTATTGAGTTCGATAACATATAAAGTCAATTCTTCGACTTTTTCTAAGAGTTTTGCCTGCATCTCACCTACATATACTCCTTCTTTTACAACTTCTTTATTTTTAGGAATACCGGGCAAACTCTTTTCCTCTTTGATATGTTTTTCGAGTTTATTGAGAGGCATCAATTTATAATTATCTTCAAAAACAAAATCAGGCCAGCCGGTTAATTGTACCTTCATTTCCCTGGTTGTAATCGTTCCATCGACTGTGAGTTCGGACTCGGCGGTGTCCGTTCCTATACATACATTACCTGTATTATAGTAAATATCGCTTCCTCCACTCTGCAACCACAATGATGCTCCACCTCCACCACCACCCAACTGCCAGGTACCAACACCACTACTATCGGAAGTTAATACGTAGCCGTCTGACGCGCCCGTTGGTAACTTAAATCCATTTATTTTTGCCGTACCCGCTACCTCCAATTTTTCTTCCGGCAATGTGTTTATACCTATACCAACATTACCGCTGCTAAAATCACCATATATCAAAGGAATAGTATTTATATTATTTTGCTTGAGTATAAAAACTTTCGATGTCGTGTTATTCTCACCCGCTTCACAACCTATCGCCACCACATTATTCCCCGAGTTACCGTTAAGCGCCTCACGTCCTAATCCGCATAAATTACTTCCTGTATTATAATAACCTGCCCTATAACCAATTGCCGTTACTTGATTTCCCTGATTAGAATATCCCGCGGACCTCCCTACAGCTGTCAAATAATCTCCCGTATTATAACCTCCCGCGGAAACTCCTGTTACCGTGACATTATTTCCTTCGTTTAAATATGCAGCGTAAACCCCTGCTGCGGTCAAACTATTCCCAGTATTATTATTGCCCGCGGAAACTCCCGTTACCGTAACATTAACCCCCTGGTTTAAGTTTCCCGCAGATTTACCAGTTGCTGTTAAAGCATCACCCGTATTACCATCTCCTGCCCGAAACCCTATCGTTGTTACCCGAATTCCTTGATTATTTCTTCCTGCCTGATAACCAACGGAAGTTACATTTTGACCTGTATTCAAACGACCTGCCGAAAATCCAACAGCGGTTAGATAATCTCCGCTATTAGTATAACCCGCGTCTGCCCCTACGGCCGTTAAATGTCCATTCCCATTGTTTCCATATCCCGCGCGATATCCTATCGCTGTCACATGGCTCTCTTGATTTCCTGCACCTGCCGCATTATATCCTATCACCGTTACTCTAATTCCAGTATTGCCACTTCCGGCTCTATTTCCAATATAAACCGATTCCAGCTGGTCAGGTCCAGTATTTTCACCTATAGCTAAAGCACGATTAGAAGGCCAACTTTTTATAAAATCCTCTCCGCCAATTTGGAATACATTGGAACTTCCTATATTTATATTTCCCATAATGTCGAGCTTGCATATAGGTGTGGCAGTACCGATACCGACACTATCCGAATCAGTTGTCAATCGCACAACAGTACCATCGTCCTGCCAACCTGAATCCTGGGCGTAACTAACCATACCAACCATAAATAATGTTAAACCTATTATACTTAGTTTTTTCATGATACCTCCTTATGTTTTTTATTACTGTTACAATCAGTCGCTCTTTCTTTAAAATCTAAATTCAACCTGTCATTTAAAATTTCTACGATAATTTCAATGTATACTATAAGAATTATTGTATGAAAAAAAGAAGCCTTGTCAAGGGTCAAATATCTATCCGTTTCGTGTTTAGAGTTACGAGTTTCGTGTTAAAAAACAAATCCTGATAATCTACGTTATAATTCTGTTTTTAAAATTTACAATTTGAAATTTCCAACTTGCAATTTACAATTAGACCCTGGAAAGTGTTATGCTTCTCTGTACTCTCTGTGTGTCTTATTTTTTTCTCTGCGTCCTCTGTGGTAAAAAATTAGTGTAGGGGGAAGATACCTTGACAAATGTTTAAAAAATCACTATCATAATGACGTTATGAAACGTTCAATTCTTCCAATTTGTTTATTATTTTTCTTTTTAAATGTAAGGGCACAAGAAGAAAAAAAGATATCTGTCTCCTTCGAAGACCTCCCCGCACAACAGGCAGTACAACTTTTAAACCAACAATATGGATTAAACGTTGTGCTTCGCTCAGATGTACAGGGAACCGTAACTCTTTTTCTTTCGGATGTTACAGTAGATCAACTCCTGGCAACTTTAGCGCAAAGTCTCGGATGTTCGGTTCAAAGACACGAAAATGTTTACTACCTCGTCAAAGGGAAAACATCTAAATTGGATGTAGTTGTCAAAGACAGTTTATTAAGTCTCGATTGTGATGATGTTGAAATCGATCAACTAATAAGAGAAATATCTAAACAAAGCGGTTTGACGATTATAGCCGGGGAGAATGTAAGAGAAACAAGAGTTTCAGGCTATCTTAAAGAAGTTCCTATTAATAAAGGATTAAAAGCGTTTCTGACATCAAAAGGTTTCGAGGTGATAGAAAGAGACGGAATCATGGAAGTTTTAAAAATAGAAGAAAGAGGAAGGGATAGAACAAGCAGGAGCAGCAGCAGAAGAAGGGGTTCTTCTCAAATAAAAATACATCGTGATAGTCTTATCTCCATCGACGTAAAGGATATGGACCTGGAAAGTTTCATCGAAAATTTATCTGAGCAAACAGGTATGAACATAGTAACTTATGGTGAACTTACCGGTACAGTATCCGCGACCATAGAAGATCAAACTTTAAGCAGAACCTTAGATTTTGCTCTTAGCGGAACAACCTACGGATACAGGAAAATCGACGATGTTTTTGTGATCGGAAAAGCAGAAGGAAAGGCAGCGGGAGAAGGAATCATATCTAAGATCACATTAATTCCACTTAAATATCTTAAAGCGGAAGACGCTTTTAAATTGCTTCCCTCCACAATCTCTCCTTCGAATATAAAAGTAGTGGAAGAACATAACGCTTTTCTTTGCTCGACAGTCCCCGAACAATTAAGACAAATTCTGGAATTCCTGGAAGAAGTCGATATTCCGGCAAAGAGAGTAAGGATGAGGGCTATTGTCATTTCTGTGTCAAGGAAAAAACTTTCCGAACTTGGCATCAACGCGGGCAAAAATATATCCGATGTTTCGGAAACTTCCTCAGAGGAAACAGAAACTGCAGGAGAATTTAAAGCAACCTTCAATAAAGATGATATAGATGATATACTCGAATATATTTCATCTTCGCTGGATCTCGGAACTTCCTTTGAGATTCCCACGGGTTTTATGATAATGATAAACGCGTTGGAACAAAGGGGTATTGCGAAAGTCCACGCGGAACCCAGTATTGTTACAATAAGCGGACAAAAAGCGAGTATTAATGTGGGATGGCAGGGCTACTATAGAACCAGAGTTGGCACTACGGAAAATCCTTTGATACAGGTTCACTCTGTAGAAGCGGGTGTTAAAATGATAATAACACCCTGGGTGGGAAGAGAAAATGACGTAACAGCCGATGTAGAAGTGGAAGTCTCATCTCTAAAAGGAATAAGCGCTGATGGGTTACCGGAACTTTCTAAACGTTCCGTTCAAACAACATTGAAATTACAGGAGGGAGAGACAGCAATAATAGGCGGACTAATTCAAAAAACCGAAACGATTAATAAAAATAAAGTTCCCATCCTCGGCGATATTCCACTTATAGGCGATTTTCTTTTTTCCAGTCAATCGATCAATGTGGATGAATCCGAACTTATTATATATTTAACGCCTGAAATAATACCATGGAATAAAGTGGAATGAAGAAATTTTTCGTTGCGGGGATTTTAATTATATTAAGTTGTATGCCTAAACCTTTCGCTGTACAGCAAGAAGGGGAAACAAAAAAAGTTTATTTTGAAGAAATCGAAGGAAGATACGGTCAACTCGTAGGGAAAACACAATTTTATGTCTTCAGGGATTCAAAAGGGAGGGTTGTGCCTGTCGAAAATACAAAGGAAGCGGATTATGAAATAATTTTCACAATAAATTCTTCTCTTCCGCGTCTTAAAAATCCTGAGAATAAGATTTATGAGGTCGTTGTAAAAGTAAAATTAAAAGAGAACTCTTCTCTCGCGGGTATGACCACGGCAAAAAATGAAGGTAATTGGAATTATGTTGTTGAAAAATTGTCTAAAAAATTGGCAGGTAATTTAACATCTATTTTTGATGATATTTTAAAAAAGGAAAGAGAAGCAAGGGAAGCAAAGGAAAAAGAAGCAAGAGAAGCATCTGAGGTAAAAGAAGAACTAAGAAATGAGTAAATACCGTCGGCACATTCTTATCGGAGTACCATGTCTAATTTTGTATTTTCTTTTATTCTCTCAGTTCATTGGAATGGTTAAAGAAAACAATAAAAAAATACGCTCTACGCAAAACAAACTGTATTTTTATTCTTCCGGAGAAGCCCACTACAATTATTGCCAATCATTAAAAAAATATATTTCGAAAAGACTCGATTCATACAAAGAATTTGAAACCGTATCCGATGGAATTACCCACTTACTATCTCTGGTTAAAACTTTTAATCTTCATACAAAATCGATTTTTCATTCTACAATAAGAGAAACAGAAAACATTTCTTATATTACCGTAGATTTGGAATTATTGGGAAAATATTCAGATCTTTGTTTATTTTTACAAAAATTAAATCTGGAAGCGTACAGAATCGAGAAGCTTAAAATATCAAGCCCAAAAACAGGCATTTCAGCTTACCTTCGGATTAGGCTATTTCTTTCGGAAAATGTCGACAAATAAAATAATAGTATATTCACTCCTTTTCATCTTTACCATCGCTTTGTTTGCGACCATGCCTAAAGGATACACATCTTATAAACCCGGTGTAGAAATCCATCTTAAAAAGAAACATTCAAGGGAAATAAACGAAGTAAAACGGGATCCTTTTCGATATAAAACAAAGCAAATAAGCATTCCGCATAAGTCAATAAGACTCTCCGATGTGATTATTAAAGGGATTATATGGGATGATAAAAACCCATCTGCCGCAATAAGTATAAATGGGAAGAAAACAATATTTGTAAAAGAAGGGGATAAAATAAACCGCATAATGATTTTACAAATCGAACGTGATAAAATAGTAATAAATGAATACGGTAGAAGGACAATCAGATTTAAATAAAGGATTCTCTCTTTTTCTCACTTTAATAATAATTGTTATTGTATCTTCTTTAATAACAACTTTTTTATTGTCCAGTAAACTGGAAGTATGGCGTTTGAACAAACGAACAGATTGGGAACAGGCTTTTTATATTGCTTCTTCCGGAATGTCGAGAATAACGCAAAATTCACCTTCCGCTGAATATAAAGGAACAGATTCGCTTTTCGGGGGGTATCTGATTACAGAGGCAAAATTAGAAAAGGGTTTTTTCAGCATAAAAACTACCGGAGAAATAGAGAAAACAAGAGTTACAATGCTGTCCGAATTTGGTTCACAATTCGATTCAAGCATTTCTAAAAACAACGCGATTTTAGAAATCGATAAGCAACCCGAAATCTACGGCTGGATAGATGGTGAAGTAAAAATCGGTTCTTCTTTACCCGATTTAAATTCTTCGGCTATCAAGGATAAAATAAGTACTTTTCAGGCATACCTGCAATCTCCCTATCAGGCAGATACAGAATTGTTTTCACCACAGATATTCTACGAACCGGGAGATATACCGAATAAAGAAGTAATATACGTTAATGACGCGGTGTTTTTCAGAGATGGAACGTTCGAATATCCAAAAACCATAATAAGTACCTCAGATATAATAATTGAAAACGGAATGTTAAAAGATTTAACGCTTGTCGCTTACGGAGAAGTCAGAATTCAGTATGATTCAAAATTAAAAAATGTTTCTGTTTTTTCTCCCAATTCTGTTATATTAAGCGGTTACAGCTACTTTTCGGGAGGAATTATCTCACAAAAAGAAATTCGAGTCGCGGAATACGCCACAGTAGCGGAATCATCTGTACTTATAGCAGAAGGGGGAACAAATCAAATAAGATTTACAGAGTCATCTTCATTCTCCGGTACGGCAATATCCACAGCAGAAAAAACTATTGCCGGAGCATACCAAAACATAATCACTATAGAAGATAACGCCGAGTGCAGAGGATTAATTTACTCATCGGGAAGAGTTTCTATTAAAGGCACATTCCAGGGACTGGTATGCGCTCATTCTTTTTACGGTAGAAGTTCGAATGGCTATTACGGCAACGTAATAGAGGGCGATGTCAAATCCGGAATACCCAAATCGACAGTCATTTCCGCCTACATAAAAACTAATAGACTTAAAAGAAAAACATGGAAACTAATAGAAAATGGAAATTAAATGCAGAGAAAAAAACACACAGAGCGCACAAAGGAAAAAAGATGATGTTGTTTAAAACCCTTCCCCAAAAACCCCAAAAGAAGGTTCTCACACAGAGGTCACAGAGATCACAAAGAAAAAATAATCATGTTCTCTAAATCCATCCCACAACCCCAAAAAACGATCTTCACACAGAGGACACAAAGAAAAAATGATGTTGTTTAAAACCCACACCAAAACCCCAAAAAATATTCTCACACAGAGAACACAAAGGACACAAAGAAAGGAATAATGTTATTAAAAAAAACCACCCCCCAATTCAAAAAAATATCTCACACAAAGAACACGAAGAACACAAAGAGAAAAGATCATGTTGTTCAAACTCAACTCCCAATCCAGAAAAAGAATTTTTATACAGGGGATATAAATAAATCTATATGGAAAGATTGAATAAAAGAAATAAGTTAAGGTGGATGTGGAAGGTTTCCGTAACCCCTGTGAATAAAAAAAACAATTTAAATGGAGAACGGTGGGGCTCCGTGTCCTCTGTGGCTTTGTGTGAGAATAGAGGTTTTACTTTAATTGAAGTAGTCGTATCGATAACAATCCTCGCGGTTGTTTTTCTCTCTTTATATCAGTTTTTTTTTAAGAGTTATTCTTACTCTAACGATATTAGAGAAAAAGAAGTCGCGTTGCTTCTTGCACGGAGGCAAGCCGAACATACTCTTGCCGGAATAGAAGCGGAATATGATTCTATTACATTAGATACACTCGACGGCATAATATATGAAACCATTTTAAAAACAAATGAAGAAATCCCTCCATCGTGTAGTATCAATGTTTTTGTTGGTAATAAAAAAGTATTTGTTATTCAAATGCTAAAACCTTAAAAATATTAACCACAGAGGACACAGAGGATTTAATGAAATTAAAAAAGACATATAGATTACATAAAAAAAATCCCATGCATTTTTGTCATAAAGTGAGACCGCGTCACAAAAGACAGGCAATGAAGAGAAGTTGTCGATGACAAAGATAAACGTAAAAGACAACGTCATTGCGAGTGTATCATCTCGCTCGACTCACGCGAAGCAATCTCAAGTAAATAACGAGTAGATTGCTTCACAAAAGCAGAGCAAAGAAGGACAGTTCGCAATGACAAATTTAGATGGGAAATATTACCAGATTGAAGTTTAAAATTGAATAAACGATATTATGTTTATATAATGGCAAACAAGAGTAATTCGGTCCTTTATACAGGTGTTACTAACAATTTAAAGAGAAGGATCTATGAACACAAAGAAAAGTTGACTTCTGGTTTTACCAAAAAATATAATATTAACAAATTGATCTACTATGAAATTTTCGCTGACGTAAGGAATGCAATTAGCAGAGAAAAACAAATAAAAGGTGGTTCAAGACAAAAAAAAATTAATCTGATCAATAAAAAGAATCCAAGATGGAGGGATTTATATCTTGAAATATAGGAATTTTAACAGCTATATCGATTTTAATACAAAAGACGATGTCATTGCGAGGAACAGAACGACGAAGCAATCTCAAGTAGATAACGGGGAGATTGCGTTATATAATAGATTATACTTTAAAAAAAATCCTGAAAGTCTGAGTTTATCTGCGCCCTATTCTCTCTGTGGTGAAAAATCCAGGGGGAGGAATTTGGAGAATAAAGGTTTTACTTTAATAGAAATAATTGTGGCTCTACTCATTTTTGGCATATTAAGTACTATCTTATTCTCCACCTTGATACAGATTCAAAGGAGAACAAGTACCAGTACATGGAGAAATGAATTGACTGAAGAAGGGGTAAAAATATGCAATACAATAAGACGAGAATTAACAGGAGCTCGCGAAATTCTCTACGCGGACGAAGATAGTATTTCTTTTTTTAACCAAGAAGGAGAACTTTCATCTTTTTACGTAAAAGATTCTCTGTTGTTTAAATCTAAAAAAAGACTGGTTTCTGCAAAAACAAAGATAAGTTCTTTCAAATTTATATACTATCTTCCTAATGATATTATCGGAGAAACCGCATCTCCGATATACTCGCTCCCGCTGGACGCAATAAATCTTCAACGGGTAACAGTTATAGACTGGAAAATCGGGCTTAAGAAAGAAATAACATCAATTCATCTTAAAACCGGTATCTTTACTCGGAATATAAGACAACAGTAAAAACAAAATTCGTTATACCCTCTTCATTCTTAATTTTTTTTATATTAGTTTCTTCTACTATATCCATCTCCTGAATTCTAGAATAAAAATCCATAACATCTTCCTGTGATTTGCCTTCACCCGTCAAATTAAATATAAAACCTTTTCTATTTTCATTAATTGTCGGCTCACTATCAAGCTCGTTAAGACAGACATTATCAGGAATTCTTCCGGAAAGTTCAAAAAGAAAAACTCCCCACGGTACAGGAGTTCTTACTTCCTCATGTAATTTCAGTCTTTCTCTTAATTCAATTACTTCTGTTTGAATCTTTTTGTTTTTTTCGTATAAATCACTTAATTTATTTATTTGACGCTCGAAGATAAAAAGCCATATTTGTCCGGCAATTAATAAAATTAAAGGTATAGATAATAATATTCCCAGAGAATAAGTTGCTTTCCTAATAAATTTTTTTACTTTTTCCTCTTCTTTCCATTCCCCTCTTTTTACTGATGTATAAGCCGGAGTTAAATCGTTTTCAAATTTCATATCCGGAGAAAGAGAAAGTCCATAAGCAAGAACTGTATCCGGAGGGAAATCCACTGGTTTGTGAAAAACGCAAATTTTATCTTTATACGAAGAAAATTTTCTTTTAAATTCTTTTAAATCTTTTTTCGTAAGTTTACCTGTAAAGTATATACGATCAACGGAACCGACTTTATGCAATAAAACATCTATTTCTTTTTTTAAAGAATCTACAAGTTCTTCGTTCTCAAAAGAAGCGCTTCTGGTAAATGTTATTATCCTTTTTTCAAGATATGCTAAAATAAATTCCTCAGAACCCACCTCAACAATCAAAACCCGATCATTCAATCCCTTTTCAAGCATAAAAGGATATGATATCGCGAAATTATCCGGGATAACTCCTGAAATATTATACTCTTCAATCGGTAAATCTGAAATTCTTTTTTGAATTTGCTTTTCTTTACCTTCGATTATATATACATTAGAACCATTATCTTTGGATATAACCGCAAGTTTAACAATATAATTCTTACTTCTTCCGACAGTATATTCATCTAAATTTTTTAATACATAATTTTTAGCTTCTTCAGGATTTTTATCCTGGAAAAATTTGGTTTTTATAATAAAATTATTTCTTCCCGCGTTTATATATATGCTATCGCATTTTTTGATTTCTTTGGAGTTGAATAAATCTTCAATAGTATCAAAATTAAAAGAAGAAACTTTGCCGCTTTTGCTATCCCGGATTAGCAGAATAGACATTTCTATATGAACTCCCGCTATTCTCATTTTCTTTTTCCTACATTCTTACTTAAATAAAAGAACAATTTTTTTAAATTCATAGTTTTAATTATAACGCACAATGTACGAAGGGTCAAGTGTCAAAATCCTGATAAAAATCTTGTTATCATAAAATCCTACAGGGTTGCCTTTTCTTTAGAACCCTATTAGTTTTATATTATGAATACAATTTCCACTCTTGTTTTCCTCGCGACTATAGCCATAATTTTTCATTTTACAACATTTAATCATACACCTGATCAGAAACTATGGGTTAAAACAATGAGGGAATTTTGAAAAAAAAAGATACAAAACAGTATTTCGGGAAGGATTTAGAAGATTTAACTGCTGCCAGGAATTATTATAAATGGATTATTGAAATATTTAGACCTTTCCTTGGAAATAATGTCGCGGAAATAGGAGCAGGAAACGGTAACTTCACGAACTTTCTTGCCGAAGAAAAAATAAAGAAAATATTCGCGTTTGAACCATCTAATAACATGTATACCCTACTATCGGATAAACTCAAAGAAAATAATAAAGTTACTACTATCAACAAACTCTTCGAGGAAAAATATCAGGAATTCATAAATTTCTTCGATTCTGTTCTTTACATAAATGTCCTGGAACATATCGAGGATGATAAACAAGAACTAAAATATGCCTATAAGACGATTAAAAAGAATGGACATATTCTTATTTTCGCCCCGGCACTATCTTTTCTTTTTAGTGAATTCGACAAAAAAATAGGGCATTTTCGTAGATACCATAAAAAAGGACTCATAAATATTATTAGGGAAAGTGGGTTTTCAATTGAAGATGTTCGATATTTCGATTCAGTGGGAATAATAACATGGTATATCGTGTTTGTTGCCTTGAGAAAAACAACAACAAATAAAACGAATATTAAATTGTATGATAAATTAATTGTACCGCCCCTGCGTCTATTGGAGAATTTAATTCCTCCCCCGGTTGGAAAGAATTTGTTGTTAATAGGAAAGAAATCTTAATACTTTCTTTATAATTAGAAGGTTGGGAGGTAATTGCTTCGCAATGTGAATGCGTATATGCGTAGAAACGTAAATAAATTCAAAGCACAGTCAAAATAGAAACTATATTTTCCTCTGTGTTCTTTGTGTGAAATTTGGTTTATTGAGTCTGTAGAGTTCCTTGGGTTTGTTGGGTTGGATTTTTAAACAACAATAAATATGGTTTTTTCTTTTTTCCCTGTGTCCTCTGTGGTTATTCTTTAGGATTTTAGGGTTGGGAGTTGAGTTTTAAGTAAAATCATTCTTTTCTTAGTGTACTTTGTGCTCTTTGTGTGAAATTAATTTGGAGATGGGAAGGGTTTTAAACAAAAAAATATATTTTTATCTCTGTGCTCTCTGTGTAAGATTACTTGAAGTATTACTCGACCTTTTTAACACCCTCCAATATCTTATCACCGCCGTAGTCCACACTCGCGACTATCTCATCACCCGTTTGTATTTTTATATCTTTAAGCTCTATTGTGTACTCGCGTCCCTTACCGGGCAGTATTACCGATCCGGAAACCGAATCTCTATACACTTCTTCCTCTCCCCTTTTTACCCAATATTTAACCGAAGGTCTTAACCACATATTACATTTATTTTCTACCTCTAAATTTAAAGTCCCATCCTTTTTCATCTCCATCCCCTTTATCTCCGCTTCCTTAAACGCTGTACCGGCTACTTCTAAATATGTAGTTATTCCCACCCTGCCTGCTAACTGCACAAGTGGAGTCCACTCTTCTTCCTCAGGTGGTTTCCCTTCAAAAAAGACTACACTCCAGTATCCTCCTTTACTTTCGGGAGGAATATCCAAAGTGATTCTTATTTCCTTCATTTCTCCCGGACCCAGAGTGAATTCGCCCGGATTTATCGTCATCCATTCGGAACATGAACCATCGAGAGAACCTATATCATGATATTGTATCTTTCCATCTTCATCTAAATCCCAATCTTTACAATAAACAGAAACTATCGCCTCGTTATAAGCATCTCCGTTCTTCACGGTTACTTCTCTGGTAACTATTCCCGGATAAGAACTAACTTCCATTCTCAAAGGAGATACAAGTAACGATACAGATATTATCAAATGTAACATTTAGTAAATCCTCCTACTTCTTCATTAATGTAAAATCGATATTTGTAAGAAAATCCCCCGCGTTATCTTTCCATTTTAAGTCCAGTCTTAAATCGATAGAAAATGACTCTCCGTTCTCTTCGGTCGGAATCCCTTCAAGTAGCTTCATCTCTCCCATTTCGAAAGCAACCCATTCCTCACCCTCTATTCTCCAAGCTAACCGCTCGATTGGTATCATCTCACCTTCTCTGGAAAGAAAATCTCTGTCAGCCGAACAGAATAAAACCCAATCATCACTCGCTTTTATTGTACCTTTTACAATTCCCGGAATTTCTACGGGAGACCTTAATGGACTAATAAGATCAAGGTCGATATTTTCGGATTGTATATCAAGAGAAAGATACTCATCAAAATCAGCTTGACTAAATATCGTATTGTTTATAACAAAAGGTAATAAAATTAATATTATCATAGTCTTCCTATTAAATATACCCACTATTCAAAACTTGTCAAGCAGTAAAATAATAGTCAGGATAACTAAATGGACAAATGGGATAAAGAGCTTTCAACGTTTTTTGGGGGCGCTCATTATCCCATTTACCCATATACCTATTCATAGAATAGAGCAAAGAGGGTTCTTCAAACACCCTTTTTGCTCTATTAGCAGACTCCTTAATTTATTAACGATCGATTAATCAGTCTGAATAGTGTAGGTTAATATGCAGCTTACACCGGCAGTCTGTTCTTCGTCACCATCTAAAGTCACTCTATAATCTTGATCGAGGGACTGCCATCCTCCAGTATTACCACTTCCATTAACGAGAGTATCGGGTGCAGCTGATGTACTGAAAGCATTCCAGGAACCCATTCCGGCGGGACTATGCTCGATATCGGAAAGGAGTATGCCACTTCCCGGATCACCATCTCCCGCGACCGTAAGATACCAATCAACGGGGCTGCCGATAGGAGAACCAGACACCATATATTCAAGTTGCTGGTAAGGAGATGTGTTTGGCGATGTCGGATAATATACCTCCGGATAAGCAGCGGGAGGGTAAACGGGATTGCTCGGATTAAGGCCTATATTGCCAAAATTCCACTCAGCGTTATTATTAACATATATTCCAACAGCAGCCGGAATAATAAAAGTCAAATCAGCCGTTGCTGATTGCGGACTTGGACCAATAGACTGAGAAAAAAGCATTACAGGTAAAACAGCAAGAACAAGAATCATTTTCTTCATTTTTACCTCCTTTTAGGATTTTAATTCAGACATAATTCTTATAACCAACCACTAACGCCTGCTAAATTATCAAAGAACCACTTATAATACCTGCAAATTCTATTCCACAAATTAAGTTATTGCTAAATAAGCCCTTAAACTTGAACGTATCTCGCGAAATGCAATTTTATTTCGCAGAAAGCCAAATTTTTTCCTTTAGTTAAGAATATTTTACAAATCTGAAAGTCCAATGTCCAACGTCTCATGCCTATAATTCTATGGTATACGGGATATAAGAATATGAAAGATCCTTGTTAGGAATTGGCATGCGGGGAACTATTTGATTATTTAACTAATAAACCATTTAACTGTTCAACTTTGTTTAATATAGAGGAAATCATCCACCGCCTATTATTTGTTTGGGATAAACCCCAACGCTACGTTATTTTTAGAGATTGTTTCGCGTAGGTAGAGCGAGATGCTAAACTCGCAATGACGTTTTTTTCGGGACTGGGAAGTCCCTCCTACAACAAAATAATCTTTGTGTTCTCCGTGTGCTCTGTGTGATAAAATTTGGTGTGGTGAGGTGGGTTTTAACAACATTATCCTTTTCTTTGTGTTCTTTGTGTACTTTGTGTGAGAATTAATTGGGGGATGGGATGGGTTTTGAACAACATCATCTTTTTCTTTGTGCTCTTTGCGTAATTTGTAGTTCAATCCTCGCTACGAGATTCGCTTAAGATTTTCAACCAACTTACTATACTTACTATCGAGTCTTTCCTTATTTTTCCTGGTTTTTTCGACTACTTCTGGAGGGGCTTTTTCTAAGAAATCTTTTCTCGAAAGCTGATTTTCTGCCTTTCCAAGGAAACCTTCAATCTCGCCAATCTCTTTTTTAAGTCTATCTCTTTCTTTATCGATATCAATTATTCCTTCGAGAGGGACATATACATCCATACCTTTTATATGGAAGAAAGCCGAATTTGGAACTTTTTTCCCTTCCTTAATTTCAGAAATCCCGCCAAGCCTAAATATCCAATCAGACTGAGAGCGCAGACGATCGAGAAGATTATCTTCACAATTAATGATTGCCTCTATTTTTAAATCCGGAGGTAGTTGAAATTCTCCTCTGATATTACGTATATTTGAAACAAAATTTTGCAGAAAATCCATTTCTTTTTCCAATTCCAAATTTCTGTAATGTTCATCATAAACAGGCCATTTTGAATCGATAATCATACCACTGGTATAAGGCAGTATAGAATAAATTTCCTCTGTAATATGTGGAATGAAAGGATGTAAAAGTTTTAAATAACGCTGAAAAGCCCAGAGAGCAACCGAAATGGCATTTTTTCTTTCTTTTTTATCTTCCGAATAGATACGTGGTTTTATCATCTCCAGATACCAATCACAAAATTCATCCCAAAAACGGGTAGATAACATCCTGCTGGCTTCACTTATTCTAAAAGAATCGACCTGTTCTTCAACATCTTTCACAAGCCCCATAACCCTTGAAATAATCCATTCATCCATTTTAGTAAGACAAATATCCTCGATATTACCCACTTCATCATCTTTACAATTCATCATTAAAAAACGTGTCACATTCCAAATTTTATTCAAAAAATTTCTGCCCTGTTTGATACTATCTTCATCATATATAACATCCTTGCCTTCGGGAGTAATACGAAGGATCCCTATACGCAGCGCATCCGAACCATAATTAGCTATTAAATCGAGCGGGTCAGGAGAATTTCCCAGGGATTTAGATAAAGCTCGTCGCTTTGAGTCTCTAATCATACCGGTAAAATATACCTTAGAAAAAGGAACTTCTGCCATGAATTCGAGCGAAGACATAATCATCCGGGCGACCCATAAAAATATTATATCCCATCCTGTCACTAAGGTAGTGGAAGGGAAAAAGGAATTTAGTTCGGGGGTCTCATCAGGCCAACCGAAAGAAGCAAATGGCCATAACCAGGAAGAAAACCAGGTATCGAGAACGTCTTCATCCTGGTAAATCTCTTTACTGCCGCATTTAGGACACTCTGAAGGCATCTCTCTTTTAACCATAACCTCCTCACAGCTTCCGCAATAATAAACCGGTATCCTGTGCCCCCACCATAATTGCCTTGAAATAACCCACGGACGAATGTTATCAAGCCAGTGATTATATACTTTTTCCCATCTGGGAAGATAAAACTGAACCTTTCCTTCTTTTGTGGCATTCTTTGCCTTATTTGCCATTTCATCCATTTTAACAAACCATTGTTTTGAAATATAAGGTTCGAGAATTGTATCACAACGCGAACAATGTCCGACGGAATGAGAATAGTCTTCGATTTTCTTCAACAAACCTAACTCATCCAGATCCTGCACAATCTTATTCCGGGCATCGAAACGGTTCAATCCTTTATACTTCCCTCCGTTATCATTAATATTGCCCTTTGTATCCAGAATACTAATAGAAAGAAGATTATGTTCTCTTCCCATCTCAAAATCATCCGGGTCGTGAGCGGGAGTTATCTTAACCACTCCTGTTCCGAATTCCGTTTCTATTCTGGAATCTGAAATCACGGGTATATCTCTTTCCATTAAAGGCAAAATCACTTCTTTTCCTATAAAATCCTTATATTTTCCATCTTTAGGATTAACAGCAACAGCAGTATCTCCTAACATGGTTTCCGGACGAGTTGTGGCAACCTGCAATTTTCCGCCATCTTTTACCGGATATTCTATATAATAAAGTTTACCTTCAATATCTTTATTTTCGACTTCCTCGTTAGAAATAACTGTCTCGCAGCGAGGACAATAATTTACAATATACTCATCTCTGTAAATATAACCCTTTTCATATAATCTTACAAACGTTTCCTCTACAGCTCTGGAAAAACTCTCATCTAAAGTGAAAGTTTCTCTACTCCAATCACAACCAAGACCAAGGGTTTTCATCTGCGATACAATTCTATCGTGGTATTCTTCCTTCCACTTCCAAACTTCTTCAACAAATTTCTCTCTTCCTAAATCAAATCTGGTAATTCCCTCTTTCGCTAATTTTCTCTCGACAACATTTTGAGTGGCTATACCGGCGTGGTCGGTTCCCGGAAGCCATAGGACCTCAAATCCTTGCATTTTGTGAATACGTATAAATATATCTTGTATTGTCATGTTAAGTACATGTCCAAGATGCAAAATTCCTGTAACATTAGGAGGCGGAAGCAAAATTACATAAAACGGCTTCTCACTTTGGTTGTCAGCCTTAAAAGTCCCGCTCTCATCCCATTTTTCTCTCCACTTATTCTCTATTGAACCAGGAAGATATTTTTTCGAAAGTTCCAAGATTAACTCCTTATCCTCGGTATTACTTCATACAGAACTCTTTGTTCCTTAACCTTACTATCAAAGAATCGTGCCCCTTTCTTCACACCTACTGATTCTTCAGAAATTTCAATAGGGTTTAAATCTGCTTCGCCATCAAGCAAATAATCTATCCTTTTTAAAGCTACCTTATGCTCATCGATAAGGTAACTACCGGAAAGTCCTTTCATCCATAAAACAACTTCTTCTATTAACTTTTTCTGCAAAGAAAGATACGAACTTTTTTCGATTTTCTCCTCAGTGCTCGTCGGTTTAAAAGAACCGACATTAAGTAAAAAACTAAACATCGTAGAAGCCCCTATAAGAATAACAGATCTATCGGGATGATGCACAGTTGAATACATGTTTGCTCTACGAACAAGGCTACCTGTAAGATCAAACCGATTTAAAACATTTTTACCCAAATAAATATCTTCTCCGGGTTTACCGGAAGCAATTCCTATACCAATCTGAAATATTTTTCTGTATTCAGGGGGTAAATGTTCATAAGTTATCCCTCCGAAATCTATTCCCTTTTCATCGAATTCTTTAAACCATTCTTGATATCTTTTTAAATTTTTTCTTACAAATCCTTCAGAATACGCGAGCATTTTCCTGGCACACCGAATTGCCCTGGTCGCAGAATCCGAAGAAGCCTTAAGTTTAAACTTCTCATCTTCAAGATTTTCTTTTTTCCCTTCTGACAGGGCAACTTTACCAAAATAAAGGTCACTGCTCTCCTCTGAAAACAGTACAATACCTCCATCTCCCGTATCTTTTACAAAAAATCCCCCCGAATCATCTACCGCCTTTAATAATTCTTCTTGAAATTCATTTCGTATTTGATCCTCCATCTCCGCGTCCATCAACTTGTCACCCATCAAAGACGAACCCCTGATATCATATACCATTACAGAAACAGTATCCAAACAATCCCTTACAATAATCTCTTCCCTTGAAAGTTTTCTTTCTATTTCGGGAACAAAAAAAACTGCCGGAGGATTATCCCTGCGGGCGAGAAGGCCTATCCAACGAGCTTCTTCGATAGAACTACTTTCCGACTCGGGAAATATTCTTACTATATCTTCAAAAATAAGTTCTACAATAGTTGGGACAAATATAGAGTCATATTTTTCAACAAACCAATTTATTATGCTTTCAAAATCTGTTTTTCTTCCCAAAAAACCGCGCGACAAAAACGATTCGGGCGCTCCCGTTAGATTATCACCGAGACCGATTACGGATCGTTCCATGTTTTCTCGTATTTTATTAGTAAGATTAGGGTCAAAATACCTGAGGATTCCGGGGATATTAACACTTTCTCTTATACCGGAAAGATCCTTGAGCTTAGATAATTGAGCCCTTAATGCTTTTAACTTTGCTTCCCCGCTATTTATATATCTTATTATCTCATTTGTATTATGACGAATGTCTCTAACGCTTAAATCTGATACTTCTCCAAAAAATTTCTCCAATCTCTTTACTGCGTTTTCCTTAATTAAATCCTGCGTAGACCTGATTTTTTCATTGATATTATTAAAATCGAATTCTTGTGTTTCTATTTTTACCGGTTCAATATAATAACCGGCAAATATTTTACAAACATCACAAAAGAATTCTATATCTTTAATAAAATCAGCAAAATCTTCCAATCTAACATCACTAAGAGAGGCCGGTATCGAAACCGTTCTTTCAGTAAAACGAACAAGATTCCTTATGGACGTATTTTTACGAAGTTCTCTTTTGCTAAAGAACTGCAAAGAAAGATTTACTTTTTTATGGATTGGAATCGAGGCTTTCGAAGGCATTTGTGTTTTCAACCATCTCTTGAGCGCAAAATCAATCAAAATGGGAGAAATTCCTGTTTTAGCGCCCTCATCAAAAATCCTGTTTAAAGTATGAGTAAATTCATCCACCTGTGTCATCAAGTGTTGCTTTTCTCCTTCCGAAAGAAAATCTTTCACCGATTTTAAGCCTCTTATTAATTCGGACTGGATTTGGTCGGAAAGAATAATGTACTGAAATGAATCAGAATTACCCAAGAAATCGATTTCCGAAGGAGTAAAAACTTCGAGCAAATATTTCTTTAATAAAGTAACGTAGGTTTTTTTTCCGTAACTACTTTTAAGCCTTTTAGCGTAATTGGATTCTTCTTCTGCTCTTCTTTCTAAAGAAGAAATATTCTCTTCTACCACAGTCTAAACTTACACAAACTCTACTATACTTTCGACAGCACCATCTCCCTTTCTTCCCAGAGATAAATCAATCACCCTAACATATCCCCCACTCCGCTCTTTGTACTGAGGAACTATAGTTTCGAATAATTTATAATATGCTTGCCTTGACCCTAACTCGCTTTTAAACTTCCTCTTATCATTAATATCAGCTTTAAGCGCACAAGAGATTTTCTTATCGGCAAAACTTTTTAAAGCTTTAGCCTTACTTTTCGTAGTTTTTATAGATTCATTTATTATAAGCGCGCAGAAAAGATTATTTAAAGTTGCTTTCCTATGAGATTTAGTCCTTCCTAATTTTGCAACCTTTTTTCCATGTCTCATCCTTCATCCTCCAAATTCTTTAAATCCATACTTAAACTAAGATTGTACTCAGCCAATCTATCTTTTACTTCTTTTAATGAGACTTTACCAAAATTCGGAAAATTAAGCATTTCATCTTCTGAATATTTGACAATATCTCTCAATTCGTTAATATTCTTATTCTTAAGCACGTTGCTCACTCTGTTACCCATCCCCAATTCCTCTACCGGTAAATCGAGTGCCCGTTTAATTTCTTCTTTTTCGCTTGCCCCACCCTCTTCTTCTTCTTCAAAAATATCTTCCTCAATAAATAACTCGATATGGTTTTTTATTATTTTGGAAGAAAGATTTAACGCTTCTTCAGGATGAATAGACCCGTCTGTCCAAATTTCCATGACAAGCTCTTCAAAGTCTGTTCTCTGACCGACTCTAACATTATTAACCTTATACGTGGCTCTCTTAACCGGAGAAAAATTCGTATCTATAAATATTGAACCTTCAGCCATTTTGGAATCCACAAAGGACTCTTTAGGTTTAAATCCTTTTCCTACATCCACTCTCAACGTTGCTCGTATTTCGCCATTTTCATCCAAAGTCGCGATAAGCTGATCCGGATTACTTACTTCTAAACCGGGAGTTAATTTTATACTAGAAGCTTTAACTTCACCCGGACCTTTACCTTCAAAAATCACATATTGAGGGAGCTCTTCACTATTATATCTAAACCTGACTTTTTTCAAATTTAAGACAATCTCCGCGACATCCTCTTTGATATTGTCTATTGTTGAGAATTCATGCATCACATCTTCAATCTTAACAGCGGTTATTGCGGCGCCCTGAATTGAAGAAATCAACATTCTCCTTAGCGCGTGTCCTATTGTTATTCCATACCCTCTCTCCAGAGGAGACAAAGAAAACTTGCCATAAGTTTCATTTTTTTCAACCACTTTTAACTCTTCCGGCATAACCAGAGATCTAATTCTCAACTTTTACCTCCCTATCACTTAGAATATAACTCGACAATCAAATTTTCCTTAATAGGATATTCCACATCTGCCCTGCTCGGTTCCGCCACGACTTTTCCTTCCATTTTTTTTCTGTTGACAGACAACCATTCCTTAACTTCAATTTCATGCGCAAGCGCTACAGAAAAAAGTGAAAGATTCTTACCCTTTTCCTTAATCGAGATCACATCACCAACAGAAACCTGATAAGAAGGGACATCCACTTTTTTACCATTTACATGAATGTGATTGTGACGAACAACCTGCCTTGCCTGCCTTCTCGACAGAGCAAAACCTAAGCGATAAACCACATTGTCTAATCTTCTCTCCAATAATTTCAACAATTCTTCGCCTGTTACACCCTCTATCACGGTCGCCTTGTCAAACAAATTCCTAAACTGTCTCTCACGAAGATCGTATATATTTTTAACTCTTTGCTTTTCTCGAAGCTGCAATCCATAAGAAGAATCTCTGGAACGCCATCTCCTCGGAGGTTCCCCCGGTGGTCTAATGTATTCATCACCGATAGGACACTTACTCGAATAGCATTTATCTCCTTTTAAGTAAAGTTTCATCTTGTATCTTTTGCATTTTCGACACTTGGGACCGATATACCTACCCATTTATAACCGCCTTTTCTTCGGAGGTCTGCATCCATTATGTGGCAAAGGAGTAACATCTTTAATCGCGCTGACATTCATACCCGCGGACTGCACAGTCCTTATCGCCGATTCTCTTCCTCTTCCCGGCCCATTAACCCAAACCTCCGCGGTACGCATACCGGCATCGATAGCTTTCTTAACTGCTGATTCAGCTGCTTTTGTGGCAGCATACGGGGTTCCTTTTCTGGTACCTTTATAACCAATACTGCCTGAGGATGTCCAAGCTATTGTATTTCCCTGTTTATCTGTTATAGTAACCAGGGTATTATTAAATGTGGAATGTATATGGACTATTCCGAACTCCGGTGCTCTTAATTTCTTTTTCTTTGTAGTATCTTTTCTTTTCTTTTTAGCCACATATCCCCCTTACTTTTTGATTTCTCTCTTCTTCAAAGCAATTGCTCCTTTTCTGGGTCCTTTCCTTGTTCGGGCATTAGTTCTAGTTCTTTGACCCCTAACGGGCAAACCTTTTTTATGCCTTGTTCCCCTGTAACATTTTATATCTTTCAAACGATTTATATCCTGTCTTATACGGGATTTTAATTCGCCTTCTATTTTATATTCACCTTCAATTAGATGTCTTATTTTATCAACTTCTTCATTGGTTAAATCTTTAACTCTCTTACCTTTTTCAATATCAACCTTATCAAGGATTTTCACTGCAGTCGATCTTCCGATACCAAAAATAGCTGTTAAGCCAACATGAATAGGTTTATTTGCAGGTAAGTCAACACCAGCGACTCTTGGCATACTACCTCCTAACCTTGCCTTTGTTTATGTTTTGGATTTTTACAAACAACATAAACTCTTCCTTTACGTCTCACAATTTTACATTCTTTACATAACTTTTTAACTGATGATCTGACTTTCATCTATACCTCCTATGATTCTCTATAGACAACCCTGCCCTTAGTAAGGTCATAAGGGGAAAGCTCTACATCTACAATATCACCAACATCAATTCTTATATAATTCATTTTCATTTTACCCGCCAAATAAGCAAGTATAACAGGATGATCCTCAACATCGAGTTTAATTCTATATTTTGAATCAGGTAATTTTTCAACAACTTCTCCTTTAACTTTTATTACTCCCTTCTTAGCCAATTTACAATCCTTCTTTAATATTATTTGCAATATTTTCTAAATTACCTTCGGCTAAAACTTTCACAAGTATACCTTTATTCTCGTAATATTCTTTTAAAGGCTTGAATTCTTTTTCAAATATTGAAATCCTTCTTTTTATTGTCTCTCTGTTATCATCCCCTCTTTGAACCAAATTCTCTCCGCATTTATCACATATATTATCTATCTCGGGAGGACTATTAACCAAATTATAAATAGCTCCGCAATCAGGACATACTCTCCTGTTAGTCAATCGTTTTATCAGAACCTCATTGGGAGCATAAAGATAAACGGCTCGGTTCAATTTCTTACCATTGGCTTCCAAATAATCGTCAAGTAGTTGAGCCTGATTCTTGCTCCGAGGATAACCATCCAACAACCATCCGTTTTCACTTTCACTATTAGACAACACTTCTTGTACAGTCTCGAAAACTATTTCGTCGGGAACGAGTTCTCCGGAATTAACGTATTTATCAAGCTTTTCACCGAGCGGCGAAGAACTTTTCAATATTTCCCTAAAAATATCTCCTGTCGAATAATGTGTTATTTTTAAATCTTTAGCCAGAATATCGGCATGTGTTCCCTTGCCAACCCCGGGAGGCCCCAAAAAAACCAATGTCATCTTCCCCTTCCTCGAATTTTGCCTTTCTTCATAAAACCATCATAATGTCTCATCAAAAGTTGGGACTCTAATTGTCTGGCTGTATCGAGTGCTACCCCTACTATAATAATTATGGAAGTTCCTCCGAAGTAAAAAGGTAATTTAAATTTAGCCGTAAAAATCACCGGGATAACCGCAATAATAGCAAAGAAAGTAGCTCCCGGCAATGTTATCCTCGCGATTGTTTTATCTATATATTCGGCAGTGTTTCTTCCGGGCCTGATTCCCGGTATAAAACCACCGTATTTCTTGAGATTTCCCGCAAGATCTTGAGGATTTAAAACAATCGAAGTATAAACATAAGCGAACATAATAATCAAAAGAACAAATAAGGCATTATAAAAGAATCCGCTCGGAGACAAAACATTAACAATCCAATCAGCCCAAGCCTGTCCTTTAAAAAATCCCGCGATAGTAGGAACAATCATTAATGCCGATTGAGCGAATATTATGGGAATAACACCCGCGGTATTCACATTAAGCGGCAAATGTGTCGATTGCCCACCGTAGACTTTTCTTCCTTTAACTCTTTTAGCATATTGAATAGGTATTCTTCTCTGTGCCTGCGTAACAAAAACTACCGCGGCAACAACAGCAACAGCGAATGCAACTGTAAGAAAAGCAAAAATCCAACTTTTTGTACCTGCCACCAACATCTGAGAAAACTGAATCACCTGCGTAGGTATTCTTGCCAGAATACTCATCATAATGAGAAGAGAAACACCGTTACCTATACCATTTTCCGTTATAAGCTCACCCAACCACATAAGAAAAATAGTTCCCGCAGTCATAGTTACAATTATCGAAAATTTTACGAAAAGCGTAGGATTAGGTAAAACCGGTATACCACTAAACGAAAGGTTCTGCAAAAAGATTGAAAACGATAAAGAGTGAATAATAGCTATACCAACGGTTAGATATCTGATATGCTGGGTCATCTTACGCCTTCCTTCTTCACCTTCCTTCGATAACCGCTGATAAAAAGGAATTGTAGAACCTAAAATCTGCAAAATAATCGAAGCACTAATATACGGCATTATCCCAAGAGCAAAAATAGTAGCTCTGCTCAGATTACCTCCGACAAACATATCAAAAAGTCCAAGCACAGAACCTCTCATGCTGGCAAAATAATCACCGAGTATTTTTATATTAACACCGGGCGCGGGAATATGACTACCTAACCGGTATATTACCAACATAAGTAACGTAACAAGGATTCTTTTTCTTATATCTCCTACTTTCCAAAGGTTACGGAAGGCATCAAGCATCTTTTGTTATTTCTCCTCCTGCTTTCTCAATCTTTTCTTGAGCGGATTTTGAAAACATATTGGCATGCACAGTTAACTTTTTATCTATAGTTCCCCTACCAAGAATTTTAACTTTATCTTTTTTCTCCGCGAGACCAGCCTGTCTCAGCTTTTCTATTGTAACCTGCTCACCGCTTTTAAACCTGTTAAGCTCCTCAATATTTATTATCGATAAATCAATACTTTTTTTTCTATTAAAACCTTTCTTAGGAATTCTTTTTATAAGAGGTGTCTGACCTCCCTCAAAACCCGGCCGGACTCCTCCGCCACTTCGGGAATTTTGTCCCTTTAAGCCCCGCGTGGAGTAAGTTCCCATACCGGAACCAGGACCTCTTCCTACCCGTTTTTTACTTTTACGACTACCTTTAGGCGGCCTAATTTTACTTAATTCGGTTCCCACTAACTTCCTCCATTTCTACAAGCTGCGATATTTTTCTAACCATACCTCGTGTTACAGGATTATCTTCATGCAAAACAACATCGTTAATTCTTTTTAATCCAAGAGCTTTCAATGTCGCTTTCTGCCTTTTATTAGACCCTATTTTACTTTTTACCTGTTTAATCTTAAGCATCTTTCGCCTCAGTAACTTTTCTTCTTCCTTTTAACATTTCTTCTATAGATTTCCCTCTAAGTTCAGAGAACTCTTCGGGCGTACGCATACGCAATAGACTATTATACGCCGCAATAATATTATTAAAAGGATTATTTGAACCAAAACATTTAGTAAGAACATCTCTAAATCCGCCAAGTTCAAATATGGCTCTCAATTTGTCGTTCGCGATAATACCAGTACCAGGAGCAGCAGGTCTTATCATAACCTTCGCCGATTTATATTTGGCAGTTACAGCATAAGGAACCGAAGTATAAACTTTCGGAACTTTAATTAGTCTGGACCTGGCATCTTTGATAGCTTTCTTAATAGCTTCAGGAACTTCATCCGCTTTACCGTGTCCGTAACCTACTACATTTTCCCGGTCCCCAATCACAACCCACGCGGAATATCGGAACTTTTTTCCTCCTTTTACAACTTTGGAGATACGCCCGATATAAACAACTTTTTCCTCGATTTCATACTCCCGGGGGTCTACTTTCATTCGTGATTTTGTAAATCCGCTTAAAATTTTAAACCTCCTTCCCTCGCGCCTTCCGCCAGGCTCTTAACACAACCATGGTAGTCAAAACGTCCTTTGTCGAAAGTCACCTTACCAATTTTCGCTTTTTTACATCTTTCCGCGACATAAACTCCGACTTCCTTAGATTTCTCTTTTAACGTTTTACCTTTCAATTTATTTTTCACTTCTTTATCGAGGGTACTTGCCTGTACCAATGTATTTTCACTCAAGTCGTCGATTACCTGTGCATATATATGCTTATTCGTTCTACAAACAGATAGACGGGGCCTTTCGGGAGTACCGAAAATCTTACTCCGGGTCCTCATCTTCCTCTTCCATCTTCTGAATTTTCTTTTCTTAATTTCACTCATCAAATTCCTCGCTTACCTTCTTTGTGGATAATGTATTCCCCTTCATATCTAATCCCTTTACCTTTATACACTTCAGCGGGGCGTAATGCCCTAATTTTAGCCGCTTGCTCTCCCACAAGAGCTTTATCCACACCACTGACTGTTATCTTATCTCCTTCTAACTTAAATTCAATTCCTTCCTTGGGGGTTACTTTTATCAAATGAGAATACCCAAGATCGAAATCAAGGTCCCTACCCTTTAAATTCACTCTATATTCTCTACCTCTAATTTCAAGTGTCTTCGTAAAACCTTCCGTTACACCTATAATCATGTTATTTATTAAGGAACGGGTAAGTCCCCAAAAGGCTCTAACCTCTTTCATATTACCATAAGGAGAAACAGTAACTTTACCATCCTGTACACTTACATTGATACCTGGGGGAATAACTGTTTCTAAACTTCCCTTTTTTCCTTTAATTTTTACATTTCCATCTTCAATTTTGACATCTACTCCCGCGGGAACAGAAACAGGTTGTTTTCCAACTCTAGACATGAATCCTCCTTACCATACCTGTAGTAGAATCTCGCCGCCGACACCTTCACTGCGAGCCACGGCATCGCTTGCTATACCTTTAGAAGTAGACAAAATAGAAATACCGAACCCTCTTTTAATGAGAGGTATGTCTTCTTTTCCAACATAAATCCTTCTTGAAGGCTTAGAAATTCTTTTAATCTCATGAATTGGGGACTCATCTTTTATATACTTAAGAGTAATTCTTACAGTACCCTGGGGTCCCTCTTCAATGAATTCAAAATTACCAATATATCCTTCTTCTAAAAGAACCCTTGTTATCTCCTTAGCCATATTAGAAGCCGGGATTTCAACATGTCTATGCCTCGCATCAACTGCGTTTCTAATTCTTGTAATCATATCAGCTACCGGATCTGTCAACAAAACAACCTCCTACCAGGAAGCCTTTTTTACTCCGGGAATTTCTCCCTTAAGCGCAAGTTCTCTAAAACACAAACGACATAATCCGAAATCACGCATATATCCTCGCCTTCTTCCGCACCTAAAACATCTGTTAATCTTGCGAGTCGAGTATTTTGGTTCCCTTTTACTTTTTACAACTAATGATTTTTTAGCCATTATTCAACCTTTGTAACTTTAAATGGTAATCCAAACTTTCTAAGCAATTCGGCAGCATCTTCGTCGTTCTTCGCAGTTGTAATTATTGAAATGTCCATACCTATCACCTCTTTAACCTTATCATAATCTATTTCAGGAAAAATAAACTGCTCGGAAATTCCAAGAGTATAATTTCCTCTACCGTCAAAAGAATCAGGTTTCAGTCCTCTAAAATCACGAATTCTTGGAATAGCCACATTAATAAGTCTATCAAGAAATTCGAACATTCGATCCTTCCTTAAAGTAACCTTTAACCCAACAGGTTCTCCTGCTCTTAGATAAAAAGAAGAAATAGATTTTTTAGCACGAGTAGTTATCGGCTTCTGCCCCGTTATTTCTTTCAAACTTTCAACAGCTGAATCAAACACAGCACGATCCTTCGCCGATTTACCCAACCCACAATTCACAACAATTTTCTCCAATTCGGGAACTCTCATACTATTACCATATTTTTTCAAAAGTCCTTTCTTTATTTCTTCTTTATAATATTTTTGCAGTCTCGGCATATCTCTCATTCTTACCTCTTTATTCAATTATTTCATTACATTTCTTGCAGTAACGAACCTTTTTCTTATTCTCAAGAAACATAAAACCAACTCTCGTAGACTCACCACATGAGGGACATATAAGTCTCACATTCGAAAGAGCAACAGGAAGTTCCTTTTCCAGGATACCGCCGGGATCTCCTTGTTTTCTGGGTTTCGTATGTACTTTTCTCAAGTTAATTCCCTCTACAACAAGCTTGTTATTTTCAGCTATCACTTCTCTTACTTTTCCCTTTTTGCCTTTGTAGTTGCCGGCAACAACCAGTACCTTATCTCCCTTTTTTATCTTCACTACTGTACCTCCGAAGCAAGAGAAATCAATCTCATAAATCCTTTTTGTCGCAATTCTTCTCCAACAGGACCGAATATTCTGGTACCAACAGGTTCTTGATTGGCATCTAAAAGAACACACGCATTATCATCGAAACGTACTGCCGTACCATCTTCTCTCTTTCTTTCTTTTCTAGTACGAACTATAACCGCTTTATGAACAGTGCCCTTCTCCACCGAAGATCTGGGTGTAGCCTTAATAACACTTACAACTATAATATCTCCCAAAGCCGCGTATCGTCTACCCGATCCACCTAAAACCTTAATACAAGAGGCTTCTTTTCCTCCTGTATTATCCACAATCTTTAATTTTGTTTCCTGCTGAATCACTTATCCTCTCCTGCCTTATCAATAATTTTATCTATCCTCCATCTTTTAAGTTTTGAAAGAGGACGAGTCGAAACGATACGTATCAAATCTCCCAAAGCAGCTTCTTCCTTTTCATCGTGGGCGTAAAATTTTTTCTTTTTTGTAATATATTTCTTATAAACCGGATGCTGGATCCTTCTCTCCACCAAAACCACCACGGTTTTTTTCGGAGCCACAGATACGACTTTACCAACCTTACTTATCACTTTGTTTCTCCTTTTGGTTCAAAACCGTTTCAAGCCTCGCGATTTCTCTTCTTAACTGCTTAAATCGCGCTGGATTGTTTATTTTACCCCTTGCTTTTTCAAAACGCAAAGTAAATAACTCTTCTTTTAAATCATGCCTTACCGAATTAAGTTCCGCGTCGGTCATTTCCCTGAGTTCCTTAGCTTGCATTATAAAACTCCTTCTCTTTTTATAAATCGGGTTTTAACCGGTAACTTAGCGCTCGCTCTTCTTAGAGCCTCTCGCGCCGCCTCTTCGGAAACTCCTTCCAACTCTATAATAACTCTGCCTTTTCTACAGGGAGCAACCCAGTAAAGAGTCTCACCTTTACCTTTTCCCATACGTGTCTCCGCAGGTTTTTTGGAAACTGGGTGATCCGGAAATATCCTTATCCATAACTTACCAGCTCGTTTAAGATAATGAGTTACAGTAACACGCATCGCTTCTATTTGCTGTGCGGAAATCCAAGCCGATTCAAGTATTCTAAGTCCAAAGTCCCCAAAATCTAATTGTACAGAGGCTGTCGCTTTCCCTTTAAGACTACCTCTTTGTTTTTTTCTATGCTTAACTCTTTTCGGCATCAACATAATTAATATACTTCCCTGTTAATCCAGACCTTAACACCAATAGTTCCGGATTTAGTATTAGCTGTTTCCTGAGCATAATCTATATTAGCATCTATCGTATGAAGAGGAACACTGCCCTCGAGATACCATTCTTTCCTGGCTATCTCCGCTCCTCCGAGCCTTCCTTTACATTGCACTCTAATACCTGAAGCGCCCATTCTGATAGCTTCTTCAACGACTCTTTTCATTGCTCTTCTTTGCAAAACCCTCCTCTCTAATTGTTTAACCACCGATTGTGCGACAAGCGAAGCATTGAGCTCAGGCATTTTACACTCTTTAATATCAAGATACACATTCTTACCTAACATTTCATTTAATTTCTCGCGAATTCTTTTAACTTCTTCTCCACCCTTTCCTATTACCATACCCGGTCTTGCCGTTTCAATTATAACTCTTATATTTTCTGCGGTCCTTTCAACTTCCACGCTGGATATCCAGGCATCTTTAAATTCGGTTTTTAAATACTTTCTTATAGCAATATCTTCTTTCAATGGTTCGGCAAATTTCATTCCGAAAAACCACCTGGATTTCCAATCTTTGTTAACTCCAACTCTAAAACCTACCGGATGCGTCTTTTGACCCATTATTTTTCTCCTATTTTATCAACCACAACCGTGATATGTGACGTTCTTTTTCTAATAAGTCCCGCTCTACCGAAAGACATAGGTCTATATCTCTTTAACTTTTGTCCTTCATCGATACTGATTGATTTTACATATAAATCTTCTTCTTTCAAATCTAATTCACCCGCTTTATCTATATAGTTGCTTGCAGCAGTGTGCACACATTTCTTAAGAATCCTGGCTGCGCCATGCGGCAAAAATCCCAATCGCATCTTTGCTTCAACAACAGATTTACCTTTTATATGAGGGATAATTCTTCTCCCTTTCTTAGGTGACATCCTTATATTCTTCTGGATTGCTTTTCCTTCCATCAAAAACCTCTATTTAACAACAGCTTCTTTCTGTCCGCCATGTTTATGAAATTTTCTAGTGGGAGCGAATTCGCCGAGCCTGCATCCTATCATTTCCCTCCTAATGAAAACGGTTATAAAATCTTTTCCGTTATGCACTTCGATAGTAAGGCCAACCATATCTTCCGTAACGGTTGAATTACGCCTATATGTTCTAATCAGAGGATCCCCTTCTTTCCATTTTTTTATCTTTTTCATCAACTTCGCATCCACATATTTTTCAGCCATACCTTACTTCCTCCTCCTCTTTACTCTTCTTCTCTTTATAATATACTGGGAAGATTGTTTTTTAGGATTCCTTGTTCTATAACCTTTTGCAGGTATACCGGTTCTGGAAACAGGGTGACGTCCTCCGGAAGATTTACCTTCTCCTCCTCCGAGAGGATGATCGACAGGATTCATCGCGACACCGCGAACCCTGGGTCTTCTACCCTTCCACCTGCTCCTACCGGCTTTCCCATCTGAAATAGTATTATGGGAAATATTACCGACTCTCCCAACCGTAGCCCTACAGGTAGAGAGAACCAACCTAACTTCTCCCGAAGGCAATCTCACATGAGCATATTTGCCTTCAATCGCCAAAATTTGAGCAGTTGCTCCCGCGCCTCTGGCAAGAGCACCTCCGCGACCCGGCTGTAGTTCGATATTATGAATAAAAGTACCGGGTGGAATTTCTGAAAGAGGAAGAGAATTTCCGATTGATACAGGAGAACCAGGTCCAGCCTTAATAATGTCTCCAACCTTTATACTCTCAGGTGCGATAATATATCTTTTTTCTCCATCCGCATAAAAAACTAAAGCTATCCAAGCAGATCTATTAGGATCGTATTCAATAGCTTTGATTCTTCCTTCTACTTCAAACTTATTTCTTTTAAAATCTATAATCCTGTAACTTCTTTTTACCCTACCACCCCTGTGGTCAGAGGTCCTCCTACCCTGGGAATTCCTACCACCTGTACCGGGAAGGTTTTTGATTAAACTTTTCTCCCCTTTCTTCTTCGTTATATCAGAGAAATCTTGCCCTCTGTAATATCTCCTCCCAGGAGTTACTGGATTACTTGTCTTTTTAGCCATTTAACTATGCCCCCTCAAACAAGGGTATCGAATCTCCTTCGCGAAGAGCGACAACCGCTTTTTTCCAATTTTTTCTTTTTCCTTTAAATCTCCCAACTCCTCGCATCTTACCCTTAACGATCATTGTATTTACATCTTCTACATGAACTTTAAAAAGAGACTCAATCGCTTTTTTTATTTGAGGTTTATTGGATTTTATAGAAACCTCAAAAGTATATCTTCCAATAGACATTGAATTATTCCCTCTTTCTGTTATAATGGGTCTTATCACAATATCTCTATAATCTTTCATTTGAAAACCTCTAAGAGCTTACCAACAGATTCTTTAGTCACCACTACCCAATCATTATTTAAAACCTGATAAGCGTTAACCTGCCCGGCCGGAATAATATGCAAGCCCTCTATATTTCTGCATGATTTATAAAAATTCTTGTCATCATCATGGGACAGCATTAAAATTTTATTGCCATAAACTCCTATCGATTTAAGCATATTGGCTACCAACTTCGTTGAAGGAGCGTCAAATTTTTCTTTACTAATTACAACAAAACGCCCATCAGACACCCTTTTAGAAATGGCCGCGTTAAGCGCTTTTCTTTTCGTTTTTTTATTAACTTTAAAATTATATTCTTTTCTATTCGGACCAAAAGTAACGCCTCCGCCAACCCATACAGGAGTCCTACGTGTACCTACGCGAGCTCTACCCGTACCTTTTTGCCTCCAGGGTTTCCTACCACTTCCGGCAACTTCACCCTTAGTTTTAGTTTTACTGTTATTTTGTCTCTTCTGGTGAAGATGGTCTACAACAGAATAGTAAATGGAGTTTTCGTCGAATTCCGACTCGAAAAGAGCACCGGAAAGACTAACGGTTCCGTCTTCTTTCCCACTATTATCATAACATTTAACTTTAACCGCCATTTTTAACCATCACCTTTTTCTTTGCTTTCTGCTTCTTTATCCTCTTTCTTTTCAGAATCATCCCCGTCTTTTTCTTCTTTCTTAGCTTCGGCTATTTCTTTCTCTTTCGCCTCTAATTTTTGTTTTTTATCTTCTTTTTCCTTATTTTCCACTATTTCTTCTTTTTTCTCATCAACTTCTGCTTTTTCTTCCTCTTTCTCAGCTTTAACTTCCTCTTTTGCTTTTCCCTCTTCTTTCTCTTCTTTCGCTTCAGTCTTTTCTTTTTTATCTTCTCTTTCTTTATCTTCTACTACTTCTTCTTTCTCATCAGTTTCAGCTTTTACTTCTATTGCTTCTTCTTTCTTATCTTCTATTTCCTCTTTCTTTGCTTTTACTTTTTCTTTTTTATCTTCTTCTTTCGTTTCTTCAACTTTACCTTCAGCTTTTACTTTTTTATCTTCCTTCTTGTTTTCCTTTTTAATCGTATCTTTTACTTTCTCTGCTTTTTCTTCTTTTTTATCAGTTTTAGCTTTCGCTTCTTCTACTTTATCTTCTTCCTTAACGTCTTTGGGTTTTTCTTCTACTTTTTTCTTTGCGGCTTCCGCTTTGCTTTTTTCCGCTTGCTCTTTAGCCAATTCTTTTCTTGCCGCAATATCGATACTTTTATCTATCTTTATAAGTACCAAGCCGGTTCTAAATCCCGGAACAGCACCTTTTACCACTACAAGCCCTTTTTCAGCATCGAGTCTGATAACCTCAAGATTTTTCACGGTTATCCTGTCATTACCCATTCTACCAGGAAATTTTTTGCCCTTAGTTACTCTACCGGGAGATGTCCCAGCTCCCGCAGAACCCGGCAGGCGACCAAAACGAGACCCGTGCGAAGCAGGTCCTCCTGAAAAGCCCCATCTTTTTACTACTCCCTGGAAACCTTTACCCTTACTCCAACCAACAACACCGACCTTGTCTCCTTTTTGCAGTACAGACACAGGAATTTTTTCTCCGATATCGAATGTTGTGGTATCTTCGACCCTAAATTCTCTAATAACTTCGACAGGAGGGACTCCTGCTTTTTTGCATAAACCTAAAACGGGTTTCTTAACCCGATTCTCTTTCTTTTCTCCAAAACCTGTAATATATGCTGTATAACCATCTCTTTCTTCTGTTCTTCTATCTAAAATAAAACACGGGGATGCTTTTATAACAGTAACTGGAATACTTTTGCCTTCATCATCAAAAATTCTTGTCATTCCTAATTTTCTTCCGATAAGCATCTCCAAACTCCTTTCTTAGTATTTAATCTCCACTTCAACCCTGGCAGGCAAATCCATCTTAGTCAAAGCTTCTATTGTCTGCTGGGAAGGCTTGTTTAAATCGACAAGTCTATTATGAACTCTAATTTCGAACTGTTCTCTCGACTTTTTGTCTACATGCGGAGATCGAAGAACCGTATAAATTCTTCGCTTTGTTGGTAGCGGCACAGGACCAACAACTTCAGCTCCGGTCCTCTGGGCTACCTCTACGATTTCTTCCACAGAATCATCCAGTATTTTATGGTCGTAAGATTTCATCCTTATCCTAATATGCTTAGCAGCCATTTACTCCCTTACTCCTGTATTCCGGTAACGACGCCGGCGCCGACAGTTCTTCCGCCTTCTCTT
>CAZKVT010000014.1:0-42575 GCA_964556365.1 uncultured bacterium | reverse complement strand
GACCCAACGAACCCACGAAAAAACTGATTCGAAGAATCTACGAATAGGACGCGGACAAACGCAGATTTACAGGATTTTTTTGTTGTTTTCACTACTTACTACTCTCTACTCCCTTCTCACTAAATTTCACACGGAGACACAAAGATTATAAATCGTTAGAAAGTTAGATGGTTGGATGGTTGGAAGGTTCAAAAAAAAATCCAAACCAACTATACCACAATCCAACATATCAACTAAAATAGAAACAACGAATCACACTAATTGCACGATTTTTTTTAGGTTTTTTCGTTTTTATGTAGGAAAATATTTGACAATCTGAAAAATTTCTGTATAATTATAGTATTACAAAGGAGGTATTATGAAGCATTTATCAAAACTTATATTAATTTTTCTTTTTTGGATCGTTAGTTCGTTCGCGCAGGCTCCTGATACCGCTTGGACCAGGACTTACAGGGGGGATAAAAGCGATTATGGTAAATCAGTCCAGCAAACTTCAGATGGTGGATATATCATTGCTGGATGTACTTATCCCTCCGTTGAGGTTAGATATGATGTCTACCTGATTAAAACGAATCCTCTGGGGGATACTCTCTGGACAAGAACTTATGGAGGAGCTAATCTGGACTATGGAGAATCAGTTCAACAGTCAACCGACGGTGGATATATTATTGCCGGACGTACTCATTCCTACGGTGAGGGGAATTGTGATGTTTACCTGATCAAAACGAATTCAATTGGTGATAGCCTCTGGACAAAAACTTATGGAGGGACCTATTGGGACTATGGAGAATCAGTTCAACAGTCGGCCGACGGCGGATATGTTATTGCCGGTGCAACTGATTCTTACGGAGCAGGCGGCACCGATGTTTACCTCATCAAAACAAATTCTCTGGGGGATACTCTCTGGACTAGAACTTATGGCGGCATTGATTGGGACTATGGAAGATCAGTTCGACAGTCAGCCGACGGCGGATATATTATTGCTGGGGAAACTTATTCCTACGGTGCGGGAGAATCTGATGTTTACCTGATAAAAACGGATTCAATTGGGGATACTCTCTGGACTAGAACTTACGGAGGGGACAGTTACGATAAAGGCACATCCGTCGAGCAAACTTCGGATGGAGGATATATTATTGCTGGGAGTTATTATACAGATATTCACCTGATAAAAACGGATTCAATTGGTGATACCCTATGGACTAGAACTTATGAACCAGATGACTACATTGGTGGCTCCGTCCAGCAAACTTCCGATGGAGGGTATATTTTTGGAGGTTATACTGCTGCTTTCCCTGCTGGTGTAAGGTGGTCTCCTAATACTTACATTATCAAGGTAGATTCCGAGGGTGATACCCTCTGGACGAAAAACTGTGTCGGGATTGACGGCAATTGGGACCGCTCTATCCAGCAGACCACAGATGGGGGATATATTTTTGCCGGGAATACTTATTTTTACACAGCTCCAGGGGTAGACAGTATTGATGTATATTTAATGAAGATAAAACCCAAAGAGGATTGGATTGAGGAAAAGATAGCTGCCAGTTTGCTTTCTTTATCCTCTGTTGATCCAAATCCTTTTACTGCAAAAACAACTATTTACTATGAGTTGGGTAAAGCGGTTAATGTAGATATTTTTGTCTACAACATGCTGGGGCAGAGGGTAAGACACCTTTATTCGGGCAGGAAATCTTCCGGTGCTCATTCCGTTACCTGGAACGGGATAGGAGATTCAGGAGAGAAACTTGCTTCAGGTGTTTATCTCCTAAAGATTGAGGCAGAAGGAAAAGGGGGTTTAACGAAAGTTTTGCTTGTGAGGTGATTTTTTTATTTACTTTTCTTCTTTGCTACTCAACCATTCAACAATTCAATGACTTAACTGATTCGGAGAATCTAATAAGTTAGCCACGGATACACACGGATTTTTGCTTTTAGTTTTTTGTTGACCAATGACCATGTTCACATGTAGAACATATAGGGGCTTTTGTTTTAGAATCTCTCTGCCCTACAAACAAACCAATTTTCTTTAATTTTCTTTATTAATTCTCCATCACCTTTGCAATGTGGACAATCCATATAAATATCTGATCCTATATAAACAATTTTCGGTTTATAGTAAGACTCTTTATAGTCTTTACCAATTAAAAAGTCAACAATTAAAATATCATAATCAACCCATTTATGTGCACTTATCCATCTTTTTACCCCATTGAATTCGCGATTATCTATTCTTGAATTAACGTATTCTATAAAATCATCTTCATATTTATAAAAATAATTTTCTATTTTTATTCTTTTTGAACAATTCATTGTGTTTAAAAATAAAAATATTAATACTATACTTAATCTTAATTTATTCATTTTTATAACAGCATTTCGCCTAACTTGTTTAGTACAAAACTTAGTTCGTATTTACTCTCAATAAGGCATTTTATCCGAAGTGAATTCCGTATATACATCTTCTTTCAAATATAAATTTTAAAAGAATATAACAGATAAGTCAAGATGTTATTTAGCCACGAAGGCACAAAGATTTTTTTGTTTTGACAAGTGACCAAAGACTAATGACAGGTGACAATATCCTTCTTTTCACATTTCAATACCTGACCCCGTTGATATGCAGATTCTTAATTAGTCCAATGTTCTAAGTCCTAAGTCCAAAATTCAAAAAACAAGAAAAAAATTTCCCAGAGATATTTTAATGTTAATTTTTAACAGGAGGTAAAAAAGGATTAGTTTAACCCTAGAAATAAAAAAATATGTGTTTTGCTTGTGACCCAACGAACTCTATGAACACTATAAACTCAACAAACTAAGTGTTTGACACTTTTCAAAGAAGAAAACCTGACCCCATTAATATTCTTTTAAATCTCAATCCGTAACTAAGGAATCAAATTCAAATTCCTCGGATGTATAGAAAATCCTGCTCTGAATCGTCAACAATATCAGGATCCCACCCTGAAAGTATTGTAACACCTTTAGGTTCAACGCCAACTCCCAATGGTTCTTGAGCTGTGCCTAATATACAAACGTACAGTGGTTTCGATATTGTACTACGCCTTAAATCAAAACGTATTTGATATTCTACAGGGAACTCTGGTTTCTGGCCATTAATATAAACTAAAAATTTTCCACTTTTAATGGGTCCTTTAACAGTTATAATGCGATCTATTTCCGTACCTGAAGAAATTGGGGTATCTTTGAAATAAGGTAGGGATTCAAAATCGTCTGGACAAATTGTTGCAATGTGTTGAGCTCTCGAATTTTCTATAGGAGATATTTTTAAAGGGCCTACACTTTCAGTTCCAGCTTTAATATGCACATTACCTGATTCATGGATCGACAACTTAGGAGTTGTTTTTGACTTGATTTGTTTGGTAAAATCAAAACTTAATTTAGTTTGTCCCTTTGCAAACTTTTCTTTTCCAAAACAAAATATCCCTTGCAAAGAATATGGAATCATATATAAACTTGCATCAGAATTCGAAAACCGAATTTTGCAGACTTTCCGTAAGCTTTTATTGTAATCCACTAAAATTTTAACTTCTCTTAAGTTATTCATTTATATAATTTAAAAATTTAAATCTTTTTTTATATGCCATTATCAGATAAGTGTTTGGTTTGATTTTAAAGATTCATTAATGTGCTAAAAGGCTATCTATTCTTTTGCCTCGTTTATGATAGCTCCCTCGTTCTGTGCGTACTCTACATTTTCCTTAATTTCTGCCATATAATCGAATTGTGGCACGAACTCACTTACTCTAACCACATCAATAACTTTGACAGGGTTCATGTTTTTGGGAGAGAAATCTTTAACTTCACTAATATTCCAAACATCTTCGATAAAGATCTCTTTTATAAATTCAATGTTATCCGTGGCAATCCTCATAGAATGCGCAGGTAATTTGCTGGTGCATCTGGACGCAAGATTTACTATGTTTCCCATAGCTGAGGCTTCCATGTTTTTAGTAGACCCGATTAAAGAGATAACAAAGGGTCCCTCAGCTATACCAATCTTAGGATTGAATGCAAAGGAGTCGTTACCCAACATAGCTTTTGCCGTAAGTATTGTTGCTTTTAATGGTTCTTGTTCGCATTCGTTTTGGATAAAGACTGACATTAATTCGTCACCAATATATTTATCAACTATGCCACGAAAATGTTTAGTTTCTCCCTCAAACCAAGCAAAAAAATGATTTACATAACAAGCGCATTCCGCTGGCTCTGCTTCTTGCGCGAATCTACTATAATTAGGCAGATCGGCAAATAGAATTGCCCCACAAACTTTAATACCTGCCAAAGGATAATGAGCTGGATTCAAGATAGCTCCGTCCGAAAATGTCGCAATCTTATTTAAACCATGGTTCTTCTTCAGATATTTAAATAAACCTGACTCGATCATTAAAATTCCTTTACTCACTTATCTGAATCCAACAGATGCTCAAAGGGTTTTCCTTGCTGAAAACCATCGTACTCATATCTACCAAAATAGTTCATAAATTCATCCATTATGGATTTTACAATCTCTACGAAATTATCTTTTAATTCCCATGAATTAGTTTCTCTTTCGATTTCTATTTTCCGGCTCACACATTTAGGCCAACCCTCGGGATCTGCTCCTCTGTAAAGGTGAATATTCTTCATGTTCTCAACCAAAAGCATAATATTTAGAGGTCCAAAATACTCAATCTCATTATAAGCCCAATCGGAAAAAAGTAGGGTCAACAGTAAATAGGTGGTTAAATGCGTATCAGCAATAAATGGAACTGGCGAATTCCAATGTTTATTAACTCTTCCATAGTCTCCAACATGGTGGATGAGATAATTCCGATGGAATTCTAATCGATTATATGAATCAGGTTCATTCCACATTAGACCAAAATTGTTACATCCTCTTGAAGACGGCAAGGCGAGAGAATTGTTTGAAGAAAATATTCTGTCACTAAATGACGGAACTCCTTCTCCTCTTCTATCTAATACTTTTCCATCAATTTTCCCTATTCGTTGTCTTTCTACATTAGGAGGAAAAACAAAAACATGTCCAAAAATTAGTGGTTTTTCTTTATCTCTTACGGGAAATAAAATTTCATTATGATACGACATCGTTTTTTCGAGATATTCTTTCACACTTTTAGGGGCAGAAAAGCGTTGTCTATAAATACTGCTTATTTCTGTTTCACTCATTCTTCGAGTCTGATAATTATGGCGGAAATAAAATCTATCATCAACATTACTCATATAGGGTTTATCGAACCCTTCAGGTATTCTAATCACAACGAAAAATTTACCTTCTTTACCATTCCTATATATAGGGAGACTTATTTCAATCTTTAATCGTGGGTCTAGATTGTCGTTAATGATCTGTTCGATTTGTTCTATGTTGAAATTTTTCTTATTCAACCCAGCTAATTTTTTAGGAATTGGGGGCTTACTATTATCTTCTTCTATCCCGAATACCAAAAAACCACCATTGGCATTAGCAAATCCACAAATATGTTTTAATAAATCCTTCTTTTCGATTTGTTCTCTTTTATAATCTAAAATTTTAGATTCAGGTATTTTATCGTCTTTTAATTTCTTAATATCTTTAAACGTTAATTTATCCAAAGGTTTATCAAACAACTTTTAACCTCCTATCAAATTCCATAAATTCCTTTTTAGATTTTGTATATTTTATTGAAATATTTTATCATTCTAATTTTCGTTTTCATATTTCGATTTAATGAATCTTTGGAAATGTTGCTCTAATTCGATTTATAAGCTGTTCTTTAAGATCCTCTGGTTTTTCCCAAATGATATGGTTATATTGGCGAGTATCGAAATGAAGGTTTTCTGAATTATCTTTTCTGCAAGTCCATATAACAGGAATTCCTAACCCTTTTGCGAAACCTGCTTCAAAGTAAACTCCGCCCCTTTGACCAGTAAAATCGGCAACAAGTAAACCACTTTCTCTTATTCCGGCAATTATTTTGTCACAAATTTTCTCATTATGTTCTTCCTTGTCTATTCTCAAAGGAGTATATCCGGTTTCTATTAATGCTGACTTAAATCCTTTTTCCCAAGCAACATCTAATTCTTTATCAAACCACATTGCTACAAAAGCTTGGTTAGACTTTACTTCTTTTCGCAGTAATTCTTGCAATCTTTCCCAACCTCTTAGGGCCAGTCTGTATCCTCTCTTATTTTCATCAGACTCGATATATTCCAATTCTCTAGCCTTATTTATAATAAATAGAAATTCGTGGTAATTTTCAGCATATAAAAGAGGAAAATTCAAACTAGCTTTCATTTCCACTCCAGCCCCCATATATTCCATTTTATTATAAATGTATTTTATAAGTAAATCCATCTTCTCAAAAGGATCTTTTGGGATTTTTACCGAGTCTAAGATCTTTTTAAAATCTTCTTCGTGAAAAAGCTCTATTTTTTGACCTTTTTCATATAAATTTCTAATTGCGCCAGAGAGCAAGTAATCAGGTCCATATTTACTTAAATCTAATAAGCCTTGTTTCATGATATCGCTGATTTGAAACTCTCCACAGTGACTACATGAAATAAAATATCTATCAGCTTCACCAGATACACCCATTATTGTGCAGTCTTTAAGCTTACATATAGGACATTCGGCTTGATTATTCATAACTTAATATCTCCTTACAAAAAATAGCATTTCTTTTTTCACTATTTCTCAAATAACCTAATTCAACAACGATATTCATAGTATAAATTTAATGTACGTGTTCGATAAGTCAATAGGTAGAGGAATCACGTACATTAAATTAGTTGATTAGGTAATTGGTTAATTAGTAAAAAAGCGCCCGATGACGGTAGACGGATAACGAGGATGCTTCGCTTGACAATCGGTTTCGTTTCGCGTATTATTTTAGTGAAAAAAAAATTATGAAAAAATTCCCTATTGGTTCAATATATATAATAAGTATTGTTTCTCTTTTTCTCGTATTTGAATCCAAAGCTTTTAACGAAGACACCCTTACCGTTAAAAAATATGCTTTTCCAAGCGAAGTAAAATCAAGTAAAAATATGAAGTATAATCATTTATTATTTAGTCCTATTAGTAACAATAAAATTTGGCTGCTGGATGCGAACGAAGACGCTTATGAATTTGATATAGAGACAGCAAACTTTAAAAGTTTAAGACCATTTCTGGGAGGGTTTTCTGTAAGTCCTCATGTTGTAAAAGATAGTAATAATGATAATATTTTTTGGATACATAGTTTTCACGAAGGCGTTATAAAGTATGATAAATCGACGGGTACTAAAACAGTATTCACTATTCGGGAATTTTTCCGTGGAGAAGCGATTACAAAAGTTGTTCCCAGAAAGGATAAAGTTTGGATTTGTACTGCAGGGGGGTTGTTTTACTTTCTTAGGAAAGATGGAAATATAGTAGAAATAAAGGAATTTAAAAATATATGGATTAACAGTGTTTATCCTGAAAAAGATCGACTGTGGATCAAAAGTGATATGATATATTTTTTAAAGACAAAAAAGGCTATTCAATTCTTTGAGGAAAGTTGGCCATACCAGGGAATGAAACTATTAAAGGTCGTGAATGGTTATAAAATATTCGGCAAATCTGGAGAATCTAAACTTAAGGATAGTGTACTTGTTGTAGATGATAATGATAAAATTCTTGCGGTTCTCAAAGAAGTACCTTTGAACGCGGTCACTTTAGATAATGACGAAAATTTATGGTTCTTTGGTCCTGGAATAGTAAAGTTTAGTACGGGAGAAAAGCAAGTCGTTGATAAGCAGAAAGCCCGTATTGAGGGTTCGAAAGTTTATAATTGCGAAAAGTATGTATATTTTGTGATGAACTATAGAAACTTTTCAAGATTTGATAAATTAACAGGTCAAACGGAAATCTTTGAACCTGATAGAAATTGCCAGGATTTTATTGTAGATGATAATTACTTCTGGGTGTTGTTTGAAGATGGAATTGTCAAGTTAAATAAGACCAATAACGATTCATTGTTTAAACTTAAATCAAGCATTAAAAGAGTAAGAGCTGGTGATCTATTCGAAGAGGATGACATAATCGAAAAGATAAAAAAAGCCGGCAAAATGATTTCATCTATTCAGGAAGAAAAGAGGACTAAATGGGTAGCAGAAGAAAATAATAAATATACTTTTCAACTTGCACTACGTACTTACGATGCTGAAGATATTAAACGAATTCAGTATTTTTTAAATAAAGATATTCAACCGCTAGAGAGGGAGATTGGATATTATATTCTTGTGACTAGTTCTTTAATGTTAGGGCATCCAGGCTTATCACTACAATATTACGATAAATTCAAAACCGAATTCCCCAAGAGCGATTTTCTAAATCTTATAGAGGAAGAAGATATTAAGATAATTAAAGCTACAGACAGCACAATGCAAGAAATAAAGAGTAAGAATTTACCGGAAGATGAGAAATTATGGAAACTGGGCAACCTGTTTTTTGAAACCTCAAGAGTGAGTTGGACTCATGGCCAAGTATCGCTTAACACTGATTATTCTTTCAGCATTCTTGAAGAATTGATAGAAAAATACCCTTCCGGCAACTGGGCTGACAATGCTGAGATGAAGATGCTTTTATTCAATGAGGGATTAATTCACGAGGGAGGAGATATAACATTATCTTGCATTGATAAATATAAAAGCTTTATTGAAAAATATCCGAATAGCGAATTACTTCCCGTTGCCAAACTAGAGATAGGAAACCATTACTTTGACTTTGTTTGGGGAAGTATTTATGAGCATTATAAAAGAATGGAGCTTTCTGAGATAAAGGATTATGTAAATAAAGCGGAATTTTGGTACAAGGATATTATATCTAATTATCCGGATAACGAGTACTCCGAAAAAGCAAAATCCAGGATGAAGGAAATTGAAGCCTTTTTAGAGGAATCTTCATGGTGTTTAGAGTTAATTATAAGCGATACTTCTTTTTTAATAACCGATACAATCACCATAAATCTGAAACTCCAAAATTTAGGAAAAAAAGATAAAACTATAAAGGTTCGTAAAGATTTACCGAATTTCGCTATATCAGTATATAATCTTGGCTCTAATAAAAACGCACGAAGCGGTGGAAAAGTCCCTTTTATTAAGGATTTTTCAATTGATATGAAGGAAAAGCAAATTATAAGTAAAGTGATTACCGCCAATGGTGGGAGTTATTCAGAAATACAGAATATACAAGAATTAACATTTGATGACGATGGGCCATTCAATGCTTGGGGTATTGGCAAATACAAATTGAACCATCCTGGCTGGTATAAAATTATAGCTCGTTTTAAAAACCCAGAAAATTATAATGATATTATTTCAAACGAAGTTTTCTTTTTAATTAAGGCAACTAATCAGACATCCCCGGAATTAAATCTCAAAAAATAAACCCTCTCCAAACCCAACAAATTTCTTTTTTCTATATAACCTGATTTCATTACAATATTCATTCGGTGCACAGCACCGAGTCATGAGTCTCGTGTCCATAGTCATCAGTCGAAAAATTAAACAAACGATATTCATGGTATGTTTAGAATTTAATGTACGTATTCGATATGTCAAGGGACGGTGCACAGCACCGAGTCATCAGTCACTAGTCTTCAGTCACTAGTCGAATTTTAGATACCGGATACCAGATAAGAAACAACCGTTAAATGCATATGGGGATTCTTTAAATTAGTCAAATGGTTGAATCGAGAAATGGTCAAATGGTGAAAACAAACAGAAAACTTAAGGCGATTTAACGTCTGTCTTTTGTTCCTCATTCAACTTTTCTTGTATTACCCTAATTCTGCTTTCTGCTCCATCACCTAGACTATAATCCTCGCCACCATTATTGATATCGGCAAAATTTTCAAGGACTTTTTGATATTCAACTAAAGCTTGGTTATAGTCTTTAATATCTTCTTCGTATATAGCAGCAATTATAGATTGCGCGCTCCCACGTATATTTCTGTCGAGATTCGAATCCAATATTTTTCTGTAATAATTGATTGCTAACTCGGGATCTTCAAATAAGTATTTTATACTGCCGAGAGCACTGACACCATATTTGCCAACAGCTCCTGAACCTCCTCGCCCTGTCCAATTATTCGGAAATTCGGTCATTATTTTTTCGTAAATCTTGATGGCTTTTTCTTTGTCGGTTTCAAAATCAGCTAAAAACATATAAGCTTCAGGATGCGTTTCGCCGATATGTCCTCCTTTATAATTATATCCTTGATTCGGGAACTTGTTTATTAGAATATTGCAAATTTCTTTAGCTTTTACTGTATCAAGAAAAGTGCTGCTATTTTTATTTATTCTATATATATTTAAAATGCTAACATAAGCATTAATAGCTACTTTATTTCCTCTGAAGTCGACAACTTCAGGATAATTATTAATAACAGATTCATAAGTTTCAATTGCTTTAACAGGATCTTTTTCTTCTTTTTTCACACGATAGTCAAAATAGTAAAGATCTCCTATTTTTAACAAGGCTATAGGAGCTATCTTTAGTCCTATTTTAAATCGACATGAGTAATCTTGGATTGGCATTTCATCTGTGGGATATTTTTGAAAGACTTCTCTGTAGCTTTCTATCGCTTTTCCTCTTGCAACTTTACCATTCTCGAGATACCTTAAGGTGGAATTGATTTGACTTTCATAATGTATCGCTAACATATATTGAGCAAACCCTGCAAGTTTACAATCAGGATATTTTTCTAATATTTCTCGGAGTTTATCTCCCTCTTCTTTAAAAAGCTCCGCTGAAGTTCCTCTCGCTCTTAACCTATTAAAAAAATTTTTATGGTATTTAAAGAAAAGCGCTAAAGGCTTTCTATCGTAATCAGAGTAATTTTCGATGAGGTTTATTATACTTTTAACCATATGGGCATAAGCCCTGTTAAAATCATCATCATATATTTTTAAAAAATCTTTAGAAAGTCGTAAAGCTTCGTCATAATCTTTTTCTTTATAAATCAGGCTATCAATTATTGAATATTCTATATCGACTTTATTTTTGGATCGTGCCTCTGTATTAAGAAAGGAAAACAAAATTAAAATATAAAAGACTCTATAATTTTTATACATATTTCTATCCCTCCGATACATTAAAATTGTTACAAACTTCTTAAGTAAAAAAATTACGAAATGTTTTCGTTAAGTCAAGGGGTGGGGATGCTGCGCGTTTTACTATCCAAAACATTTGATGATTCTGCTTCTGTTCTCGTTTTCTCTATCTCCTTTATAATAAATTTCTGTTAGCATTATCCTTTATTTTTAAAGGATGGGTTTGTATTTTTTTAGCAATTCTTCGAAGGTATTGTAACCGATTTTTCTTCCTTTTTTTATCATCTTAGCCAATATTTCTTTTCCTTCCGTAAGAGTTATGTATTTGTTTTCGAAAGATTTTTTCAATACATCTGCTGTCGTAATAACTTTTATGTCGTTATCTCTGCAATATTTATAGATATCCCTTAAATTATTGCTACCTAATAAGCCCCCATTCATTTTACAATAAGCCAAACAAGCTGCTTCTCCATCACCCAATCCGGATTCCCAACTTAATGAAATAAATTCTCGACCTACTTTTGAAGAGGAAATTATTGTATATGGTTTAATATCGCCATTATCAATAAATATCTTCAACCTATTATAAATATGTACTATCTTTGGATTGTTTAATTCGTTTTCTACGACATCTGTTAAAATAATATTAGGAGCATATTGATCGGAAATTATATCTATTCGGTTGACCCAACCAAAATTTGAAATAAAGTCGGCGTCAACGACAAGCACTACTTCATAATTCACCTAATTCTTCAACCTCTTTTTGTTCATTATCATCATCGGAAATATCATTCAAATCAAGCTCAATTTTTCTTAACAACTCTCTCAACTTACCCTCGGAAATCAAATTTTTCTCGGAAGCTTCTTTTACATAGAAAATATAGGGAGATACAACTTGAGTTTTGTTTGTTGCTTCGTAAAGCTCTGTATCAAAACCATATTCCAGAGCAGCTTTTGTTATACCTGGGGTAATCTTTTCCTTATATTTTTCGGTTATAATTTTCATTTCAAGAAGTTTTATTAATGTAGCTTGATGGCTTACTTTAAATATAAATTCTAACAAAGCAATTTTTTCTAAAGGAGGATTTTTGATATTAATTTTACCTTTTTTCAAGTAATGTAAAACCCCTTCGTCAGGGAGCAAAAAATGTATAGCAAATATTTCCGCCTTTCTTTCGATACCTTTTCTATCATCTTCGAATTGCCCCGAATAACATATATATCTATCATGCTTATTGTCGTAGAGGAGATGATATAACTCGTGCGCTATAGTAAAATTCTGATGACCTTTTGCCTTCGAGCTATTAACAAGTAAAAATTTCTCCCTGTTCTTTTTCAGTGAAATACCCGAAAAAGAAGTGCGACCAAAAGGTTTATAAATTAAATGAATTTTCTGTAAGTTACACGCATTATCCAGATTCACAGGTTGATTTACGGGAATACCTAATTTTCCTCTAAGCTCATTAGCATATTTTGCTTCAGCTTTCATTAAGAAGTTTCTCCAGGTGAATTATATTATTTGAAAATTCATTCAGGAAAGCTATAGCCGATAAAGCGTTAGCGTCTTCACGTTTATTCCGAAACACGTACTTCTTAAGCTGCTTACTTGAAATTTCTTCCTCTAAAAATTCTTTCATAGGAGTGTCATATAAATCCGCCAGTTTTTTCAAATTTACTACATCTATAGGTCTTTTTCCATTTTCAATATAGCTAACCTGTACTTGATCCATCCCTAAATATTGAGCTATCTGGCGCTGCTTAAAATCGCTTTCTTCTCTACACTTTTTAATGTTTTCTGCTATTATCTTTCTAAATCTTTCTTCCATAAACGCCTCCTTTATACTGCTATATTATAACGATTTCGTTATAAAAAGTCAAGACTTTAACCTTAAATTGAACTAAATATAGGCAAAAATATAACTATTTAGTTAAAAAAATAAGATTTTGGGAGCAAATTCCGATAAGTGACCTTTTCCCCCCAACCCCCACAATTTTCTTTTTTCCAAACAACTTGATTTTATTACGATATTCATACGGTGCGTAGCACCGAGTCATATTTTGGGATTTAGGATTTTGGGGTTAGGATTTAGCGAAAAGAACACGAAAAACTTTGTGTTCTTTGTGTCTTTGCGAGTGAATCGGTTTTTTATTTTTTATATTTATACTCACATTTTAGCATCGAGTAAACCATTGCGTCAAGGAATCTATCTATTTTGTACATGTTTTCTCTTAAGGTTCCTTCCAATGTGAAACCTAATCTTTGTAGTAAAGATTTAGATCTTTTGTTCTGAGGTTGGACAGTTGCCGAAACTTTATGTAAATTTATTATATCTGTTTTGTTAAATCCATAATTTAATATCTCATGTACTGCTTCAAAAGCATATCCTTTACCCCAAAACTCAGGTATAAGAGCATAGCCAAGCATTGTTTTATAATTACGGAAGTTCCAACCGTTAAATCCGCAATCTCCGATATATTAATTATTTTCCTTCAAAGTTATTGCCCAGCGCATACCTTTTTTCTCGTAATATCTGGATTTGAGGTCTTTTAATAATTCAACAGCTTCCTTAATATCTTTCATTTCATCCAGGTCATAATATCTTGTTACTATTTCTCTTGAGTAAGTCGCGAAAAGATTCTTTGAATCTTCGTCTGTAAATTCCCTTAATATTAACCTTTCTGTCTCCAATTCCGGAAATTTTAACATTTTTACTCCTTCATTGCTAACCTATATAAACCATTCAACATCCTTATTCCAATGTTCTTTGCCGTGTTTGATCCTGTCATCTAATGAGGTTGAATGTATCTCTAATTTATTGCCGCTTGGATCAAGGAAATAAAACGAATCTCCTTCCGTTTTGTTTTCCTGCCATTCTTTTGCGCCATAATTTTTTATTTTATTCTTTAAGTCATTAAAATCCTTAGAGTCAATGTTAAAGGCTATATGGCTATAATCGCTCACATTTGTCTTGGACTCATCTTTTACAAGTGCGATCCAGGTGTTTCCGGCTTTAAAATATGCGCTTATTTTGGATTTCATAATTGGTTTTAAGCCAAGAATCTCTTTGTAGAATTTGAAAGATTCATCTATGTCTTTTACTGATAAAGTAATATGATTTATCCCATTTATCATTTCAACACCAAATTCTCTGTTTTTGATCCCCTTTTTCCGTCAGTCCCTTGCGGATTCTAAAATCTTCTCTCTATCTTTATCTATTTGAGATTTTATGTCGCTTAACACTTCACTAAGCGAAGCTTGCAAAACTTGACGTTCGTCCGGGTTTTTGCTGGAACTAAAAAAGTTTTTATTCTTCTTTTTAATTACCTTGGCTGTATAAGTGGCAATAAGCGTGTCATTTCTATCCAATACATCGCAAAATATCCAGGTGTTACCTAAAGCTTTATCAAGAGAACTATTCACGACAGCCCCCATCAGACCACCTGTTATCCCCCCACAACACATATTAAAAGTTCCTGGTAAATCGGGACCCATGCCGGGTTCGACAGGCTCTCCAAAAGGTTCAAGATAACTACTGATTAAGCATCCAGCAATACCACCGCCTATTACAATTAAAGGATTAACTAAAGATTTATATGGAACAGGTTCAATATAAAAAATAAACCTGGTTTTGACATTAACGAGAATCTCAGCGGGATCCCCCTCTATCGGAAACAAATCATACCTCAAATCTTTTCTTATTACACTTTTTATATCCTCCTTAAGAGTGGGAAAATAATAACCTTTCAAAAATGTCAAAAATGGAGCATCAGTTGTGTATCCTTCTAACATAATGGGAGCTATTCTAATCGCCGTCCTTAAATTTATAGGTTCTAAGCGCCTGCTTTCTAAATCCGGGTTATACCTTAGATAGACTTTTTGGGCGCAACCTGAAAGCATTAAAATACATAGTATAGATAAAAAAAATGTTTTCATATTTCCCCTTCTTATTAAAAAGTTTACAGATTTTTTACTGATATGTCAAGGGGGGGGTGTCGTGCGTCGTGCGTCAAAAATTGGGATTTTGGATTTAGGAAAAACAAAAGAAAAAATAAACGACCGATGACGGGGATGCTGCGCGTTTTACTATCCAAAACATTTGATGATTCTATCTCTATTTTCGTTTTCTTTGTTTCCTTTATAATATATTTCTATTAGCGTTATTTTATCCCTATCGTTTTCTTCTTCTTTATACGCGTATATGACTCTAATTCCCGAATAGCTACCGCCTCCCTTAAGAGATTGACAACTAAATCTGGTAGCTTTGTATATTTTCGGCTCCTTTATTCCTAAACCCGGGATTCTGTATAATCCTTTAACATTTTGTTTCTCAATGTGGTGCATATAAACTTGAGCCAATAAAAATCTATCTAAATCTTTCTCTAATGTTCTGTGTTTCTTCAATTTCTTCATATCTTTATCAAATTCAGGTAAGCGGATAACTTCTAAATACTCTTCAATCTTCAATATCGTATTCTCTCACATTGTAAGGCGGATTTCTGTAAAACACCAATTCATAATCTATAGGCTCTTCATCCTCTGTAGTCATCCATGGAATATCTCCATGTGAATATTCGCTTATTTGATTTGCGTTCATATCGGAAAGCCTGTTAAGAACTTCATCTATTACTCCGATTTCGGGGGCGCTCAGTTTTATTAGATTGGACTTCCTTAATGGAAGATATTTTGTTTGAGGATAGCTAAAATAATCGCTGTCGACCTTTTCGATTTCACCTTCTTTAATCATTTTGCTTACAATCTTCGCGAATTCTATAGGGGTTGGACCATATTTATTTTTAATGTAAGAAGCTCCTATAAACTGTTCTTCGTATTTCTCGTAATAATCGAAATCGATAAAGTAAAGAAGTTTATAAATGACAGTCTCTCCCACATTAGCCTTAGAGCCGATTTTGTTAAGAACATAAAGCAAAACCTCTTTAAATTTTTCGAAATTTTTCTGAGGTACGCTTATACGAATAACTGAAGCTTTATTCTTTTTCTTCTTTGTTTCTTCTTTTTCTTCTAAAATCACTTCTATCCCTTTTTTCAAATCCATCAAATCGTTGACATCGACTTTAAAAATTTCAGCCAATTTGAATAATTCTTCAGCTCCAACCTTCCTTTCTCCTGTTTCTATCTGCGAATAAGCGGATCTGGATATTTTCAGCTTGCCCGCGACCTCTCTCTGGCTCAAGTTCGCGTTAACTCTCAAATCTTTTAACCTATTTCTTAAAACCCTGGCTATCCTACTCATTTCACCCCCTCAGGGAAATTCCCTGATTTTTCAAAAAACTCAACTCCATCTATAATATAATTAAGTTCGATAATCTGTCAAGTGGTTGTTCGGTTTTTTAACAATATGAATTTTTCTGATTAAAGTCAAATGTCCTAACTGTAAAATAATTTAAAAAAGCACCGAGTCACGACTCTCGAGGCATCAATGAAACCATCCGATTGAAAGATGTAGGTATAGGGGCTTATTTCTATAGAAAGTAACAGCTGTTTCAAGCAAAAAGTTTCCTTCCCATCCTAAAAAAACATCGGGAATAAAATGAAAATTGCTATCTTCTATATATTGAAGATCGTAAGGCTCTCCCCATCTCATACAATATAGGGGTCCATAGTTGCAACCCAAGCCTCCATAAATATTGGATTTCTTTGCATTGTTGCTACTGATTATAGTAGTTATTCGAGGTACAAATATATTACATCTTTCTTCTTCTACATTGTATACAGGCCCAGTGATTCCAAACATGCCGCTTATGGCAACATTTGAGGTTTCGGGAGTAATTCTTTGTTTAATATAGAGTTGGTGTCCAACTAAAGTTGCCGATAGAGAAAAAGGAGCACAAATTAAAGAGCTAAAATTCAAATATAACCCCAAATCGGTTTTTTCTCCTATACCATATCTTAAATTAATTCTACTTGCATTGAAATCAGGAGGTAATTTCTCGGGGGGTCCTGAATCCGGTTCTGAAATCCAGCAGGAAATTTCGTTTGCTGCAAGACCTTCAAATTCTCCTTTCCCTAAAGTTTTTGCTGATTGTAAGGCACCACAGGTTGAATAACAACAACATAATTGATACAAAAAGACAAACGAAACAAAACACTTCCAGAAATGATTTTTTATGAAATTAGGCATAATTAAAAGTCTCCATCTTATGTATTAATGATACTAAAAGAAGTAAAGGGTGTCAGGGATAGGTATGCTTCCATCAGTTGATTCATCATTCCCTAACAGATTCCAAAATCTTCTCTCTATCCCTATCAATCTGAGATTTTATATCGCTTAACGTCTCGCTTAGAGTTGCGTGTAAAACTTGACGTGCGGTAGGGTTTCCCTTGGATCTAATAAAATCTAGATTTTTTTTTCTTTTCGTTTTTGATTCGTAGGTAGCAATAAATCTTTTGTTTTTATCAAGTATATCGCAAGATATACAGGTATTACCTGAAACTTTATCAAAAGTATGCTGGATGCAGCCCCATATGCAGCTTGTTGTAAAAAACCCTAAGATGCTGGCGCAACCCCATGACATTCCAGCCTCGAGAGACGAAACGTCCTCCTGGTTTAAAGTAATAAACAGACATCCCAAATCACAGGCTATATTCGTACCCACGAAAATGAAATCTTTATGTCTGAGTGGAGCATAATTAGAAGTAAATTTTGCTTTCACATTGACGAAAATTTCGGCGGTGTCACCTTCTAAAGGAAACAAATCATACCTCAAATCTTTTTTGATTGCTCCTTTTATATCTCCCTTAAGAGCGGCGAAATAATGACCGTCCATAAAGAGACCGTCGGTATAATAATCTTCCCGTGATGCGACTTCAGTTATATATCCTTCAATTAGAATTGAATCGATTTCAATCTCAGTATTTAAATTTATAGGCGCTAAACGTCTTTCTTCAAAATCCGGATCGTATCTTAAACGTACTTCATCGACACAACCTACAAGCAAAAAAAGCAAGAAACATATTTTTGAAATTTGTACATTTGTTTTTTTTAAATTTGAAATATTTTTCTCCTTATCTTAAATTATACCCCAAAATAGGGTAGGATGTCAAGGGGGAAAGGGCGTCACGAGTCGCGAATCGTGCGTCCAGTGTCAAGACAAAAACAAAAAGATCCTTTAAATCTTCGTTTATCTGCGTTCTATTATCTTTGTGTCTTTGCATTAAATTAATATCTACATGTTTGCGCCGACACATGCCCCCGCTGGGGTTAAAAATAAATAATAAAGGTGATTATAGTAATCGTCGCTGTCGTCACCTTGCCATAAAAAGGTTGTCACCACACTACCCATTAAAGTCACAACCAAGGTTTTCCAGAAGGACGAATCTTCTCCGAGCAACTTTGCGGTACCCCAGGTAAGCGGAGCTACAAGCAGAGCGGAACCAATAAAATGGGTTAAATGTATTAATTCCCATTCCGCTCCCGCAGATCTATAATAATCTTGGTCGAATCCAATAACAACGGCAACCAGTCCACCAGGAATTACCTCTCCAACGCATCCACCCAAAAACTCACCGCCTATCTTTAATGATTTAATCCCTAAATTCGACGGCGAAGAAAAATCATAATTTCCGGATTCGGCACCCTGCTCAAAATCATATGTGTAACTCAACCCAATATTCCCAGTTTCTAAGATATTATGCTCAGCAACTTCGTAAAGTTTGTCGTAACTATAATTTGAATTTAGAACCGCATCGGAAAAACCAACGTAACCTAAAAATATTATTGCAAACATGAAAACCCTCCTTTTTATTCAATGGACAAAGTCCATATTCTAAAACAACTTTACTTTGCTACTGTAACAAATTTTGCGGATAAAGGGCCCCCGCCCTGCGGTAATATGCAGCAAAGAATTTTTTCGTCGAATTCTGCGTCCTCTCCTTCGTCATATCTCCATGATTTCCACAACCAGAAGAACTTATCCTCCGCATATTTTAATCTTGCCTCTCCAAAATGGACGTTCTTATATAAAAGAAAAGATTCATCATCGATAATGTTACCTTCACTATCTAATCGAATATAATTTACGGTTGAACCCTCATCATCATATTGTTGCCAAACACATAAAAAAATGTTATTTCCAGGACAAACAGTAAGATTTCTAAAATGATTCATATCACTTTCAATAACTATGCTGTCCGGAGGCATAACTGAACCATCAAGTCCAATTTTCCTTATAGTCAAATGTCCGATACACGGATACGAATCCTCTTGGCGGTCTACAAAACTTAACCACTTATCGTAACCATAACAGGAATAAATCTCTTCGCTCCCTGGAAAATCAATATCATTAATTGTTTCAAGGTCATGGTCAAGGATTTCAAAAGATGCCCCTCTGCTCAGTAAATACCTGTCTACACTATCCGCGCGAACCAAAGGGCTAACACTTTTTCTCGGGTAAGGACTCGTACCTAGCATTCTTCTTTTTAATTCCACCCCGCTCAAATTAAACAATGAAATGTTACAATAGTAACAAACCGATTCCCACTCATACCACAAAACAACAAATCCTTTGGCATGTTTTTCTATACGGGGAGACGACAACCCGTGACCTCTTAACAATTCTGTACTCGAATTGCTTACCTGCGAGTAATAACGGTTGTATTTCTTGTAACATATTCTCACACCCTCTTCCCTTAAATGTTCTTCCCAAATAATAACGAACGATGATCCCAAAAAAATAATTTCAGGTTCTGCCTCAATATTGTCGCTGCTGGAAATTTCAAAAATGGGCGTGACATAATCTCCTTCAGGAGATATAATTCTTCCATAAATATCATCTCCTCCCCAGACAAAGAAGAAATTCTGTCCATCATATGCAAAATCAGGATAAGCATTTTTTACTGGATATTGCGTAGGCGGACCCCAGTCGTCCCAAACACACGAGAATATAAGAAGAGAAAATAAAATTAAAAAATTTTTTAAAAACTTCACTATTAATTTATCCATTGCAATCCTCCCTATTTATTAAAGTACTTTGTTATATAAAGTATTGTACTTATTTCTTCTCATTTGTCAAGGGGTAGAGATGATTCGCATCAGTTAATCGATTGATGGGGGTAATAGAAGAGAATAAAAACCGATAAAGAAAAGCGAGGGCGTAACTCAGTGTTTAAAAACCAAGTCCATAAATAACCACTGAAGCATAGATATCGTGCAAAAAATCCCGATCGGAGTCTGTCCAACCAATTCCAAAATTTAAGAAACTTGTGTCCAGAAAAAACCCTATTGAAGACGAATAACATCTGGAATTTTCATCAAAAAGAGATGAAAAAGAATCCGACGCACCCGCCAAATACGCAGAACCAACAAAATATATATTCGATCTTACTCCCAGAACCTGCATCTCAACAATAGTAAATCTTGCGGAACCGCCAATTTTAAACAAATATGGTTCGATGAACTCATTCTGTCTGTAGCCAGGAAGGTCTTCAGAATCATGTAGTATAAGCTGGCGACTCCCGATAGGCGTAATTCCTCCCATACTGTATTTCTGCACAAAAGGAGTTGTCTGGCTGCATCCGCTTACATATATCTCTCCGGTCAGTACAGTCTTGAACTTATTATAGAATCTGCATCGTTTTGCATAAATACCTTTTATTTTTGCTTTATTCCATAATCCTTCGTCTAGATCGCTGGCTGCTTCAAAGCTAATCTTAGTTCCCGATGAAGGAAAAACTAACCGGTCAAGGTTGTCAAATTCCATATTAAAAAATCCAATGACAGGACGCGGAAGTAAAGAATTGTTAAGATATGCCCTATAATAAGATTCAACGCCAAAACTAAGAGCAAAATCTTTACTATAAAAGGGATAGGATAAGCTCCCAGAAATAAGCTCATCATATTTCATATCGTAAAGGGTCGTATCTTGAAGGCTTGGATAACTTAATTTTCTGTTACCAAGAAACAAATCGGGCAATAATGACCACAAAGAAAATCGCAGAGTAGAACATTTGTTAAAGCCTACATTATACTTATATCCTTGAATTAAATCTCTGGCCACTTTCAAAGGATAGCTCTGACAAAAATTCACATAGAAAGAACGATCTCCGAACCCTCTAATTCGCTTTGTTCGCAACTCGGCAAATAAATTGAGCCCCTGGTCTTTTTCCAGGGACATAACTGGAAATTCCAGAGTATGACCAGTCTTGGGCTTAACTCTAATGCTTAACGAATCCTTTTTCATACCTTCAATAGAAATCGTTTTAAGTTGATATTGTTTATATATCTCTCTATTCTTCTTTAAAATTTTTTCCGGAGATAATGGTGCTTTGAATTCCCGCTGTATCGCTTTCCTCATGTCTTTATCCTCCTGAGAAATTTTAACTCCCTCAAGGTGTATCCCCCTGTCCCCGTGGATAAATAGCATATCTTTATCATCAAAAGAGGAAAATACCGCGCCTTCAACAGAAGGCATAACATAACCTTTCTCTACATATTTTTTTTCGACAAGTTCTTTTATTTCATAAAAACCTAATTTTCTTTTCTCTTTCCGTATATGACTGTATACTTCTCCGGCAATAAGGGAATCATCATAATCATTCCCTCCCATAACCATCATCACATCAAACGGTTCCGAATACTCATTCTTTTTCGTTAAAAAGAGTTCGATGAACAATCCTTCCGACTGCTTATCTACTCGCGCTCTTACATCTTTATATTTTCCGGTATTGTAAATATTTCTGAGAACATAACACACATCATTTTTTTCAATATAGCTGCCGACCTTTAATCTTATCGCCCTTTTTATATATCTATCCTCCTCAATCTCCAGGGTATCTTTGTCTTTTATCTGAAATAATTTTATTGAAGCAACCTTAAAAACCTCTCTCGATATATCAAGACTATCGATACTATCTTCCTTATCTGCAATTGCTTTTTTTATGCTATATATTTGATTTTTTGCCTCATCGTAACCTGTTTGAATCAATTCTTTAAGTTTCCTTTTATTAAAATCAAAACCCCCTTTTACATCTATATCAATTCGACCGTCAGCATTATCCCAGCTTTTCCACACATGAAACTCCCTTGCCAAAGAATAAGCTTTATACATAACGCCAATACCGACCAATCCAGACATTACATCTCCAGTCTCTATTAGATTATCCCTGACACCCCTTAATTTAGAAGGATAAGAGGCAATCACAAATATATCTTCACCTTTATTTTTATCGTGTATATTTATAATAGTATCAGGTTTTCTTAAAGGATCGAAATCCTGTAGAAAAGCATCGACCGGCAGGTTATCAAGAATTCCCCCATCGACATATTGAACATTCTCTATAATCATCGGTTCGAAAGCTATAGGAAAAGAACCGCTCGCCCTAAGAGCAGTAGAAAGGGTTCCATTTGTTTTTAATGTCGATGTTCCACTATTTAAATTTGTCAGTATAGCTCCAAAAGGATACTGTAATTTATAAAAATCAAAACCTGCTCTGTAATCTGCCTGTAAAGTTTTATCTGCTATCTCATCCGTACATCTCTGAGCAATTCTTATTCCCGTACCTGGCTTGTAGGAAATAAAAGGAAACTTCCAGGATAGATCAACTTCCAAAGCCGGAGGTCTTGGCTTATTCCTTATGCGCTCCCAGATTGGCGTGTACGTTCTGATTTGTTGGTCTTGAAAGAATGTTTCCCAATCAATATCTTCTATTACAATAAATTCTAAAGAATCGGGATTGTACCCGCTTGAGTATAAACCGCCAATTACTGCCCCCATACTTGTACCTGCTATACCATTTATAGGAACATAATTTTCTTCAAGTGCCTTCAAAACACCAATATGCGCAATACTTCTTACTAATCCTCCGCCAAGCGCTAAACCCACTTTTACTTTTTTTTGTAAACCATAAACTTTTTCCCACTGTCCACCTTCTACTTTCCGTTCAGCTGAAAAATTCTTCGAACAAAGATTTTTTTCCCAATTTAATTTGGAATAATCATCATCAGACTTTAGCCGAAACCAAACGGGGAACTCATTCGAATATAGAGAGAACGAAAAGATTGCCACTAAAAACAAACACACAAACTTATATGAACTAAATCGAAATTGAGTTATAATATCAATATCTTCCTTTTTTGGAAAAGATTTACTATTGCGCCCTCTTTTTCCCCGTGAAAACATTATTTTACCTACCTTTAAATTTTTTCATAGTACTGTTGCATAAGAATATAGGATACATGCGAAAACTTAGCGATATTTACTATTAAGTCAAGGGTGGTGCGAAGCAATAAATTAGTAAATTGGCAAATCGGGAAATTGCTTGATTTTTTAAAAAAACCTTGACTAAAAAGGGGAAAATGCTTATATTTCCGTAGGCGTAGTTGTAATATAGATAGGAATTTTTCTTCATAGGGGTTATCGGCTTATTATATTTATAATTTAGCTATACTCTAAAAAGGAGGGAAATATGGCAGGTAAGAAAAAAGCTGCTCCTAAGAAAGCAAAAAGCACAGCTAAAAAGACCAAAAAAACTGCAAAAAAGAAAAAATAAATATTTCTGATTTTTAGTTTGTTTAGTGATTAAAAGAGGTTCTCCTTTGAGCTCGATGTTTTTTGCGCGAGCTATTCTTTTTGTATTCTTGTAACTCTACAATAAATCCAAAAAACAAATTTCTTTTCCCGGATAATTTGATTCTGTTATTCAGGGTATAGTATTTAGGGTATAGTAGAAAAACTTTGTGTTCTTTGTGGTTAAACTCCTCTTTGCTATTTAACCAAAGTCATTTTCCTCGTTTCGGAATAATCATTCGTATTGATTGTATAGAAATAAATTCCGCTTGCGAGATTACCGGCGTTAAAATCGATTGAATAATATCCGGCTTTTTGTCTTTCATCGACAATAACATCGACCTTTTGACCCGATACATTATATATAAATATACCAACATGAGCATCTTGTGATAAACCGTATCGAATATAAGTAATCGGGTTAAAAGGATTTGGATAATTTTGACTGAGAAAATAATTTGAAGGAATGCCGCTGAGTTCTTCCACCCCTGTTATTGGTTCTCTAATTTCTAAAGCGTTTAATTTAGCATTATCGGTTACGCTTATAAGTTCAATATTCAATTCTCCGTCCATTATACTTACAGGCATGACAACATCATAAGCGGTGTATTTATCGGTACGAAAAATGAGGTCTAAATCCCGAATAATCCGTTCTTCTTCTATTTCGACATCGAATATACGATTCCCCGGATTATCCTGATATATTTCAGCGAATTTTAATACTATATCATAAGAGCTGTTCGTAAGAGGAATAGCATAACTAAAATCACCGTAGCGCTCAGTCTGGTAAAGTGTATCATCTTGCGTCCCTCCGATAGAATTCGATGCGGAATAGGTGGAACCTCCTGAAACCCATCCTGTGTTTTCATCATCTATATATTCAATACCGCTCGTCGGTGACACGTAGGTATCCCCTCCGGCATTAATAGCATATACTACCTCGCCGTTTCCACCAACATCAGTGGTAGCAACTATCTCATCGCTGGACTCGGAAGTATTACCCGCATTATATGAACGAATCCTATAGGTATAAGCTGTAGAATCCAATAGCCCTGTCTCTAAATAAAATGTATCGGTTAAGCTCGTGAGCGTTTTAAAAATCCCGTCTAGACTTATTTCTACAAAATATCCGAGTATATCTCCCTGCACAGAATTCCATGTTAAAAGGATTTGACTTGAATTCATAGCAATTCCAAATCCTTCGGGCGCATCAGGTATACCCATACCAGGTTTAGGATCACCCTCAATCCGGATAGTAATACCGCCTGTGCTTACCGTTCCTTCCCAATCCAGTTTCAGATGAGCCAGGTCTCCACCTCCCGTGCGCAAATAGTCCGTATCTACTCCATCTACCCGTACAAAATCTATCGAATTCAATGAATCACTATATAAATCCCAAACATAAATAGCCGAAACATTTACCGATTGATCCGGTGTGAAAACAATTTCCTGATTTTGATAAAAATCACCATAAGCTTCGTAACTCACTGTAGCATATCCTTCGGGAGTAATTACGAGGGCATCCTGCAATTGATGATTTAATGAGTCGAAGAGTATCGGTTCGAGCCATAGTTCACCTGAATACTTATTGTGATGAAAGCCCGCGATATTGTAGTAATTACGCCATAAAACAGGTATACTGATATACTGGTTCGTTCCGAGCGCGCTTGTTGCTATCCATACAGGCGTTGAGACTTCCGTAGGAATACCGAGCTGTTGATTAAATACAAGATTCCTATTAAGATAATTCCTTTCATACATATCTTTTTGCAGAGCCCACCACATATTAGACCTGTTTGTTTGCAGGGAATATCCTCCCAGGTGTCCTATAAGATACGGCTGCCATTCCGAATAGGACCCGCCGGACAGGCCCATACCCTGATTCAGAGGATCATAATAATTTACAATTGTATTATAAAGTCCATTTAATTTTTGCTTCTCCCAGAAGGGTCCCATCTTTAGATAATTGGCAATCCACGGACCACCGAGAACGCTTTCACAAAAATTCGCAGCAGGATAAGTATTATCCAGCCATCTGCTCTCAAAATTTGCCACAGCGGAATCCAAAGCATCCTGATAAATACTATCTATATCCGTTTCCCCCATGATTTCCGCTAAATAAGTCATAATCTCATATGAAACTATAGATATGCCCGTATTAAACGCCTGTGAATTACCGCCTGCATCGTAGGTACTCAGCGAACTTTCGAAGGTATAAGGGTATTCCAAACTGCCGTACTCTTCGACCTGGTCGAGAATACGCTGTCCCGCTTTTTTTACGTAGGGCCAGAAATAGGAAAGTTTATCCATATCGGCAGTGGCGATAAATGCTTCATAAACAGAAATAATTAAACCACAGTTCAAATCGACCCACTCATATATTTCCCGGTAGTCGGAGTGTTCCGTATCATCCCAACCACAATAATTAAAATTTGTTCCGAAATCGTGATGAATTTGACCGGTGTAGCTCGAGACATGCTGAGTTCGAGCCCACCATTCTAATTCCTGCCAGGCAAGCTGGGGATTAATCATTGTATAGATTTGCCTTGTATGCCACATCTGGTCCATGGTCCCCTCCGGACTCCACATGCCTTCTGTATGGCAATAACGACCGTCCTCGAAATACACACTGTTGTTGACCAGGTTTACCGTTGAATTAAGAGTTTGATCAACGAGCCACTCCGGAAAATTGGAACTCCGCATTCGGGTCACCAATTCTTCCGATTTATCCTTAAAAGTGTCAAAATTAGCGAGCGCAGAAACAGATACCTCTTTAGCGTTATTCCAGAAATTTGTATATCGATAGTGTTCCATCTCGTCAGGCTGATACCAGGAAAGAACAAAACGCAAGGCCTGCGATTCATAGGCACCCAAAAAAACTCTTAAGGCAAGGCGGTTTGTCGTACCGGAAAGATTATTATCGCAAAGCCCGCTGGTAAAAAACCCATCATCGTTTCCGTAACTCAAATCTCCCGTTCCATCCGGAAAATCTCCGACCAAGCAGAGTTCCAGAGATGTGCCGTTTGCCGTAAATCCCGTATCAGTAATAGCTACTGGGGTAACAGGTGTTCCGATTTGAAAAGCAAGGCCGATAGTAACCTCACTGTTTTCTAAATTCTCGATCGTAAATTCAAACATCGCGCAGGGATGTAACATCATCGGAACGGAATCGGGGTTATAGGGCATATAGGCTGTCATTTCCACGGAGACATCATTCAATTCGCCAAAATTTACCCAATGTAAAGGAAAAACTGCATCATCATCCACCCTTCCGCTGTTCTGCAGAGCGGTTAACAAATCATCCGTCAATATTGAATCTTCTCTCTGGATAAATAATTGAAATTGTGTTTCGGATAAGGGGTCATAATCTCCGTCCCGTGTGGGAGTGCGAAAATTCGCGTTAAATGTTCCGCTTCCGGCATTATATTTCACAGCACCCGTACCGATACCGCCGAGAGGAAGCCCTGTGGTCCCGTCCGTTTTCCCGAACAAACAAACATAAATAAGTAAAAACAGTGCACAAATTCTTTTTAATATCTTCATATTTATTCCTTATATATTATAATAAAAGGCAACTCAAATGTCAAATACATTATTAGAGGACAATGAGCAGAGAGTAGTTAGCAGTTAAAAACGGATTTTTTTCTTTGTGGTCTTTGTGAACTTTGTGGTTCAAAAACATTTGGTGGGGTGGTTCTTTATTTTCCGATTATCTTAATCAACACTCTTTTCTTTCTTCTTCCGTCGAATTCACCGTAGAATATCTGTTCCCATGGACCAAAGTCCAATTTTCCATCGGTTACAGCCACAACAACCTCTCTTCCCATCAATTGACGTTTTATATGGGCATCCGCGTTATCTTCATAAGTATTATGTTTATAACGGGGCGGGTCATATGGGACTTTTTCTTCAAGCCATTTTTTGTAATCCTCGTGCAATCCGGACTCGTCATCGTTTATAAAAACACTCGCTGTGATATGCATGGCGTTAACGAGACATAAGCCTTCTTTTATTTTACTTTCTTTAAGGGCTTCCTCCACCTGCGGCGTAATATTTATAAAATCTACCCTGTTGGGCGTATTGAACCATAATTCTTTTTTATAACTTTTCATCTCTTTCCTCCCAATTATTTTATTCAAATAATCTTAACATCCTTTTCCTATTTGTCAAACCTGGTACGTGGATTCTTCGAATCATTGATTCTTTGAATCTCAGTTAAATGACAAAAGTAGGTTTTAGGGTTTGGGATTTAGCGAAAACTTAGATTTTTCGAATCCAAGTTAAATGGTTAAATAGTTGAGTGGTTGAATAATTAAAACAAAAATAAAACTTTGTGTTCTTTGTGTCTTTGTGTGAGATATTTTTTAAAGATTGCGGATTTTTTTTAATTTACTATAATTCTCATATGATAAAAGAAACAAATTTGCTGAAATTATCCAACATAAAAATGAAATCTTCGAGATTAAGGGAAATAATTACCAGGAATAAAAATATTCTCGAAAAAAAAGTTTGTATCGAGATATTAATAGATAAAAAAGAAATAAAAAAAGAAGAGATTTTGAAAGGAAATATCGATTCCCGGCTGGAGAAACAGCTTCGTATATTGCACCAGGGAAATGTTAGTATGCTTACAATACTCGATAAAGATTACCCGAAAAATTTAATCGACTTAGAAGATTCTCCGCCTATTTTATATTGCAGGGGGAAAATACTAACCATAGACTCGAATGCGGTTTCGATCGTCGGTACAAGAAGGGCAACGGAATATGGTAAAATTGCGGCAAGAACACTCGCCAAACAACTTTCCGAACTCGGAATAACAATAGTAAGCGGTATGGCAATGGGAATAGATACACAGGCTCATATTGGCGCTCTTAAGGGAAACGGAAGGACTCTCGCTGTAATGGGAACCGGAATAGATTTAATTTATCCGGCATCCAATAGGAATCTCGCGGCCGAAATAGTGGAAAACGGATGTTTAATAACGGAGTTGCCTCCACTTTCCAGGGCACTTCCCTACCATTTTCCGGCGAGAAACAGAATTATAAGCGGTCTTTCTAAGGCGGTTATTGCCGTAGAAGCAGCCCAGAGGAGTGGGGTTTTTTCGACTGTCAGATGGGCTCTGGAATACGGAAGAGATGTTTATGCCTTACCCGGAGATATAAACAGAAAAGTATCGGAAGGGACAAATAAACTGATAAAAAACGGGGCAATTCCTCTGACGAGTTATAAAGACGTATTAGAAAATACCAAACTCCAAATTGAGGAGAAGAAAGAAAAAAACATAGAAAAAATCCCCGACTTAAGCGAAAAAGAAAAGATGGTCTATCAAGTGCTCGAAGTAACGCCTAAAAGCACAGATAGTCTGGCGGGAGAAACAGGATTAAAGCCTCAAGTTATCATGACTGCCATGGCCTTACTTGAACTGAAAGGACTTTCAAGAGAAGTTTCAGGTAAACGATTTATTAGAGAGCAATAATGACTGGAATAATAGATATAGGAAACTCAACATATCATTGCGGAATTTTCGAAAACAACTCCCTCAAAAAAGATATAAGGACGGTTGAAATCACTGACGTAAGAGACTTCTTTTCTGATATAAAACGAGTTTTATGTATCTCTGTCGTCCCAGATAAGAAAAAATCGGTAGAAAAAGTTGTTGATTCCGATATAATTTCTTTTCCTTCAAATCTTGTCCAGTTGGACTACAAATCAAAGCCCGGAGAAGACCGATTGGCTAATGGGCTTGGGGCAAAGAAGGAAATAGGTCTTCCTACTGTTGTCGTAGATTGCGGAAGCACTATAACCATCGATTTATTCAGCCAATCAACCGATTCTAATTTCCTTGTAAAATTTGAGGGTGGAGCAATAATGTCGGGTTTAAAAACATATTTTTCTTCTGTATCGAACGCGGGGAATCAGCTCCCTATCACTTCACCAGAACTTCAGGATAAATTGGGAAAAAGTACAGAAGAATGTATTAAATTAGGAGCTTTTGGAAGCCTCATCGGAGGGATAAGAGAAATTTTACGAATACTGGATTACAAAAATAAAAATCTAATATTCACCGGCGGAGACGGAGAAATTTTTTCAGAATATTTTAAAGCTCGATATGATTCAGCTTTCACTCTTAAAGGGGGACTGGTTGCCTATAACGAAATCTCCTGAAGAAACGAAAAATTTAGCGGAAAACCTAATAAGAAAAATAGATTCTCCCGTTTGTATAGCGTTGTTCGGCGAACTCGGCGCCGGAAAAACCGTTTTTGTAAAAGGCCTGGCAAAAGGACTTGGTATTGATGATATTATAAAAAGTCCTACTTACGTCCTCTTGCGCTCGTATTCGGGGCGAATGAAACTGCATCACATCGACCTTTATAGAATAGCAATGTGCGATGAGTTTCTTCCTTTTGAAGAAACTTTATTAGACGAAGGAATTACGGCGATAGAATGGGCCCAAAGAGCGGAAATGTTTCTACCGGATGAAAGAATAGAAGTAAAGCTTAAAATACTTTCCCGGGACAGCAGGGAAATTACTATAAATGATTTTAGGAATTGACGCGAGCAGTAAAGAAGGCGGATTAGCCACTTCCGAAGAAAAATTTTATCCACTCGAATGGGTAGAGGATATTACTTTAAAGTTAAAAGAATTAAATATCGATGCCAGCCAGATAGAAAAAATATTAATAACTTATGGCCCAGGTTCTTTCACTTCCTTGCGGGTTGGTCTTGTAACAGCCCAGGGTCTGGCTTTACCCCGAAATATTCCAATCCTAGCATATTCAACTTTTCTCGCTATGGTAGAGAACGCGCCGGATGGAGACCTTATACCTCTCGTTCCTGCAAGGAATAAAGTTGTTTACGCTGCCTATTATAAAAAAACGGATAACAACTTAGAGGAAATCTTTAAAGACAGGATTTTTAAAATAGAAAATTTGACAGATTACCTCGAAACTAATTTTAAAGAATTAAAGCCTATAATTTTCGGGAAAGGAGCAGAAATCAACAAAGATTTTTTAGAGGATAAAGGTTTTTACGTTTCTTCTTTTTCTAATGTTTCTCTGGCATGTAATTTATTCTCTCTTTATCAAAATAACGCCGATTATGTGACAAACCCAACTGCCCCATTATATATCGCGCGTTCTGCGGCAATAAGAAAAAGAACGGAAGCGGAGATAAAAATAAGAGAAATGAAAGAAGAAGATCTGGTGAAAGTTGTAGAAATCGAACAAGATGTATTTTCCGATCCCTGGCCTTACGATTTTTTTCTTCCGCATATTTTGTCCAACACATGCATTAAACTGGTGGCGGAACTTTCCGGTGAAATTGTCGGATACCTGATAGGTTGCGAAGAAAATAGCAGTTTCCATTTAAGCAATGTTGCAATTTCAAATTTGCACCGGAGAAAGGGTTTCGGGACAAAAATTTTATCATATTTGCTGGAAAAACTCGGCGAAAACCCGAAAATCAAATCGTGTTATCTCGAGCATCGACTTAATAATAAAGGCGCTTTTGAACTTTACAAATCTCTGGGTTTTACTTTCAAGAAAATAAAGAAAAATTACTACAAAGAAATCGAAGATGCAGTAGTTATGGGAATAAAATGTTAAACATTAAAATGGATGGCCGAAGTTAAGATAGATTTTTCCTTTATCGTCGGGAGAAATCTCCCGCATTGCTCTCGCGTAATCAAGTCTTATAACTCCAATTGGCAAAGAATAGCCAACACCAAAACCCACCCCGGTATTGAAGTCTCTTAAAGAAACATCTGAGTAATCCATCCAGAGTGAACCGAAATCAGCAAAAATTATCGCGTAAAGGTTGCCGTAAACCGGCATCCTGAGTTCAAGATTAAATAATAATTCATCGAGTCCACTCATTCGGTCCGGTCTGATATCCGGAAAACCTATGGAAGCTTCTTCATATCCTCTAAGGGAACCATATCCACCCATCTCTAAACGGGCATCGGGACTAATATCTTCCGGGTCTTCTCTCGGAAAAGTAACAACGGCTCTGGATCTCTGAGCAACTATAAGCTGAAAAGGTAAAAGATAGTAAGAAGCAATATCTAAACTTATTCTATCAAAATGATTATCCCCTCCCAAAACTCTTCCGGCGTAATCATATTGCAACAGTAATCGTAAACCTCTATATGGATTTAGAATGTTTCTTCTTTTATCGAACAAATACCTCGCTGAGACTCTGTTTGTGATATTGATTGTATCGGGTTGTATAGATGCTCTTCTAAACTCGACAATCGGAAAAGAAAACACAGAATAAGGACCGAGTTCCCTCTCTAGTACAAATTCCATAGATAAATCAGACTCGACTTCCCTTCTCTCAAGCGCAGGGGACATTATAAGATTAAATCCGGTTCCAAGAAAATAGGGCTCTCTGTAGGTCACTCTGTAATTTTGCTCCCATTCTTCGAAAACCAGACCGTTTACTTCCGACCCTATCCTCGGGGCTCCTTTGAATGACAAATCAATAATCAAACGTTGAAGATTTCCGAAAAGATCTAAATCTCCCCATTTAAAATCAAATATTGCTTTACGGGGAGACTCATATCCAAAACCAGTTTGGAAAAAACGAGATTTTTCTTCTTTAAGAATAAACGTTATAGATACCAAGCTATCTTGAACTTTCTCTTCATGTACTTTGACATCAGAAAACATCTCTGTTTTGTAAAGATTACTCTGTGAAAGATAAACTTTTGAAGGTCTATAAACATCTCCTTCTTTTATTCTAAGTTCCCTTCTGGCAACCTTATACCTAACTTCCTTTAATCCTTTAATTTTAACATTCCCAACTTTCATCCTTTTCCCTTCGTCGATAGTTATTTTTAGGGAAATGCTGCCTTTTTTTCCATTTCCGTTCAGAAAAATTCTCTCCGTTAACATTGAAGCATCGGCATATCCTTTTTCCGCGTAATCGCCCGCAAGAACATACTTACCGGCATCCAGAACGGCTTCATCGTAAAACATCCCTTTTTTAACCGATAATTTGCTTTTAATATAATAAATTGAAAAAAGTTCATTTCCAACAACCTCAATGCTATCCACTTTACTCTGCAATCCTTCAAAAAGGTGATAGGTGATTATAAAACCATTTTTCTCTTCGACAAACTCACCTTCTCTTTTTATAACACGCATATTAAAAAATCCTCTGCTTCTGTAGTAATTGACGATTCTCTCAGGGCCTTCCCTGGCGAATTGCTCTATATATTGATCCCCTTCTTTTACCGGGAGAACATCCTTTAATTTTTGGTCATCAACAAACCGGTTTCCTTCAAAATTTATTTTAAAGACTCTAACTACGTCGGTTTTTTTAACCTGGCTTGTACAACCACAAATAAAAAAAAGAAGTGATACAAAGAAAGAAAATGCCTTAACAATAAAAGAACATCTGTTTAAAAATTTTAATGTTATTTTTACGATTCCTATAATTAAATCAACCACCGATTATTCTCTCATTAAACAATATTTGATTTAGGGAAAAACGCAAGACTCTTAGAAAAACGCGAACGATTAAACCTTCAAACAGAACAATTTTTATATTTTATCGGTTACCAGCATCTCGTTTAACTCTTCAGGATTAGGCGAAATACTTACCGCCTCTTTACGACTAACAACTTTTTCTCCTATAAGTTTAAGCAACGATTTGTTTAACGTCTGCATCCCCTCTTTTGTTCGAGTCTGCATAATGGAATACAATTGATGGGTTTTCCCCTCTCTTATCAATTTTCTAACCGCCGCTATTGAAATAAGTGTCTCAGTAACCGCAATCAATCCCCCATCTTTCCTATTTTTTACCAAATCTTGAGATACTATTCCAAGTAAATTCGCAGAAAGCTGAAGCGTTATCTGTCGTCTCTGATGAGGAGGAAATATATTTATAATCCTATCGATAGTCTGGATAGCACTTTTTGTATGTAAGGTCGAAAGAACCAGATGACCTGTTTCCGCTGCCGTTATAGTTATCTGTATCGATTCTCTGTCACGCATTTCTCCGACAACTATAACATCAGGATCCTGGCGCAAAGCAAACTTCACAGCGGAAGTAAAAGAATGCGTATCATAACCAACAGCCCTCTGGTCTATAACTGCTTTTTTATCCTCGTATATAAACTCGATTGGATCCTCTACTGTTATTATATGGGTTGTTTTTCTCTCATTTATATATTGAATTATAGAAGCAATCGTTGTTGATTTTCCGCAACCGGAAGGACCTGTAATGAGCAGCAGACCTCTTGGTTTCATTGCAAAATCTTCCAAAACTGAGGGTAACTGTAAACTACCAAGCTCCGGTATCTCGGATGGGATAAGACGGAAAACTATTCCCGGACATCTTCTTTGCATAAAAACATTTACCCTGAATCTGGAAAGCCCCGGTACATTAACCGCAAGATCCATTTCTTTATCATGCTCAAACTGTTCTAATTGCTTACGTGACATGACACTTGCTGCTATATCTCTTATATCTTCCTCTTTTATAGGAACAGAATCCTCCAACTTGATAAGCTCTCTATCTTTTCTCATTATAGGGACAGAATCAACTTTTAGAATAAGATCGGAAACTCCGTCTTCTTTCATTTTAGTGAGAAAATCTCCAATATTAACCGACATTTTAACCTCTGGCTAAAGACGATTCAAACATTTTTGGGTTGGAAGCTTTAGACAAAGCTTCTTCATAATCAACCTGTCCTCTCAGATAAAGCTCTTTCAAATAATCATCCAGTAACTTCATCCCAAACTGCCCACCGGATTTTATTATATTATAAATTTGTTCGATTTTGCCCTCTCTAATAGCATTAGAAACACCTTTTGTACCGATAAGAATTTCATACGCCCCGATCCTTCCTTTTTCGTCAGATTTCCTAAGTAAAGTTTGAGCTATTACAGCTTGAATTGTCGAAGCAAATTGTACCCGGATTTGATGTTGATGTTCCGGGGCAAAAACGTCTACTATTCTATCAACTGTTTGAGGCGCATCAGGAGTATGAAGTGTCGCAAAAACAAGACAACCCATTTCCGCGGCGTTAAGTGCTTTTTCTATTGTTTCTTTATCTCTCATTTCTCCGATCATTATAACATCGGGATTCTGCCTCATTACCCTCTTAAGCGCATCTTCAAAAGAATTGGTGTCTACACCTATAGCCCTTTGCTCAATTACACTTTTCTTATCTTCAAAGACATACTCTATAGGATCTTCGATTGTAATTATATGTTTTTTTTCTGTTAAATTTATCTGCTCTACCATAGCGGCGAGTGTGGTCGATTTACCCGCGCCGGTCGGCCCCGTTACAAGTACAAAACCGTGTGATGAGAGAGCAATTTTCTTTAATATCTCCGGAAGTTTCCATTCATCTATTGTTTTAACCTTTATGGGAATAACTCTGACATTGACCCCAACTTTTCCTCTTTGAAGAAAAACATTCATCCTGAATCTTGCTTTCTTTGGAAGTTCATAAGCAATATCGAGTTCCCATTCTTCTTTAAAACGTTCTTTTTGCTCGTCAGTCATTATTTCGAAAACGATATTTTGAATTTCTTCGGGTAAAAAGGGTTTGTACCCCTCAATTCTTTGCAAATTTCCCTGCACTCTTACTATAGGAGGTTCATCCGCTTTAATGTGAAGATCCGAACCTTCAAGTTCGACGACCTTGCTCAAAAACTCTTCTATTTTAGCGCCCATGATATTTCTTGAAAACTACTTACACCCGAAAGGATTCGAACCTTCAACCTTCCCGGCCGGAGCGGGACGCTCTATCCATTGAGCTACGGGTGTTAATCTTCGGGAAAATATTTTTTCTCAACTTCTCTCTTTATAACCTTTGAAGGTTTAAAAGTAGGCATCCATCTGCCGGGTATTTTTACTTCTTCATTGGTTCTGGGATTTCTTCCTATTCTTCCTTTTCGAAATTTATTTCCAAAAACGCCAAAGCCTCTGAGCTCAATTCTATTATTAGAATAATAAACCTCTTTAACTTCTTCAAGAAAAGCTTCGATTACCGACCTAACTTCTTTTACCGGGATTCCCGTTCCTTTTGAAATATTTGCGACAACATCTGCACGTGTCTTTGTCATAAAACTACCTCCTTACTATTGCTAATTCGTTTAAACACATTTACTTATAATATTTATATACACATAATTAGCCTCGATGTCAAGGGCTTTTTCTCAAATTGTAATTACTATAAAATCCCTTGACATAATATTTAAATTTCTTTATAATTTAAAAAAATAACAGGAGGTTTTTTATTATGGGGAAAAGAATTACAATTGCTACGATCTTTGGTTTAATCTGCGGAATTATTTGTTGGTTGCTTGCATCATCGAACGGACAGATGCCCTGGGTTATCTCTCTTTCAATTGTAACTGGTAGAACATTAATTGGGGTTGCAATTGGTATTAGTGCTTTGAAAATGAAATGGTGGCTTCATGGTCCAATTATGGGATTTGTTTTTAGTATACCTATGGGTTTTTCCAGCATGCTTGCAGCAGGCGGGCAATTTACGCCTAATATGCTTTTCATAATGACTGTGGTAATGGGAATTATTTACGGTTTTATAATCGAACTATTTACCACAGTAGTCTTCAAAGCCAAAGCTTAATATAGAATAAGGCTAATTTTTTATAAAAACAAAAGGAGACCAAATGAAAAAGTCTGCAATTTTACTTTTTTTAATCTTTATAGTAATTGGTTGTTCTTCTTCAAACGTTACATATACAAAAATCGATGAATCATACGTAGAAACTCCGAAACCCTCCAATGCCGAGATTGTACTTACGAGCGAGAAAATCAAAAGACCTCATCGTGTTATCGGCGTAATCGAAGCTCATTTAGGCAAAAACGCGCGAAGAGTCGAGTTAAATGCTTTGATGATTAAAAAAGCTCGTGAGATTGGGGCAGATGGGATTATGCTTGTCGAATATGATGTTGACCCTACAATATATGTATCTAAGCATCATGGCGTTGTCGGTAAAGGCCCATGGAAACATCATGTGGTAAGAAAAACAAAACACGTTAAAATTGATAAAACCGCCAACGGCGTCGCGGTTGTTTTTAAGTAGAAATTGGAAAAAAGTGAGTAGGTAGGAGAGAGCAGTAAGTAGTAAAAACAAATAAAAAATCCTTTTAAATCTGCGTTTATCTGCGTCCTATTACTTGGTGTGGGGATGGGATTCTGACTTCAGACTCCTGTCTTCTGGATTCTTGCTTACCCTATATACTTTTTAAGTTCTGTTACAACCCTAACTGCGACTATTTTGTTTTTCGCCAGAGCAAAAATAGTATCGTCTCCCGCGAGAGTTCCGACAATTCCGTCTACTCTTGCATGGTCTATAGCTGTACAAACAGCCTGGGCATTTCCTGTTTTTGTTCTTATTACAATAATATTATTCACGTAAGACAACTCCACCAACCCTAATCTAAAAAGAAGATCGAGTCGCTCCTCTCCCCCCTCGACTTTGATTATCCTATATGTGCCATCTCCTATGGGTGCTCTTATATAACCGAGTTCTTTCAAGTCACGAGAAAGAGTAGACTGAGAAATATTCATTCTGTTTTCCTCCAGTCTTTCCTTTAATTCGACCTGGGAATGTATTTTATTCTCATTCAATATACTTCTCACTATTTCTAAACGTTTATTTTTACTTTTAGACATTTTCACATCCTCGCTTAATTAAAGTTTGGACATAGAACTTTTTATAATCCCGGTTGCTTTTTTTATTTGCTCCTTAACGGATTTCTTACCTGTTCCACCCATCAGATTACGCCGTGCAACAGCCTTTTCGAATTTCAAAAAACCATAAATATCTTCATAGAAAAGAGAAGAAAAATCCTTTAATTTGCTTAAAGGTGCTTTATCTAAGGGAGTATTATTATTCTCAGCCCACTTCACAATTTTTCCGGTAACTTCATGTGCTGTTCTAAAAGGAGTACCTTTTTCTGTTAAATAATCCGCTATCTCCGTAGCAAGAAGCGTGGAAGAAAGTTTGGCCGCAATAGTTTCTTTTTTTATTGCTAAAGTTTTTAAAACTCCGGCGAAAATCTCGAGCGACCCTTTCGCTATTTCAACAATCTCAAAAATATGTTTTTTATCTTCCTGCAAATCCCGGTTATAAGAATGAGGAAGTCCATGACATATAGTTAGAAGCGCGGTAAGATGCCCTATCGCGGAAGCCGCTTTGCCTCTTATGAGTTCGAGACTGTCAGGATTTTTTTTCTGGGGCATAATGCTGCTGCCTGTGGCATACTTATCATCTATTTCAACAAACCCAAATTCTTGGCTCGACCATAGTATCAAATCCGTCGCGTAACGGCTCAAATGTAAAGTTATCAATGTCAGAGAAAAACTAATAAACGTAGGGATATCACGATGAGCTGTTATATCCAGACTATTTAGCCCGGGCCCCTCGAAACCTAAATCCCCCGCAATCGATTGCAAATCGACGGGAAAACCTGTACCTGATAAGGCGGCCGAACCCAGGGGCATAAATCCGCAATGCTTTAAGCCTAACAATAAAGATTCTTTATCTCTTTGGATTAACCAGAAAAGAGAGAGCAGATAATGCGAGAAAAGAATGGGTTGAGCCTGCTGAAGGTGGGTATAGCCGGGCATTATTAAATCGATGTTCTCTTTCGCGACATCGACAATAACTTTTTCGAGTTCTATTATTTGTTTAAGAACTAACGAAACAGTTTTTTTCAGATAAAGAAGCACGTCCGTCATTACCTGATCATTACGGCTGCGTCCCGTATGAATTTTTTTACCTGCCTCTCCCACGATTTCTGTTAATCTGCGTTCTATTGCACTGTGTATATCTTCATCACCCGGTTGTATAAGAAAATTATCGCTTTCGAATTCTTTTTTTATAACTTCGAGCGCGGCTAAAATTTCCTTGGTTTCTTTCTTTGATAAAATTCCGATTTTATTTAACGCTTTAGCCCATGCTTTATTTACGGCAACATCTTCCGCGTACAGAAGCTTATCTGTATTAATCGAATGACTGAATTTTTCCATTTCCGGTGCAGTCCCTTTAGTAAAACGACCTTTCCAGATTTTTTCTTTCCCCATTTTTTCTTCCTAAAGTTTATCTTCCTTTTTAAGCTTCCGTAAACCTCGTATTGTTAACTGCAAACCGAAAAGATTGATAAAACCTTCCGCGTCTTTCTGGTTATAAATTTTATCTTCCCCAAAAGTGGCGAAATCCTCTCGATAAGTTGAAAACTTAGACTTTCGCCCCAACGTAATCACGTTCCCTTTGTAAAGTTTAAGGCGGACAACTCCGCTTACTTTTTCCTGGGTTTTATCTATAAAAGCGTCGAGCGCTTCCTTTAATTCAGAAAACCACAATCCGTTGTAAACCAATTGCGCGTAAAGGTTCGCTACATCCATTTTATGATGCAGTGTATTAGCGTCGAGGATTATACTTTCTAATTGTTTATGAGCTTCGTAAAGTATAGTTCCTCCCGGGGTTTCGTAAACTCCCCGCGACTTAATACCCACAAGGCGATTTTCAACCATGTCCACCATACCGATACCGTGTTTCTTACCTATTTTGTTTAGCTGAACAAGCAAATCCACAGGCTGAAGTTTTTCTCCGTCAATGGCTATTGGAATCCCTTTTTCGAATGTTATTTCTACCGTTTCAGCTGCATCGGGAGCATCTTCCGGCGATCGAGTGAATTCATAAGCGTCTTTAGGAAACTCATTCCAGGGATCTTCAAGTATTCCACCCTCTATACTTCTATGCCATAAATTGGTATCGTTGCTGTAAATTTTTTCCCGAGTGCTGGTTGTAGGCAATCCGTATTTTTTCGCGTAGTCTATTTCATCTTCCCGGGATTTTATATCCCATTCTCTCCATGGCGCGATTATCTTTAATTTTGGGTTTAAAGCTTTATACGTTAATTCGAATCGCACCTGATCATTCCCTTTCCCTGTACAGCCGTGAGCAACCGCGTCCGCGCCTTCCTTTTCCGCTATTTCAACCTGTTTTTTCGCCGCAATCGGACGCGCGAAAGAAGTCCCTAAAAGATAGTTGCCTTCATATACCGCTCCGGCTTTCAGAACGGGAAAAACATAATCCGTAACGAATTCCTCAGTCAAATCCACCACATAAGCCTTTTCCGCCCCTGAAGAAAGAGCTTTTTCCTCGAGCCCTTCCAATTCATCTTCCTGCCCAAGGTTGGCGGTGAATGTTATAACCTTACAGTCGTAGTTCTCCTTAAGCCAGTGAAGAATCACTGTTGTATCCAGCCCTCCGGAGTACGCGAGAACTACTTTTTTTACTTCTTTTTTCATTTAACCCTCCTCAATAATCGGCAATATTTTATAATACCTTATTTTATTCGATTGTCAAGACAAAACTTTCATTTTTTTATGAAAAATTATTCATTTATCCTTTTTCTACGTCGTCTTTTTTCTCCGTAAAAATTTAGTATTAAAGGACATGAGATATTTGAGAGCCTAATGAGCTTTATGCAATTTTTTGCATAATTTACAATACATACCTATAAAATCAACACTTGACTTTTTAAATACAAGCAGTAAATATTTTTTATAGAAAGCGACCTATGAAATTTTTTAAAGATATTCCTAAAAATGTAAAAGCTTTAGGTTTTGTCAGTTTACTTAACGACGCAGCAAGCGAGATGATTTATCCCCTTTTGCCGATTTTTCTTACTTCTGTTCTCGGTGTTGGGGCAGGGGCTTTAGGAATTATCGAAGGTATAGCGGAATCGACCGCCAGTCTCCTTAAACTGTTTTCAGGCTGGTTTTCGGATAAAATAAAAAAGAGGAAAGCGCTTATTTTAGTCGGTTATTCCCTGGCTGCGCTCGGAAGACCCATAATCGCTTTAAGCAGATTCTGGTGGCAAGTTGCAGTTATAAGATTTATAGATCGTTTGGGCAAAGGGATAAGAACTTCGCCCAGAGATGCTCTTATTTCCATTTCTACACCGGAAGATATAAAGGGTAAAGCTTTTAGTTTACATCGGGCGATGGATCACGCGGGTGCGATAGTCGGACCTCTCTCGGCAATAATACTTCTTAAGTGCGGAATGAGTCTCAAAAATTTATTCGCCTGGGCTTTATTACCCGGGATCATAACTATTTTCATCGTTTTTTTCTTTGTAAAAGAAAAGAAAATACAGGCAAAAAAACAAAATATAGAATTTAATTTTTCTATTCTTTCAAAAAATTTTAGGGTTTATCTATTAATTCTAATCCTTTTCACTCTCGGAAATTCATCCGATGCTTTTCTTATTTTAAAGGCAAAAGATACCGGTATTGTAATTTCTCTTATTCCTCTCCTCTGGATTGTGCTTCATTTTGTAAAGATGGTAACCTCGGTCCCCGGGGGAGTTTGGTCTGACAGAGTTGGAAGGCGAAAGGTAATAGTAAGCGGATGGATTATTTATGCTCTTATATATCTGGGTTTCGGATTTTCTTACAGTACATTTCATATATGGGGTTTATTTGCTCTTTACGGAATATATTTTGGACTTACAGAAGGTGTAGAAAAAGCATTTGTGAGTGACCTTGTCGGTAAAAAATTTCAGGGCACCGCGTTCGGATTTTATCATCTGGCAGTCGGAATCGCGGCATTTCCGTCGAGTGTAATTTTTGGCTTTATATGGCAGAAATTCGGCTCTTTCGCGGCGTTTTCTTACGGATCAAGCCTTGCTGGTATTGCTTCAATCTTGCTTTTGTCTCTGGTTAGGGAAGAAAGGAAAATGATATAAAAAGAAATAATAACTTTGGAGTGGGCTGTTAAAATTTGACAAACTCGTGAAATTTGGTATATTATCGATTGTTTGAAAAATCGGGAGGTATTAATGGTTAAATTTAAGTATTTTTACCCGGCTGTTATTTTGTCCTCATTTTTTTGTTTCTTTACAGTGTTGACTCTCAAAGCAGAAGAAAAAACATTAACTGAAATAAAAAATTTACGCGACGGTAAAAGGTTTATAGAAACAAAAATATATACAGCGGAAGAAGACAAAAAAATCTTAGAACTATTCGAGGGCTTGCGAGTTGCCGATGTTTGTGACGGTATGGATGCTTTTGGTTTTCACAATGTTGGTTTGATGGATCCGGAAATACATCCTCTCTGGAAAGACGCCAAAAATTTCACTCATCGTATAATAGGGATTGCCGTTACAGTGCGTTACATGCCAGCCAATGAACCTCTGCCGGGAAAAATACCGGTTGCCAAATATGATGAATGGGTAGGTAAATGGTATAACGAACTATCGTCCGAGCCTTTTGTTCCGATACTTCGGGAAGGTTCCGTTCTTGTTATCGACGATTCGGAAAACGATGTAGGTTCGATTGGGTCGTATAATATCATGAATTGGAAATTGCATGGCTGTGTTGGGGTGGTTACAGACGCTACATCGAGAGATACCGATGAAATTATAACAGAAAAAATTCCTCTTTATTTCAGGAAAGTCGGCAGAGGCATAAGACCGGGACGTAATGAGGTCGAATCTGTTAATCTTCCTATAGAGTGCGGCGGCGCGCTTGTCAGACCAGGCGATGTGATAGTCGCGGATGGAGACGGTGTTATCTGCGTTCCGAGAGAGTACGCGAAAGAAGTCGCCGGTTACGCGCACAAAATAATCGAAGGAGACAAAAGCGGAAGAAAAGACCTCTATAAGAAATTGGGTTTACCGGAAGATCCTTCGGTAAAATAAGAAAAGGGAGGATACTATGGCTGATTTTTTTAAAACAATTTCTACACAGAAGGGACACAGCCCCGGAACTGTGGTTTATGTAGGGAAAGAAAAGACTGCCGAAGTAGGTATAACGGTTATCGATTACAATAAAGACGAATTTCAAAAAAAGGAAGGAGTAAAAGCAGAGGATTGTTTTCCGTTTAAAGATAAAGATTCGATTACCTGGATAAATATAGACGGTGTTCATAATACCGGCGTTATTGAAAAAATAGGGGAAATTTTTGATTTGCACCCTC